>JAIQZU010000038.1 GCA_021776915.1 Candidatus Scalindua sp. | reverse complement strand
GATTTCTTCCCGCCTCCGGGCCGGAGAAACGCCCAGGACAACGTAAAGCTGGATTATGGGGCAAAGGAGCGGAACTGTTGAAGTGATGCAGGATTTTGCGGCCTTACGGCTTCGCATAATGAACTGATTCGCTTATTGAATGGCTTAAGGTATGAATTGTTTACACTCTTCAAGGAAATTGCCAACGAACAGGGGTTATGCGTGGCATGCTTGTGAGCTTTGAATATTAAAAGGAATGTCTATGTCTATGTATTTTGATTTGTCTGTTTTTTTGGGGGTATGTGGCGCCGCATGTAATGGCATGAGGCCAGATTCTCTTAAAACGTCAGCTAGCGTGCCTTGTTCAAAACAAGAAATCAGAAACAATGATAACGCTTCACTTAAATTTTCTTTCGGTTTTTTTAAGAAACGATCTGAATCTTTACCAGATAAAATAGGAGTATCTTTTATTGGTGTTGCCACTACACTTTACATATAGGAACACGAATATTTGTTCTTTCGGCTGCTTCCTGTAATTGCTTATAAACAATAACCCGCATCTCCTCCATATCACTTTCCCACATACGGGCAAGGAATAAATGCTCTAACATAATCGACCCTTCATGTATTTCTATAATGAAACCTGGCATTTTCTCTTTGAGTTTTTGACAATATTTTGAAACACCTTTTATTAACGATCCAATAATCTCATCGGTTTCCTGGCTGTAATAAACAGTCACTAAATCATCTATACGTTCAGCATAAAAACTGTCAGGTCTGGCCAAAAACTCCACACAGTCACCATCTACATCATAGGTTGCTGTAGGTTCAAACTCAATATTTTCGTCAAGATATCCGAGCGCTATGTCTTCAAAGTTCTTTTCTGGCTTATTAATCACAATGCTCTCCTTTTGAATCGTTTATCATGTTCTTTAGGCAAATCCAAGTCATAACTGTCAGCTTTTTCCCACCGCCAATTGTAGACAGCATTCTCATCACTTACAAACACCAAATAAACTTGGTCTGGCCAAGGTTCCACTCGCTGTCCATTGGACATATAAGCTACTGATGGCCTACCAACATAACACAGAGATCCAAAACTGTTGCTTTTCATGGGTTCATCTTCGTCTCTGCGTAAACCTGTAAATATGGCTTTCGGTTTTATTAATACTTCAGGCAAAACATATGCCATTTCATAGACGTGTCCCTTTCCTCTGCGAGCAACAATTTGCATACGTTCACAACTTATTTTTACAGTAAATTTATTCCCATCAATAGGATTTATTGCATCAAGGTACTCGTAATGCTGACTTAAGGGATCGCTCATATACTCGTCTATATAATCGGTACATTTCCCACAAAATGATTAAAATCATGGAAAATAAATTTCTTTTGAAAAAAGTCAACTTATACTGAAATGCTCATGTGGGCGTGTACTATATATGATGCTAATATAATTCACCGCAAAGTCAAGGCAATTTTCATAACGCGAGTTTGCTAAACCCATTATTTGATGCAATGATGTTCTTAGTTCTGATCTAACATCGTCGGGTAATTGTTTTTCATTCTGGTGACGGTCTGGTGACGCTTTTTTTGGGTCTTTGAAAACAGTAAGTATCTAATATTAAAAGAGTTAAAAAAAGCCCACGGGGGGAGTCGAACCCCCAATCTCATCATTACGAGTGACGTGCTCTGCCATTGAGCCACGCGGGCAAAGTCTATATTAATATTGGATATGATTTTTGGATGATGACCAATCTAGCTATGTTGGCTGAATGGTATTTATCCAAACCCTTCACTTTCATTTATGAGTCTTGATATTATTCATCTTCTAACAGTGAGCTAAAGTTACAATATTCTTTGTTTTATTTCAAGTTATAAAAAAAGGCTGTGTAAGGTTCTTTTAAAACCTTATACAGCCTTTAAAATTATTTTATACTTTAGCCTGCGTTTCTCTACATTTGATGAAGCTACACAAGTTTCGCAACCTCAAGGTTGCGGCTACAAAATCGCTCAATTCAGGTAAAAGAGTTATGCATCCAGTATTGCTTCTGATGCCTCATTTTCCCAATCCATTATATAATTGATCCCTGTAACATCAGCGGCTTCCCTGGTCAACGCGAAAATGTCATCCCTGACGATTTCACTGAGGTCAAATCTCCTTGATCCGGCCATTAGTTGTCGAAGACCCATTGCCATTTTTTCATAATAGGAATACATACCCAATACACCCGGAGTCACCTTTCCAAATTCCTCTTTGACCTTTGATGAGTAATAGAAAATCTTATCAACAGAATCGCCATGTTCTGAAGCAGGTTTTGGTATATCACCGGCCTTAATCGCTTCTCCATTGGTATTCCCAACCATGGTAGCACAGATTGTGGATCGAGACATGCCTACAGCCTTTACAAACGGCGCGGCCAACGCGAATGATTTATAAATATGATCTTCGGCTGTAAGTCCACCTGCAAGAATTATGTCCGGCACATACTCTCCCCTGTCTGCCAGCCTCTTACAGAAATTATAAGTCATAGCGGCAATATAAACGGTCGGCACCCCCCATTCATTCATCATTCTCCACGGACTCATGCCAGTCCCTCCGCCAGCGCCGTCAATGGTTAGAACGTCAAGTTTATAAATCGAGCAGAACTTGATGGCCCTTGCCAGATCAGATGGCCTGTATGCACCTGTCTTCAGGAATACATATTTAGCGCCAGCATGTCTCAGGTGGTCTACCTGCTTACCAAAATCATCAATCGCTTTAGGCAGATACTCTGATATTGCCTTCACCCTGGTATGCCTCTCAAACCCCTCAACAGCACCTGTTTTAAAGGCTTTCTGCACAACCTTGTCTTCCGGGTCAGGGATTACAATGTAGCCCCTTTTTTTCAATAGTATTGCTTTTTCCAGATTATAAATCTTAACTTCACCACCTATATTCTTAGCGCCCTGTCCCCATTTCAATTCAACGGCATCAGAACCCAATGTATTCAAACTATACTCAAGAACCCCCAATCTCCAATCTTCCGGGTTAGCCTGAATGGCAATAAAGCCATAACCGTCCCTCTGATTGTCTTTAAAAGATTTAAACCTTCTTTCAAGTTCCTTACACTGTGTAACTTTATGATCTTTGTCAAATTTAGACGTCTCATCCATCCCTACCACATTCTCACCAATTACTATCCCCGTACCACAAATGGCAGAACCGGCCCCGAGATCCGCAAAATGTTTCTGAGCTATCTGAGTGGAACCCAAACCTGTACAGATCAAGGGTAATTTTAATTTAAGGCCTTTGTCTCTACCGAGACGTGTTTCAACATTTACGTTTGTAAACTGTTCGTACTCTTTCTGGTGATGACTGGCAACAGTTCCCGAAATGTTAAAATGTGAATAGTCTACCGGATAATCTTTTGTACCGCTCGATGTACTCTTTCCAAATGGTATCGGATATATCGTCTCCGGGCCCCTCATAGATGACAAACCAATCTCACAGTATCCGGGACATCCATCCAGACAGACAACACACATTCCACTTTGCGGCAGAACATCTCTTCCTGTCCTCGTTCTAGTCCCGGTTGCAGCCGATTTATTAGGTATTTGCAAACTTCCCATCTAAAATCCTCCGTTCTTTAAAAAGATCATTATTTATAGTATGTGAAAAAATAATTTCTATTTAATTGTAAAATTTTCCAGAGTACTAACTTACGCAAATGTAGTACCACTGCATTTATTTAATATTAAAGCTGTAAGCGGTGTAAAATCAAACTCTTACGTAAAACATTTACCGCAAAGAATATACCAAGTATCCGGCTAAATTCAACCGTTATTTTCATAACAGCCATTTTTATGCAAATCACGTTTCCCTGCTGTGTGAATGACATTTCCGTTGTGATGAAAAATGATTGAAGAAATTACTGAATAATTCATTCGCCTCTCATTGCAATCTTGTATCAGGGATACAGGCCCCTGGCCTTATGTGCCTCAGAAATACGGCTAACACCAAGCATCCATGACGCAGTTCGCAAATCAATCTTCTTTTCTCCTGATAACGACAAAATGCTATTGAATATGTTAACCATCATTTCTTTTAAACGTTGCTGTATTTCTCTTTCATTCCAGAAATAGAATTGAAGGTCTTGCACCCATTCAAAATATGAGATGACTACGCCTCCTGAATTTGCAAGTATATCAGGTATCAAAAGCACATCTCGATCGTATAAAACCATGTCCGCTTCAGGTGTAATTGGTCCATTTGCACCCTCAACTATTATTTTTGCCTTAATATCATTCACATTATGTTTATTAATTTGTCCCTCGATTGCCGCAGGGATTAAGACATCACAGTCTAATGCAAGAAGTTCTTCATTAGTTATAGTATCAACGCTGTGAAAATCAGCGATTTCTTTGTTTTCCTGAATGTGTTGAATTAAATCTTTAATATTTATGCCACCTTTATTATAAATTCCTCCTTTACTCCCGCTTACCGCAATAACTTTACATCCTTTTTCAAAAAGTAGTCTGGCAGCCACCGAACCTACATTTCCAAATCCCTGTATAGCAACTGTCAGCCCTTTTAGTTTTGTCCCCTTGACTTTTGCAGACTCTTCTACCATATAGAAAACACCTCTCCCCGTTGCGTCTTCTCTTCCTAAGGAACCCCCCAGTACCAATGGTTTGCCTGTTACCACGCCCAGGATTGTATGGCCTTTTTGCATGCTATACGTATCCATCATCCATGCCATAGTTTGCATATTAGTATTTAAATCCGGGGCAGGTATATCCTCTTCCGGGCCAATTGCCCAGATAATCTCTGTTGTAAACCTTCTGGTAAGCCGCTCTATTTCCTTTTGTGACATTTCTTTTGGATTGCAACATATTCCACCCTTTGCGCCACCGTATGGAAGCTGCATCAATGCACATTTCAGACTCATCAACATGGCCAGTGCGGTCACCTCTTCCAAATTTACATTCGGGTGATAACGAATTCCCCCTTTTGTTGGACCCATGGCGATATCATGTTGAACCCTGTATCCTTTGAACACCTTCACTGTTCCATTATCCATCTCTATCGGGACAGACACTATCAATGCCCGTTTAGGACACCTCAGTCTCTCCCTAATCCCATCATCCAACTTAATCTTATCAGCTACAATCTCATATTGTTCTAAGACAGATTCCAAAAAAGACATTTCCGTATTTCTCCTCATTAACAAAAATAATCAGTCAGGAATTTAAGTATACTTTTATGTTTTCAGCGATTGTCTTAAATATCCACTCAAATCTTTCCGTGTCTGTTTCCAGCAGTGTCACCCTGAATCCGTAAAGGTCGCAACTGAAACCGGTTAATGGTACTACGCATATACCGGTAGCGCCCAGCAGGTAATATACAAATCTTTTATCAAGGGCAACACCATCAGTAATATCTTCAATATAATCTTTTATTTTATTATCACTGATCTCAAGCCTCTGTTTATCATTTAGAACACCTTTTTTAAAGGCAACCGTCATGTAAAATGCGCCATCGGTCTGGTTAACTATTACACCGTCAATTTCCCTCAGTGCAGCATAAGCAAATTTAGACCTGATTTCATATTGTTTGTTTCTTGTGATATGATATTCTTTGTATCTTGGATCAGATAACACGGACGGAATAACCTTCTGAGGAAGTGTTGTAGAACAGACTTCCAACATCTTTGCATGTATTATTGCCTCAATATATTTCTCAAACATTGGATCCTTATTTTTATTATAAACCTCTATCCATCCGCACCTTGCTCCCGGCCATGGAAGTTCCTTGGAAATCCCTCTCATAGAAATCCCACATACGTTATTAACAATATCACTCAACGGGGTTGAAACTTTCCCATTATAAGTTATTTCTGTATAAACCTCATCACACACAATAAACAAATCAAACTCTTCCGCAATTCCCACAATCCTCTCCATTATCTCAAGCGGGTATACTGTACCTGTAGGGTTGTTGGGGTTTATAATTAATATCCCGGAGATTGAGTGATCGTCTATTATTTTACTGCGAAGATCATCAATATCAGGATACCAGTTGTTTCCAGGATCTAATTTATACATCAATGGATCCTCGCCGGCATGTGCTGCTTCCGATGATGAATGGGTAGAATATGCAGGTGAAGGGCCGATCACCCTTGCTTCTCTCCTTAAATAGTTATAAACGTTAGATATCGCATCTCCAATACCATTAAAGAAAACAATATCTTCTTTTGTTATCTGTGCCTTTTCTCTTTTGTTACAAATGCCTGCAAGGAAATTCCTTGTTTCATCCAGACCCTTTGTAGGACAGTATGCAAAGGAAGAATCGGTATCAATAGCCTCCTTTATCACCTCCTTGATCCATGGCTGTACCTTCTCGCCCTTATGAATGGGGTCTCCAATATTCTCCCAGCAAACATCCAACCCCATATCCTGCAACTTGGTGCCAACTGTTACTATTTCACGTATCTCATACCGGAGTTCATGAGCGCCTACATGTACTATATTATTTCTCATAGTGTTTTAATAATAATGTTTTTACTACATACTTAAACCAAACGAGTCGGAATTATAATATTGAGGGATTTAGGAATTGAGGAATCCCTTTAATTCCTTAATCCCTGAATTCCCCAATTCTTAAATTCTGGTTTTTTGCAAAAATGGCCAAAAACTTTCATTAAGTGCTTAACTCCCTGTAATAACCCAGGCAATACTTATATACAAATCAAGCTTGATCAGACCTTGCCTTGCACATCCGGACAACTTGGAAGAATGCATAATAATAGTAATTCAATCGGAGGCAGAGAGGCGAAAAGCATTCTAGGCTATGCATGAAGGAAAATCAAGTAATTAAGCCAGGAAACAGGATACTGCTTATTTTATTGCAAATTTGATAATGAAAAATATTGACAATTGAAAATATATTATATATGACTATAGTTAAGTAAAAAATATCGAGTACTTTCAACCGTCCCGGAATTGAAGATCCATACACGGGCACCACTAAACCTTTGCCAGAAACATTAATCTGTTTGTTTAACCCAATAAAACAATTTTACGTAAAAATGTCAAAAGCCAATCTTAAATTTAAAGAATACACTTGGGCCGCACTCTGTATTTCTATCATATTATTGAATGGTTGCCAATTGCTGGAACTAAATCGGCCTAAACCTGATAATACAAATATCAAAAAGCATGTAATCAAAAAGGATAAACCTGCTGCCAGTAGAGACAAGCCTTTAATTCAGAAGAGCGAGACAAAAGACGTGCCATCTGAACAAGGATCAGGATACTTGTCAGAAGGGTCTACGCTGGGACTTGGAATTGTAGACGGAGATGAAGAACTAAAAGTTTTAAAAAAGATTAAATTATTAGAGGCCAGGCTAAAAGCATTAGAAAATGAGATGCATATCCAGACGGAAACCTCTAATAAGAAGCTATCCGACCTGCAAGCAGCAAAAGAAGGTGTTGAGAAAGATCTTGCTGATACCAAAATGGAACTTGAGAAAAAAAACAAAGATTTGTCAGATAAAATTAAAGCTTTGGAATCTGAGTTAAGTGATACTGAAGCAAGGGCTGTTGACGCGGAAAAAGAGCTAAACCCCGTAAAAAAAGAACTCCTAAAGGTTCAACTCTCTGAAATAAAAGCGCAGCAAGAGTTGTATAAATTAAAAATCGATAATTTGAAGCAAGAAGAAACAGAATAGCATTTTTCCCAAAATGGAAAGAAAACACCGTCCACCATCTTCAAAATATATTAATACTTATTACCGACGATTCTGATAAATATGAAAATATTTCATACCACTATAACAACAATCTTATTCTTTTTTATTGTAATAAGTACCAGTGGCTGTGTAACGTCCGAGGTGGCCAACATGGCCGGAACAGTCCAAAGTACATTATTTACAAGAAAATTTGATTCTATCAGCTATCATAAATCAGAAGAATACAACAATACCAGTGTGCAAAGAGTTTTATTACTACCACTCACTATAGAATCCAGAAGAGACAAAGTGGTAGACGATGTTACAGAAGCATTTTTTATTGAATTACAAAAAAGCGCTAAATTTGATATTGTAGAAGCTAGAGAGTTTCAGGATATACTATCACAACAAAAGGATGTCTGGACCAGAGGCCTGATTAGAGCTGAAACAGTTGTAGAAGCAAAAAAGAGATATAAAGTAGACGCAATTATTTTTGGTACAATTACTCAGTACCAACCATACGAACCACCGGTTTTAGGCATAAAGATCGGTATGTTTTCTGCCAAGTCCGGCAACATAATGTGGAGCGCCGACGCTATATTTGATAGCAGTCAAGCCTCAGTTATAAAACTTCTAAAATCCTACCACAAAAAACAATATCAGAGAAAACAATCGCTATACGATTGGAATCTCATACTGTTGTCTATGAAACGATATGCCCAATTTGTTGCCTATCATATGATAGCAACCCTCTGAAACCATAATACGCTTGTTATAAGATAAACAAGATAGTACACCAATTGTGCGGCCTGACAACGCTTACCCGACTTATAACTTCCCATTCTCATCTCTCGCCTATTGCCTCCTGCTGACTACCCCTTGATTCCTATGTACCGGAAATATTTTTCCTCTCCATACGGTAATAATTGTTATAAGACGCACCTCACTATAACTGAAAACAACATTACTATTTGCAAGCTTAAACAAAAATATTTCTTTCTTAACTGCTTGCTACAAATGAAAATAGAAACATTAATTAGGATAATTTCCGGTACTAACAGTTAAAAAAATTCGTTTTGGCACAATGCTAGCTTAATACACAAACATCTTACTGACATTTTACTACCGAGAGTGTAACGCAGTTTAGATTGATATCATCCCGAATATGACAAAGCAGTGTCTGGGGGCTTGCCAAAAACATTGCAGAAACTGCCTTAGGTACGACAGTCGCCTGAGCACGACCCTGTGGGCAACCCACAGAGACGACTCTGTCTGGGGCGACCCTATTGGGTCAAACATGAATCCGCCCTGGCGGGTAAAGTGATATGTAAATGTACCCCTGGTATTAAAACTTATTTTATTAAAATATATTCATAGAGAAATGCCTGAACAATCCTTAAATTCTTTATTTGGAATGTCATCAACGAAAGAGCTGCCTGCCGCAGGCATACTGAAAACCACCAGCAACTCCCTGCAAAGCAACCAAAGCAGTAAAGGGGAAAACAGTTTTATTGCAAAACTGGCAAATTCAATGAAGAACGCATCCACAATTGATGACCAAAACTCTACCCCTGTTCCATATGAACTAAATAAAATACCAAGCATTGAAGGAATTAACCACTTAATTGATATGGCCTCAATTGGAGCACCAACTAACATCGCAACTAACATTCACGGTGATCAAATGCCATTATATCAGATATTGAATCATGATATACCAGTAGAAGCCTTTACAAACGGCATAATCAATTATATTAATAGTGACAAGGCCTCTCCTGTACATACACAGGCAAATACATTTCCAGGTCACTCACTTCCAGGCAATCAAGGTTCAAGCGCATTTAATGAACCAAACATAGACCTTGCAAGAATTATGCAAGAGACAACTCGAGGCTCGCATCCGGGACTGCCATCAACATCTTTTACGGATAAATTAAATACAAGTCAAATCAGCACAGAGACAAATGAACAAAATGTAACAGGCATCCTAAACAAACTTAATCCTGCTAAAATAGCTGACACGACAGGCAGTGAACCTCTTTCTCAATCTTCAAAAATCCCGGGCAAACAAATCGTTAAGTCACTTAAAAAATCTGACACAAACTTACTTAATGTACAATTAGACACAAACAAGAATTCCAGTCAGGAGCAAACACCTGCGCCTTCAGTAAACAACTTTAACACAAAAATAAATGAACAAAATGCAGCAGGCATACTAAACAAACTCGATCCTGCTAAAATAGCTGACACTACAGGCAAAGAACCTCTTTCTCAATCTTCCAGAATCCCGGGCAAACAAATCGCTGAGTCACTTAAAAAATCTGACACAAACTTACGTAATGTACAATTAGACACAAACAAGAATTCCAACCAGGAGCAAACACCTGCGCCTTCATTAAACAACTTTAACACAAAAATAAATGAACAAAATGCAGCAGGCATACTAAAACTTGACACTGCTAAAATAGCTGACACGACAGGCAGTGAACCTCTTTCTCAATCTTCCAGAATCCCTGGTAAACAAATCGCTGAGTCACATAAAGGATATAACGCAAACGCTCTTAATGTACAATTAGACACAAATAAGAATTTTATCCAGCCGCAAACACCTGCACCTTCAGTAAACAACTTTAACACAAACCAGAGCAACCAGAACAACGCAAAAACAAATAACCAAAACACAGTTAATAATGCAGACAAACTTGATAACGCTCCAACAATTGAAAAAATAAGTTCCGAGCTAACAGTACAAGCATCCAGAACATCAAATTCCAGCACAAATTCATTGTCTCAATATAATTCAAAGCTCGCGCAGACTGACATCAATGAATCACAGAAAATCCTTGGTACCCACCCGGATGCTACCGGAGCGACTGTTTCTAAATCATCGGATAATACTAACTCCACCAATAATTTCGGTGTTAACAGCATTAATACAGATGAAACAGTATTACAGGTAACTACATCGCCGGAGAACTCTTCCTTTAGCAACCAGGAAACAGATACCCCTGATGAATTCTACATAAATACCTTGAATAGCAAACAAAAAGTTGAACCTGGAAAGAATTTCACCAGTACCTTATCACAAATTAATAATTTGACAAAACCTTTTGAATCTTTAGGCAGCGACACAGCAGACAATATTATTCAAAAGGCGAAATTGTTTATGGAGGGAGGCAAATCCGAAGTAAAAATCCAGCTTAATCCACCAGAACTTGGATTCCTAAAACTTGAATTTGAGGTTGAAGACGACAACCTGGAAATAAAGATTAAGGTAGAAAGGTCAGCAGTAAAGGATGTTATTGAAAAAGATATTCCAAGGTTAAGAGAGCTTGTTTCCAATACTGATATTAATGTTGGTAAGCTTGACGTCTCACTACAGGGAAATGGAGATGGGCAATTGAGCCTTATGGACAAAGACCTTCAATCAGGCTCAGAAAGTGATCATACCAAAGATCTTCCGGATCAAGATAAGGAATTTATCGAGGATGGTATAGACGAGGAATCTATAGAATATGATGAAGATTCAAACAAAATTAACTTTTTAGTGTAGAAAGGAGTTTGATATGGCAGTTTCCAGCGTAGGTGGCGTTGCCAGCTCGGCAGTCAATAAAGATGAATTTTTGAAGCTGTTTGTAGCACAACTGAAGAACCAGAGTCCCCTTGACCCTTTAAAAGGACATGAATTCATAGCACAACTGGCGCAGTTCAGTTCGGTTGAACAGCTTACCAACCTTAATACTTCATTTGAAGATGAATTCAAATTTCAGCAATTATTAGGAGGAGGTGATTTAATCGGGAAGAAGGCCACATATGTCGATACTACTTTCGGAGACACCAGCGAGGGAGTAATACAAGGCTCCAAGATAACGGACGGCACAACATCAGTCATAATACAAAACAGAGAAATTCCAATATCAAATATAACTGGAATATTTGAAAACAATTAATTTTTCAAACATTTTTTTAGAAAGGGGTGAACGATGGGTTCATCATCACTATTCGCAGGTATATCAGGTTTAAAGTCTTCACAAACATCATTAAACGTAATCGGAGATAATCTGGCCAACTTAAACACATCTGGTTTCAAGGCATCACGTGTAAGCTTTGCCAATGAATTGACATCAACTTTAAAGCCAGCTCTGGCACCAACCGGCGGAATCGGTGGTATAAATCCAATACAAGTTGGTAGCGGTACCAGGGTATCAAGCGTTGACAGGGATTTCTCTCAGGGAAATTTAGCACCTACCGGACGTCCGCTTGACCTTGCAATACAGGGTGATGGCTTCTTTATTCTTACAGACGGTTTTCAGGATTCTTTCACAAGGGTAGGCGCATTTAATGTGGATAAAAGTAATGACCTTGTTGACTCCGGTACCGGCCTTAAAGTAAAAGGTGTTTCGGGAAACGCTATAAACATCCCGGTAAACCAGACTGTAGCTGGAAAGGCTACAGCTACTACTGATATAAAAGGAAATTTAAACGCTGAATTTACATCAGGAGCAATTAACCACATTATTCAGACCGCCAGTGCGTATGCAGTAACTGGAACAGGGACTACACGTACACTGACCGGTTCAATTGACCCTACAGCTTCTACATCAGTTACTGGAGTAGGTACTGCCTTTACAACTGAATTGGCGGTTGGTGACAAGATAAACGTTAACGGAGAGATAAGAAAAGTCGCTACAATTACAAGCGATACGGCTTTAACTGTTGAAACGGCTTTTACAGACACCGGTAATGATACGGCACTAACTGCTGGTGTTGGAGTACTGACCGGCTCAATTGACCCCGCGGCATCTACAACAGTCACCGGGGTAGGCACTCTCTTTACAAAAGAACTGGCTGTTGGTGATCAGATAACTGTTTCAGGAGAAACAAGAACAATTTCAGCAATTGCATCAGATACGAGCTTAACTGTTTCCGCGGCTTTTTCAAACAACGCTAATGATACGAGTGTAATGACTGATTCAATGGCTGTTGCTGACCTGAATGACCTTTCAGTCAATACAACAGATTATGTTGCAGGAGACAAGATCAGCATAGTCGGTACAGAGCATAATGGCTCAGACGTTACCAAAACCTTCACATATGGAACCGGAACCGGCCAGGACGGCACAACACTTGGCGCCCTTAGAACCTTTATCACAGATAATTATGGCACAGCTGCAGCAACGATTGATTCAAGTGGATTTCTTACCCTCACAGCAGATCCTCCAGGTGCTTCAGAGCTCACGCTGACCATCTCCGATGCCACAGGAAACACCGGCGCTACTACTCATCCTAATTATGCTATCAATACTACAGGAAGTGGAGACGTATACTCTACTACCATACCAATATTTGATACCCGTGGTTCATCTTTTCTGGTTGCCCTTCATTTTGAAAAAACAGCCAGTAACACATGGGATTTAACACCAACTATGGCAGCCAAAGATGGTTCTGTCACTGATGCTCTTACGTCTATAACCTTTAACAGTAACGGTTCATTTGCATCTACTACAGGGGCATCAACCCTAACAGTGACCTATAAAGATGGAAGTACACAGACGATAACCCTTGACTTCGGCACAGCAAATGCGTTCGCTGGTCTGACCCAATTTGGTGGTACCGGATCTGCCGCAGCAACTGACCAGGATGGCAATGGAGAAGGTTTTTTTTCATCGACTACAGTAAACTCAGATGGGAAAGTTGTAGCGTTATTTACAAACGGACAAACCCAGGATATAGGCCAACTTCAACTGGCAACCTTCAGCAATCCAGCAGGCTTGTCCAATGAAGGAAATAATGCTTTTCTCCCAACCCTGAGTTCAGGTCAAGCAATTCTTAAGACCGCTCTCTCCGGTAGGGTTGGCGCTATTGTCAGTGGCGTCTTAGAATCTTCTAACGTTGATATAGCAGAAGAGTTCACAAAGTTAATAGTTGCCCAGAGAGCCTTCCAGGCAAATGCACGTACTATAACGACAACTGATGAGGTACTGCAGGAATTGGTTAGTATAGTAAGATAATCAAACTAAATACCTCAAACCTGAATTGAGCGATTTATGATAATTTGCTCAATTCAGGTTAGTCTTTCCGGCCGCAAAGTAGCGGTCTGCATCCATCCTTCATTTACTGCAACTCACAACCAGTAACTCGTATGGGGAAGGTTTTTCTACAAAATGTGGAAAAAATTGTCGTAGATATTTAAGCAACTCAGAATTCCAACGAACAACATTTCTCTAAATCCAATAATATGATTAATCTAAACGACCAAAATACAAAGCATTACGACATTCTTAAAAAATATTTTTATTTATTTACTTTAAATTCTTTTTTGGCATAAAGATAGCATACATAAGAACGCAACTATCAGGTTATTTTAAATCTTTTCTCTCAAACAACTTCGAAATGTCTGGGCAATTATTAAAAATACAATCTGGAATACTCACTACAAGAGATGTACCTATCACAACCATGTTAATAAATACTAATAGAAAGGTTAAACATGATTGACGGAATTGAGTTGGCAGCCTCAGGACTGGATGCTTATGCCAATGTACAGGAAGTTATAGCAAGGAATCTCGCAAATGCCAACACTGTCGGTTTTAAAAAGAATACCATCTCTTTCAAAACTATTCTGACAGAAGCTGATGGGGTGGAAACAAGCAGCCTTCAGACAAACTATGGCGTTGATCAATCTAACGGCAATCTTACTTACACAGGTAACAGCCTAGACATATCCATAGACGGTGACGGGTTATTTACTCTGGATACAGACAAAGGCATGAGATATACGAGGAATGGACAATTCCAGCTTTCAAGCAATGGTGAAATAATAACCGACACCGGTTCAAAATTATTGGGACAAAGTGGCCCGATAATAATCCCCAAGGGCGGCAGTGAAATAGTAATAGATAACAAAGGGGTAGTCAAGGTAGACGGTAAAGATATAGGAAAATTGATAATTACTCACTTTACAGACCTTAGTAAACTTGTCCCAACAGGTGATTCTACGTTTACAGCACCTTTAGAAATTATAAACGATGCTGCGGATGTAAAATACAGAGTTGCACAGGGTTACCTGGAAAGGTCGAACGTAAATGTTGTTATGGAAATGGTTGATATGATAACTAACATGAGGAGTTATGAAGCAAGTAATAATGTCATAAAGACTTTCAGTGACTTAATGGAGCGTTTAATCAGCAATCAATCAATTTAACATGTAATCATACAAGACCATATTAATACTTAAACTAATTTAGTAAAGGAGACAAGAATCATGATGAAAGCATTATATACAAGTGCAACAGGTATGAAGGCACACCAGTTCCTCCTTGATGTTATATCAAATAATCTGGCCAATGTTAATACAACAGGATATAAACGGGTACAGGCTAATTTCCAGGATTTATTATACGATAAATTTGTACCTGCAGGTTCAGAATCTGCCCAAGGAGTAGAAACGCCAACCGGTCTGCAGATTGGTAGCGGAGTCCGTGTTGTATCAACCAATAAAGTATTTACTCAAGGTGTTCCTGAAAATACCGGCAGAACACTGGACATGGCCATACAGGGAAAGGGATTCTTTCAGATAACACACCCTGATGGAACGGTTGTCTACACACGTGATGGCACCTTTCATCTTAACAGTGCCGGAGAGGTGGTAAACTCTGAAGGCCTTAAACTTGAACCCACAATCTCAATTACAGCTGACGCAGTAGGCATCAGCATTGGATCAGACGGAACCGTTTCTACCCAAGGCGCAGATGGGAGCAGTCAAGCTACAGGTACAATAACCCTTGCGACATTTGCTAATCCGGCAGGTCTGGAAAGCATGGGGAAAAATCTTTACAGGGAAACAACCGCATCAGGCACTGCGACAACAGGGACGCCGGGGCAAACCGGAATTGGGGAGATTATGCAGGGATTTCGTGAAAGTTCAAATGTGGAGGTTGTGACTGAATTGGTAAACCTCATCGTGGCACAAAGGGCATACGAAACAAGCTCAAGGGCAATTAAAGCAAGTGACGACATGTTACAAACTACAAACCGTATTACGTCGTAATTAATAATATGAATCTTCACAACTCGTACTCTAAAGGAGAGCAGTAATGAAAGTCAGAATATTTTTGATTCTTATTCTAAGCACGTTCATATTAATACCTGACATTTTAGCCGGCCTGCCTGAGCCGCTGGCACGGCAGGCAAGCAAGATTGAAGTAAATTTAATGGATAATGTTACATTGGAAGAGAAAACAATCACATTCCGTGATATCTCTACTATAACCGGTGATGATGTAAAACTGGTAAACAAAATCAATGACATTGAGATTGGAAGGACGCCATGGCCAAACAATGTCAGAAGGATAAATAAAGATTTTATGAAGATGCGTTTGAATTCTTCAAACGTTAATGTATCGGACGTGACCTTTACTAATGCCAACTCAGTAGAAGTTTCAGTCGAATCAACAAAGGTAACCGGCCTTGAAATCTCACAAAAAGCAAAAGAATGTTTACTAAATTTTCTGCCGGTAACAGACAGAGAAGCCACTGTAGAATTAGTAAGATTGCCCGGTGACCAATGGATACCAAGCAGAAGAGATAAAATTAATTTTGATGTCTCACTTGTGGACACGAGCAAAGACAGGGGGAATATTGAATTAATAGTCAGCGCATCCTCAAACGGTATGAGATATTTCAAAATACCGGTTTATTTTAAAGTCAGGGTATTTGAATATGTCGTTATTGCAAAGAGAAAAATAGCCCGCAACAATCAATTAACGAAAGAAAACGTATTCATGGCCAGAAGGGAAACTACAAAAATACGCGGCTTGGCCTTTTCCAGCAGAGACAAACTGACAGGCAAGACAGCAGCCGTATCAATACTGCCATATACTATACTTACTGAAGATATGGTTGAGACGCCCCCGACAATAAAACAGGGCAGTGTTGTAAAATTACTCATTAAGGCAAGTGGCTTTAAAATTGTTACCAAAGGGCTGGCACAACAAACTGGATACACAGGCGAGGTCATAAAGGTAAAGAACCTGGATTCAAAGAAGATACTTTATGGTGAAATTATAGATTCGGACAGAGTCCTAGTAGCATTCTAAAGATTACGTAAGTTCATAGAGCAATATCTCAGTTTTGGACACGGATAAACAACATGCGGCAATGCCGCCAGCTTGAATGGTGAAACCGGACAGGCAACTAAATTTAGAGTGTAGTGGCGTAGGTGTTCTCCACGGCGAATCTGCATAAGGCACGACAATACGCCCCTGCTAAAGTTATGAAAGAGGAGCTCAAATGACAAAGTTTTATAAAACTATCATCCTTATATTTATTGTAACGATAAGCATCTTTGCTGTGGTATGTGATAGCGTCCTTGCAGATTCATTATGGAGAAAAAGGGTTACCGTAAACTATAATCTTTTCGATGATAATAGAGGTAAAAGGGTCGGAGACATTGTTACAGTAGTAGTCACAGAAACAGCTAATATCCTCAATACAGAAACAAATACCACTGATAATTCAAACTCAGCTTCAGGGTCTATTGACAATGACAATTTCATGACAGGCCTCCGACATGCACTATCAAGCGGACGTAATGCAAAAATCCAGGAAGATAGAGCGGCTAACACATTTGCAACTGATTACACCTCCGCCTTCAGTGGTGGAGGGTCCAACGATGTCGACAGATCAGTATCTGTAACAATTACGGCAATGGTAGTAGAAGTACTTGACAATGGTAATCTTGCCCTTGAAGGCAAAAGAAATGTAAAAGTCAACAAAGAGCAGTATACCTTGAAACTTACGGGCATAGCCAGGCCAATCGACATAACTACCAGTAACACAATACAATCAAGCAAGATGTCAAACGTAAAATTTGGACTTGACGGAAAGGGCTGGTTGACCAGAGCAGGGTCAAAAGGCTGGTACCATAGAGTAAAAGATATGCTCTGGCCATTCTAAACTAACACTGGATACAGGCATAACAACGTATTAAACTAAAAATGCTTCATTGCTAAAAGAGGGAGGGTGGATAAATCTATCCTCCCTCTTTTTGTATCTGTATAGAAAACATCTCAATAGGGAAAAAATAGACATCATGTGTAAAAATTAACTACCGCACTTTCTGCCTTGCAGAGACACACAATCCGGCAGCTTCATAAGTCACTTCTCAATAAGGCCTTAATAACAAATATAATTAATATGTTTTTGGTATAAATATTGCTATTTTACAAGACGGCTTATGTTGCACACAAATCACATTAATCATGTTCAAGGAATGAATCTATGTTTCGATATTTATTAAGCATTATTGTATTAATCTCAACTTGTTTCATCACATCGTTTACACCTATACACGGAAGCATAACTACACGCATTAAAGACATTGCATACGTACAGGGTGTTAGAGACAACTTCTTATTCGGTTATGGACTCGTAATCGGGTTACAGGGATCAGGAGACAAAATTGATTTCACAAAGAATATGGCAAAGAACGTATTCGAGAAACTTGGCGTAGTAATAACGATTGCTGATTTCGATTCAAAAAATATTGCAAGTGTCCTGGTTACGGCAAAAATCCGTCCATTTGCCAAGCCCGGAGACAGAATGGATATACTCGTATCATCTATAGGAGATTCAAAAAGTCTGGAAGGCGGTGTGCTTGTTCACACAACACTTCAGGGAGTAGACAATGAGGTCTATGCAGTTGCGCAGGGACCGCTATCCATCGGAGGCGGGTTTAATGTAGGTGGGAAAGCAGCTGATACGAGAAAAAACGTAGCAACAACAGCCAATATTCCGAAGGGAGCATTAATTGAAAAGGAAATACCAGTTCATATTTTTCATGAAAACTCAATTACGTTAGGCCTGCATGAAAGCGATTTTACTACATCGCTTCGTTTAATGGAAATTATTAATGCAATATATCCTGATTCTGCACAGGCCGTAAGCGCTGCAGAAGTAAGAATAACACCCCCACAGGAATTCAGAACAATGGACAGAATAACACAATTTATCTCTAAGTTAGAAGAGTTGCCTATTACTCCGGATGCCGTTGCCAGAGTCGTCATCAACGAGAGAACAGGAACAATTGTTGCCGGAGAAAATGTCAAGATTTCTACTGTAGCGATTGCACATGGCAGCCTCACGATAACAATAGGTGAGAAAACAGAAGCATCTCAGCCTGGATCCTTTGCCCCGACAAGTGCAACCACGAAGGAATTAGATCGTACAACCATAGATGTAGTAGAAGAGGAAGCAAAACTACATATAATACCGGATGGTGTAAATATTTCTGAAATAGCACGCGCATTAAACGTTCTTGGCGTAACACCAAGAGATCTTATGGCAATCTTTCAAGCAATACACAAAGCGGGTGCTCTTCATGCAGATCTCATAATTATGTAACGATTTATAACATAACAAGGAAACCGAAATGGAAATACCGTTCAACAGTGAATTCTCAATAAACTTTGCAAAGGCAGAAAGTTCAAAAACCATTTTAAAGAACGGGCCTAAATCGCAACAGGAACTTCAAAAAGCCGCACAAGATTTTGAAGCCGTAATGCTAAACATGGTGATCAAGGCAATGTGGAAGACTATACCCGACTCCGGCCTATTTGAAAAAAACAACGCAACACAGATATATGAAGGTCTCATGCACTCTTCACTTTCAGAAGAAATGGCAAGGAATGGCGGAATGGGTATTGCAAAAGCACTATATCAACAACTCAGTAGAGAACAGAAATAATCGTAATCTTAATAAATGGAATAGAACGTCATGGAAAATCTGCTGCAGAACCTCTCTGAAACGTTAGACAAAATGATTATTACGTATAGAGATATACTCCATACTGCAAATGAAAAGAAGGAACAAATAATTTCCGGAGACATAGACAAACTCGAATCAATCATTTACCAGGAACGGAACCTGGCAGAAAGGGTTCTTCTTGCTGAAGAAAAACGAAGGTACATACTACACTCAATAAATCAAACACTGGGAAATAATACCGATTCCATAAAGCTTAATGATCTCATAGCGCAGATTAGAGAACCTTATAAAAGCAAACTAAGGGAACAGTATGACGTTATTATCGAAGTAATTTCAAAAGTGGAAATAATTAATAAGACCAACACATCACTTACAAGATACTCACTTGAATATATAAACAATCTTATAAAATCCATATGTTCTGAGTCGCTTAACGACTCTACTTATCAACAATCAGGCAAATTAAATGAGCCTGAACTTAAAAGAATGCTATTTGAGATAAGTGCTTAAATTTCTCAAATAAACCTGATATACAAGGTAAAAAAATGGCATCAACAGATTTATCAATCGGATTAAGCGGACTATTAGCAGCACAACGCGCCCTGCAAACCGCCGGACACAATATTGCCAACGTAAATACTCCCGGATACAGCAGGCAAACAGTGTCACTTACTGCAAATGCTCCGGACTCTTCTCCATTTGGCCCAATCGGTGCCGGAGTATCAATAAATCAAATACAGAGAATAAAAGATGATCTAATGGACTCTCAAATAAACGGCTTCACATCTTTACTTGGTAGTTCAGAAGTAGAAAATGACACATTTCAGTATTTAGAAGCCATATTTAATGAACTGTCTGAATCCAGCTTGAATAACAGGATAGAAAGTTTTTTCGGCAGCTTACAGCAATTATCCACAGATCCAGAACTTACCAGTACACGATCTCAGCTATTACAGGATTCTTTGAGCTTAGTCAATAATGGCTTTAATTCCCTGAATGAACAATTTAGAGATCTGAAAATAGATATCAGCAAAAGGATAGAAGCAAAGGTATCCGAGCTAAATAGTATAACAAGTGAAATTGCATACTTAAACAAAAGAATAACTGAAATCGAAACAGGTACGAATATTAATGCAAATGATATGCAGGACAAGAGAGATTATCTCATAAATAATCTAAGTAAACTGGCTGACACTAAAGTAATAAGCAATAAAAACAACAGTTCTGTTGATATTCTGCTTGGCGGTGGTATGGTAGTAATTGGGAATCGTTCTGAACCAATTGTTTCATCAGTTATCGGAGATGGGATTACCAAAATACATGGAATATCAACTGACAGTCTGACAGGTGGTGCGCTAAAGGGCCTGCTGAACATGCAGAATACAACGATCCCTAAATACACACAGGATTTGGATACACTGGCTGCCAGTCTTATCAAGGAAATAAATAATATCCACAGTGAGGGTGTAGGATTAAGTGGAGGTTTTACCTCTCTAACCAGTACAAATGCAGTTAACAGCGCTACAGACTCACTGGCCAGCACAGGACTCCCATTTGCACCTTCAGTGACAACATATACAACAGGTACAGTAACGAGTGCAGTCTCTACAGTCACTGGAGTAGGAACTTCATTTACAAGCAATGTAAAAGCTAATGACTGGATTAAACTCAACGATGGAAACCGGTATAAGGTTGTATCCGTTGATAGTGATACTCAATTGACCATAAGTGGATCGTACACAGATGCCACTTCTATATCTACTAACATAACAAATGGCAGTCTATACGTAACCGTTACGAATGATTCAACAGGTGAAATTACAAAGACCAGCATAAGCATTGCTTCAGACGAAACTCTTAATTCATTGACAACAAAGCTTGATGGTATTACAAACCTTAATGCAAGTGTCAGCAGCAATTTCCTAACCATCACCTCTGATAGCGGCTATAAATACAGTTTTACAAAGGCATTGGACACCAATCCCGGTAGTATAGGGGCTTCCACAGCCACACTTTCAGGAAATTATAGTGGTAATGATAATGATATTTACACACTGAATGTACAGAACGCCGGAACCGGCTCTATTGGAACTGGTTCTGCCGTGATAAGGGTAACAGATGCGTCAGGAGCCGTTGTCGCAGACCTGGATGTCGGATCATCATATACTGCTGACGATGTTTTGCAGATAGCTGATGGCGTAGCCATAAGCTTTGGTAGTGGTGCAATAGTTGTGAATCAGAAATTAACGTTTGACGTCACTAATGACCCTGATACCAGCAACATGCTCACGGCTTTAGGCATAAACACATTTTTTTCAGGAAAAGATGCTTCAACTATTGAGGTAACACAGTATATCAAAGATGACGTAGCTAGAATCGCTGCTGCTACCACCGCTTCACAGGGAGACAACTCAAATGCACTCAGGCTGATTAATTTACAAAATACTGCATCGACCAATAACTCAACATTCAGTGATTTCCTGCATAGTACCGTAGCTAAATTGGGTATTGAAACAGCAGAAAAAGCCAGTGAGAAAGAAAGTTTTAGTTCATTACTTACTAATTTAGAGAATCGCCGTCAGGAAGTAACCGGAGTCTCTATAGATGAAGAAATGATAAATACAATAAGGTTCCAACAGGCCTTTCAGGCCTCGGCAAGATTTGTTTCTGTCATAAGTGAGATGAGCAAGATTCTGATGCAAATATAATAAAGGGGGTTTTTAAATATGACTACCAGAGTAAACCTTGAAACCATCGTAAATTCTACACTCTTAAATGTTCAACGGAGTACGTCCAACCTGAGTAAACTCCAGGAGCAGATTTCAACCGGAAAAAAAGTTAACCGCCCTTCTGATGCACCTGCAGGTGCAAGAAGGATACTGAATATAAGGTCAGAAGGAATCAGGCTAGACCATTATGCCTCAAACGTACAGACTGCAACACAATCATTAAATTTCAATGCATCAACTTTGCAGAATACTATAAATACATTGCAAAGGATACAAGAACTAACAATGCAGGGCGTCAGCAATACGACTGACCAGGACGGAAGAAATACAATTGCATCCGAGATAAACCAACTCGTGGAATCAATATTACAGAGTGCGAATTCCACACGATCGGGCCGTTACTCCTTTGCAGGCACAGCAACGAAAACTGTACCATTTGAGGCAACACGCAATGCTAATGGAGAAATATCCGCAGTTACCTATAAAGGAAATCGAGAAAAAATAGAATACCAGATTAGCGCAGGTACCACCGTACAAGTTAACCAGACAGGTAATGAAATCTTTATTGGCAACAAACTTTTTAGTTCAATTATCAATATAAGGGACAGCCTTGCAAGCGGAGCAGTTACATCGGCACAAGGCGAATTAGACAACCTGAATAATGCACATAATAGCGTACTGAACGCAATAGCAAAAGCAGGAGGTGTTGCCAACACCCTGGAGCTTACCGGCAACAGAATCGCGGATACAAAACTTTCGCTCAATGAAGTATTAGCAACAGCCGAAAGCGCTGATTTAACCGAACTGGTTTTAAAACTTAAAGAACAAGAGAATATCTTCCAGGCATCATTGGCTTCCGGTTCCGTAATCTTTAACACATCAATACTGGACTATCTGTAGTAATTCATCCCCGGACAAAAGGCGCCGAGGACTTTCCTCGTAAAAAAACCACGGGGACAAGAGGAATGTATTTTTGCTTTACCTCCATCTTAATCAGGAAGAGATAGAGAATTACAATTTGATAACTTTTTTATAAAGGTGTAGATTCTGGAGAAAGGTGACAATTAAGAACCTCTATCTGTTGAAATCTACTATTGAAAAACATGTTACTAAAAACACGTTTGTTTGGTGAAATCGAAGTTAAAGAGGAAGAAGTAATCAATTTCACAAAACCTATTTTAGGTTTTGATGATTGTAAGCAATATATTCTGGTTGAGAAAGAGTCAATATTCCCCACATTCTGGTTACAATCTGTCAATAACCCCGGGCTGGCATTTCCAGTGATATCTCCGTTCTCTATTAATGAGGATTATTCTATCAAACTACATACTCATGATCTTGAAGATATTCAGATGAAAGATATTAATGATGTTCTTGTTATGACACTCATGGTGGTGCCACAAACCATGTCATCAATCAGGACTAATTTGCGCGCCCCGATTATATATAATCCTGTAAATAAGGTAGCAAAACAACTTGTCCTATATGACGACAAGTATCCGGTACATTATTATATAATGGAAAATGCAAATTAATTAGCAAAGAAACTCCGGCATGTAACCAGGAAGGTGACAAATGCTCATACTAACAAGGAAGTTAGGTGAAAGTATAATAATTGGAGAAGAGGTACAACTATCTGTTGTCGAGATCAATAAAAACAATATTAAAATAGGTATAAATGCTCCAAAAGACCTGACAATATACAGAGAAGAGGTATTTATGAAAATCAAAGAGGAAAACAAGATGGCATCTATCTCCGGCATTGTTGATCTCTCCAATATCCCTGATAACATAAAATAAGAAACAGTAATAAAACCTCTTTTCTCTAAATCTTTCCTGCGAAATCAACCTTACATCGTTATTACCTTAAACACAACTTGATGTTTTTTATCATCAACATTGGCGGTAATCACCTCTTTAAATCATATCTTGTCTTCTAACCTCCTTAATGACATAGCAAAGAAAAGTTTTCCCATCAACATGTTGAAAATATATGCAAGATAATTTATTGGCAAACAGCCAGGAAAAATATTGTGGATATCTTTCCAATCCCACTATGCGTAAGCCTTTATCTTACAGACGCTTACCAAAAGACTTTTTTGAATGGCCAAATCTCTTAGAGATAAATTATTTTAGGCATGGTTTTAGCGCTTACTTAAAACAAAGTTATCAAATGTTTTCAGCTTCTTTGATAAATGTTAACTCAGGTTGTTCAGATAATAACATTCATAAAGCACCATAAACAAAATATTGCTTAATGTAGACATTTGGTTTTGAACATTGATTTAAAAATGATCAGGTTCAGTTACTTGACAAACTTAAAGTTACGCATGGAATCGAATACAATCAGGGAATTTAGGTTTTTTAAAGGATATAGATATGAAGATTATAAATATCCCAATAATAACCGGATTTGTTTGTACTTCCATTATAATGGAAATGGTTAATCTTTCATTTGCTATTGATAATGATGTGGCTGTCAACCGGGCAGGTTCTATCGTTCCCACGCTGGAGCGTGGGAACGAGTTTGGCTATAAACTGGTGCCTGATGAGTGTCCTGATATTGAAGTTGAGGCGTACCCGCCTGTACCTACACGGGCAGGTGGCAATACGCCCCTACCATGTGATAATTTTTTATACAAGGAATGGTGCGAAATAACATTTAAACACGGAAATTATATATACGAAGCTTATAAGGATATAGCCTTTAATATTAAATACACTCCAGAATCTACTAAGACTGATTTCTGGCAGACACCGTTTGAAACTACTAAGTCCAAGAACGGTGATTGCGAAGATGCAGTCTTTCTTTTCTTCTCACATCTCCTCTCAAATCAGGAAAATGCTGAGATTGTCTGGGGATGGGTAATCGACAGAAGAATTGGAGTTGCAAAAGCACACGTATGGTATCAACTGATAGACAAAGAAGGTCAATTATATGTTGTTGAAGGTTTTTCCAGTGACTGGAACGGTATAATACCAATGGAAATCATAAAGCAGACTGAATACAGAGAACCAATATTTACATTGTCACACTTAGAAGCAAGCAGACTGGCCAGTATGATTTCAAAACATGATAGTTGGGAGACATACCAATTATTAGCAGACTTACATGGGTCTACGGATTTCATCACGCCAGAGTCTAACGACAATAACATCCCTGAAAGAAGATATACCCGGCACCACCTCAATTCTGAATCTATTGGACATCAAAGAATGTCACGCACATACAATACATCATGGAAAGATTCAGTCAAAGATAGGATGGCTGCAGTTATAAGTAAAGAAATCTCGAAAATCTTTGGAAAACTCCACGAACTATTTACCAGATATGAAAGACAAAAAGAAGACTATACTTCGAGCTTACAAGTTGTTCATAATTATATACACTCTGAAAGAAATTTAAATTGTAAACGATAGCTTAAGGAAAATATGACAAATATTGCAGTAGTCGGATCAGGATACTGGGGGAAGAATTTAGTTCGCAACTTTAATGAATTAGGAGCACTTCATACTGTTTGCGACAGTAATCCAGAAACGCTTTTACCATTTCAGAAGAAATATCCGGAAGCGGAATTTCAAAGCTCATTTCAACTGATACTCCAAAACCCGGCTATAGATGCTGTGGTCATTGCCACACCGGCAGAAACTCATTTCGAGATGGCCAGGATGGCCCTACTCGCCAACAAACATGTTTTTGTAGAAAAACCGTTGGCGCTGCTTGCAAGTAAAGCAGAAGAACTTAATCAACTGGCCATACGCATGAACCTTAAACTAATGGTAGGACATATACTGCTTTATCACCCTGCAATAATAAAACTAAAAGAGATTATCAATTCCGGTGAATTGGGAAAAATCAATTACATATATTCCAACCGCTTAAATCTGGGTAAGATTCGTAGCGAGGAGAACATCTTGTGGAGCTTCGCCCCGCACGACATATCAGCCATTGTATATTTATTGGAGGAGATGCCCTCGCAGGTTATTGCTCAGGGTGGCAATTACTTAAACCATAATATCGCTGATGTAACAAACACTATCCTCTCCTTCAAGAGTGGCGTCAGAGGACATATCTTTGTCAGCTGGCTCCATCCAAACAAAGAACAGAAGCTGATAATCATGGGTGACAATAAAATGGCTGTATTTGATGATACTGCAACGGAAGGCAAGCTGCAGATCCATGACAAAGGGGTTGATTGGATCAACCGGCAGCCTGTCCCACGTAGAAATGGAACTCTTATCGTTCCTGTTGATTCTTGTGAGCCGCTGAAGGCCGAGTGCCAGCATTTTCTTGAATGTATAAACTCAGGCACAACACCCAGAACAGATGGTGTCAATGGAATCAACGTCCTGAAGATTCTAAACGCATGCCAGGATTCCCTGGAACATAACAGTACTGTTGTCCAGCTTAATGGAGAAGATCGTCCTGAAACTTTCTTTGCCCATGAAACAGCCGTAATAGATGCCCCATGCAGTATAGGAAAGGGAACAAAAGTATGGCACTTCAGTCACATAATGCCAAAGGCCAAAGTAGGGAACAACTGCAACATTGGACAAAATGCATCCATCGCATCAGATGCCATTATAGGCAACAATGTAAAGATACAGAACAACGTCTCTGTGTACTCCGGCGTAATCATTGAAGACGATGTTTTCTGCGGCCCCTCTATGGTCTTTACAAATGTTATTAATCCACGGAGTCATGTTCCCCGGAAGCACGAGTTCAGGATTACACTTGTAAAGAAAGGCGCTACCATAGGAGCCAATGCTACTATCATTTGTGGAAACACCATCGGCAGTTACGCCTTGATAGGAGCAGGCGCCGTGGTTACAAAAGATGTACCAGATCATGCATTAGTATTGGGAAATCCTGCAAGGATAGCCGGTTGGGCTTGCAAATGCGGTGATCCTCTTGTCTTCCATAATGACACCGCTACCTGTAATAGCTGCAGCAATCGATACAAGAAACTCGAAGGAGGGATTAAATGCCTTGAATCTGATTGCGGTAGAAATCGCGACAAATATAATGAAACTGACGCTCATGATGACAGTGAAGACCAATCTAACAACAAAAGCAAAGGAAGTTTAAGGACATTTGAAAAGGAATTGACTCTGCCGCAGGTAGCAGATTTCTTCTCAATATCTTGATTACAATTCTGATTTTGATGCATCAGTAAAGACTGGATTCCATGTGAAAAAGAGCCTCATCTTTGAACGTGTGCGGTTTAAATTGCAAGGGAAGCTTTGATAAACTCGTTTGTCCGTGCAGGAGGAGCGACCTTTTATCCTGACAACAAACGCGAACCATCTAAACATAGATTTAAGGTAAAAGTAATCAAGTTAGGCCTTTGGCGACTATGATTCCTCGACTCCGCTCGGAATGACGTCATGCTGAGCGAAGTCGAAGCATTGAAATTCCTATGCGTTAAATTACAAGAAAGACTTCAAATGGAAAACAAACTAGAAGAAGGTGAAATACTTTTTGCAGATGGCAAGATTGACGAGGCAGAGGAGTTTTTTCTGTCAGCAATCAAAAAAGACATAAATAACAAGGAAGCGTATAATAACCTTGGAGTTGTTGCAATTCAAAAGGAAGATGTAAAGAGTGCTGTTGATTATTTTGCGAAATCGCTGAAAATAGACCCTTTCTATAAAGACGCTATTATAAACTATGCCGACCTGCTTTGCAGCCTGAATCAACTTCTGATTGCAAAACCTCTCCTGGAGAAGGTAGTAGAGAGATACCCAGGTGATAAGGAAATAGCCAATCTTCTGAAAAAAGTCAGTGCTCCTGATCAAGACCAGTCAAAGATAGCCGTTATCTGCTCACCTGGACTTGAATCTTTTTTAGGTAACATTGTTTATTTCCTTAAGACCAGGTATGAAGTAAGGGTATGTTACACCACAAATGTACAGGAGATAAATTCAGCAATTATGTGGTCGGATATCGTCTGGTTGGAATGGGCAAATGAATTAACAATTGCACTTGCCAATCATCCAGAAAATATTCTTAAAGACAAGCATGTAATCTGCCGCTTGCACAGTTATGAAGCAATAGATATAGAAATTAAAAAAATCAACTGGAAGAATATAGATGATTTGATATTTGTAGCTGAACATATTAAAAATATTGCGCTACAACAGGTTCCAGATCTTCCTGATATGGTTAAAAATATCCATCTTGTTCCAAACGGCATTGATATGGATAAGTTTTCATTCAAGAAAAGATCAAAGGGGAAAAACATAGCTTACATAGGTCAAATAAATTTCAAAAAAGGACCTATGCTGCTTTTGCATGCCTTTGGAGAACTTGCCCGAAAAGATGACGAATATCGTCTGTTCCTCGCTGGAACTTTTCAGGATACCAGATATCAACTCTATTTTAATCAAATGATAAAGGAAATGGATTTAGAAAATAATGTCCGACTTGATGGATGGGTTAAAGATGTTAATGTCTGGCTTGAAGATAAGCAATATATAGTTTGTACCAGTCTTCTTGAAGGGCATCCGGTCGGAATTATGGAAGCTATGGCAAGAGGGCTGAAACCTCTCATTCATAACTTTGTTGGAGCAAGGGGTATTTACCCTGACAAATATTTATGGAACACGATCCCTGACTTTGTCAGGATGGCCATGAAAGATGACTACGATCCTGCTGAATATAGAGATTTTATTGAAACCAACTATAGCATGGAAAAACAACTGGAAAGCATAGATAGAATAATTTCAGGAAGCGGTAATGAAAGTACATCAGATTTTCAATCGGTAGATATAAAGCCTGCAAAATTAAGCGCTTGTTCTTAATTAAAGAAATATTTTGAAGACGAAATGATTTATGGATAAACCAAAAATATTGATAATTGTCCCTTCGTACAGAGAAGAAGAAAATATCGCAAGAGTACTGCAGGGACTAGAGAAGTATGTTCCTGACATTGATGTCCTGATGATAATAGACGGTTCAAAAGATCTAACTGAGGAAATTGTCTCTTTTAATGATTTTGATTCGCTGGTACATCCTTTTAATATGGGATATGGTGTTGCAATACAGACAGGCTACAAATATGCCGTCAAGAATGATTACGACATAGTGGTACAGATTGATGGTGATGGCCAGCACGATCCTAAATATATCAGGCCGTTACTATCTGCCCTGGAGTCTTCGGAATCAGATGTTGTTATAGGCTCGCGGTTCCTGAAAGGAGGCGGCTACGACGTGCCTATAGCCAGAAAGATCGGAATCAGGTTTTTCTCAAAGATAGCAAGCTTTATTACGGGACAGAAGATAACCGACTCCACTTCAGGTTTTCAGACCCTCAATCGCAAGGCCCTTAACTTCTTCTCTAAGGTGGAGAACTTCCCTTATGATTATCCCGATGCCGATATCATAATAACTATGGTTTTTGCCGGGTTTAAGGTGAAAGAGATTCCAGTAATTATGTATGACCGGATGAATGGAAAGTCTATGACAACTGGCCTGAAGACCATTATTTATGTAATCAAGATGCTGATCTCCATACTGATAACTGTACTAAGAAAGAGAAACATCTGTAAAGACTCTGTAGAATTAGGCAATCTGGCTTACGCCCACAAGAGGATCGGGCCAATGGTAACGTCTGGTGTAAAATTGACACATTAATTCTCTTAAATTATCATCTGGTATAATTCTTACACATGGAATCAAAACAATTAATAATCAGGTTATTATCAATAATAATGTTTTGCTTAATAATCAGGTTGATCTATGGAAGCAAACTCAAGACCGGTGCTTCTTGGATTTGGCTTGTATTCGGCCTGGGTTTCCTGGTTTTAATGTTCTGGCCCGGCGCAATAGACTTATCTATGAAACTTTTGAGAGTAGATTCATGGATTGAGATTGTCTTGTTTTTCATATTATTTTCTCTACTGGTAATTAACATCCATTTTGCAATGGTAATCTCCGGGCTTATGGACATATCTAAGAAACTGGCACAGGAAATAACTTTTCTTAATCGAGAGGTTGAACGTAATAAGGAAATCAGGGCACAGATTCGCGCAGATACATGCGAATAAATATTGCAATTCTTAACCGATTTCAAATCTTTAAGTAAATAATCATGGAATACTATATCAGTATATTAGTTTTTGTTTTTGGTGTTATCACATGGATACCATTTCTAAATGGTGTCTATGGCCATGATATAGCATCAAATCAATACATAGTAGAACAAAGCAGAAATAGAAACATTATTTTCTATAAAGACACTCTTATGTCTCCAATTGGGCATTATCTGCATACAATTTTTATGCAGATCTTCTGGGATAAGTATAACACAAAAGCCTTTTACTGGATTATGTGCCTGTATACCTCGATCTCTTCTGTAACCTTATTCTGGATAATGAATCATTTGTTCGGTCTGATGCCAGCCGTCACAGGAAGCATGCTATTTTCTCTTTATATTGTAAGTCCAAGGCTCGATGGCAACTGGGGGCCCTTTGAACAATTGAAACCTCTTCCTCTTTTCGGAAGCCTTTTGTGTATAATAATTTCATCTAACAATAGTTCATATTTCTTAGTTATTCCAGGAGGGATGTTATTTGGTTATGCCATACTCGTCAAACAGAATGCCGCCATCTTATTACCAGGTTATTTCCTTATATTGGTAGGCACAGGTCACACATATTATGATTGCCTCTACTTTTTAAGTGGCATTATAATCGCAAATTTAATCCCTCTTTTCTATTACTGGTTGAGACACAATGCATTCTGGGAATACTTAATTTCGTTCGGACTGTTTCATCTCCCATTCGCGATACATCCAAAAAAATACAATAAATTCTATCCTTGTGCTAATCAGCGTGGAGTTATTAACGACTCTAAAGTTAAATGGAAGACCATTAAAGAAAATTCACGCTCTCTTCCGCCGGTACTGTTTTTAGCTGTTATAGGAGCATGTTTGCTCTTCAGCTACAATTTTTCTCTCTTATACCTTGGGTTATTTATATGTCTTATATTATCTACATCAACAATATTCATGCGTGGAACCTTTTTCCCACATTACTGGCTTAATATGGTTCCATGGCTGGCTATATTTGCCGGTTACGGACTAAGTGAGATTATACAAAGCTCATTCCGGGTCGGGCATCCTACCGTATTTACCCTTATTGGTATTCCGGTAGTTATTCTACTTTTTGTTGATGCTATTCGTGTTGATAAAAAATACTATGTCTTTTCAAAAGATCCGTATCAATTCCTGAGAAAAGTTCACGGACAGGCACTGGTAAACGGCTACAAATTATGGTCTCAGTCAGGTGAGTACATAAAGAAGGCAACAAAGCCTGAAGACAGGGTCCTTATTTGTGGTCATGCCCCCCACCTGTTATTGTACTCTGATCGGGACCATTTTACTATCGAACCATGCCTGTATCAGGAGGATTACATTGATATCTTTAACCGTGAGAACCCAACGCATCTGGAATTTCTGAACCGTATATACAAGTTTAAGAACTTCAAGATTATCAAGCAGAGAGAGAATATCTTCCACAAAGGCCACCCTGAGATTATCGTGTTTGCAGAGGGAAAGGTAGACGTTGAAGGATTCGAAAAACTTACGGGAATAAAGTATTCATTTGAAGCAAGCATGGGGGGATTAATACCTGTCTTTCGCGCGGATCTGGAGCTGACGGAGTTAATGTCTTTTTTTGAAAACACAAAAAACAAATCAATTCAGAAAACAAAAGGAAGGGATTCAAATAAAATCGAGTTATCAGATAGTATCGATCCTCAGGATTGGGATTCTGCTTTAGCAATTTCAAAGCAGTTGTTAAAAGAAAATCCCTATAAATTAGAACACTTGCTGACACTGGGCGAGTGTTTAATAGGCTCAGGTAATTACACTCTTCTCTTCAGATTTTACAACAGGCTAATTGAAAATAAACTGATTTCAACAATATCCAGGCTGGAATTGTTGAATAAGCTTGGAGAGGCTTATTGTAGCCAGAATAAATTTAATGAGGCAGAAGAACTATTCCATAAAATCCTTAGGCTCACTCCAGATAATTCTACCGTATTAAGCAATTTGGGGTTTGTATATTTCAAACAAAACAAGATTGAAGAAGCTGCTGAGAGTTTTAGAAAGGTGCTGGAGCTAGACCCTGATAATGAAGATGCGATTTTCAATCTTGATCAAATCGCAACTCAATGTAGTTAAAACATATCCCATGCAAAAAGAATTCAGGTAAGATTAATACATCTGCAAGCGTTGATCGATTTCTCGTGGAAAGCATAATCTCTCCCCATCTCCCCATTATTCTCTGTATCCATATATTGCTATGAGGCACAAGGAGTATGCAACTATTTTTAAGCAGATTCTTTTTAGTAATGTAGAAATATTTTCCTACATAATGTTGAAAAAATATACAGGTTGATACAGAAAAAAAGAAGATATCTCATCCTGAAACATTCCTACACAATTATTTCATGTAAGTCCTTTTATTGTAGCCAATTATCAAAAGTTTTTTTGCTGGAAATATATAAGTTTTTCGGCATGATTTTAGCTAAATAGAATAACAAAATTCTGTGTATTTACCATTTATGCATTATTTTCCAGGCTATAAATAGGTATAAATTTAAACCTGAAAATATGTGTTTTTCCTATGTCAATGCAAGCGGTAATTCTAGCTGGTGGGTTGGGAACGAGATTCAGGCCACTAACCCTGAAAACGCCCAAACCAATGATCCACGTTATGGGAAGGCCATACCTGGAATACCAGCTTCAGTATCTGAAAAATTATAACATAACTGATATTCTACTTTGCGTTGGATATCTGGGTGAAAAGATACAAAACCACTTTGGTAATGGTCAGTCCATGGATTTGAGCATTACATACTCTCATGAGGAAAAACCCCTTGGTACAGGTGGCGCATTAAAGAATGCCATGAATCAACTGCATGATAGTTTCTTCCTGATTTATGGGGATTCTTATCTGCCAATAAACTATTTATCAATAGAAAAGCATTTTCTTGAAATTGATAAAACGGTTTTGATGGTATTGTATGATAACCAGGAAGATACTACTGTTCCAAACAACGTTTGTCTTAATGAATATGGTGCAGTAGCCCAATATAAAAAAGATTCTTCTGACAGGATGCTGAAATATGTAGACGCCGGCGTCTTGGTCTTGAAAAAAGAGATTTTAGATATAGTACCTTCTGATCGAGAGGTTTCTCTTGAAAAAGATATTTTCCCTGATTTGATTGCAAGACAGCAATGTGCCGGTTTTGTAACCCGGGAAAGATTTTATGATATCGGAACACCGGAACGGCTGAAGGCGTTTCAAGATTATGCAAATAATCAACTTTTTGCCACTAAGGCATAAAGGCGCAAAGTAAAAGAATATAAAGCATAGACAGTTTCTAATAAAAAGGAAGGATTAATATTAGAATTGCTCATACGGCAGATTGTGTACATGAAGAATCGAAACCAGGTTTACTGTATAAGGAGTATAAAATGTATCTTATCCACAAGATTTCTAAAAAAAGACTTTTATTTCAAATGCCTGCTCTTTGTTTTTTACTTCTTAGCGTCTTAGTAATCTCGTTGATAAAAAAATAGGGAGCATTTGAACGAAATGATTATTACACGAGCTCCGGTCCGTATCAGTTTTGGCGGTGGCGGCACTGATATACCTGGTTTTTACGAAAAATATGGCGGCGCTGTAGTAAGCATTACGATTAACAAGTATTTTTACAGCTTCTATAACCCTCGTGAAGATGAAAAGATTCAGATGATTTCATCAGACTTTCAATCTCTTCTAGCGGTGGATGATTTTTACAGCCTGAAATTTGGCGAAGGTTTTGATATCCCTAGTGCTGTAATTAAACATTATAGACTATATCACGGGTTCGATCTATTTACGGCTTCTGAAATCCCTCCCGGAAGCGGACTTGGTTCTTCAGGCGCTGTAACTGTAAATATGGTAAATCTTTGCTCTAAACTAAAGAATGAAAAACTGACTCAACGCCAGATTGCTGAGGATGCATATTTTATACAAAGAGAAATACTAAACCTCCCTATCGGAAAGCAGGATGAATATGCCGCTGCATTCGGCGGTTTGAACTTTATTGAATTTTCAGAAAAAGATGTATCTGTAGAACCAATCCGAATAGATCCGGATGTAAAAAAATGCCTGGAAAAGAATTTATTACTTTTCTTCACAAAAAAAACCCGTCAGGCATCAACAATCTTACAGCGACAGGAAGATTCAATTAAAGACAATAATAATTCTGTTATCGAAGCAATGATTGAGGTCAAGAATAACGCTTATCTTATTAAAGAAGCACTCGAAGGAGGTCACCTTAAACGTTTTGGAAAACTGTTAGATGAAGCATGGAATTCTAAGAAAAAGATGAGTTCCGGAATTACAGATGAATATTTGGACCGTATTTATGGAATTGCCATGCAAAACGGAGCTCTGGGGGGCAAGATCGCAGGTGCCGGAGGCGGCGGGTATTTCATGTTTTATTGTGAAGAGGACAAACAGGGTAATCTCAAAAGTGCTTTGGAAGCTGAAAAGCTGGGATTCCTGGATTTTAATTTTTCTGAAAAAGGAGTAACTATTCTAAACAATGGCAATTCTATGTAACTCAACAAAATCGTTTATCACGTCATATATCGAGAACCTTAAATATTCCCTTGATAAATTAAATCTGGATAGAGTCGACCGAATAGTAGATATCCTATGGTCAGCCTATTTAGAGGATAAACAGGTTTTTATTATGGGAAATGGCGGGAGTGCATCAACAGCTTCTCATTTTGCCTGTGACCTGGGCAAGGGAGCAATTGTGGAAGATAAAAAACGCCTGCGTGTAATGAGTTTGAACGATAATATGGCGCTAGTCACAGCCTTATCTAATGATATTAGCTATGAAGAAGTATTCAAAGAACAATTAATAAATTTACTAAACCCGGGTGATGTAGTAATTGCCATAACCGCATCAGGGGACTCTCCCAGCATTTTGAAAGCGGTAGAGTGCGCCCATAGAAATAGTGCAATCTCAGTAGGTCTTATTGGTTTTGATGGGGGTAAATTAAAAACTATTGTAGATGAGAGAATAGTTGTTGATAGCACGGATTATGGACGTGTAGAAGATATGCATCTTATTCTGGTACACATGATTTCTCAGTGTTTGAAACAACGTGTAGCCAGTGATAATTAAATTGTTTTAATCGTGCAAATAAATATTAAAAGAAAATGTGAATAGTTGCCCTATCATCAAAATATTTTGTCAACAAGGGGGAGGCTCCTATGGAATTTAATTGGGAAAATGAAGTCATATTTGTTACGGGCGCCAGCTCCGGCCTTGGAAAAGCATTAGCGTTAATGGCAGGTGAATTAAATGCTACCGTTATCTCTATAGCTAGAAATGAAGAGGTATTAAAAGAAGTCACTAATGAGATCAATGGGAGTGGTGGAAGCGGTTATTATTACTGCTTTGACCTGGAGAATATTTCACAAATTCCAGAATTTTATAAAGAGATAGTTCAAGAAGTAGGAAAGACCCCTACTATCCTGATTAATAATGTCGGCTACCAGGTGGCAGGTTTTGTGCAGAATACACCGGTAGAGGTGTACAATAAAAATTATCGTGTTAATACCCTGGCTCCCATTGCCTTGATTCAATGCGCTCTGCCGGACATGATAAATCACAATAAAGGTGTCATTGCTAATGTAATGAGTTCAATAATGTACCACGCGTTTCCCGGTGTTTCTTCTTATTGTGCTTCAAAATGTGCTTTAGGTGCAATTCACGAAAGCCTGAAAACTGAATTATCCGGCACAAATGTAAAGACACTGCGTATCAGACCAGGAAGTTTTAAGTCAAATTACTGGGAGAATACTGATGTTGATGGACGAATCAGTGACTTTAAACTACCTGCTGGTAATGGCCTGCGTGATCCTTCATTTGTAGCAACAAAAATATGCGAGGCTATTGAAAGAGGAGATTCAGAAATTAACTTGAGTACCTTAAAAGACAAAATTGGATATCACCTCAGTTACTGGGCACCAGGAACACTTGATAAAATTATTGCTGATAAGAATCGGAATTTTGTCAAAAAATATCCTGACAAAAAAACAGCAATGGCAAATTATTAGAAATTGAGGAGATCAATATGATTGCGAAACTGCAAAATGAAGTAATTTCCGGTGTAACGGAAGAAGAGATCAGAAAAGTATTCAAAACGCCACAGGAGATTGAGTGCGTAAAAAAGGTCCTCAGGCAGGCAGAAGAGGAGTCATTGAAAAAAGAGATCAAGATTATCAGAAAAGTAAGACCTTTATACAACAAACTTAGTAGATTGAGATGGATGTTTCATTACGGAATTCACTGGACTAAACCATTTTATCCATTCAGGCTGGCAAGAAACATTTTGTTAAGCAGGTTGTACGTATATTTGGGGAAAAAGAAATTTATCCTGAGAGGATGTGAATTTGACATAACTTTTAAGTGTAACTTTACCTGTTCACATTGCTCTACCGCACGACTCGACAAAGATATAAATAAGAAAATTCTTGAGGTTGATGAATATAAAGATATTGTCAGGCAGGCTATGAAGCTTGGAGCTACTTCATTCGGGCTTGAAGGCGGAGAACCCTTTATGCATAAAGGGTGGGGAGAAATAATTGAAGCATGTAAAGGGAAATATAATCATATTCTCATCTCAACAAATGGATGGCTTTTTAATGAAAAAATAGCAAAGAAATGCTCAGAACTGGGGGTAGACACTGTTAATTTCAGTCTGGATAACGGAATACCTGAGATACATGATCTGTTTAGAAAGAAAAAAGGTAGTTTTGACAAGGTTATGAACGCAATAAAGCTCTGCAGAAAGTACGGGATTAAAGTAATCTTAAATACGGTTGTACATAAGCATAATTTATACACAGAAGGTTTCATAAAAATATTAGAATTCGGTGACAGAGAGAAAATAATGGTTCATTGTCTTTTTGCGAAATCAATCGGTAATTTCAAAGGAAACAGTTCAATGCTGGATTCTGAAGACTTCAAAGCATTTGATAAAATTGTAGAACCGTATCCATACGCATTTGTTCACCATGACACACAAGCTGCTTATGGAGCACATGGTTGTAACGGGACCAAGGAGATGATGCAGTTTACGCCATATGGTGACATTATGAACTGTGCAAATATGCATATATATTTTGGTAATGTAAGAGAAGAGTCCCTGGCACAGATTAGAAACAGAGCCTTAAAGGAGACACCCTTTGGCGAATATCGCCCATGCTTTCTGGCATTAGACAAAGATTTTATGAATGTTTATTACACTCAGCTTGAAAAGAAATCTCACTTAAACATAAACGAATTCAGTCATGCATTGAGACAATATGAAAAGAAACACGATAAAATAGTTTATCCTGAACTTCATAACTAGAGAATTCTATATTATTACATTAACTGACTGGCATATAAGATGAAAACAATATCAGTTTCAGATAAGCTCAACCGCAGTAATAAAGCAATATGCTTGAGAGTTGCTTTAATTACAATCATGTTTTTTTCTTTATCAATAAATATTGGTCTCTTCTCTATTTTATTTACCCCTCTGAATGAATGGGCCCATAAACTTGTGTTGGTTAACAAAGAGCCTCCAGAGAATGCTGATGTTATCATAATCTGTTCTTCAAATTTTCCATTCGATACAGAAACCGGCCTTCCGGATCTTAGCACTCTGGTACGAATGGAAAAAGGATTAAGACTCTACCGTGACGGATACGCAGACAAAATAATTGCCTTTGGCGGCATATGGATGCCAAACTCCAACATGACAACAGGACAGGCTATTAAAGAAAGGTTGCTTCTTTATGGTGTACCGGAAGAAGATATTATTGTTCAGGACCAGGTCCGTGGCAAATTAAATTATTATGAGAATCTTTTAGATATGATGGAAAAATATAAGATCATGTTTGATTTTGATCGTGCAATCTTTGTAACCTCCTCGGATCAAAGTTACCGTCTGAATAAATGTCTTGAGAGTGAAATTAAAAACCCGATAGTTGTTACCGGCGAACATTACGAGTTTACAAAAGACTGGGGACGAAGATTCCATATTTTCAGAAGAGTAGCAAACGAAATTATTTTCGGGATACCATATTTTTATCTTACAGACAGATTTTCAAATCCCTCAACTTTTGTATGGGATAAAAGCAAGGGTAGATCTCATGATGAAGATAAAGAATTATATGAAATATTTTTTTCGGAAAGATAACAAACAGCAAAACATTTAATATTAGTCTTTTTGTATGAGAACAATAACTATGCAGACAAGCAAAATTGTTAAATCTTTTTTAAGTAAATTTTCCCCGGAGAATTACAAGGTTACACTCAAACACCTCTTGTTTCTCTTTATTATATGGGGTGTTTGTACAGTAGTGATTGAATTAGTAAGTTTCTTGCTGCTTGTTACAGTTCTAAAAACTGAGACGACTATCGATTACTTTAATACAGAGAAAATGACAAAGAAATTTCCTGCTCAATTCCGCTTGAGCAGCAATGAAATAAGGAAAATGTTCCCTCGTGCCCTGCCAACAAATGCAACAGGTAATTATATGACCTTTCCCTTTGATCCCGTAATGGGATTTAGAGCAAATAATGCAATAGAATGGTATGGAGGATCTCTGGACAATTTAGAATCCAAGTTCTTGATAGTAACCTTTGGCGGATCTACAACAGTAAAAGACAACTGGCCAACGTATCTTATAAAATATGCAAAAGAAGAAAATGTTGATAAGGACATTGTTGTTTTAAATGCCGGGCATTGGGGGTATATGTCTTTCAACGAGAAAATATATTTTACAAGCTGGATTCTGCCTGAATTGATTAAGTCTGGTGTTAAGCCTGATCTTGTATTGTCTCTTGATGGAGTTAACGATATATGGGCCAGAATTATGGGATTTATGGAGAGTGAGAACCAGAATTCACCTGTATGGTACAGCCAATATCACGGTTACCATCAACAACTTGATACTGATATGAGAAACCTGGACAGCTTTGGAAGATCATTGTCACAGACATTTTCTTCTTTAGCAAAGATGTCATATATGAGTGTTATCAACTATATATCGCCAATATTCCCATACACAATTAAGGCTGGCTTAGAATTAGCAAGAAATGTTGTACAGAATGCACCATCTCAAGAGAAGATTATCGAAATTGCATCGGCAAACAAGTATAAACTTAAGGAGAAAACCGAGAAAGACATCATTGACGCTTACAAAAGCTGCATACTGGATTTCTATGGCGCTGCTGAGATCAGAGAGATAAATTACATCTCATATCTCCAACCGGTGCTTCTGGATAAGTACTATCCTCACCCTGTTCCTGAATCTTTTAACTATCCAAATTTCAATTATTTTGCAGTCAATTTCTTTACAGAGAATAAGCATTGGAATCGATTTGGCGGAAGATTTCTGGTTCCAACAGAAGGGCTTTATGAAAAAGCAGAGAAAATGTACTCTGATTTAAACGCAGATAACCATGGTCATTTTGAAAATCTTGCATACATTCTTAAAGATATGCCTCATGCAGATAAAGTATATGTAAAAGATGCCATCCACTACAACAAACAGGGTAAGGAAAAGATTGCTCATACAATTATTAAAGATTTGATATCAAAAAATATCTTGTGATGTAAGCGTTTAGTGAATTAATTTAACATAGTGTCAATAAGGATATTAATCATAACCATATAAATGGAATTAAATTTATGTCTAATTGTTACGATTATCTAGAATATTCTCATTACAAAGATGAACTGGCAATTCGCACACTTATTTCAGTTGTAGAACAGGTTTCTATGTTTGCCAGAAAAATAAAAAAAGATTCACTCAGGATTCTTGATTTGGGCTGTGGAATAGGCGGTATCTCCTTTCCATTGAGTTATCTTGGACACAGGATAACTGGTGTTGATATACATTCAGAATCAATAGAATGGTGTAAAAAAAACAATACATTCTCAAATGCAAAATATTTAGCAGCAGACGGGGCAATTCTTGATTTGCAAGAACAATTTGATGTTGTAATCTGCATTGGAGTACTGGAACATGTTCCACAACCACCACTCTTACTGAAAACAATAGAAAAGTATATTGGCAAGAATGGCATTACCATAATAAATATTCCCAATGGATATTCAATCTACGAAATTTTGTTCAGCAGAATATGCCAAAGAATGAGGATCACTAAAATATTTCACAAATTACCCAAAAAAATATATACAGCTTTGACCGGATCGGATACCCCATATCACAGCTTAAATATTTTCTGTGACCATGTTCAGTTCTTTCTATTTCACAGGTTTAAATATTTACTAACTGAATGTGGTTTTGAACTACTTGATATAGTTAATGTGGGACTTGGCTTGTTTTTGGATTGGAAGTGCTTTCGTGCGTTAAAATATCTTGAATGTAAACTGGCCAATTACGTCCCACACTCATTGGCTGGTTCGTGGGTATTTGTTGCCAGATTAAGCGATGGTAAGAAATAAGAAAGCAAACACGACTATGAGAATACCAGTAAATTTACAAGATGTCAGTAATAAATTGTCATTGATCACGCCAAGATTGATACTTAAGAAGCCTATTTTTCTTTCGAGAATGCTCTTCAGGCCGTTTATTCAGCATTTCTGCAAATCTAAGCCACTGAGATCAATTCTATTTCATACACATTACAAATGTAACTTCAGTTGTCGTCATTGCTACGAGACAAACTTTAACAGAACTAACGAAGTCCCATTAACCTTAAGTGAAAAGAAAAAATATATTTCTGATTGCTTAAAAGCAGGGGCACTGACGTTTGACTTTGTCAGTGGTGAAAGCTCTCTGGATCCTGAGCTTCCTGAGTTAATTAAAGCCTGTCGACCGAAAAGCACGTACATAACATTAGCCAGTAATGGTTACGGATTTACTGAAAACAAAATCAAATATTTACTCGATACCGGTGTTGACAAAATAAATGTTTCCATAGATAGCTGGGACCCTGAAATACATGATGATCTGAGAAGAAAAAAAGGGTCGTACCAGAGCGCATTTAATACTATTAATCTATGCAAAAAAGTAGGCATGGGGTCTAGTATTACAATATTCGTTTATAAAAACTTTACTAAAACTGATGATTTTAACAGCCTGGTTAATTACGCTATTAAACACAGAATCCGGACAGGCTTTAAAACCGCCATACCCCTGGGCGCATTGGAAGGTGATATTGACAGTTTAGTAACGCAGGAAGATAGAAATGCTTTACACACACTTCACCGTAAATATTCTTTCCTTCAAAGAACCTGTGTCGGAAGCAAAGATAGTACCTGTCCCGCATTTTACGGCTTAATTACAATAACTGCGTATGGAGACGTATTACCTTGTAATGCTGCCCATTTTACTTTTGGAAATTTAAGACGAGACGATCTACAGACAATTATTAACCGTGGGCGAAGAGTTAAATATTTTAATGAATCATATACCGGCTGTCCGCCATCTGATGATGAACAATTCATAGAGTCATGCTTATCTAAAACATATGAAACCGATCCTTATCCTGTAAAGGCAGAGGATGTATTCAGTGAATTAAATTAGAAAGGAAACCACTTATGATAAAGCAAAAAGACGAAGTACTCTATGACACATGGGATAAACATTGGGCAAAGGAAAGAAGTCTAACACCGATAGGCCGTATATTCTGCCCTATCAGAATGAGAGCCTTGAGAAGAACTTTTCAGGAACTGGATATCAATACAGCCATAGATGTGGGCTGCGGTTTTGGTTATCTCCTTGAGCTTTTTCATGAATCCGGATTGGACTATGTTGGTCTTGATGTTTCGCCCAGGTCAATTGAGGTTTGCAAACATATGAATCTGAACGCAAGGCTTGGAAAAGTTGAAGATGAGACACAACAGTATGATTTAGTTGCAGCCGAAGGTATGTTGGAACATTTTCTGAATTTTGAACCTTTTGCCAAACATATGATGCGTATCAGCAAACGCTATGTTTTGATAATGCAGCCAAATCACGATTCTTTTACCGGTAGAACACTTGCTTATGTTACACAGACACTTCGCGGATCAAACATCGTGCTTGAATATAATTATCAAATCAAAGATTTTATATCTGTATTCGAGAGAAATGGTTTTCGTGCAATTAAAAATGAGCCTTTAATTCTCAATACTTCCAGACTGATATTATTTGAGAAAGAATAATGTTTTACAAAAAAAAAGAATTTTATGGACTATTAATCGGATCTGGCTTGATTGCACTGTTTTTCCATCTGGCAGACTTTTCATGGAAAGACGTAACTAGCAGGATTATGGACGGTGGATGGATCCTCCTGCTGGGTGTTTCAGCGTTTACAGCAATCTTTTACTACATTACTACGTTAAAGTGGAGATATATTGCCGGAGACTTAATCGGGAGTAATATAAATATCTCGTTTGGCCATCTATATCATCACGTTGCTATGGGCTACCTTTTTGCACTTGTAATACCACAGGCTGTCAGTGACGTAGGAGTGAGAAGCTATTCTCTTAAAAATACACATGGCGTTCCATTCAAGACCGGAGCATACTCAGTCTTACTGGACCAGTTTTTAAATGTTATGATAAGCCTTGTATTCGTTCTACCGGCAATAGCTTTTCTCTTGATGAAGTTTTCATTGTTTCACACATTACTTATGGTACTGGTGTGCATGGCTTCATTTTCCATAATCTTTTGCCGCTTCAACGGACATATACTATCAGCCTGTGCTTATACATACTCATGGTTAGTCAGATTGAGTTATCGTATACCACTTCTTAAAATTAAACGTTCACATACGTTAGTATCTGCAGAAGATTTTAATATAAGACCGGAAATTGCAAGAAAGGTATTAGTAATAGGATTTATTCGACACTTTTTGATTGCTCTTCGGCTTTATTTCATAGTTCTGGTATTAGGGATTGAGATGAATTACCTGGTACTGCTTCTCTGTTCTTCATTAATGTTACTGATAGGATTAATCTCATTCATTCCTGCGCAACTTGGTCTGGGTGAATTGGGGTGGTATGGTGTGCTTTCATGGGCAAGTATATCAGATCCGGAGATAGTACTTTTTGTTATCAGTGCAAGGATCTTTTCAAATCTGGCAATTATTGTAGCCTCAAGCTTAACATTATTGGTACACAATCTGTATTCCAGACGCAACAGAAATATATTATTTGATAGAGAAAAATTAACAACGCAAGGATTATAAATAATGAAAATACTGTTAGTAGTTCCAAATATAGAAGGACGGGTAGGATCGCCTCCATTTAATGTTGCATTGCTAAGCTCCTTTATAAAGAATTGTACAGAGCATCAAGCAAAGATATCAGATCTCACATTTTATAAAAATACATGGAAACAGTATTTGAAAAATGAAATAGAGAACGAGAAACCGGATTTGGTTGGTATTTCTGTAATGTCTTTCGATTTTTTCCAGGCACTGGAGATCGCATCATATATTAAGGACAACTACTGTATTAAAATCATTTTTGGCGGTGTACATGCTATTTTAGAACCAGATGAAGTAATGACACAAAATGATGTTGATATTGTCTGCACAGGAGAAGGTGAATATGTTCTGAAGGAAATATTGGACAATAATCTGAATTGTCAGGAAATTCAGGGATTATGGTATAGAGACAATGGAAAGATAATTAAAAATAAAAAAAGAAATGTCACCGAAACACTAGATACTTTTCCTTTTCCTGAATGGCACGACTTTGAATTAGAGAAATATTTCCTGGTTAATAATAACCACCTTACTTTGATGGCATCACGTGGGTGCCCTTACTCATGTACGTATTGCAGTAATCATGTATTAAATAAAGCATTGAATGGTAAATACGTCAGATTTAGAAGTGTTGATAATATTCTCGATGAAGTAGGTAATGTTATTGAGAACTACTCTTCTAGAGGGTTTAAATATATTTATTTTATAGACGATATTTTTATTCTTAACAAGAAGTGGGTCCTTGAATTTTGCAGAAAGTATAAGGAAAGAGGTTATAACGAAAAGGTCAAATGGACGTCAAGTGTGAGGGCAAATCTTGTTGACGAAGAGATTATTCATTCAATGAAGGAAGCCGGATGTTATCAGGTTGGCATGGGGATCGAATCAAGTGATGATTTTATAAGAAACAAAATATATAAACGAAATATGAGCAAATCACAAATAATGAATGCGGTTAGAATAATAAAAGATGCCGGGCTGCAACTAAGCACCCAGTTTATAATCGGCGCTCCATTCGAGACCGTAGAGACGATGGAAGCAACCCTTGAAATGGCTCAGAAAATTGATGCTAACACCATTATGTTTTCAATATTGATGCCTTTACCTGGTACAGAAATAAAAAAAATATGTGAAAGAGAAAAATTAGTGGAGATGAATAAATTTAAGGATTCTCAGGTTATGTATTCTGCACCGGTTATGAAATCAAAATATGCCACATCAAGGCAAATAAAATCATTTTATAATAAGGCAAGAAACTATCAGATTAAAAAATATGTCTGGGAAGGAATAAAGCACAAGAAATTAGTTTTCTTCTGGGATCTTCTTGTATTCTTCTTTTACTTGAAACCTAAATATCAATTAGAGATGCAAAATGCATTTAAACTTACAGTAAAAAAATATGTCATGGAAATAATAACTGAACCATCAACTTCTTGTAGAAAATATAGCTTCTTAAGCTCAATTTTCAGAGCAGTAAAACGAGCTTGCTAAGTAATTGTTCATCTTATTCTAAGGAATATTATTTTGATATTATATTCGATTGTTAAAAAATGTGGGAGAAAATGGAGATGCGTATAATATTTGTCAGACATTCCATGTTTTATCCTGCCCCAACATTAAGCCATGGGATGGGCATTATTGCAACTATTCTTCACCAGGCAGGACACCAGGTCAAGGTCATTGATAATAATTCCCTTTATACATTTTATAATGACAATTATATGATGAAAATCATCAAACGCTATAAGCCTGATGTTCTGGCACTTAATATAAATACCGCCACTGCCCGTATCACATATGACTTGATAGAAAAGGTAAGAAAAAAATATCCCCAAATGTTGATTGTTGCTGGCGGAATACATATGAAATATTGTTTTGAAGAAGCACTAGAACACAGCATAGACGTTGTAGTAAATAGAGAGGGAGAGATGGTTGTAATCCCTCTTTTTAAGCATCTTCAAGGCAAAACAAAAGAAGACTTTAAAACAGGACTGGAAGCAGTGCCTGGAATTTCATTTATTAGAGACGATTCTTCTTTACACATTTCTACTGAATTTCCAATGATAGAAAATCTAGACAACGTCCCTTTTGTTGATTACAGTTTATTTAATTTAAGTGATTACTTCAAAACAAAAAAGGAGCAGGGACTCATGATATTGAATGGTCAGCGAGGATGTCCATTTAAATGCACCTTTTGTAGTAATGAAGAACAGGTATTAGACAACCGTCTTGCATCGGCCGACTATATGTTCCGCAATTTAGTATATTGTTACGAAAATTATGGTGCCAAGTATTTCTCAATCGTAGATAATAATTTTCTTCTTGCAAAGAAGAGAGTTGTTGACTTTTGTAACAAAATGATTGAGTCTGGATTAAATAAGAAAATCATGCTAGTTGTTCAGACAAAAGTTGAAACAGTAAACGATGGGCAGTTGCTTTCACTATTAAAGAAAGCTGGAGTACATAGGATGGCCATTGGTTTGGAAAGGCTGGATCCATACTCATTGAAAATGATTAAAAAGAACGCTGATATCAAGAAAGTTCATAGAGGTTTCTCCTTGCTACAGCGCTACAATATCGATGTTCACATCAACTTTCTTTTAGGTTTTCCATTTGAAACAGATGACCTGTTAAAAAGAGAAAAACAAGCATTACGCAACATATTGAAATATGTCCAAGTAACCCACTTGAATATTATACAACCCATGCCGGGAACGATGTATTATGATAAGTACCCAAAAATTAATAAGTGGTATTTACGAAAAGGCTTTAACGACACAATGAGTACATACTATGGTCAAATTCTGGAATTAAACACGATTGATATTATTGATCATAATTATTTTGAATTGCCCCAAAAAGCTATAGAAGAATTAAAGGATTTTTACATTGAATTCAAAGCGCTAAATCATGGTAATTTTATTGCAAAAAAAAATATTCTAATATCATTGATGCTAATGTTTGATCGTTTTCTTGCAAACATCTCAAAATTTGTTCATAAAATATCTCCAGGGTTAGAATTTACGATTTTCCGTAAATTAAGTTTCTTGAGATATTATATAGGAATGATGTTTGTCGGTAACCAACTGGGCAAGAGTTCAGAATAACTATTAAATAGCAAGGAAAACATTTCCCACATAATGTTGAAATTGTGAACAAGTTGATAGCGTGACAACAATAAATAATATTAATTGATGTTTATCTAACACAATAAGTATTCACATCTCCTTATAATTCCTATAGTTATAAATTCAACATCTAACAATTAGTTAAAACCATTTTAGGCATGATTTTAGCATACATATGTTTTGGATTTAATTCTAGTCAATTATACAGGTCTGATAAGTGCCAGGAAAAAGATTTGCAAAATATAGGCTATTATTCTTCTTATTGCTTAGTTTAAACGTAATTGCTTCATCACTGGTTATTACTCCTGCAACAAATTATCTTTATGCCGTATTAGATGTTGAACCGGAATTTAAAAAAGCAGATGCCATTATTTTACTCGGCAATGGAATCTACACTGGCAAAATACATACTGAAAATAATTATCAAAGAATGCTTCATGCGTATAGATTATATAAGAAAGGATTTGCAGACAAGATAATTGTATGTGGAGGGGCAGACTTTAAAGAGATACCATCATTGGCAGAAGTAATGAAAGACTTTTTAGTAGAGATCGGAATAAGTAAGAAGTGCATTATAACGGAAAACAATTCTCTGAATACTTACGAAAATATTAAGTATGCGAAGCCTATATTACAACAGTTAGATATAAAGAACTCACTTTTAGTTACTTCTTCTTACCATATGTATAGAAGCCTGTCAATTTGTAAAAAATTGGGTGTAAACGTATACCCTGCACCTGTACCATGTTATGAGAAAAATCTTCAACACGCAACGCATAGAGCAAGATTTATTTTAGAAATTTTACGAGAGTATGGATCAATTATTTATTTCAAGTTAAGAGGTTGGATATAAAAAGAAAGGGAAATCTGTATGGTTACAACCACATTAGAAGAGAAGGTTTCGGTCTTCAGTACAAAGGAAGACGATATAAAGTCTGTCTGTAAGACACCTGAGGAAAAAGAACGATTGAGCAAATTACTTGATGAAGCTGAAGAACAGTCAAAAAGAAAAGAGATTATCAGAACAAGAAAACCAAGACCGCTTTTGAAATACCTTATTCTATGGAAAATCAGGTTTCACTACGGCCTTCACTGGAATAAACCCCTGTATCCTTTCAGGCTGGTAAGAAACGTATTGCTGGGAAAATTCTACAATATGTTTGGTGTCAAAAAGCATGTTTTGAGAGGGCTCGAATTTGCAGGTACTTATAAATGCAATTTCACCTGCAACCATTGTCTCTGTTCCAGGATAGATGAAACCAGCACGCGGAGAGAAATGTCACCTGAAGACTATAAAAGAGTCACAAAAGAGGCGATGGCACTGGGCGCCACAACCTTCGGCCTTGAAGGAGGAGAACCTTTTGTCACTAAAGAATGGGACAAGATCATTGAAGCATGTCAGCCGAAATACAATCACGTAATAATATCAACAAACGGATACCTCTTTGATGAGAAGAAAGCAAAAAGATGTGCAGAAATGGGCGTTGACACCATTAATTTCAGTCTGGACAGCGGTATACCTGAACTGCATGATGCCTTCAGAAGAAAGAGAGGAAGTTTTGATCTGGTAGTTAAAGGTATCAAACTTTGTAAAAAACATAAAATCAAAATAATCATTAATACAGTAGTACATAAAGGGAATATTTACACTGACGGGTTTAGAAAACTGTTAGAGTTCGCGGAAAAAGAAAAAGTACTGGTTAATACTCTCCTTGCAAAAGGTGTTGGAAGTTTCAAAGATAAGGACGTTATGCTTAGCAAAGAAGATCTTCAAGCGTATGAAAAAATCATTGAACCTTACAATTATGTACAACGCCATCTTAATTACAATTACGGAAAACAGTTTGGATGTCCGGGAACGAAAGAGATGATTAACTTCACTCCTTATGGCGATGTTATGAATTGTGCAAATATGCATATCTATTTCGGAAATGTATGCGAGGAACCTCTTGGAGTAATCAGGGACAGGGCTTTAAAAAACACTCCGTTCGGCAGATACCATTCATGCTTTCTTGCAGATGACCCAGACTTTATGGAGATTTATTATAATAAGCTGAACGAAAAGGGTCATCTGTCAATTGATGAATTGACAACCGCTATAAAGGATTACGAGAATAAGAACGATAAGATTGTTTATCCGGAACTTCATGCAATGAATAATTAAACAAACTTTACATGAATATTTTATTTCTTAATCCACCCTTTATCGGTCGTTTCTCACGCACATCAAGAAGTCCGGCTGTGGCCAAGGGAGGTACTTTGTACTATCCCATCTGGTTGGCTTATGCAGTTGGAGTAGCAGAAAAAGCAGGACATAATGTCGTGTTTTTAGATGCTCCGGCAGATAATCTGGATCTTGATCAAATCTTCGACAAAATGGGTGATTTCGTTCCTGACCTGTCAATTGTAGATACCAGTACTCCCAGTATCTACAGTGACATCATTGTGGCCGAAAAGATTAAGAATAAATATCCACAGGTATTCTCTGTACTGGTTGGCACCCACCCCTCCGCCCTACCGGAAGAAACACTAAAACTCAGCAATAGCATAGATGCCGTAGCCGTTGGTGAATATGACTATACTATTCGGGATCTGGCAGGTGCTCTTGAAAATAACCGGTCTTTGGACAATGTTGACGGACTTGCTTATAGAAATGGTAATACCTGGATTATAAACCGAAAACAGGGCAAGATTGAGAATCTGGATGAAATCCCTTTTGTTTCCTCTGTTTATAAGAAACATTTGAATCACAGGAATTATTTCTTCGCAGCAGCAAGTTATCCTATGATGATGATTATTACCGGTAGAGGCTGTCCATTCAAATGCTTTTTCTGCGTCTATCCACAGGTTTTCCATGACAGAAAATACCGTACACGCACACCGGAAAATGTAGTTGATGAATTTGAATACATTGCAGATAATTTCCCAGACGTTAAGGAGATCGGTATTGAAGATGATTGTTTCACTGCCAACCGCAATCATGTAAGAAGGATATGCGAGCTGTTAATTGAACGAAATGTAAAAATGAAATGGTACTGCAATGTTCGAGGTGATTTAGACTATAAGTTGTTGAAATTAATAAAAAAAGCCGGTTGCCGATTAGTAACAGTTGGTTTTGAAAGCGGTAGTCAAAATATACTGGATAATATGCATAAAGGTGAAAAGGTTGAGAACTATTATCAATTTGCAGAAGATGCCAGAAGAGCCGGCATTCTTGTACATGGCTGTATCATGGTTGGCAACCCGGGAGATACCAAAGAGACCCTGGCTGCAAGCTATGAATTTGCAAAGAAAATTAACTGTGACAGTATGCAGTTTTACCCGCTTTATGTATATCCCGGAACAGAGGCATTTGACTGGGCCAAAATAAACAACTATATCAATACTGATGATTTTTCAGAATGGCTCACGGAAGAAGGATTGCACAACTGCGTACTAAATACGCCTGAACTGTCTTCTAAAGATATGGTAAATTTGTGTGATTATTACCTGAAAAAGTATCATCTTCGTCCCGGCTATATTCTATCGAAACTATGGCAGGGAGTCATGAATCCTTCAGAAGGATATCGCACATATAAATCAGCAATTGTGTTTTTCTCAAAGCTGTTCAGAGGCCAACTTGCAGGGAGCAACTGATTCTGACCGGAATTTAATATTTTATATAGCCGCAGGCTTTAGCCTGCGAAGAAATACGCAACTTGAAAGATTCGGCAACTCTGGACTCCTCTCGAAAGAGAGGAAAACCTTGCTTCCCCTGACAAAAGACGCCGAGGACTTTTCGCAAACCCGCCTGCCATTCGTCTGGCAGGGATTCCTGTATTAATAATTTGTAATTAACTAATATGAATGTATCGGTAATAGTAGCCTGTTATAACGAAGAGAATAATATTCTAGAATGCTTAAACACTCTTGCCCACCAGACGTATGCGGAGGACAAATACGAAATCATCGTTGCTGACGGCGGTTCAAGAGACAGAACACAGTCTATTGTAAATGAATTCATGCAGACACACCACAATGTTAACCTGGTAGTCGAGTCAAAGAAAGGCACTGCCGCCGGTAGAAATGCGGGAATAAAAGCCGCGAAATATGACTATATTGCCTTTATTGACGCAGACTGCGAAGCGCCGCGGAACTGGTTGGAAACGTTAGTAGAACTGTTCCAGGATATTCAACTAACAGATAATAAAGTAATCGCTGTTGGCGGAACGAATATCCCTCCGGGAAATGCCGGTAGTTTCCTCCAGGCAATAGGGGTTGCGCTTGACTCATACATTGGCAGTTTTGGCAGCGTCCAGGGCAGACAATTCAAGAAACCAATGCACGTTTCAAGTCTCTCTAATCTGAATGTGCTGTATGATAAGCAGAAGATTATCGACGTTGGATATTATGACGAATCACTTGTCAGTGAGGCAGAGGATGCAGACATTAACTTCAGGCTCTTTTCTTCCGGTAGCAGATTTCTTTTTATTCCACACTCCTTTGTCTGGCATAAAATGCGTCCTACCCCGAAGACATGGCTTGCGAACATGTTTCGTTATGGAAAGGGACGGGCAAGGCTCCTGAAACGATACCCTCATATGTGGACTGTTTCTTTTGCTTTACCACTCTTATTTATTGCCGCGATTCTTTCTATATCTTTAATCCCATTTTCCATAGTTTTTTCCTTTTCGGCAATCTATTTTCCAGCTCTCTTGTGTTTTTCGTTATATATGTGCATTAAGAAGAAGCATCCTGAATTAGTACTGCATGTAATGCTGGTCTATCTCATTCAGCACTTCGGATATGCGGCAGGAGAGGTTTATGGATTATTATATACAAAGGTAAAATAAATTATGAAAACCAACAGTGAAGTGTTATACGAAACATGGGATAAACGATGGGAAGGATCTGAAGATGTGGAGCGATTGACACTCATTGGACGAATGATGTTCAAGGCCAAGAAACGTGTACTGACGAGAGTAATCAAAAACCTTCCAATCAAAACGGCAATAGAAGTCGGCTGTGGCCTGGGTCATACTATGGAAGTTTTTAAGGAAATAGGCCTAAACTGTACGGGTGTTGACGTTTCCCATCATGCTATTTCAGTTTGCAGAAAAAAAGGCTTAAACGCAACTTTAAAAAGACTTGAAGATGTAACCGAAAAATATGATCTGGTATCAAGTGATGGCATGCTGGAACACTTTCTAAATTTCGAACCTTATGCACAGCAGCTAATGAACATAAGCAGCAACTATGTGTTGTTGATCCAACCAAACCATGATTCTTTCTTTGGAAAGACCCTTGCATATCTGGCCGAATTGATTCGCGACAGAGAAAATGTCTTTGAATATAATTACCGCATAAAAGACTTTGCAAACGTTTTCGAGAGAAATGGTTTCAGGATTATTAATACCACTCCCATCTTTCTTGACGTTTTCAGATTATTGCTATTTGAAAAACCATCAAAATAACACCTGATTCTGCTTGATTATATTGTTTTTCCATCTAAACTTTTCCTTTAAAACCTGCCTTCTTGCTTCCAACATCATTATGACATATCCCCGACCTTCAGTAAAAAAATATATTTACAGGTAGGAATAATTCGCCATTAAAAAGTTCACAAAAGAAATTTTTACCCGACAAATGTGAAAATATTTTCCTGAAAGAATAAAGAGACAAAGCGTACTAATATACCCTGTATGCTTATTATTGATAACACTAATTACTACAACATGTTACCGAGGCTCTTATACTATGAAACAAAATTCAAATGTAGAACTATTTTGGCATAATTTTAGCAATATTAAATTGTGAAAAAGTGAGTAAGCATAAAAACCACTCAAAAAAAATCTGAATAAAAATCAATATGAGAAAGGCCGGTTATGAATATTAAGGACGATACAGGAATATCTGATAATTTATTAATTGTAAATGCCGTTGCCATGCAAACCTCCGGAGTAGGTGACTATGTCTATCGGGTTGAACAACCTTCAATCGCTATGGGCAAGATTCCTGGAGTATCCGTTATCAATATCAGTACTATATCTCCTTACTTTGAATTTCTCTGCCTTCAGGCAGATGTTCTTGTTTTACACCTTCTGACAGAGCATGATTTACTGCCTGTCATAGAAGAACGAAAACAAAGAAATCTTACAACGGTTTACGAAATATCTGATAATTTTGCCGCAATTAAACCTGATGGTGGGATAAAAAACTGGTTCAGCGACCCTGTGAACATGGCATCGGCTATTCAACTCATAAAACTTGCAGATGCTGCTCAGGTAACCGGAGAAGGCCTTCTGGAAAGATTAGGTGCTTTAAACTCCAACATTGCGATTTTTGAGAATCAAATCAGTGAGCTTTGTGAATACAGAAAGACAGCAACATCCGATTCGATTGTTATAGGTTGGGGTGGTTCATCAGGACACACAGAAGACCTGAGGCATATAAAGCAATCTATCGTTGATATCTGCTCCAGATATCCTGATGTGCGTTTTTCTTTTATGGGAGACGAAGACCAATTTGTCAATATTTTCTCCTGCATCCAGGATTCACAAAAAACTTATACGCCTCCCGGCACACTCAATGATTATTTCCGTTTTCTGGAAACACTGGATATTGGTATTGCAACGATGCTGGATACACCGTATAACCATTGCCGTTCCGATATAAAGTTTGTGGAATATGCCTCCAGAGGGGTAGTTCCCGTCCTGTCAGCTATAACCCCATACAAGAAACATGCTGTTCATGGATCCAATGCCTTACTGTTTGAAGACAATAACAAACTCAAGGCCATACTGGAGGACCTTATACAGAACCATACACTGCGAGAGGAAGTTTCACGAAATGCATACGATTATGTCAGAAGTAATCGCATGGAAGATCAACATGCAGAAAATAGAATCGAATATTACAAAAATCTTTGCAGAAAGAAAACCGTTAAGAGCCTCGATTCTCTCAGCCTCTCCCGGTTAAGCCAGACTAGCGAAGCATATGATGTGGAAAAAACCGATGCAGAGGTTTTCCTTCGTAAGGGCATAGCAAATGAGGCAAACGGCAATACCCGGGATGCAAGATTTTTATACACAAAGGCGCACGAGCTTATGCCTTGTTATTACCTTCCACTTTTCTGGCTTGGCTATAGCTATATGAGGCATAACGATGAAGAAATGGCTATGGAGTGTTTTGATCGTACTATAGAAATTAATCCCCGTTCCGTCAGGTCTTTACTTTATCTGGGCAACGTTCTCGAATGGAGAGAAGAAGAGATGGCGTTACAAGCTTACAAGGCAGCGTCATCTATTTCACCATCCTATTCACCATCCATCGAAGCAATTGCATTGTTTTACGAAAATAGAGGTGATTATACAAAGGCTGTAGAATTCTACAACCATGCACTTGAAGCAAATCCGTTTTACAGTAAGGCCATCTGGAGTCTCGGCAGGGTATATGCGACTCTTGATGAAAAAGAAAAAGCGCTCAATGCTTTCCGGATAGCGGCCGACATGGCCCCATTGCACAAGGAATATCAACTCAATCTGGCAGAGTATCTTTTCGAGGCAGGCGGTATCGAAGAAGCGGCAGAATATTGCCTGAAGGCATTGGAGATTGATAAAAACCATGCACCGACACGAACTCTGATGAATAAGATCCTTAATCTAAACCATGCACCGGTTTCAAAATCAGTCAACTCTTAAGAAGATTTAGCATGGCATGATGAATATCAATCTCAGGCATGTAATTTAAACGCAATACACGTAAGGAGACGTTTGGATGAAAAAACTAATGACGGAGATGAACATAAATTCCTTATCAAATCAGTTGCTGAGGCAGTATATGCCTTCAAGTACAAACAGAAAGCAACCTTTGACACTTTCACCGTATTCGTTCCTGAAACCAACGCGAATAATCTAAAGGACTTCGAACTGCTGGCAACAACAAGCGACCCACAGATAGGGACTTTCCACCCCATTGGCTTGTTCGGGCAGAAAATATGGAATTTGATGGGTCGCCTTATCAAGTGTTCAAGTTCCCCAGGGTAATAGCCAGATATCTTAAGGTGAAGCTGTTATCAAACTACGGGCATGATGTTCCCACAGGACTTTACGAGTTCCGGGTACTGGACGAGTTGACAGAGAATTTAATTACGAATGAGGAGCGAAGCATGGAAACAGAAATCAAACTAAATCTTGGTTGTGGCAGTCAACTTAAAGAAGGCTTCGTCAATGTTGACAAATATGGTGGTCCTGATCTGCAACACGATTTAGAAGTATTTCCCTGGCCCTGGCCTGATTCATGTGTTCGCGAAATTGAAATGAGTCATGTGCTTGAACATCTTGGTCGAGATACCGATGTTTACCTGAACATAATTAAAGAATTGTATCGGGTCAGCAAAGATCAGGCATTGATACATATCACAGTGCCACATCCGCGACATGATGATTTTCTGAACGATCCGACGCATGTAAGACCTATTACTCCCGATGGTCTGGGCCTGTTTTCAAAAAAGAATAATGAAGAATGGATTAAGGGAGGATTTGCGAATACGCCGTTGGGGGTCTTTTTGAATGTTGATTTTGAGGTTACCCATATTCATGTTACCCCCGATCCTATATGGATTAAGCTGCTTGCCGATGGAAAAAAATCTGAGGCTGAATTTGCATCCGCAACAAGAAATCACAACAATGTCATAAAGAAGTACCGAATTACGGTGAAAGTTGTAAAGTAAATATTACATGCTATTTATATTATAGATAGACAAAACGTGGTTTATTGTTACTCGCACCTGCATCGTGTGCTGTTTAACTCAGGAATTATTTATAATATTACATTTAGTGAAAGCCTAGGCGCTCATTTCTACCATCCTTATTTCTTTAAACATTCAATCCCCGGGTGCATCTTACACAGATTCTTAGAAATGTAACCATTTGTACCTCTATGAATTAAATTTGCACTTGAGTAAAATAGCATGAAATCTGGTGAAAGCAGCCTGTCTAAGGCAAGTCTATCTTCCTCAGAATGATATTCAGTGTAGATAATACCTATATCTGTATTTCCCAATATCAGAAGCTATTCTAGAACAGGAATCTCACATCCTTCAGTATCTATCTTCAAGATTGAAATTTCTCTAATCCCCTTATTTGTTATTTCTTCTGATGCATTAACCAGATTTACAATCTCACTTTCCCCACTTGTCTCATAGGACATAATAATAGAATCTTGAGCTGATTGATTCTTACCATGGAATAACTGGCACTGTTTTGTTTCATTATATAACCCGTACTGGAACGTTTTAATATTATTGAAATCTTTTGTGTTCTTTTGTAAGTATCTATAATTTTTTAATGATGGCTCATAAGAGAATATTTCTGAATCTGGGAAGCAAGAATGAAAGTAAATTGCAGCTGCCCCAACATTTGCACCAACATCAACTATTGTCTTAGTAGAATAACCTGGTAAATTAATAATAGGATAATCACGGCCTTTAAATACGGCAGTAATTACATTTTTCACATTGTTTGGATAGAAAGATTTTTCGCTCCTTACCCAGTATTGTAATACCCATTGTGGCCTCTGAATCATCAATTCCGGAATTTGAAGTTCAATTACTTTCCATCTTATCCTCCTTCAAGCGGACATTATTTTAAGGATCTAAGTCTTTTCCAGGCTGAGCCTGCAAAGATGCCGCTTACAGCATGAAAAAACTAATAAACACAGATCCTCTCAACTTATCGACAACATGTTGGTCGTTTTGGTGTCTTCAACTCCAAGGCCAGGACAGTACACACAAATGTGAGACCAGTCCGACAATGTTTCAGAGACCGAAGATTCTTATGTCTTATGTCTTTCCAGGATCTCAACAAACTCCTCAGCACATCTCTTCCATGTAAGCCCTTTCAGATCATTTCCTGCCTGTAATCCGTACGATTTCAATTCATCCCTGTTCTGGTAAGCCCACTCCAGATGTTCAATAGTTTCATCTAAATCAGGGTCATCCCATGTAGCAATCCGGGTTCCACTTCCATCATTAATACATAATGGTTCCATATTCTTTATCATAATCGAATTGTCCTTATTGATAACATCCTTATGGCCGCTACTGAATGACGCAATTACCGGTTTACCGCACACCATATATTCCATGAGTACGAGATTCGTACCACCCTCACATCTATTTGGAAACAGGCCAATATCACTGTTCTTGTAGATTCTTGCCATCAGTGCATTAGGACGAGGAACCAGGGTAATAACCCTCTCTAAATCTATGCCATTATCCTGAAGAATCTTGTTCATTATCGTGACATAATCTCCAGATGTAATATCAAACTTGATGTGTGTTGAAGCCGCCATAGTTTTCATGCTATCAGCCCACGAGTTAAACCATGAATTTACGAGCACAACTTCCTTATGCCTGTCCTGCAGGACCTTATATGCCTTTATCACAATATCCTGCCCCTTACGAATTTCGAATTTACCGCCTGAGAAAACAACAAATTTATCCCTGAAAAGTTCTTTATCTGAATGAAATGAATTGAATATCTGTGGGTCTGTTCCCTGTATTATGGTAGTTACATTATCAAGCCCATGGTTTCTAAGCACCTCCTCACACCATGTGGACCCGGCAACCACAATGTCATAGTTGTCTCTCCCATTTTGAATATATTCTTGAGGAAGTATGTTTGTTTCAAAAAATGTATATCCGGCCTTGAAGGTACCCTTTAAATTTGGACCACTGGGCAGTAGTGTTTGATTGTCCATCGCCTGCAGAATAGGATAATCCACCTGTGTAATTACACCGTCTCTAATCTTTTTGCCTTCTGCCTCTTCGATTAATTTATTTTTCAAGAAATAGAAATCTAACTCATCACCAATATCCACAACACTGAACTCATCTGCAATATATTTTACCTGCGTTATTTTAGACATCTCCTTAACGAGATACATACCGCAAACACCCCATCCAAAATTGTTTCCTCTGGGCAGAATTAAATAGATCATAATTATATATGTCCAAAATTCATGAATAACCGATAGTTTGTATGATTGTTGCACCAACAACAAGTTAGGTCGCTATCACGACAAAGATCGTCCTTCGACTCCGCTCAGGATGACGTCACACTGAGCACATTCGCATGCTCAGTGTAAACTCCGTCGAAGTGCTATCAACATTGAAATTCCTATGCATTTAATTAACTCATTTTCATGAGACGCGATGGCTGTATCTTATCTTCGGCAACCATTTGATGTTTTTAGTATCTCTTCATAGAGATTATCAGCTTTGTCATTTAGTCTGAGATCGCAAAATAGATCAGCAAGAAGCCTCTTAATCTCTTCATTTTCAGGAAACCGTTTAATACCAAGGTTTAAAGTGTCCATCGCGTCCTGTGGAGAATTCTCGATTATGAACACCTTTGCAAGCCCCGTAAATGAAGCCCAGTCATTGGATTTCTCATCATTTACGGCTACAAGGTACTCCTGCCCCGCCTTTAAATATTCCTCAGCTTGAAAATACATATCCCCTTTATCAGAATGTTCGGGCCTTCTGCCAAGCCTTATTTCCATCGCCTGATCCAGAATCTCAACCATTTTATCCATTTGACCCTTCTTCATATACTGCTGGCTTAAGCGAGAACACGCATTTATCTTAAGCATATTTACGTCGACAGGTGTAAACGTCGGCTTTTCTTCACATGACAGAACAAACTCAAAATGTTTTATAGCATCATCTACATTGCCTTCTATCTCCTCAAGTTCGCCGAGTATAAAATTTGTCTGAGGGTGATTCGGGTTTATTTTGTGCGCCTTTTCCGCCCATTTCCTTGCATTATCATAATCCTTTATTCTCTCGTAAATATCTGCCAGCGCTACCGGGGCACCTTCATAAATATGCATCTTACTGTTTTGCTCTCTGGAAAGCTGCATTGCCTTTTCATAATATGGAATTGCCTCTTCAAATCTATCCAGGTCAGAAAGGTTTCCCGCATACAAGTAAACCGTTACGGGATTATTCTCGTTTTCTTCAAGCTGACCCTTCAAGATTTCCATATTTCGCATTTGCTTTCTTTTGACAATCTCCGGATCAGAATAACCGGTATGTAATACCATAATATCAGTAAAGTGTGTTTTATACCCAATCTCCTGTATGGACGGCAATATCTGTTCATGTACTTTGTGTCTAAAACGTATCCTCGGGTCTCTTGGAAACATCCTGATCTGGTTGAAAACTGATCCAAGTATTCCGTCCAGAGAATTCTTAATCATAAAACTGAAACAGCAGTTTAAATCATATCCATCCTTTATTTTCCTTATTTTCTCACAGTTTTCCTCTGTGATAATGTCATCCGCATCAGTCCAGAGTATCCAGTCAGATGTTGCTTTTTCAAGAGATGCATTTCTTGAATATGAAAAATCCCCTCTCCAGGGAAGGCGTGACACCTTTGCTCCAAACTGCTCAGCAACGCGAATACTATTATCCGTTGAACCGGTATCAACAACGATAATCTCATCTACAAGTTCACGATAGGATTGAATACAACTCTTTAGATTGTCTGCCTCGTCCCTGGCGATTATACATAGAGAAATTGTCATTGGCATAGTAACTATCCCACATACACTGGTTTATTTAGTTTTTCTCCCTGAATCAAATTCGCAAAACTTATGCCAGATAATACTGACCAACAATGATACACAGATGCCGGGAGGTGGCCGCGAAGATACCATGGCAACTACACCCACCCGCCTTCCTCTATTTTTTTAACAACTATCGATGTTGGGCCTCTAAACCACTGCCACAGCGCAGTAAAGAGTAAATTGTCCTCCCAATATTTAATACTTTTGGCACTATTTCTCTTTTATACATTGTCCTTAAATAACTCAAATAAAAGAGATTTATATCAGGTTAATACAATACAAGTAACCTGCAGGAAGATTTTACCACGAAAGATGTTTAAATATTATACATGAACAATTAAGGAGAAAATGCATGCTAAAACACCACCATAAAGACGCTATACATAAGCCTGTACTATGTATTATGTTACGACTAATAATACATAAAGGCAAATACTTGAATGACAGATTATCTTTGGCATGAGTTTAGCAATAATAACGCCTAACTTAATATCTGTTTAAGCACTAATTTACAATATTTCCGGTACCGGTACGCCATTGCCAAAACAGGTTAGACCGGCTTTCAGCCGAACAGAAAATATCATTGAAACAATTCACCGTATAGCTTTATGAAAATTGAAATCGAAAACCGATAAGAACCTACATGCAGACATTCAGAACTAAGAGCATAGAAAGGCCAATATGAAGAAAGAAGATACCATACAATCGGTTCAAGAAGCGTACAAACAATACCAGGCAAGAGACATTACAGAAGCAGAAATGTCTTACAAAGAGATACTCAACAAGCATCCTGAAGACCCTGATGATGACATAACACGCAAGAACAGATCCATTGCACTACTACAACGTGGAGAACGTTTCCTTCAGAACGGCAATATTAATGAAGCTCTTAATATCTTTGACGACGTCTTGGATAATGAGCCGGAAAATTCGATAGCATTGAATGACAAGGGAGTTGCGTTAAATACACTTGGAAGATACCAGGATGCTATACAGAACTTATTGAAAGCTATTCAGATCGATAGCAATAATTCGAATGTAATCTTTAATCTGATCTCAAATTATTTTGCTATTGGCAAATGGAGAGAGGCAGAAAAAACTTTATTTGAGTACGAACAATTCTTGTCGCAGGAAGATATAGAAATTATAAAAGATGATCTACAAAAAACCAAACAAGTGATTCAGGGTTTCAACTCAATGAAGTCATTAAATCTATCAATTAATCAAAACTCCGTATCTGGCAGTCTGAAGCTGTATCTGGATACTAATAAGTTTAGCCAGAAAGTAATGTGGGGCTTATTCAGCAATGACCAGGTATATGAACCGGCAACATTTCAATTCTTTTCAAATGCGCTAAAAGATGGAGATTGTTTCATAGACTTAGGGGCACATATTGGATATTTTTCGTTGTTCGCATCTTTAATGGTTGGAAATGAAGGACAGGTATTTTCATTTGAACCTGAAGCTTCAAACTATCTCCACTTAAACACTCATATTGCAGAAAACAATCTTAACAATATCCAGACTGCCAATGCGGCTTTGGGAACCAAAAGCAGGAAAGGTCAATTCTTTATTAATTTAGACAATGACGGCGGCCATGCGCTATGGAATGTTAGTCTAGATGATTTCAATAAAAAGAGTCGTGCTAATCAAACAACAAAAAACATCAACATCTTATCCCTGGATGATGTATTCAGAGACAGAGAGCTTAACTCTTTAAGACTAATCAAGATCGACACAGAAGGCGCTGAACATGATGTCCTTAGAGGAGGGATAGATACAATCAAAAAATATAATTATCCATATATAATCTGTGAAATAAATAGATTTGGCTTAGAACAAATGGGTACAAATGAAGATGCACTCAGGCGCTTCGTGTACGAACTCGGATACAACACTTATTTACTGAATGCTTCCAGTTCAAATATTGTGGAATTACTGCCGGAACATCATGTAGAAACTGATTATATTTTTAATCTTTTGTTTGCAAAAGAAAAAACCCTTAGAAAAGACGGTTTTTTTATTATAGCAAACGTTACAGACATATATCAAGAGGCACTTAGGCTTCACCAGGATGGAAATCTTACAGAAGCATCAACCTTTTATCACATGATACTGGGAAAGCAACCGGGACACATTGATGCAAACTTTCTCCTGGGCACACTGAATATACAACTTGGAAACCTTGATAAGGCCACTTTGTACCTTAAGAAGACAATTACACTCAAACCGGATCATGTGGCAGCATATAATAACCTTGGCACTACACTTCAATCACAAGGCAAACTCAACGAAGCTGTCGTAATTTATAATAGGATAATTGAACTCAAACCAGATTACACCGAGGCGCGCATCAATCTCGGCACCCTGCTTCAAGAACAAGGTAAACTTGATGAGGCCGTAGAATGTTATAAACGAGCAATAGAGCTCCAACCTGACTACGCAGAGGCACACTATAATCTTGGTAATGCACTCAGAAAAAAATGTAAACCAGATGAAACTGCATCATGTTTCAGTAAAGCAATAGAACTCAAACCAGATTATGCAGAGGCGCATAACAATCTCGGCGTCGTACTACAGGAACAGGGCAAACATGATGAAGCATCATCATGTTTCAGCAAAGCAATAAAACTCAAACCAGATTACGCTGAAGCATACAGCAATCTCGGCACTGTACTTCAAGCACAGGGCAAATCTGATGAAGCTATGGCAAGCCACAGGAAGGCAATTGAGCTAAATCCAAATCATGCTGAAGTGCACAATAATTTTGGAAATATGCTCCAGGAGCAGGGCAAACTTGACGAAGCGGCAGTAAGATACAAGAAAGCAATAACGCTCAAACCTGATCATGCCAAGGCACACAATAATCTTGGCGCCGTACTCCAGGAACAGGGCAAATATGATGAGACAATGGAGTATTATAAACAAGCAATAGCTCTCAAACCCGACTATGCTGAGGCACATATGAACAGATCTTTTGTACTGATGTTGACAGAAAACTTTGAAGAGGGATGGCCGGAATATGAGTGGAGATCACGTGCAAAGAGTTGTACTACTCAAGCTTTCCAGCAACCCGGATGGGATGGTACACCG
>JAIQZU010000037.1 GCA_021776915.1 Candidatus Scalindua sp. | reverse complement strand
AACCGCTGCGGAGATCGGGAGCGGATTCATTGCGAACCCGCTCTTCACCGTCGCGACCGTCTTCGCGAACCTGCCGCAGGCTTCAACGAAGTCCACGATCAACGGGACGATCATCCCGTGACGGAGAGACCCATGCGCGTATTTCTGATTCTCATGGTGCTCCTGTCGGCCGCCGCATCAGCCGAACGGCCGCCGGATCACTTCGTGAAGGCGTGCAGCCTCACAGGAACGCCGACCTCGGTGGTCGTCGACGTCTATGACGATTCGAACCCGGGCGTGCTCTTGGCGACGATTCCGAATGGCGACGTCTCCGCTGCGGGCCCGGCCGGGTGTTACGTGGCGAATCTCGCGACGACGGGCGCGGCGATCAACTACCCGGGGGCCGGTTCGAGCGCCCACATCAGCTATACGCTCGTGTGGCGCGACGATGCCGCGAATCAGACACTCGCTTCCGAGGATGCCTTTGGCCTCGCCGCCGTGTCTTCCGTGAGCGGATTCTGCGAAGAGCCAGAGTTCCACTATGCGATCGCCCCTGATATCGCCCGGGGGATTACGCAACAGGTGATCAACGCCGGCGGCGTCGACTACGCCACGATTCGCGTCTCTTGCGTTCGTGACTTCGTGACCCCTGAGTTCACGTACTACGAGATCTATTCCTACGACACCACGGGCAGGCTCTCCAAGAGAACGCCGTCCACGTCGCCTCCGAGCTGATCCCGCCACCACCGGCCCAGCTCCTTCCACGCTCCAGAGAGGAGGTTCCTGCAATGCTGCAGGTGCTCATCGTCACCCTTGCGCTCTTCTTCAGCCTGGCACCGCCGGCCGCCTCCGAGACCATCCCTGGCGCAAACCCGGGCGTGGCCGGAACGCTCGGGGTGCCCGCCGGCACGTTCGCGGCCCTCGGTTCCGGTGCATGCCCCGCCAATCCTGGCCAGACATGTCGCCTGACGGACTCCGAGAGCTGCTCTGCTCTCGATCCCTTCGAGCCCGGCGATCTCCCTGCCTACTGCCGCTACGACATTCCCGATGGAGGTTCCCCGGCGTGGATTGACTGGCCTGGCGGCTCTGGCGACGTGGTTGGCCCCGCGGGCGCGACAACCGGCAACGTGCCCCTCTTCGCCGACCCAACCGGCAAGCTGCTTTCCAACTCAACTGTCAGCGGTGCAGCACTCGCGATTGCGGCGGCCCATGCTGCTGCCCCGGGCCACACGACGGACACGAGCGCGGCGACGACCTGCGCCGGTACGGATGTCCTCGAGGGGAGCGGTGCGTGTGTGCCGAACGCTGGCGGCGGTACTGGCGATGTAGTTGGGCCCGCGGGCGCTAACGACGGCGCCGGCGCATGCTTCGATGGGGCCACTGGGAAGCTGCTCCAGGAGTGTGCCGACGACGCCTATGACGCGATCGTGAACGTGACCGGCCTCGCGGATCCCTGCCAGGCCATGCAGGACGAGATCAACGTATGGTCCACTGCGGCACTCGGATCCAACACGCACCGCAACCTCCGGTTCGTCGGCTTCCCGCTCATGGACAAGGACGACGGCGGGGACACGGCTGATTTCGGCATGTGCCTCGCTGTATTCCGCGCACCCTCGCTAGTCGGCGGCTACCCCGACGAGACGAACGGCAACGCCTCGTATGACGTAGTGGATTGGGACGGCCATCTCCACATCGACTTTCAACTCCAAGGGGCGAGCTGGGACGCAACAGGCCAGGTGAAGGATTACGTGTTCCTCTACGGGGGGAACGGGTACTACGCTGGGTTCGGATCTGGCGGCGAGGGCCTGGGCGTCCACAAGAACAACATCAGCACGTCCGGGTTCACGCGCATGGGGCGTACCGTGGCGCAATCGGACGCCGCGGGGCGCGGGAGCCATAGGCTACCCGACTTCCCTTTCACCGAGGGCAACCGCACTCAGTTCGTCGCTGAACTCTACGCGGGCGTCTCGAACGGCCAGATCGACCACAAACTCTCCTGTGACGGCGTTGCTGGAGCGTCAGATCGCGATGACATTTGCAGGGCGCAGCTCCATTCCAATCATGGCACTCGGTTCCGGGGCGTCTCGTCGATTCGGATGCAGGTGTGCGAGTACATCACCGCCAACGGCCAGGTGTCCATCTACGACTCGAATTGCAGTGGCAACTCCTGGGGCATCGCGATCGGGATGGATCCGAACGATGGTGGCGGCAAGGTGGCGGCTATCTCCTGCACCGGAGCCTCGTGCGGTCCCCACTATCAGCTTTCCCACCAGATCGAGTTGATTCGACCTTTCTCCGAAGGCAACGGCTCGTGCGACTACTGCATGGGCGGGACGGATCGGCTCACCTTCGTAGCTCCTCACGGAGAACACGGGGTCGGGACCCCGGGCACTCCCGGCGGCCCAGGGTTCGCGTGGCAGGTTGGGCACCTCACGGCAGCGGACGGTGGCGGCCCGTGTACGCATGACATCCAGGCGGTCGTAGGCGGAACGTGTACTCCAATCTCAAACGGTGTGGATTCTGGGACCATCCACGTTCTGGGCGGTCGGCTGGGGCCACTGCCGACGCAATGGGACGCGAACGGACTTTGGTACGGCGTTGCGGCTGGGCCTTCGGGCACGGCAGAGACGCCTGACTCGATCGTTCAGTTCATAGGGACCCAGGTCAATCCGAGCATGGTCCCCGGGCCTGGCTGGGTGAAAGGCGCAGGATCCGCGGACTGCAACCCGGCCACCGCAACCGGAGCGGATTGCGTGGCCTTCGTCCCGAACCAGATCGGCGCCGACCAGCCTCGCGTGGATCTCACGAAAGCCGATTGGGACCGGAACCTCACTTACGTGCGGCTACCGGAGTACGCGAACAACGTGATGCCGGACGGCCGGGTCGGCCATATCGACCTGGAGTATTTCGGCGCGGTCCCCGATGGCGTCCATGACAACCTCCCAACGATCAACAAGGCCATGGCGAGCCTTCCCGCGGTGGGCGGAGAGCTGATCTTCCCGTGCGCCGCGAGCTCCTACGTGATCGCACCCACGGGATTTGACGGGATCCGGGTCAACGGGAAAGACGGCGTAACGATCCGCGGAGAGCGGCGGCAATGCTCGATCCTGGACCTGAGTGGAGCCAATAGCCCACCCGGCGCGGCTGCAATTCGCGGTTGCCATGGCGCGGCGTGCGTCGACCAAGGCGACGGGATCCTGATCGAAGAACTCACGATCCGAAGCCTCGAGCCGGCCAGGACCTGCAATGGCGGGTATGACGGATTCTGCGAGGCCGCGGGCGCCTGCGGAAACTGCGTCTCGGGAGAGCAAGACCACCCGATCGAGATCAAGAACTACACGGACGCGACGGTTCGCAGGACGCTCATCATCAACGGTGGAGACGAGTGCATCGGCTTCTCGGACGTCGATGGCGGCCAGATTGTTGACAACATCGTGGATGGGTGCCCTGGGATCCCTGGCTCCGCCGGAAGCGGGCTGAACACGAACGGGTCGAGCAACATCCTGATCGCTCGGAACGAGGTCAAGAACATCCTTGACAACCCGAGCGTGTGCATCGACCTGTTCGACACCGGAGGTCCACCCCAAGCGTCTGGGTCCCCGGATGGCCTTTGCGACTTCGATGCTTCAACTAACGAAAGTTGCACGTGCACGGACCTATTCGATACAGGCGGACCACCCCAGACTTCGGGCTCTCCTGACACGTTCTGCGACTTCGACGGCACGACGGCGGTGGCTGGGCTCTGCCAGAACATCGGTGCGGGTATCGCCATCGAGGACCACCTGGGCGCCGGTTCGAATCAGCAGATCCTCGACAACAACCTGCACGACAACGAGATGGCCTTCGGGATCTCGCATGTCCAGGGCACGAACGGGCACACGGATACCCTTTACAAAGGGAACCGCGTCAGCCCGGACAACGGATCGTGCATTCTGTCGATCACGAGCGCGGACCATTGCGCGTTTGCGTTCTCCGGCGTCGTAAACTCCACGCGGACGATGATCATCTCGAACCTCTTCCGGGGGGCGGTCGCGCTCGGCTACATGGTCGAGACCCTCTTTTCTGGGAACACGGTTGTCGGCACCTCGGATGGCGATGGGCTGATGCTCACGAACATTGGCCTATCGGTGACCAACAATGAGGTTCGGGGATTTGGAGATCGTGGCCTTTTCCTGGGGAGCGGTGTTTCGAAGACGACCGTCTCCGGGAACCGGTTCCTACTGAACGCCTGGAGTACAGGCGTTTCGGTCATTGATGAAACGTCTGGCGGGACCGCTGAGGTAGATTTCGCGAACAACGTCGTCTCAGCGGACATGACGGGATCGAACTTTGGCCACACGATCAGGTTCCGCGGCAAGCCCACGATCCGCGGGAATCGGATTTTCGGATCGACGCTGGACTCGATCAATATCCCAGCCGGCGCGGATGAGTGCTCCATCACGGACAACGAGTTCCCGACGGCTGGAGACAGCGCCATCGAGGTGGCCGCCGACTATTGCAGGATCGCAGGCAACCGAATTGGGGACACCTCGGTTCCGATCGTGCAGACGGGGTCCACCTCGGATCCAGGGATCAACGTCACCGGCGACGAGAACACGATCGAGGGGAATGAGCTCTACAACGCCAGGGGCGGTGCCGCTGGAGACTGGATCACCGCGACCGGCACCGGGAACGCTTGTAGGGGCAACAAGACCCTCGATACGGTGGACGGCTCGGTGGGGACGATCAACTGCCCGATCGAGATTGCCAACGTGGTTAATGGAGTGGTTGACCCCGAGGAAGTCCTCCTGGCCCAACTCTCCCTCCCGCCTAGCGCCTCCATCGGGCGTCTCTGGGAGGTCGACCGTGCCGCCACGATGACCCGGTTCGCCTGCTACACGGACGCGGGGACGGACACGGTGCAGCTCGTGACCCGGCCGCTGCCGAACGGAACCAGCACGAACAAGCTCTCAGGGACGCTGACCGCAGATGTGGACAATCAGGTGGCCCCTGCCTTCGCCAGTACGGGGCTGGCTGCGGGCGTATTCGTGGGCGTCGAGGACACCGTAGGGACGGCGACGAACGACGTGACCTGCGCGCTCTACGGGACGGTGCCGTGAACCACGCCCTTGCAGCGTTCATCATGGCGGCCACCGTGGTCGCGGGAATCGGTGGCTCTGGGCCGACGACCACGAACACGCCGCCCACTGTGGACGCCGGCGGGCCGTACTCGCGCACGGGGAGCGGTAGCATCTCGCTCTCAAGCGCAACCTGCACCGACCCGGACCCCGATACGCTCACGTACCTCTGGACGTTCATATCTGGCACCGGCGCGGGCGAGGCGTGCGAGAACGCAGGGTTCAGCAGCGCCACCGCGCTCAATCCTACCCTGAATACGCTGGTGTCGGACGCTGGTGCCGATCCTGATTGCGTCGTTCAACTCCAGTGCGACGACGGGACGGCGAGCCCGACGGACACGGCGAATGTTAGCGTGGCGGTTGCGGGGGCTTCAGTCTGGACCCCGGCTTTCACTGCGACCACCTTGGGCAGTTCCGCTACGGACGGCAACACCCTCTCGGGCCGTCCGCCGATGCCGGTCAACTTCGACGCCGCGCCTACCACGTGGACGAACAGCGGGGACGAAGAGGTAGAGGGTGCGGCGGGATTCAATTGGGATTTCGACGACCCTGGTAGCGGGAGTTGGACTCTCTCCGGGGTAAGCATCTCCAAGAACGCCATGCAGAGCCCGATGGGCTCTCACGTCTACGAAGACGCAGGGACCTACACGGCCGCGCTGAATCTTGATGACGCCCTCGGGAACGGGGATAGCACCGACAGCACCACCATCACGATCAGCAACACAGCATGGACCGCTGGCGAGACGGTCTGTTTTTCTAAGTCAAGCTTCGGGAGCGAATGCACAGGGGCCACCCAGACAGCCTTCACCGCCTGGAGCCAACTCGTCTCTGCAGGATGCTTCAACGCCTCCAGCGACATCCGGTGTCTACTCCGTGCAGGTGAGAGCTTCGTGGGCGCGCAGATCGTACCCACGAACGCAGGCTGGAAGCTGCTCTCCAGACACGGAACCGGGGCCGACCCGATCATCACGTACAGCAGCTCCAGCGGGCAGTTCGTGCAGTCCGAAGGCGTGGACATGTTCGTGCTGGATCAGATCGAGCTGACGGGCGGCGGTGCTGACGATGGAGACCTGAACCTCGTCGCGGCCCGCGTGAACACGATCGCTTCCGGCGACCTGATGATGTCCCGGGTCACGCTGACGCCAGACACGGTTCACGCGGTAGCCACGTTCTCCAATTCCGCGAAGATCCACCAGGATTTTTGGATCTATGAGCTGACCGCCACGAACCTTGGGCTCGTGACTTCGACACCTGGGAGCAGCACCCCCGCTCTTTTCTGGGGAGGGAAACGCCTCTCGATTCTCGGGACGGAGATGCTCGACTGCTACTCGGGCACGCCCGAGAAGGGGTGCGAACACATCGTCCGCGTTCAGAGCGGCGAAGACAGCGTGATCTACGCGAACCACTTCGGTGGCGAATACCAGGGGAAGCGGCCCTTGACGATTCGTTCTGGAACCGGTCAGGTCACGCAGAGGATCAACGTCAGCCGAAACTGGATCCAGATTCGAGACGGCTCCACGACCGGCGGGCTTCGCCTTGGCGGTGCGAACAACCCAGGCGAGACGAACGCCTTCCAGTACCTGTGGGCATTCGGGAATCACATCTCCGCGTGGGCGACCCCCCTGGATTCGATCGAGCGTGGCCTCATCATCAAACCGGGTAGCAGTAGCTCCACGTCGAGCAGCTACATCCGCAGGGTGGTTGTTCTGGACACTACCTGCGACATGGCGGGCTGGGACGACTTCGGCAAGGTCGTGAAGCACCGCTGCGTTTGGTTCACGGCTGGCGCTGGTTGCGGCGTAACCGCTTGCGACGAGATCCACGCCTACGGAACAACGGTCTACGGGGCGACGAACGATGTGGAGGGCGGAAGCACCTCCATGACTGAGTGTGGCAACGAGGTGATCTACAACGGAGGGGGCGGCACGTCCGAGGGCGCTTGCAACGCCTCGGGCACGAACCACGGCGGGAACCTCGTCACCGCGAGCGACCCGTTCGACGCGGTAGCAGGAGTACCGACCGATCGCGACAGCTTCCGCATCACCACGAGCAGCGCCCTGGCCGGGAACGGCGTGGACATCCCGAGCCTGTCCGGTGTGGCGATCACGAAGGACGGTTTTGGAAACGCCAGGCCGCTCGGCGCAGGATGGGATACCGCGGCGCATGAAGTAGCAGAACCGTAGGAGAAGCTGATGCCGCCCGATCAGATGAAGCAGGTAGCCGACGGACTCTCGCTCTGGCAGTCCATCGGGATGTCGATTGGCACCGCCTTAGCAGGGCTCGGCATCGGGCGCGGAACGAAGAAGGACGGCGGGAACGAGGACGTGGTGAAGGCGATCAAGGAACTCGGGAAGAGCATGGCCGATGAGCAGAAGGCCACGCGGTTGGCGATCCACAACACCGCTGAGAAAACAGGCGACCGGCTCTTCAAGCTGGCCGAGGCCCAGGCCGTGATCCTCGACCGTGAGCGGCGGAGGTGACCGCACCCCTCACCGTCAATCCCGGCGTGCTTTTGCCTGCGTCGTATTGGCGGTGGCCGATGGCCGAGGCGGTCGTGGCGATCATGGAAGAGGCCCCAGCCAGCACGCGAGGCGCCGTGCTCACGTCGGGTTTCCGTCCTGGGGATCCGAACCGGCATGGCGAGGCGAAGGCCGTGGATGCCGACACCCTCGAGGCGATCAGCCTGGAAGAGGGTGAGCGCTGGGCGGCGCGCGTCCAGAAGAGGTTGGGACCGGACTTCGACGTGATTTGGCACAAGCGAAAGGGCGGCGCGTGGCACCTCCACGCAGAGAGCGAGCACGCGAAACGGCGCTCGAGATGGACGCCCGGCCAGCTTGCTCGGCTGAAGGTGCTCGAGCACCGCGCCCTCGCCTGAAGCCACCCGACTGGAGGAACTGACCATGGGCATCCTGCCCGGCGTTTCTGCTTCTGACACTGGCTGGAAGGCCCACCTAGTGGGCTTCGCCATGATGGTCCTGGGATCTCTCGGCGTAGGGATCGAAGGTGGCCTGGAGTCGATCGAGGGCGTCGGTTCCGCACTGGGCGTCGGGGTCGGTGCGGGGATCTCCGCCCTTCGCGCTGGAGCGACCCGCCTTCATCGGCTGCTCCTGGCCGAGCTTCGCCGCGAGCTCGTGAACGCAACGGCGACGATGTCTCAGGAGTTCAAAAGGGAGACCGGGGTAGGGGAGGTGCAGCTCCTCGAGTCCCTCCTGGCCCAGGCCCGCGATCGAGAGAACGGCGCGGCGTGAGGGCTCTACTCCTCGCGCTTCTGTTGCTCTTCGCGGCCTGCCAGACGACGACGATGGACCCGACGACGGGGCGCGTCTCGGTCCGCTCCCTGCTCATGGAGCACAAGTCGGTGTGCATCGGCCAGCGCTGCACCACATGCGCTCGGGGGAAGAGGGCGGCCGTCCTGGGAATGCTCGCGCCGGCGGTGATTGTTCCCGAGCTCGGGCTGCCGGCCATGGCGATCGGTCTCGGCATCGAGGCCGTGAGCAAGGACGATGGGTGGTGCTCCGGGTGGCCCGAAGTGCTCGAGGTCCCGCACGAGAAGCCCACCGAACCCGCACCGCCCCAGGTCTTCCGCTGGACGGATCGCGAGTGCCTCGGCTTCGCCAGCCTGGATCCCGACGTGGATGCGGTCTGGTCGATGGAATGGTGCCCGCCGGGAGTCGAATTTTGACGCTCGTAGCTCCTGGGGTCTGGTCGGAGCTCTCCGGCGGAAGGCCGATCCCCCGCGAAGCGAAGATGATCCTCGACCGAATGCCGCAAGACTTCGTGGATGACGGGTGCTCGTGCTTCCCTGATTCCGTCGGAAGCGTGTTCCATTGGATCAGCCTGGGCCGAGCTCGGCCGTGGGTGGTGCATTGGGTCTGCAGGATCCACGATTGGGGGGTGTGCACGAGGGCCCACCCGCCCGGCACCATGACCGACGGCCGGCTGCGGATCGTGAACCAGGAGGTGCGCATCTTCCTTCGGGAGTTCCTCCCGTGGCGCTGGCGCTGGCTGGGCCGGCTGATGCGCGCCGGCCTGTGGCTCAGCCGGGGATCCGGCTACTTCGACTCGTGCGACCGGAACGCTGCCGGTGCCTCACCCCAGCAGCTCGTTGAGGGTCGCTGTCGCCACGGGCTCAAGCGGCCCTATTGGATGCGCTGATCGGTCGTCTCGGCTCTGCGCCGGACGATTTCGGCGTGAGTGTGACCCGTCACACCAACTCGAGCAGCTGGAAGCACGAAAGAGGTGTAAAAAGGGAAACCCCCGACCGCTGGTTTGCGATCGGGGGCCACATTGGGAATTGGTTGGGCTCTGGAAGGGGCTTCGCCGTCCCGCTGCTACCGACGCCAGCTCCACTCGCCTAGGAACCAGGGGCGCTGAACATCGGTACTGTGACATTCGGTCCGGCGCAGAAGACCTTATGTGACGATCCCCACAGCCGGCTCGTTCGATTCTTTCCCGCGGGATTGGTTCGGATGGAGGGCGGATCTGAGGCCGACTACGGGTTCGCTGGATTCCATGTGGCTGTGACTTCGATGCCGCCCATCACCTTCACTGCCATGACGATCCCGTCCTCGAGGCGTATCCGTTTTCGGGAGGACCCCGATCCGCCCAGCATGCCCGGAGGGAACTCGAGCACCACGCCCGCCCCGTCGAACTGGACGTGGAGGCAGTGGCCCGCGATCGGGACGTCCCGATCTTCGGGAATGGAATCCGATCGGACGTCGACATGCTGTGGGGCTTGGCCCGGATAGGCGATCTCGAACCGGACGACGGTAGGCGCCTCCGGCGTGCCATACGACGGCGGATCGTGCTCGACCAGGCCATCGAAGTTCTTGTCTTCTTGGTTTTCCGGGTAGGTCATCGGTTCCTTCCCCTCTTCCATGCTCGCTCGAGGATCGCCGCTGCCGCCTTGGACACCGTGGTCTTCTCCCGGGTCGCTTTTTCGTCCAGCCATTGCGCGCAGTCCTCCAGCACCTGAGTGGTCACCTTCTGCTTCCGCTCGTCCGGTGCGCTCTTGGGCCGTCCAGCTCCCTTTCGGGCGCCGCCGCGGCCACTGGCCTTTTCCTCTGCCATGGATTCAATCTCCTTGGTTTGTGCCTCCCTTACAAGGGGTGAGCGGCCCGGGCGATCCGGGCCCGCTCCCTGCTATCCGAAGAGCCCTGACTGCTCTCGGAAAGAGATGAAGCCGCTTTCCCCGATCACGATGTGGTCGAGGAGGGTGATCCCCAGGATCTTCCCGGCTTCGATCAGTCGCTCGGTCACGACGCCATCTTCGGCGCTGGGCTGGGCGTCGCCACTCGGGTGATTGTGGGCCACGATCACCGCTGCCGCGCTCTGCGCGACGGCCGCCTGGAACACCTCTCGCGGGTGGACCAAGGAGGCGGTGAGCGTGCCGACCGAGACGGTGCGCCAGCCGAAGGGCTTGTGCCGTGCGTCGAGGTACGCGGCGATGAAGCTCTCGCGAACGTCGTCGCCGATCAGGCCGCGGAAGAAATCGGCCGCCGCTGCGGGCTGTCCGAAGCTCCCGGCGGCGGATCGGCGGGGGCCCTTGAACCTGATTTCGATCTCTCGGAGAAACGTGTCGGTCATCTTGTTTTCCCTCTCTTTGATGACCTGATATTATGATAAACCACGGAGAATATCAAGGTAAACGAGAGAAAAATAGCGGAAAAAATCGAAGGTCGGCGGCGCCGGCGGCGCCAGCGGTGAGGCGGGGCAGCCTTGAGATCGGATGAAGGGGCGGGGGTTGGCACCCCCGAAGAGCATTGACAACGGGGCGGCGGCGGCTCAAGCTGGACTTGCCCTGCGCCGATGTAAGGGAAGGTTGGAGCCCCCGCCCGGGCTCGAACCGGGGATCACCGATTGGCAGTCGGATGCCTTAACCATCTTGGCTACGGAGGCTCCGTGCCGAGAGGGTGGGCACCGCTTGAACGGCCTCGAGCCACCAGCTCGGGGCCGTTCCGTTTCCCGCCCTCGCGAACACCTCTGTTCTTGCGCTGCTCCCTGTCGGGGATTCCCCCTGGGAGCCCAAATTCCTCCTCATTTTTCTCGGGCTTCGTAACCGACGTCACGCCCCCGGGGCGAATGGACGTCGATGGAAAGCCGGGTTACGTCTTGCCTCGCAGCACCTCTCGGATTCGGTCCGGAAACGGCGACCCTATGTGACGATGCCCACAGCCGCTGCGTTCATTAGTTCCCCGCAGGGAAATGCCGGGCGAGGCTAGGCGGGGCCGCGTCAGAGGGCGCTCAATCGGGCGCCGCCTTACCCGCGCCTCACGCGGCGGCGGGCATCAAGCTTGCGAGCCAGCCAGCCCCGGATGTCCTCGACATCGTCCACGGATTCGTCGCTGATCAACAGGAACGTCGAGTCCGGCATTCGATCCCGTAGCCACACTATGACGGGTCCGATCATCGGGCCGATGTTGGCACCGAGCGGCGTGTGCTCGTCGTAGCCGATCGGGACCATCTCCATCGACAGGGTGGTGTACGTCGGCTCAAGGCGGGTCCCCGACGATCGCGCCTTCTGGAGGGGCGCCATCCAACGGATCAGGTCCGACCGGTTGAGGAGTACGTTGGCGCCGGCGGCCGTGATCGACTCCAGCGTCCAATCGAAGGGCAGTTCCTCCTCCGAGATCTCGGTCACGAAGAACCCGGCAGGGGTGACGCGGCTTCGCGTCCGCGGGTTGTACTCCTCTGCGAGCTCGGTGACGGCCGACGTGATCCGATCGGCCTCGTTCGCCAGAGCATCGAGCAGGTCTTGAAGGACCAAGCTCGCACGGACCCTCACCTCGCGCGGGGCGTTGCGAAGCTGAACCGGTTCCCCGACATCGCCCCGGTCCTGGTAGGGACAGTCCCGGTCGCCTTCGAAGTAGCCGCTGTCCCATTCGATCTCCTTCGCCGCGAGGCACCAGGTTCCTTCGACCTTGTCGTAGCCGACGACCCATCCCTTGCCCGTTCCGTATGGGCCTTCGGTGAGCTTG
>JAIQZU010000036.1 GCA_021776915.1 Candidatus Scalindua sp. | reverse complement strand
CAGGTTGCTGAAAAAGGTTTAGTTTTCAGAAGCCCTTCTTATTCGATGAGGATTTTTGAATGGTTTTTGAGGCATCGATTTATTTTTGCTGACTATTTATTCTGTTTTGCCGCTTTTTCACATTACCGGAGCCTTGTAAACGCGGAATCTGTCGGCATCTCTAAGTTACTCCGTGTTGCGGAACCAGCTTGCTCATCCTCAGCAGATTGTATGCGGCACCGACCATCAACGCGTGTTCCTGCGTCCGTTCGATTCCTCTGAACCGCGTTTTTCGTAAGCCGCCCACCGTCTTCATCCAACCAAAAATCTCTTCCACTCGTTTCCTGATTCTCTGACTGATCGCATAGCCCGCATGCCGCGTCGTCCGACCGTCCAACCCGTATGTTTTTCTGTTCTTGATTTGCGCGATGTGTGGAACGATTTCTTTCTTGCGCAACGCTTCGATAAAGTCCGACGCATGATAGCCTTTGTCCGCGCCCAACGTTTTGGGATGCACACGCTTTCGGCCTTGGCGACTCAGCATTGCAAGTGCCGCCTGCCGCTCCGCATGGCCCGTCGCTGAATTGATTTTAAGATCGACGCACAGCCCGTTTCTGTTTTCCATCAACGCGTGTCCCGCAAACGAAAGTTTCGCTTCCTTGCCCGCACCCTTGCGCATCAACCGCGACTCCGGGTCCGTCGTGCTGCGATGCGTTTTGTTCGACCGCTTCTCACCATGAAAATCCACATCCGGGTTACTGCCACCGCCACCTGAAGGTTTACCGGAATCGTCATCTTTCGGTCGAAAACTTTTTAACGAAGCCCAGGCATCGATCAACGTACCGTCCACCGTAAAATGATCGTCCGACAGCAAGTCTTGCTTTCTCGCTTCGCGCACCACCGCATCAAAAAACTTCAACGACACATCGTGCCCAAGCAAACGTGCTCTGTTCTTCGTGAAACTCGTCGCATTGAAAGAAGGTTCTTCCAGATTCATATCAAGAAACCAGCGGAACAGAATATCGTAGTCCAACCGCTCGCAAAACATCCGGTCCGAGCGCACCGTGTACAACGCGATCAACAGTTGCGCTTTCAGCAAACGTTCCGGCGGGATCGAAGGACGACCAATGTTGCTGTACATCGCCTTGAACGTCGGGTTCATCTTCTTCAACACCGCATCGGCGAAGCTTTTAATCCTGCGCAACGGATGATCCTCCGGAACACGTTGCTCCGGAGAAAGGTAAGTGAACATAAATCCCTGATTCTCGTCCTCACCGCGCATGCCGACTCCTCGATACAATTACTGTTGACCGCATTTTATAACATCGCACACCTCAAAATGACTTTTTCAGCAACCTGTTAGGTCTGCAAAGCTGGCTTTTCCGATTTAATCCTTTAACACGCAAATGTGGTGTACTTGAAAGGACCAGCAAATTAATTAATTGGCAAGGGAGATCACCGAACAAGGCCGAAGGATTTTGAGCCAATGCAATGAAGGTTTGGGATACTTGGCTTTGTAGATCTCAAGGAATAGATCAAACGCTATCTTGCTTAGCTCAAAAAAAGGCTTTGCAACCCCTGGGTGAGATTGCAAAACCTTCAGGAAATCAAAATTAAATTAATTGCGTTGAACAACTCGAATTGGGTTCAATTTTTTCGCACGGGGTATTACAGCCTGATGTCTTTCCCGGCGGCAACTATCTTGGCAACCACATTCAGAATGTTTCTCTTTTTCCACTGGCTTGACCAGATAGTCTTTCACGCCTTTTTTCAAAAAGGAGGTTGCCATTTCGGTATCCGGGTAACCCGTAACCATTACCACAGGTACCCCTGGAGTTCATTTCTTGAGAAAATCCACACACTCCATGCCATTGACTTTGGGCATGCGAATATCACACAATATAAGACCGACATTGACCATATTGTCTTCCGACCGAAGAATATTAATGCCAACTTCTCCATTTTCAGCATCCAAGACATCAAATCCCGCGCTTTCCAGGTGAAGTCTCAATACTTCGCGTACATCTTCCTCATCATCAATGACTAAAATTCTACCTTTTGGCATTCCTTCTCTCCTTGAAAATATTTCATAATATACTTCCTAAAAAACCTTTCAAGAAAACTCCCAATCGCTTATAGGCTTTGGCCGTATTGAGTCTATTCTCTGGACTTTTTCAGTGGGCGGTCCGACGAGGAGCAACGTGTCATAAGGGATAAGGTCAAAAAAGAAGGTACATCCTTTTTCTTCACCACTCTTCACGCCCACATTGCCTCCATGCAGGTTGACCAGCTTTTTAACGATAGCGAGACCAAGTCCTGTTGTTTTTTCCCCGCCTGTGGGTTTATTGTTCAAAGTTTGAAATTCACCGAACAACAACTCCTGTTCTTCCGGGCAAATCCCCGGACCTTCATCCGTCACTGACAAACGGACAGCATTGTCTTCTCTACTTGTTCTCACAGTGATTTTAGTGTTGGGGGGTGAAAATTTGATGGCATTGCCAATAAAATTTCCCATGATTTGAATGATCGCATTTTTGTCGCAGTCAACCGTTGGGATTTTTCCCAGGTCAAGAGCAATCTTGATTTTCTTTTTTCTGGCGATCAGCTTATGAGTATCTATCTGGCTTTTCGTTAATTCATTGAGATTTTCTTCATTTTTAATTAGATTGTATTTTCCGCTTTCGATTTTAGAAATATCCAGAAGGTTATCCAGCAGGGTTTCCATGAAATCACTGGATGCACATATTTTCTCCAGAAAGGTTTGGCGGGTATGATGAATCTTTCCCCTTAAATCCTCCTTGAGAATTTCTCCATAAGATTTTATCAGGTAGAGAGGATTCCGAAGATCATGCGAAGCTATTCCGAGAAACCTGTTTTTGAGTTCGTTTAGTTCCTCTAATTTACTGTTGGCAACGGCCATTTCTTCATTTTTCTTTATCAAGTCTTCTTCGCTACGACGTTGTTTAATAGTGTTGGCAATCAATACCCCTATGGATTCCAGGATTTCTTTGTTGCGTTCATAGGAAGGCGTAGCTGTGCTGGCAAAAAGAATAATAAGCCCGATCAATTCGTTTCTTCCCTGTAGGGGAATAATATAAAGACCCTTATTTTCAATGTTATGAAACTTATCTGATTGATCAGAGTCCAGCAAACAGCAATTATTTAATGACCATTCTCCCGAGTCCCAATCCTTTCCAAAAAGGTCCTCCTGAAGTAAAATTCCCTGGTCCATGGCCAAAAATTTCTTGGAAAACTCTCCAACACTTGCCACGAGTTCTAAATTCTGATTATCTGTATTTTCTGTGAGAAAGATTCCCGCATTGTTTGACGTCAGCCAAAAGTGGAACGTTTGAGGTCATGAGCTAAGAGATACTTTCTGTTAAAATTTCCTTTAAAAGGAGGTTGTTATGAATAAGAAAGTATCGAGTGAATCAGTCGTTAAAGACATCCGCCGTAGAACC
>JAIQZU010000035.1 GCA_021776915.1 Candidatus Scalindua sp. | reverse complement strand
GTATGTGTTTCTGGTGTGAATTTTGTAGTGTTTTTGTAGTGTTCACTTTTGCTTTGTTCTTTCTGCAACATATTATTTAGTACATTTACTGCCTTTCGCTTGTGTCCAGGTGCAAGGTGTGAGTACCTCAATGTCATTGTCAATGACTTGTGGCCAAGCAACTCCCTTACACTAGTTAAATCTATCCCTGCCATGACAAGATGACTTGCAAAGGTATGTCGAAGGTCATGGAATCTAAAATCGTGGATTCCCGCCTTTTTTAGTGCTGTACTGAAACTTCTCTTGACCGACTTGTAAGGGTCACCATCCTTGCCCGTAAACACATACTTACTCTCAAAACCTTTAGGCATACTATTAAACATTTCTTCAAGGGTGTTGTCAACTGGGATTTCTCTGCGCTCCCCATTTTTAGTTATATCAAGCAAAATAAAACCATGATTCAAGTCAACTTGTGACCATTTCAGGTTCAGGATCTCGCTAAGCCTCATTCCAGTGTGCAAGGCAACTGTTACAATTGGCTTTAAGTGTTCGGTACAGCAATCAATCAAAGCCTGGCATTCATCAATATTTAAGAATCTAAGTCGAGTATTTTCTTCCTTCAATTGCTTTACCTTATATACCCTTTTTAATGTATCCTCAGACGCCATTCCCCAATCAGTGCCTTTGTTGATCATGTGCTTCAAGACCGTCAATTTACGATTAACAGTAGCTGGCATATTACCTCTCAATTGCACACTCTGCCATTGCTCAATATTCTTGGTGTTTAAGTCACTTACTTTGAGAGTGCCAAATCTATCGACCAGTTGCTTGACTAAAAGTCTTTTATCCCTAAATGATTTCTGTCTTTCAGCCCACTTCAAGTAGTCCTTTGCAAGCTCTGCAAATTTGTTGTTCTTCCGCTTTCTGGCTTCGATAATCTCTCCATCCCTGACTTGCTTTCTTCGATTAGCCAGGAAGAATTCAGCTTCCTCTTGTAGCTTCTCACCAGTGCTTTCACGGCAAATACTGCCATCACTTGCTTTGTATGCTACCCAATACACCTGACCACGGCGGTACAGTCCCTTGATCTCCCGCTTCTTATCTTTCTGTACTTTCACTTTCCGCATATTTTCTCACCTCCTTTCTATTTTACATTAAGGTTGAAATTGTCTAACTCAGGAGAATAGGGATTTTTGAGCCATATATCAATAAATTTCTTCCTGAAGCGGGGAAACTTACCACATTTATGAAAAGGAATTTCTCGTTTATGCACTTTCTCATAAATAAAAGAAATCTTAACTTTAAGATAATCTGCAGCTTCCTTCACTGTCATAAGTTCGTTATCATTACCCATAGAACGGTTATTAAATAGTGGTGCAAGCCTTTCGGCCACCTTCTCAACAATGTTATCTATTAATTGTGAATGATCGATTTCAATTTTCATTGGTCATGGCAATTTGTACTTTATAAGACTCGATATTTTTTGTAGAATTAAGCTATTGGGTCCCTGTCATTACCTTGGTTGCTGTTTAAAAGTGACCAAGGCTTTCTTTATTTGTAAAAAGGTACTTTGAAAGAAAAAAAACAGTACGGGTGCGAAGCGATCGCACCTTTTCGCTAGTAACACAGCTTCCAAAAGGGTTTACGATACAGCGAAAATTTTTCGCTTTCTGCCTTGCCTCAAACACGAAATAATTTCGTTTTCAGGCCGGTAAAAACGAACATCACAGCCAGAAATTGTTATCAATTCAAAAGTTGTATATTCATTTCAAAGGCTTCCAGAATAGAACCTTACAGGCATTCTGTGTGTCAACCAAAACGAAAACTAGGCGGTTGACGAAATAAAAATTCTAGAATTTTTAAATCAGGTTAACGCGATGCCTTCACAATAACTTAACCAGGCAGCCGGCGTCCATACTGCAAGGCTCCAGGCGTTAGCGTCATTGCCCGCCATGATTGCTTACGGCCAGAACGCTGTCAGGCTGCCTTTCCTTTGGCTCGTCTGTTTGAGACATGCTTATTGATTCTCTGTGAAGTCTGATGCAATCCATAGTCAATCTGTAATATGCCGTCAAGACCTCCCTGAAAGCCTCTATACCCTTTCCCCAAAACTTCTCCAATCCACCCTCAAGCTTTACAATTTTCTGATACAGTTCTTTTCGATTGTGAGAAATATAATCATAGGTGCCTGCAATGTAGTTTCCATTCAGAACCATCATAGCCTTATCAAACATTTGTGTGCATTCTGCATCAAATGTAGCTTTTGGATTATGAACCGTGTTAAACTTTTCCAACAGATCGGTCATTTTTGTAAATCCTGTTTCTGGGATAGCTGGGATACCCGGGATTCTTCTGTGACAGTTAACTATTGCCATAGAATATGTTTATATATATCGTCCCAAGTATCCCAAGTTTAGTAGACATTCTTTTATATATTTTACTTCTTCTTTATTTTAATTTTCTTATGCGATATATAGAAAACAACTTGGGATACCTGGGACAAGCTTTACAGTATAAGGACTTAACTTGGGATTGCTTCCGGGATCAACTTGGGATCAACGACCCCAAAGCTGGGATTTATGTCAATTTTCATTCAAACCAATCCCCTTCCATGTACGTTTACGCGAGAACCCCCCTCTTATTTCATGTACGCTGGTAAACTTTTCCAGTAATTCTGAATTTAATTTTCGCTGACTCATAGCCCTGAGGTTATTCTCGTTACAATAGTCTTTGTAATTATCGTAGAAAACAACTTTATCCACGTGATAATTGTCACCTAGAATGCATCTGTCAGACACGTACTGTAAAATATTATCATTTGTTACCTTGTATGTATTCATAAGATCGTTCGAACTTTCTGACATTGAAAAATCTTGCTGTCTGAATAATCTGTGCAATCCTTCAACCGCCCAGATGAGGATGCCGTCTCGTTCTTCCAGTAGTTTAGATTTAAGTGATCTGTCAATTTCATTCTTTGCGAATGTTTTGTTAAAGGGTACCAGCACCCATCTTCTGTAAAAAGCGTATGTACGATCGTAAGAGCGAGGGATTTCATTACAAGAATAAATTAGCCTGGCGAATGGTTGAAAGCTGAAGGCATCCTGATGCTTCCGTTCTCCAGTCAATCTATCGCCACTCACTATAGCTTTAAAATAGCCAGTTTCCTTCATAGCTGTTGCGCTAATGTCTGTAAAAATATTCGCCAGCTTCCCATGTAACTGCACTGTACTGAAACGATCGGCCAGATTTTGTAAGGGAATATCACTAACGTTCTCGGGTCCTAAAAGAAACCTTAATACACCGAGAAATGTACCCTTCCCATTAGCCCCTTTCCCTATCAATAAAAAGGCTTTTTCAAAACGTGTATCCTGAATCAAACAGTAGCCTATTAGCTCTTGGATTAAGGGTATAACATCCGGTTCTAATACTTCACAAAGAAACTGCATGAAGTGGGGGCATTGAGCATCAGGGTTATAGTTTGCATTTATGCGAACTGTCGAGAGGTAATCAGGGGCATGCGGTAATAGTTTTTTTTCGATCCAGTTGAGCATGCCGTTCTGCAGGTTAATGTATTCCGTCCGGGCATTAAGCTGCTTACCTTCATTTAATAATACTGATAGCTTTACGTCTGTTAAAACTTCGTTAAGTCGATTATTCCGACTCTGTGTACCCAATAAGGTTTTAGCAATCTCCAGAATATTATCTGTGTCGATTTGTTTGTAATAGCCATCAACGTATTCGTGAAATTGTTTCTGAGCATATAGAAGCTTATGACTTTTCAGAACATCTTCCGTTACGAACTGTGGAATAAATACTTTTTTTATAAAATAGCCTGATGGATTTGACCCATTGTCATTGTTAGCAATGACTGGCATCTCGACTGGCTTGGCGCCAACGATCATCGAGTCTATACTTTGCTTTAATCCTTCATCGCCGTGGCTTACTCTATACTTTTCAATGAAATTTTTTATGTCTGCCTTTTCCGGCATTTCTTCGCTAAAGGTACTCTGCCAGGCAGGCCTAATATCTACGACACGTAAAGTTTTGACCGTAGCATTCACGAGGGAAGCCATATCTGTCACGAGTTGAAGACCGGGCGTGTCGGCATCTGGAAGGATTATGATGTCACGATTTTGTAATTTCAAAATCATTTCAGGTGTGAATGTTTTATGTGTAATTGTTGCAGAGCCTGCAGTTGAGGCAAGATATCCTAGGGACTTCATTGCGTTGACGCAAGCTTCACCTTCAACATATAGTACTTTTTCACCTGGGCGTGATTCAACATCTTGCTGATTAAAAAGCATAGGCTCACATTTCCGGCCCTTGACGAATTTACCGGAAGATGTCTTTGTGAAAAATAAATCTAATTTATCTTTTCTATTTTCCGGATCCCTGAATCGTACTTTGATGTATGGACCATAATCATATAGTTCATCAAATATTTTCTTGTCCAAATTCCAACCTTGAATAGCATGGAGGGAATACTCCTTCTCTTTCACATCTTCACTGAAAAATGTTTTTTCTAACTCCCTCCCTGCCTGCTTAATATCCACGCTTTTATATCCCATGGTAAGATCGATAGTACTACCTGAAACACCGCAAGAAAAGCATTTGAAACGGTTATTCGAGATGTCAAGGCTTAAGGATGGATGTAGATCACCCTGCTTATGTGCTGACGCATTAAAGCATCGGAGCTTATTATTTTTATCAACGGATAGCCCCAGGTGTTGTGCAGCAACCTGGACAATCGGAATTGTTTTAATTTTGTCGAGATTCATTTAGTATTGGCATCTAAAATGATCTTTGGCATACTTGGTTAATTTTTCGTATTCATCGGAATTGTTTGCAATTTTACGGATTTCCTTCTTCGCCTTCTCGTAGTCTTTATAATTACTAGACCCCTCTTGGAGTCCGAGTCTTTTGAGCCGGTGCAAAAGCCCTTTTTCACTATATGACATTCGTAACCTCCTCGTTATGTATTTTCTTGTTGTACTTTTTTAATAGCATGGAAATCGCTTCCCTCGCCAGCACTGAACGTGATATGTTCATCTTATGGCCTAGCCGCCGTAACTGCTCAAACTGGTCAATCGGGACCAAAACATGAAGATTCTGCTTGTATACCATTGCCGATCCTCCAAAAAGAATTAAAAAAAAAGACCTGTAAACTCATTTAAGTCTACAAGTCTATTAAAAGTCTGTTTGTTTGTTATGTCAATCAGAACTGCTATAATTCAAAAAAATACCTTCATTTTGCCGTAATTTTGCCGTCATTTTTCAAATTCGAAAAATGACAACAAAATGTAAAATCTCTATTTTTTTCCAGTATTAATATCAGAAATCAGATTTCGCATTGTTCCTTTCTCATATTTTTTTTCAAATTGTTTTTTTACATCCTTCTGCATTCTTTCTTGCAAGGCACCTCCTTTTAGTGACCCTCCTTCAGGTGATCTGAGGTACGACAAATTTTTCTTTACATAGGGAATCAATTTTTCATATGGTACTTTATTTTGTTTTCCCCCTCTTTTTAGATTCTTCTGCTCTGCACCTATTTTTTCCCGAACAGTCTTTGTCTTGCCAGCCGGGATCACTTCAAGCTGTTCAAGGAAGTATTTAGGCCATTTCTTTGTTTTATCGATGTGAATAATTAATGATCCTGGCATACTTTTTCTTAACTCATGTAATTCATTAGAAAATTCCAATAATGCGTCACAATCAATATCCTCATCCTTAATTCCCTTCATAAAATCCAACAAAAACACTGTGTTCTTGAATTTAAGCATGTCACAATAAGTCATAGACGTATTCCCCTCATCTATTATTTTGAGCGTATTAAGAATTTCTGGACGTGATTTCTTCCGGTCTACGTATCGAAACTCATTCTGGTAAATTATTTCTATAGGTTCACCCTTAACAATAGCAGGTCTGTGTCTATTGCCTTTGTAGTAGAAATCATCTCGAACCAAACCGTGTTGATAATAGTCGATACAGAAAGACCACTTATCATAACGGCCGGTCTTCTTGTTTACGTATTTACAATATGTTATTGGTACTGGGTCCATAAGTTTATGCGTCAGTGTGCGTTTTCCTGTTAATTTATTTCTATCTCCTATGGAGAACTTCGTTTTCCGTGTGTGGAACAATGCAAGGTAAATACTTTCACCCTTTTTTGCTTTTCTAAGAAGGCTTACAGCAGCTTTATTATGTTCTTCATGCAAATAGACATCAGAGTAAACTGTACTTTTTTCAAGATAAATGTATGCGGCCAATTTTATAGCTTCATCTCTATTACCCTTGATCATTATATAAGGATTTATAATGCCCTCGACTTTCTTCTTCATTTCATCACTTATCGACTCCTTTAAGCTGTTTTTAATCTCCTGACCTTCCCTTTCCAAGGGCAACCCATTCAACTTTTCCAAATCGTCAAGTAATTTTAGAGTATTTGACATGTTACCTCTCCTCGTAACTCTCCAAGGGTAAGAGATCGGGACAACTGGTGGAGTACCAGCGTTCGAGCGTACGACTCTAGTCCCGATTTGAATTAATTATAAATTTCTCCTAAGCAATTGCAAGATTTCCTTTATTTCATACGCTTCATCTGCTCTTTAGACTCAAGCCATATAAGCAACTTCGACTCCTTAAACCTATACGTCCGCCCGATCTTAAAACACGGTATTTCTCTAAGGCGGCAACGCCGGTACACCGACTCCACATTCAAGCCCAGCAACTCCGCCGCCTCATTTACAGTAATTAAATTTTCCATTTACCTTTTCCTCCTGATATGGTTAACGATTAGTAAAATGCCACAAAATACCAAACATTACTCCAAGCCATATCTTTCTTACATAGTCGCCAGCTTTTTTCTCCCTTCTTCCTATCACCCCCTTTCAAATATAAACGTGCTCATTGCGCTTCGCACTAAATGAATAATACTCGCCATCCCCAATAATTATATGGTCAAGTACCTTTATGCCTAAAAGGCTTCCTGCCGCCTTCAATTCTTCGGTTATTTTTCTATCTTCAAGACTTGGCATACACTTCCCCGATGGGTGATTATGAACACAGATTATCGAGGCACAATTTGCAACCACTGCAGCTTTAAAGACCTCCCTTTTGTAAACCGTAGCTTGATTTAAAGTACCAATACTTACCGTTTGAAAAGATTCAATTATGTTTTCACTATTTAAATGAATTACAAGAAATTTTTCAACCGTTTCCTGCCGCATATCTCTGTAAAGCATCTTTACTACTCTGTCAGCATTTGAAGTGTGCTTCCCAATAAAAGAATGTGTTTTTTTAGACACCCTCTTTCTCTTATACCTAACAGAAACTTCACGAATAAATATTCCGTTCTCCTTTTTGACTGCCATAACAAAATCCCCCAATAAAAATACCCGTGTTCACCTGTCCTAGAAAACACGAAGCTTTCTCGTGGCCGTTTCCGGTACCACCAGGTTCACGGGCGTTTTGATAACAATAAAAAAGGCCAACTCCTAGAAGGAACCGGCCTTATTGTTATCAAGCTTATTTAGGTGCAACGTGTTTCTAGGATGCTTGGATTCTACTCTTTTCTGAAAAGAAGTCAAGAGGGAAAATTAGTTCCTGAACAGGTACGTAGAAGCGTGTCTAGGAAGATGTATATCTGTGGCATCTGAACATGCTAAGAGGGGATTTGCGGCCAGCAGGCTTAATCCTGTGGAGCGGGATTGATGTGTTTATGTGTTTTATAAGGATTCTACCCATTGTTTTTCGCTTACGATGAAGATAAGGCAGTTGTCTTTCTGGAACTCGATGGCATTCTCTATCTTCCTGCCATGACTGGTGTGTGCCCAGTCTCTGCTGGTCATTGTACCTATAACGAGAAAATCCAAATCCTTTCTTATCCTTGGAATGGCAAGACCGCCTCTTTCGGTAATCGCACGTTCGCAGTTTTTGCGAGTACCGTAAAGGAAATTACCGGTGAAGCAGAATATATTGTCCCGTATTTCGATAGTATCTATTTCGTTAAGAGGAAGGCTTGTTGATAACCCACCGGCTGCCCCCGTCTCCTGAAGAGTACCTCCTATTAATTCTGTCAGCGTTTGCTTGAGATGTTCTCGTTCTTCATCGGTGATAATGTTATCAGTGAGTATTTTTTTGATGCGGGAATATACAACTTCACCAGGCCAGGTTGTGGCTATATTTCGATTGTTGTCAAGCCAGTTGTCGAGATATCTGACTTCTTTGTCGTTCAGGTCTTCATCGGCCAACATACCGGAGCAAATACCGAGAAGTGATTCGCAGGAACGTGTTAAAACCCTTGCGTCTGTCCAGGCACGTCTCGCAAAAGAGTCACCCATGATTTCTCCTTTCTTCCGGGGATGTTAAGATTATCTTCTTCTTTCCATGATTTTATACAACCCTCTGTCTATTTGTCAACCGCTAAGAATCAGATCACCTGATCTAAATGAAGTATATTTGAGATATGCATTAATACGGCAAGAGCTATTTTCGCAAGGCAGAAGCGAACCTGCAGAACGAATTAGAAGGATTTTGCAGAATTATGACGAAAAAAAATGTTTAGGCGTGATTTTTTAGACCGTAGAAAATTTCCGATGATGATGAAAATCGAAGGTTCATCATCATAGAATAATTTCGCCCCGCTCAGTGATAGTTGTGGTGAAGATTGCATAAAATAGTTTATGTAATTTGGTCAGTTATAATTATAAACAGTTCTGTACGATAATAAGCCATTATCGGACGGCACTGTTTATTTAAAACCTTGTTCAGCCTACTGCTTCACCACTATTATTACTGTGCGGGGCGACTCCTTTTCTCTTAGGGAGGACACCAGGGCAAAAGGTCATATATTTTAAAGACTTTTTTATCGGCCTCATGAAGTGATCCCAATAGAATGCGATAAATATGTCTTAATATCAAAATGACATTTTTGCTTGAGAAGCGGACGTTGGATGGAGGGTGGGCTTGATCTGCCTACTTGTAATTTCTTAGCTTTTTTACTCGGGTGAAACAATAAAATATACAAATAATCCCGAAACCAACACAACCTGCGCCCTCCAGAAAAAGAATGTTCATTTAAAGAAAAAGTACAGATAGAGGGGAGATGTACTAAAGGTTAAAATGGGAGGGCAAAGCAGGGTGGGGGCTGGTGAGGGACACTGTGAGCGTAAGCGAACGAAACCGCCGTTTAGGCGCTGGTAAGAACTAGAAATAAATCTGTGGAGTTAATGAAGCCCAGCAAAACGTGGATTTCTCTTAAATTTCTTTTTTTAAATGAGATACTAGTCATCTTATATTCACGGCCACATACCAAAAACCACGAGTGATTAAAGAAACTCTCATAAATGACTTCATAGAATCGATTCTGAGGCGCTCAAATCTGCTTTGCCCTCCCCCAACCATATTGATGGCTACGTATTGTGCTGAGAGTGTGAACAGCTAACCGTCAATAGTATCTGCTTGGTTAATCTAGGGAACCTATTTAACCAATATTATTTAAGAGTTGTAAATTTATCATACTGGATTCAATATATTGTCATTTTACATTTAAAATAGACGAAGGAATCCCTTAGTCTCTAAGATATCCGAACAAAAAAAACCTGAAAAGTGGCAAATAATATACTTGACAATTTACTAGCGTTTATTACACTTAAATCATGAGTAAATTTGATAAATATATGTCAGCCACAGAAGCAGCTAAAAAGTTGGGTATAAACAGGCAAGCCGTCTATGAAGCAATAAAACGTGGTAACATAGGGTTCATTAAGGTGGGCAACATGACGCTAGTCAAGACCGTGTCTGTGGAGAAATACAAGGTAAATGAGAAGTGCAAACAGGCAGGTTTAAAGAGTAAAAACGCTAGACAATCGTCTAACGTCCTATAATATCCGTTATGTTATGTTCAGTGTCAACATATAGTACACATCCAATAGAAAGAGTACTACCTGTTGACAGGAACATATATTGTATGCCTCTATTATCCATGCCATACATACAGCAGTTCACAATCACGCCTTGAAATACAAAATTTTAGGAGTATAGGCAGGATCAACCGGGGAGGTTGTAGGAAGGAAAAGAGTCTTAACTTAAGTTATCCACGTCATGACACATTTCCTTATGAGTGTGAACCAGATTGTGAACTGAATAAACAAAAAAAGGCCAAAACAGGAAAGTATGATTACTCCCTGAATTGGCCTTAAACCTAAACAGAATAAAACAGATACAACTAAACTGAAAAACTCTTTAGCTCACTTGAGGGGTTTAGGAAACCGTCGCTCTATCCATCTGAGCTACGGGCGCTTCTTCAACAATTCATGTCAAATTGAAAAAGGCCGGCAATCAACATAATGCCGGCCTCAATATCGAACACTCTAAATTATTACTTCAGTATTGAATCAGAGAGAAGATATCATATTTGCTTAATCTCTCTTTTCCATTCAGGAAACCCAGTTCGATTAAGAAAGCACATCCCACAATTTTACCGCCAAGCGATTCTACTAATTTACAACTGGCGGCCATAGTTCCACCGGTTGCTAAAAGATCGTCCAGCATCAAAACATTATCACCGGCTTTTACTGCGTCTTTGTGTATCTCAAGTGTATCAGTACCATATTCCAGCTCATATGTCATGCTTGCTGTTTCATAGGGAAGCTTTCCCGGTTTCCTGACCGGTACAAATCCTGCGTTTAAGTTTATAGCGACTGCGGGACCAAAAAGGAATCCCCTCGCTTCTGCACCCACGATTACATCGATTTTTTGATTCGCATAGTGATCAGAAATTTTGTTGACAATTTCCTTCAAACTCGAAGGGTTTTGTAATAGTGGAGTTATATCCTTAAAAACAATTCCCTCTTTGGGGAAATCGGGAATATCACGAACCAGATCTTTGAGCAATTCTTACTCTTCCTTTCTAATATATTCTATCATGTGTTCAACCGGAAAGTGATACTCCTGTCTGTCAGCATATTACTTCAGGAATGAGATTCAATATTTAGTATATTTTTCTGCCCGTCTGCCTGCCGGTAGGCAGGGACGTTAAGAGAGACATGCCGGTTAATCTTCTTTTAAGTATGATCAGAGTGATGACACAGCATAATGGCCCACCCTTCCGGTCATTTATACATTTTCATCTTCCGCTTCACCACCCTTTTCTTCAATAGCGTCTTCGATAACTTCTTCAGAAGCTTCTGTATCGGCTTGTTCTTCCTGCGATTGTTCTTCCTGTGGTTGGGTTTCCTGTACTGACGCGTTCGTAACACCTTTAAGGCTAAGGCCTATCTTTCTCGCCTCCGGCTCTATCTTTACAATCTTTACATCCAGTTCCTGTCCGATGGAAAGAACGCTTTCAAGCTTTTTAATCTTTTCATTAGATACCTCTGAAATATGCAATAATCCTTCCAGGCCGCTACCCATGTCTATGAATGCACCAAAATCAGTCATCTTGGTAACCTTGCCTTTTACAGTATCTCCGACAGAATATTTTTCCGGTATCTCTTTCTTCCATGGATCTTCTGTAAGTTGTTTAATACCTAATGATACCCTTTTCTTCTCCTTGTCAACTGACAGTATTTTAACTTCTATCTTATCACCTTTTTTTATTATTTCTGAAGGGTGCGCAACTTTTTTCGACCATGACATGTCTGATATATGAAGAAGACCGTCTATGCCTTCATCTATTTCTATAAAGGCGCCGTAATTAGTCAGATTCCTGACTCTTCCCTTTATTGTGATTCCCGGCTGGTATTTTTCTTCTATATTTGTCCATGGATTTTGCTCAACTTGCTTGATACTTAGGGAAATTTCTTCTTTATCCTTGTTTATATTTAATACTATGGCCTCAACAGAGTCTCCAATGGCAACCACTTCTGAAGGATGATTTATACGTCTTGTCCACGACATTTCAGAAATATGTACCAGCCCTTCTATACCGGTTTCCAGTTTGACAAAGGCTCCATATGACATAATGTTCACCACTTGTCCTTTAATTTTTGACCCAATTGGATATCTTTCCTCTACGTTTGCCCATGGGTTTTCTGTTTTCTGTTTTAGACCGAGAGAGACCTTATCCTTAACTGCATCTATATCAAGTATCTTTACTTCTGTCTCATCGCCGATTGCTAACATTTCTGAAGGATGACTAATCCTCCCCCAGCTCATATCTGTTATGTGAAGCAACCCGTCTATGCCGCCAAGGTCAATAAATGCGCCAAAGTCTGCAATATTCTTAACTACGCCATTCACAACCTGCCCAACCTCAACATTATCCAGGAATTCTCGCTTCAGCTTATTTCGTTCTTCTTCTATAAGCTTTCTTCTTGATACTATAATATTCTGTTGTACTTCATCTATCTTTAATATTTTGCACGTCACTTCAGTACCAATATACTCAGCTATCTCACCGGGAGGCTTCACATCAATTTGTGATGCCGGCAAAAAGATTGGTATACCTACATCTACCAGCAATCCACCCTTTATCTTTCTTACAACTTTACCTGTTACTACGTCCCCTTCTTTATATTTGTCAACAACCTTCTCCCAACCACGAATACGATCTGCCTTACGTTTTGAAATCTGGATTAAACCTGTGTCATCCTCAAATGACTCCAGCATTACCTCTATCTCATTCCCTATTTCAGCATCTTCAGTACTATCAAATTCAGAGAGCGGAATTGTTCCTTCTGATTTATATCCCGTGTCTAATATTACGTTATTACCTATAACACCCAGTATCCTGCCTTTTAAAATCGTTCCTAAATCGAACTTTTTAACTGAAGTGTCGAAGACTGCCTCAATCTTTTCAAGGCTGTCACCTCCTATTATTTCTTCAAGTTCCCTCTCTATTTCTTCCTGATTAATTTCGTATTCTTCTAAAATAATTTTGTTGACCATTAAAATAATTCTCCGAAAAATAAAGTTTATATGCTGCTAAATAAGTTTAAAATTTAAAGTTTTTATTAAGGACTTAACTTAATCTCTTTAATCAAAATGCTGACTACTCCTTCTGCGTTCAGGTTCGTTGTGTCAAGGTAGAAGGCGTCAGGTACTCTTTTAAGTGGGGCGAACTGCCTTGTCGAATCTCTGTGGTCCCTCTGGCTAAGGTCATCTACTACATTATTTATGTCGCTTGCATCATTATTAGTCTTGAGTTCAGAATGACGCCTCTTCGCTCTTTCACTGATATCTGCATCCATGTAAATTTTTTTATCTGCATCAGGGAAGACAACCGTACACATATCCCTGCCTTCGGCAACAATGTCTTTTCCCCTTGCAAAGTCTCTCTGGAGTTTAACCATTTTCTTTCGGACAAACTCCAGGCTGGACACATGATGTATGTTTTCAGTTATAGACGGTTGTCTTATCTCTTTTGTTACATTAATACCATCTACAAATACCTCTGTGCCATTTGCCGAGCAGTCTATCCTGATGTTGGTCTCATTCAGCAACTTAAGGAGCCCTTCCTTATCACCGAAATCAACGCCCACGCTGTGGGCTTTCCATGTAAAGGCTCTATACATTGCACCACTATCAAGATACGTAAAACCGAGACGCTCAGCCAATCCTTTTGCCGCAGTACTTTTTCCAGACCCAGCCGGCCCATCGATCGCTATGATCAACAGGAACCTCCAATATTATTTAAGCCTTTTGAAGTTTCGAAACTTTCTTTTATAACAAAGCGTATTTATTAATGCAAGATATTTTTATGCTATTATTATTACACTACTTAGCTAACGTTCTCTCTCTATTTTTTCAAATTGCCCTTCAAATGCAAGCGCAACACTCCTGGACTTTATCATTACAGACGCCTCATGATTTTTTCTCAATGCACTGTAAGTCCAGTTTGTACTTCCAATGATTGTTATGTACTTATCAACAATCAGTACCTTGTTATGGGTTACCTTGTTTTCGTTATCATAAAAGACGGGAACACCATTTTTTGAAAGCAGTTCATATGCGTATTCACTCTTTTTTTCTATTACGTTTCTCTTTTTGCCTTTTTCCCAGAATTTAACGTTCTGGTCGAAAATTACCCGAACCTCCACACCCCTCTTATGTGCATTTATGAGGTCAAGAACCAGTTGATACTCATCGCCTCCCGTATACTTTGGATTCAGCTTTGCCATGTACATAACACATAATATAGACTTTCTGGCATTGGCCAATGCCTTATGGACTGCCGGATAATATTCTGCATCAACGAGTGGGATTACATCATCTGCCGGCAGAGAATAAACAGGCCTTATCTCGCACAATAAAACCGAAATGAAAATGAGGATTGTACATGATATGATGGTGGATATTTTATTTAGCTTCATTTTGTAGTTTAATATATAGATAACACTTCGACTCCGCTCAGTGTGACGTCATCCTTAGTATTTAGTGTCGCGTCATCCTGAGCGGAGTCGAAGGATAACAAACAAATTCCAATTACTAAAATTCAAAATTCCTAAACAAACTGATTTTGGTCATCCCTGTCTGCCGACAGGCGGACATTGTGATTTGAGATTTGTTTGAAATTTGTTATTTGAGTTTTGCCCGTCCGAATGGATTCATCCGGGCGGGTAATTTTATACTGTTAGACACGGCACTTACCCATAACAAACTGAGGCAAGACCCTTTCTACATAAATATCTACAATTTCATTCATTAAATCATCAGTGCCGTCAAATAAAACCTTTATATACCTGTCTGAATAACCACACAGTTTTCCTGTTTTCTTGTCTCTGGTTCTTTCTACCAGGATACTTATGTTTCTCCCGATAAACGATTTCTTATATCTTAAAGATGTTTCTGCTGTCAGAGATTCAAGTTCCTTCTTTCGTGCCTTAGTCTCGGAAGGTTTGCAATGGCCAGGCATTTTAGCCGCAGGAGTGTCTTCGCGTGGACTATAAGGGAAGATGTGTGTTCTGCTGAATCCGGCCTGTTCACAAAGCCTCAGTGTATTTTCAAAATGTTTTTCCTCCTCCCCTGGAAAGCCAACCATTACGTCTGTCGATATTGAAGGCAGCTCCAGTCTTTCTTTAATCTTTTCCAATGTCTTGAGATATTGAGCAGAGTTATACTTTCTGTTCATCCGCTTCAGGATGTAATCATCTCCGCTCTGAAGGGGAAGATGAAAGTGAGGGCAGACCTTATCTGAATCTGCAATTATGTCAATCAGGCTATCCGTAATCTCATTTACCTCTATAGAGCTAAGTCTGATCCTCTCTAACCCAGACAGGGTTTGCAGTTCTTCTAATACGTTTATAATATTAAATTTATATCCCACCTCCTTACCGTATGCTCCAAGATGTATACCCGTAAGTACAATTTCCTTATAGCCGTTGCTTATCAGTTGCTCTGCTTCAAAAAGAATATCGCCTATCTTCTTACTTATGACTTTCCCTCTGACATAAGGAATTATACAGTAAGAACAGAAGATATCACATCCATCTTCAATCTTCAGGAATGCCCTGGTATGGCCGTCAAACTTACTAACCTTCAAGTTGAATGCAGATTCATTACGGCGCAGTTCCTTTGTATACGGTTCTCTAATGCTGCTTGAAACCGGTACGGAATTATTATCGGAAAGAGACCCGTTTTTAACAAAATCAATTATCCTACTCTCTTTGCCCTTTTCAAAGACATAGCCGACGCCATCAATTTTCTTAATTGCCTCTGCATCTGACTCGGCATAGCATCCTGTAACAATCACGGTTGCGTCCGGATTATTTCTTATAACTTTCCTGATTTGGTGTCGTGACTTTTCATCACTCGTGGAAGTGACAGTACACGTGTTTATGACGCATAAATCAGCAGGAGAACTCATGGAGGCCTCTTCATATCCATTTGATATAATGGCCTCCCTTAATGCCTGGGTTTCGTATTGGTTTACTTTACACCCAAGAGTGATAAATGCGCAAGTTTTCATGTCATAAAAAGTTAAAAGTGCCTACCCGCCTGCCAAGCAGTTCGGGCAGGAAGTTTGAAGTGAACTAAAGTCGTGGCAAAAAATAAATTTTTTATTTTTCAACTTTAGGTATTTCAAATTTGGTTGCGGCTATGAATAGTTTTTCAAAAAAACCTACAAAACACATGAAAAGAACACAAAAGAAATCCTTTCGTGATATTTCGTGATTTTCGTGGGTAAAACGTACTTGACATTATATTACGACAGACATAGACTATAATTCAACAGTAAACTTGCAGAAGGCCGCTATGTGACAAAACAGTTAACGGAAAGGTGGTAGAAAGTTAAAAAGTATATATGGACATTAATATTAAATGAATAAATGGAGAGTATTATGACAAACTTGACTAAAGTCTCACTGGTAAAATGTACAAATTACTCTAAAGAAGATATCCGCAATGCAATAAACAAAACATTTTCTTATTTTGGCGGAATTGAAACCGTTGTCAAAAAAGGATCAAAGGTTCTTCTAAAACCAAATTTCCTGAAGGAAAGCGAAACTGAAGATTGCGTGATTACACATCCAGTTGTTGTAGAGACTGTCGCAGAAATGGTTATTGAAGCAGGAGCCACACCCGTTATAGGAGACAGCCCTGGCTTTGGCTCTGTAAGAAAAATAGCCAGACGTGTAGGACTGGATAAGGTTGCAGAAAAACTGGGTATTGATCTTATTGAACTGGACAAGCCCAGAAAGGCATCCATTAACTGTGGGGGCAAAGAATTTTCCCTGACAGTTTCTGGCAAGGCACTGGATGTTGACGCCATAATCAACCTCCCTAAACTCAAGGCCCATGTCCAGGTCCTCTTTACAGCAGGAGTTAAAAACTTGTATGGATGCGTAAGCGGGAAGCAAAAGGCGTGGCGGCACTTCAAGGCAAAAAATGATCTGGAGTGGTATGCGGATATGTTGATCGCTAATTACCAGTTGGTTAAACCATCATTTACCATAGTCGATAGTGTTATGGCTATGGAGAAGACGGGGCCTTCCGGCGGTTTGCCGAAAAACGTTTCATTAGTTGTCGGCGGGATAGACGTTATTGCGGTGGACAGAGTAGTGGCGGAGCTGCTTTCGGTTCGCCCGGAAGAAGTCCCCATTCTCAGGGCTGCAAAAAGACTGGGAATAGGTGAACAGAATTTATCTGAGATAGAAATAGTCGGTGAAGACCTGCCTTTTGTTAAAGTACATGATTTTATCCTCCCGAACCTATCGCCGATAGGTTTTGATTTCATTCGCGTAATAAAGAGTCTTATCAGACACTTTTGGCTTAAGACTGTAGGCAAGGCAGAACCGCAAATATAATTACAAACATAAATTTGCCTTATAACGTTTATTAAAAGCTTACATGGTTAATGATGGTAAAAAGTTTAATATCCTCTATCTTCACAATGAATCAATAATGGGTGGGGCCGAGATAAGTTTATTGAATTTAGTGAAGGGATTAAATAGGAAACTTTTTATACCCCACTTTACCTGCTCTAAAGAAGGACCTTTCATAGATGAGCTGGAAAAACTAAAAATCACTCCGGACTTTGTTCAATTCCCAGGTATAAGATGGCCAAATCCTGTACAGATTTATAATACCGTCAGGCATCTCATAGATATCATAAAAAAGAGGCAGATAAATCTGATCCACTCAAACCAGCCTCGTTCCAATCTCTTTGGTGCAATTGCTGCAAAATTAAAAGACGTTCCCATAGTATGGCATGAGAGATGTCTTGAAAGAGGAAGATTCGACAGTGACAATATTTTTTCCTTTTTACCGGACAGGATTATTTGCAATTCAAGCGCAGTCAGGAACAGATTCACAAAAGAAAAAATAGATACCAGAATTAAGATAATTTTAAATGGTGTGGACTTAAGAGAATTTGATCCCGAATTAAAAGAACTAAGCGGAAAAGTAATTAGAAAAGAATTTAACATTGACGAAGACGAACTCGTAATCGGAACTGTAGGCCGTATAGATCCGGAAAAAGGCTATGAGTATTTCCTGGAGAGTGCAAGGATTATTCTACAGGATTTTAAGAATGTACGTTTTCTGGTTGTTGGCGAGGCATTTAATAATCCATCACTGGAAAAATCGCTCTATGCAATGTCAGTAGAGAAAGGAATTGAAAAGAAAACCATCTTTACCGGATTTAGAAAGGACATTCCACAAATCCTTGCAAGCATGGACGTGATCGTACTACCGTCGGGAATAGACGCCTGCAGCAGGGTACTGTTTGAGTCTATGGCAATGAGAAAACCCCTTGTGGCAACAAATGCGGGAGGCACACCGGAGGTTGTACAGGAAGGTGTTACCGGTTTACTGGTCGATCCGGGAGACTCATCAGAAATGGCAAAATGCATTATGAAGCTTTTAAATAACAAAGCTCTTGCAGAACAGTACGGAAACGCAGGAAGAAAAAGAGTTGAGGCGATGTTTACGATTGAACGGAATATAAAAGAGACAGAAAATGTCTATTTAGAGTTGTTGGAAAACAAGGTTGTGTAAAATTCAATTTTGCCACCAAGGCACTAAGACACAAAGCAATACTAAAATGTACAAACTACTTTCCAAAAAAGAAGAAGAAATAGCGACAAAAATTGTTGATGCAGCATATTGTGTACACAAGGAATTAGGTCCCGGCTTACTTGAAAAAATATATGAGGCTTGTTTTTGTCATGAGCTTTCAAAAAGGAATCTGGTTTATCAAAGACAAGTAGAAGTTCCTATTGTTTATGATGGTATGATGTTTGATGAAGGCTTAAGATTGGATGTATTAGTTGAGAATCTTATCATCTGTGAACTTAAAGCAGTTGATAATATAAATCCAGTTTGGGAGGCACAAATATTGAGTCATTTGAAACTTACTGGAAAGCGTTTAGGTTTTCTCGTCAATTTCAATAGGAAGTATATTAAAGACGGTATAAAGCGAATAATTATTTAGTTTTTAGTGGCTTTGTGACTTAGTGGCCTATAACGAAAATGAACTCGAGAAATAGAAAAATTGAAGATTTGTATCTTACGCTCAGGAATCTCATATTCGGAGGTTTGCGCCTTTTTACAAAGACTTATACTAAGGAAGATTTGTCAGATGCAAATATCAAGAATATATTAGTCATTCGACTCGACAGGATCGGCGATATGGTGATGACAACGCCGATCTATAGAGCCTTAAAAGAAAAGTGGCCTGATGCAAAAATTACTGTGCTGGCTAATCCGGTAAATAAAAATATAGTAATCAATAATCCGTTTATTGATTACATATTGGTTTATGACAGAGAGAATAAATACAAAAGCCTGAACAACAGGTTATCTTTCTTTAAGGATATACGTAAAAGTGAATTCGACCTTGTTATTGATCCATATCTTGATTATGAACTAAACACATCATTTATAACCCGTATTGTTGGGAATAAGTACAGGCTTGGTTTCGAGTTTGCCGGAAGAGGATTTTTTTATAATATAAGGTATGCTTCAAATACTTTTCCTGTTTCCACCGACAAAAAACATATGATTGATTACATTCTCGGCTTGATAGGGTGTATAGGAGTAAAGGCAAATAAAGAACAACCGGAAATCTTTTTGAGTGTAGATGAAAAAGAAAATGCTTCCAGAATCCTGAAAAAAGCTGGAGTAAATCCGGAAGATAGAATTATTGGCATACATCCGGGTGGAAATTATGAGAGCCAGAGATGGCCTGTAGAAAGATTTGCGGCTATATCCGATTCTCTGATAGCCGGCTATGGTATAAAAGTAATCCTTTTTGGCGGTCGGGATGAAAGATCGCTAATATCAGGATTTAAAGATTGTGCTGCTAGAAAACCCATCATTCTTGAAGAACTTAATCTAAGGGAATTTATTTCTGTCATGAGCCATTGTAATCTTTTTCTCTGTAATAACTCCGGGCCTCTCCACATAGCAACAGCTTTAAATATCCCGACAGTTTCAACAATGGGGCCTACCATCCCTTTCCACTGGTGGCCGCGCGGAGATAATCACATAGTCTTGAGAAAAGACCTGGATTGCAGCCCATGTAAAAAGGGGATTTGCGAGACACATGAATGTATGGAGTTGATTACGACAGATGAATTTTTGGCCGCAGTAACAAGACAACTAAAGGACTTAAACCTTCTAAGTTCAAACGAGAATTTAATTGGTCAATCAAGAAAATAAATCTTCTTCAGAATCAAAATGCACGGTGAATATAATAAAATTTTAATAATGGAAGCAGGCGGGATTGGTGACATGATAATGTCAACACCTGCTTTAAAAGCCATACGTAAAAAATTTTCAAACAGCGAAATTACTTTACTCACCGTTCCAAGGTCTGCGCTGGCTTTGAACAATAAACGTTATGCAGATAAGATTCTGTATTTTAAGCTGGAGTCATTCAGCAAAGGCCCGTCAAGGTCTATCTATAATCAAGTATTCTCAAACTTACGATTATTATGGTCCTTACGCAAGGAGAGGTTTGACATGATGATAGATCTGGAGGCTATTGAATCATGGAAATCATCTCTGCTGAGATATATATTTTATATATGTGTGGGCGCAGGAAACAGAGTCGGCAGGAATTCTGACGGAAAGGGATTTTTTCTGGATGTCAAAGTGCATGACGACCTTTTTGGAAAAGTCCATGAGGTTGACAGAAAACTGCTGATTGCCGGAGCAATAGGGGCGGAAGCTGACGATACAAAACAAGAATTCTATATTTCTACGGAAGATAGAGAATTTATAAACGACTGGCTGCTGGATTCAGGGATTAGCGCCAACAGGACAATCGTGGCCATGCAGCCCGGGGCGTTCGTTCCTACCAGACAATGGAAAAGTGAAGGGTTTATTGAGGTAGCAAGAAAGTCATACCAGAAATACAAAGCTCAGATTATTCTTACTGGCGGAAGTAATGATAACGTTGTGAATAAGATAAATGATGAACTTAATGATGTTGAACCCCTCCTGGCAATCGGATTTCCGCTTGGCAGACTTGGCGCCCTTTTGGAACGGGTTCAATTATTTATTTCAAATGACACAGGGCCTTTCCACATTGCCGATGCATTAAATATACCGTTTGTCGTTATCTTTGGGCCGGAAAACTATTATCGATACGGTCCTTATAATGCAAAGTCCAAAAGCCGCATTGTTACGGGCATGAAAATTTCCTGCAGCCCTTGCCTGAGATATGAGTGCAGAACCCATGAGTGCATGGAAAGTATTACTTCTGAAATGGTATGGGAGGAAGTTGAATCTCTCATGAAGGAGATCAAATAAAGTAGTAAAGTAGTAAAGTAGTGTCAGGTCTTGACATGATACATTCCTGTTTTTTCATAATAAAAACTCAAATTTTATTTAACATGACAAGACCTCACACTACTTACTTTTCTACTTACTACGCTTCACCCAACCTGCTAAAAGAACAACTTCATGGCGTCAGCCTCTTTTTTCATACTATCAGACAGAGCGTTTTGTAACCTGCTCAGGTCAGACACCTTCCAATCTATCCCAAATGACTTTGACAGAGTCACAATGTCACTGTAAAAAAGTTCATTATTCATAATACTGTCTTCTTCCTCTTCCGCCTGCATCTCGTGAACATGAGCAAGGATATCGGCAACATGTACAATTATTGGAAAAAGAGATTTTTTGTCTGCTTCCAGAGGATGATGATGAAAACCAACAGCCGTAATCAGGCTTTCCGGAAACATCCACTTCTTCAGAAGTTTCATTCCAACTTCATCATGGATCATTTCAAATACGTTCTTCTCGGCCTCAAAGGCCGTATATTTTAATTTTAGAGGACTCATCATATCCACCAGTTTCAAGAATTCAACGGGAAAGGCAATGTACATAACCAGTTTTCCTATATCGTGAATGAGGCCTGCCACAAATAATTCACTACTTGAACTTTTTAAATCAACCGCAATAATCTTTGCCGCAAGGCCGCAACAGAATGAATGCCTCCAGAATTTATTGATATCAAATTTATCATTCTGCTTGAAATTTTTAAAGCTCTCAAATGCGACGGCAGATATGACCATGTTTCTTATTTCTTTGAAACCCAGAATAGTTAATGCGTGTTTAAGGGAGGACACCTCCCTGGTAAGGCCATAAAATGGAGAATTGGCGATTTTAAGTATCTTTGCAGTAAGGGATATATCCGGACTAATAATTTCCATAAGATCATTTGCTGAACTTTCCGGATTAGAGGTAACCTCCATGACACGAAGCGCCACGGTTGGCAAAGTCGGCATAGAATCAATTTGGGCAATGAGTGTTGACGCTGCACTAGAACCCATACTGGTTGGTCCCCCAAGTTTTAAAAATATAATATAATATGGAGCGCATCATCCGTGATGATGCGTGTTAAAGCAGTGACACAGTCACTGTACTCCAAAAAAACAACTCTGTACAATAATTTGGGAATGCTCTCATTTCACTTGATTTTAGCAATTACCTTTTCGCCTAACCTCACGCAGCCTTTCCTTCGCCTTTGTTAAAACCTCTACAGGTACAGGAAGCATTTTTTGCTTCTCAATCATATCGAAAAACAGAGAAACCAGCCGGGGGTCAAACTGCTTTCCGGCGTTATCAGCAAGTTCTTCAATAATTTTCTCCGGAGAAAGCTTCTTCCTGTATGACCGTTCAGTTAACATTGCCGCAATTGCATCAGCTATGGCAAATATTCGTGCGCCAAGTGGAATTTCATTTTCTTTAAGTTCTCCAGGATAGCCGGTTCCATCAAAATTTTCGTGGTGGTACAAAAGTATCGATTTTTCGTTACTGAAGAAATCGAACAATCCGATCAGTTCTGACAACATATAAGGATGGTCTTCGATCTCAATCTTTTCTTCAGTATTCAATACTTTATTTTTATTTTTTAAATTCCTTCTCAGTAAAACCTTGAAGTTATCATGAAGGGTTGCAGCACGTTTAAAGGTCTCAATAATAGAAGGGGGAAGAGCAAGCTTTTCACCAATGAGGTTAATGTATTGTTTGACATAGTGGTTATGTTGCTTGTGTTCATCATCAACCATATCACGGGTCAAAAGTTTCAAAGATTCTATAGATGCTCTTTTTGTTTTTTCCAAAACCAACGAAAGGTTTTCCTTCAGGTACTTGAAATCCTTGTCATCGCTAAATTCTCCATCCTTAAACTGTTCGTAACGTTCCTTCATATAAACCTCAACCCTGTTTCTTCCTTCTGTCTTGGCACGGTAAAGGGCCTTGTCTGCAAATGCCATAAGCTCTTTGCCATCAACTAGTTGATGATGTTTCACAGATGCTATTCCTAAGCTTACAGTTACAGTTGTTACATTGTTTCCATCGTCATATTTTTTTGTCTCACAGGCAGAACGAATTTTTTCTGCTACATTCAGCGCCCCGCCAACATCGGTATTTGGTAGAAGCAACATGAATTCTTCCCCTCCATATCGAAATGGAATATCTGTTTTTCTCGCCTCCTGCTTCAAACAGGCGGAAAACTCACGCAATACCAGATCACCAAAGGCATGTCCGAAGGTATCGTTTATTTCCTTGAAACAATCTAAATCGAGTAGAATACATGATAACTCTGTCTGGTATCTCAGGGCACGGGAAAATTCTTCTTCAAGAGTTTCTACCATAAAATGACGATTATATATACCCGTCAACTCATCATAGATTGCCTGCCTTGCCAGGTTGTTGCGCATACTCAAAAGATCTTCGTTCAATTCAACAATACGCCTCCCCGCTGCCAGGCGCACCCGGAGTTCATTTTGATTAAATGGTTTGGTGATATAATCGTCGGCGCCTGCTTCCATTCCCTTGATAATATCCTCCTGTTCGCCTTTCGAGGTAAGTAACAATATATATGTATATGGTTCCCTGGCCAGTTCTCTGACCCTGCGGCATATCTCCATACCATCCAGGCCAGGCATCATCCAATCGAGAATCAGCAGGCTCGGTGCATTTTCAGACTGAATAACATCCCAGGCTTCGAGACCCCCCTTACATGATATAACTCTGTAATCCAGGTCGCCCAGAAACTTTTCTAATTTACGCCGTGAGATGTTCTCATCATCTGCAATTAATACTTTCATATTTAATATCCTTTTATTATCAGGAGTAAATGAACCAGGATTATAATCTTAAATCAAAATCAATGCAAAATGTAAATTCAGCCTTAGCACGCTCAGCGGGGCCTTGCGTAGCGTTTAGTTAAACACTATTCTGATTTCACAAACTCCTCCAGTGCATTCATCAGGAGCTCTACATCTTTCACCAAAGCATCATAAACCTCTTCAACCCCATCCAGGTTATTTTCCCTGCCCATTGTCTCTAATTTAAAGGCTGTGTCAGTTGTGGCGTTCCTCCAGAAATTAGCCACAGCTCCCTTCAGTTTGTGGGCAGATTTCTCAAGAGCTTTGCTGTTACGGCTATCAATAGCCTCTCTTATTTCGGACATGTGTTCAGGAGCATCGTTAATAAATATTTCTACCAGTTCTTTTAAAAATTCCTCATCGCCTTCAAACATTTTGAGCGCCTCGTCCTTATCAAAAACCGACTTATCTTCTTGCATCTTTCCTCCATTTTGATCAGGTTTGTACTTTTAAATTTAACTTCCCAGTTGTGAAATCAGTTTGTTACGAATGCCATCCGTAGAAAGGATATAATCTATATGTCCAGTACCGATGGCAGCCTTCGGCATTCCCCAGATCACACTGGTTTTTTCATCCTGGGCATACGTAGTTCCCCCAACTGATTTAATATGACTTATCCCATCCGCCCCATCCTTTCCCATGCCTGTCATAATAATACCAATGATATTATCTTCATTATTTCTTTTGATTGATTTCATCGTTACATCCACAGCAGGACGTACGTAACACACCTTTGGGCCGTTGACCAGATGAATTATTTGATTGTTCACAAGTTCCAGATGAACCTCACTTGGTGCGAAGTATACTGCCCCCGGTTTAATAGTTTCTCCATGACAGGCAATTCTAACCTCCATTTCAGTTAGACTATTTAATGACTCACATAATGACTTGTTTGCACACTTTATCATGTGCTGAACAAGCACGATACTTCCATCCAGAAGTGGCATACCATCGAAAAAAGTCCTCAGTGTCTTGGGACCACCCGTTGATATTCCTAGAATAACAATATTTCGTTTTTTCATTATTTGTACAGTTCTGCCCACCGCAAAGACGCAGAGGATGCAAAGAAAAAAATTAGAAAAACCTATTATTAGAAATTCTATGTTTCTGGATTCCTTGCGAAAAGTCCTCGGCGCCTTTTGTCCGGGGAAGTAAGGCTGCCTCTCTTTCGAGAGGATTCCAGTCGGGTAGACACTTTAGTTGTGGCTCCGCCGTACCTTTCCTACTGCACATACGCAAGATATTCTGACACTGTTCCCAATAGTTCTTCGGAAGCAAAGGGTTTTCTTATGTAGTCCATCACTCTCTCTGTCAGTTTTTCAAGTTCCGGACCCGGATCATGCACCGCTGTGAGCATGCAGATAACATTTTCCCCATGCAATCCTTCATCCTCAATCGCTGCGATTGTCTCCCATCCGTTCATTTCAGGCATCATAATGTCCATAAGAATCAAACCCCGAAAACCACTTCGTAATTTATCCAGACATTCCTCTCCACTATCGACGGCACAGATTGAATATCCACCGGCGCCAAGGACAATCTTCACCGTTTCCCGGATAGACGGATCGTCATCCACAATCATTATTTGCTTATCCATTTTTTCCTGCTCCATTCAAGTTAGGTCGCTATCGCGACAAAAGACTATCCTTCGTCTCCGCTCAGGATGACGTCACACTGAGCGGAGTCGAAGTGTTAACAACATTGAATTTCCTGTACATTAAATTACAAATCCTCACACACCCGCCTGACAAGCTGGCAACTCTGGAATCCTCTCGAAAGTGAGGCAGCCTTACTTCCCCGGACAAAAGGCGCCGAGGACTTTTCGCAAGGAATCCGACACTAAACTAATCCCTCAATTTCTTTGTACTCTGTTATGATTATTTTTTTCATTCAATCCGCAATCCCCTGCCCGTCCCTGCTTAACGGCAGACAGGCGGCAGGCGGGAAATTCAACAGTCCGAAATTGCTATTCATCTTGAATAGTTGGTAGCGTAAAATGCATTGTTGTACCCTTTCCTGATCCGGTGCTTTCCACCCTTATGGATCCTCCATGTTTTTCGATTATGCTCTTGCAGATGGCAAGACCCAATCCGGTAGAGGAACGGTCATTTCGCGCATCATCCGCCTTATAGAACTCCTCGAATACACGCTTTTGCTGTTCCATGGTCATCCCTATCCCTGTATCTGTGATGGATATTCCCACAGTACCATTATTAAGAAAGCTGCTAAACGTCACGGTCCCGACTCCATTTGTATATTTAACGGTATTACTGACGAGGTTATTGATTAATTCCTTGATCAGCATCCTGTCTGCCTCGACAACAAGTGGTGGGGTAATATTATTCACAACACTGATACCATTCTCTTCAAAAAGAGGTGAAAGGCTGTCAATGGTATTCTTGATTTCTCTTACGAAATCAACTCTCTCAAGTTTCAATTGTACGCCGGATGAATTTAATCGTGCGAGTTGCAGTGTCTTTTCAGTCAGATTTTTCATATAGTCTACATTATCCATTGCCAGTTCGAGCATCCTCTTCAATTCTATATCCTCGATTCGATTGGCTACCATAGGTAAAAGCGCTACAAGCGGAGTCAATGGCGTCTTCAGATCATGACTAAGCTGATTGACAAATGCATCTTTTTGTCGAAGAAGCTTTTCAATCTCAGATGTTCGCTGCTCTACTCGTTCTTCCAGTTTTTGATTGAATGCTGACAACTGGTCCTGAAGTTGTTTAGTCCGTAAAGCGGCACGCACGCGGGCTTGCAATTCAAATGCATCGAAAGGTTTTGTGACATAGTCCACGGCCCCTAAATCCAGCCCCTTGATACGGCTTTTACTATCATCTGCAGCGGTAAGGAAAATAATCGGAATCATGCAAAGGTCATTATCACTCTGTAGTATAAGGCATGTTTCGAATCCAGAGATATCAGGCATATCCACATCCAGAAGGATCAAATCAGGCTTTTCCTTGCGGGCTATCTCTACACAGCGTTTCCCACTTTCCACACAGAAAATCTCAAGCATTTCCTTTTTCAGACGTGCTTTTGCAATAGCCAGGGCCTTCGGATTATCGTCTACAATTAATACCTTCACTTCTAAAATCCTTTCATATTAGGAAAACCGTTATTTAATGTTGAACAATGAATATTAAACATCGAATTTAGAATTCATTATTCTGTGTTCATTATTCGATATTCTCTTTAAGTTATAGGTCAGGCATCCTGCCTGACGTATACTACACCGAGGCAAGATGCCTCGACTATTTCGGTTTTTGGATTTCCTGAACATTTCGATTCCCGCCAGGGCGGGAGGATTTCAAACTTGTAGCCGTCCGCCTATCAGTCTGGCGAACGCAGGCTAAAGCCATGCGGCTACATAAGTCATTGCTTTTGGCAACCTAATTTGTTTTTTGTCTTTTTTCATTGTTTAACCTGTATTTCTCTGCCTCGTACTACGGCATGACAATATGCTTCAAGCTTGTCCAAAGCAATAATACCTGTCTTATAATCTTTCTCCTTTGCCGCTTTCTCAATCTCCTTTCCCGCTTCTGTCAACATCGAATACCCATAACTACCTCCCGCACCCTTCATCTGGTGCGCAAGCCGTCGTAGGCCGTCATGGTCGCCACACTCCAATGCCTTGCGCATAGACACTATATCCTCTTTCAGCCCGGCAACAAACTCATCAATAAGTTCCGCCAGATCTGTATCATCTGCATATTCTGAATAAATCGTTTCCGGCATATCAATTTCAGATTTCAGATTTCGCCTGCCTGCCGGCAAGGCAGGGATTTCGGATTCATCTCTTTCATTCCGCACTTCGCAATCCGCATTCCGAAATTGTCTTCCGTTCCGGAGATACCGTTTGATTACATTGGTAAATTCCTGACGGTTAATTGGTTTGGCGATGTAATCGTCCATTCCTGCATCAAGACACTTTTGCCGGTCACCATTTACGGCGTTAGCCGTCATGGCTATAATAGGAATTCTGTGGTTTCTGACAGATGAATTCTCATCACGAATCTTCCTGGTGGCCTCATAACCGTCCATCTCCGGCATCTGGCAGTCCATCAAAACAATATCATAATCCTTCTTCTCCAGATATTGAAGGGCTTCCTTACCATTGGTAACCGCATCTGCATGGAATCCAAGCTTTTTTTCTATAAGTCGCAGGGCAATCTTCTGATTGACCATATTATCCTCTGCCAGGAGGATGCTGACACGCCGTTTATGATCTTCAGATATAGAATATTGCGTGACTATCTGGCCGGCTGTGTGTTTCCCGGTACTTGCCGATTCTCCTGTAACCAGCCTGAGGCAATCTAACAACTGTGATTTTTTAAGCGGCTTAATCAGATACGCCGCAAATCCCAGTCGCCTGAAATGTTCGGCATCTCCGCGCCTACCGATGGAAGTAATCATCACAAGGATCAAGTCCTTTAGTTGTGGATCCTCCTTGATTGCCCTGCATAGGGATTCTCCATCCACCTCTGGCATACAATAGTCAAGCAATACAACCTTAAACGGATCATCCACGTTAACAGCATCACTCAGTTCCTTCATAGCTTCTACTGCCGAGTCGGCCTCTTCTACCCGGCAATGCCAGGATTCGAGGTATTTTCTAAAGATTTGTCGATTTGTGTCGTTGTCATCAACAACAAGCACACGTATGTTTTTTATATCACCCAGTTCTATTGGCTGCTGCTGCTCATGAGGCTGTTTTTCCATTACTACCGTAAACCAGAATGTCGATCCCTTGTCTTCTTTACTTTCCACACCAATCTGGCCACCCATTAACTCAACAATCTGTTTAGAGATAGTCAGCCCCAGGCCGGTGCCACCATGCTTCCTTGTAGTGGAGGCATCCACCTGTGAAAACAACTTAAACAGACGATCCATACGATCAACAGGAATACCAATGCCGGTATCCCGGACAGAAAACCGAACAGTAATATGCGATTCTGTCTCTTCCGCCAGGGTTGCACTGATGGCTACCTCACCATCATTCGTAAATTTTATTGCATTACTAACCAGGTTAATGATCACCTGTCTCAACTTGCCGGGATCGCCGCTTAACAAAGAAGGAACTTCCGGATCAATAAAGCAGGATAATTCCAGATTCTTCTCATGCGCCTTGACAGCAAGGATGTCGATGGTGCCATCCACTGTAATATGTAAATCAAAATCTATGTTCTCCAGTTCCATTTTTCCTGCTTCTATTTTGGAGAAGTCCAGGATGTCGTTGATAATAGTCAATAACGCATCGGCGCTGTTGCGAACGATAGCTGTAAATTCACGCTGTTCACGAGTCAGCTTCGAGTCCAGCAGAATATCCGTCATGCCTATTATACCGTTCATTGGCGTGCGTATCTCATGGCTCATGTTAGCCAGAAACTCACCCTTGGACTTGCTGGCCGTCTCGGCTGCGATTTTGGCCTTCTTCAGTGCATCCTCTCCATACCTCTTTGTAATGCCAAGGCTCAAAACGTTTGCAAATTGACGCAGAAATACTACCTCATTCTCCTCCCGTTTGTGGCCTTCAGGAAGATACAGCACCAACACCCCGAGCACTTCGCTTTTCTGCATTATGGGTATGTTGTAATGTCCATGCGGCTTCATGCCTTCAAAGCGAATATCGTGGCGAAAATCTATGCGCTCAGAGAATTGAATGTCACGTATTGCTGCAGAGCGGCCATATAAACATTTCCCGAACGGAACCTGTGCGCATAATGTTTTCAACTCTGCTTCAAGATTATGCGTAGCAACAAGTTTCAGGGTTGTTTCCTGCTCTGTTTTGTCGGTCATAAATATGCCGCCACGGGGCATATTGCCCAGCCACGGCACAGAATGTAGCATCTCCAGCGACTGCTTGAGAAATTTCTGCATACCCAGTGGTTGAAGCGTCAGGAGTAAGAGTTTGCCCAGAGTTTCCTCTGTAACTGCCAGGCCTTCAGCCCTTTCTTGAGCTTCGTGAGCATCCTTCATTTTTACCATAGCAACTTTTTCACTCCTCCTCAACATTTCCTCCATCTGCCGGCGTTCTGTAACATCTTCATTGACTGCAACAAAATGAGTAGTGTTGCCTTTATCATTTTTGACCGGCGAAATGGACGTATGCTCCCAGTAAAGTATACCGTTCTTCTTCTTATTGCAGAACTCCCCGTGCCACTCACTACCAGATTTAATAGATTTCCACAGGTTTTTGTATTCTTCAAGCGTGGTCTTACCGGATTTTAATATACGCGGGGTTTGTCCAAAAGTGTCTTCAGGAGTGTAACCGGTCAGTTCTGTGAACTTGGGATTGATATATTCAATTATGCCTTCGGTATCCGTAATCATAACTGAGCTGGGGCTCTGTTCTACGGCCTGAGACAACTTACGTAGGTTTTCTTCAATTTGTTTATGTTCGGTAATGTCCTCTTTAACAGCAATGAAATGAGTTATAACACCTGCATCGTTTTTGACCGGTGAAATAGACGCAGATTCCCAATAGATTGCCCCATTCTTATCCTTATTGCAAAATTCTCCCCGCCACTCTTTCCCGGATGTAATGGTTTCCCAAAGTTCCCTGTATTCTTCAGATGTTGTCTCATCTGATTTCAGTACTCTTGGATTTTTACCTATGACCTCTTCGTAAGAATATCCGGTTACCTGCGTAAACTTTCTATTAACATATTCTATATTGCCTTCGGTATCCGTAATAACAACAGAAACCGGACTTTGCTCTATCGCATAAGATAGCTTCTTAATTTCTCCCTCCTTCATTCTCCTTTCAGTTATATCCCTGATAATAGCCATAAAAGAATAATGGTCATCTTTGTCCTTTTGAAATGCCAGAGACATTTCTATCGGAACTTCAATCCCTTCCTTCGTTATTCCGTAAACTTCTACTGTTTTATCCATAATCCTGGCGTCACCTGTTTTTATGAATTGCCGCAGTCCATTTTCGTGCTGCTTCCTGTAACTTTCGGGTATAATGGTTGTTACCGGTTTACCTATAATTTCACGTTCCGAATATCCAAAGATTCTTTCTGCCGATTCATTCCAGACATTAACCATTCCGCCTTCATCAATCCTTATAATCGCATCCTGTGCAGTCCCTATAAGTTTACGATAACTTTCTGACGATTCTATTAATGCCTTCATTGTTTCCTTATGATCAGAGATTTCACTCGTAAGCTTCCCGGCCATTTTATTAAAGTCAGCCGCCAGGGTGTCTATCTCGTTTCCTGATGTAATATCGGCTCTATATGAAAGGTCGCCTTCAGCTATCTTTTGTGTAACCCCGGTTAACTGCAGAATGGGTTTTAAAACCCGGTTTCTTGACCACCAGACAAAAAAACCAAAGATCAAAACATTAAAGACAAAGATAGAGATATTGGTTAGTACTTTTCTTTTTGCAGCAGATTTCATTTCCAATATAATTGTATCTGCCTCGTCACCGGCAATATTTGAGACAGCCAATCCCGTATTGATCGCCTTTGTCGCTGCGTCTAACCATGCCGAAGCGCTTACCGGATAATCTGCGCTTACTTCATTTTCTTGCCTTTCGCTTGATAAAAAAACCTCTTCTCTCAATAGTTCAAATGATTGCAGGAATTCTTCATCAAATGTCTCAAAAGCCTGTTTTATCCGGTTTGAAGTAAAAGACAGACTTTTTAAAAGCAGTACCTGGCCAAGGGACTCCTCCACGATGGAACGGTAGTGCTTAATTTCATTTTTGGTCTCAATGGAAATAGGCGTCCCTGATGCGATGGAATTGCCAACGAGAGCGCGTTCCAGCCCTGCGTATTCGCACAACCTTGCAATATTGGGACGCAGAACATTATTCACGTAGAGTATTTCCTCTTCACGTTTTTGTGGAGTAAAGGTAGAATTGCGCAGATCAAATTCATTATTAATGTTATGGGTGGCTATTGCGAGCCATTCATATTTGGAAATGGTTTTATGTGCGATTCTGGGCCGGGAATCCTGGAGGTCCCCGTATCCCATGGCCCAACTATGCAGTATATCTTCAAACGCTTTATCTTCTTTTAAACTCAATAATTCCTTCATTTGCTCATGAGCTTGTAAGACTTCGGCATCTCCTTTCTCGCCCATTTCAAGGAATTTCGGGTAGAGGGGAGACGAATCACCCTCGCCGCTCCCTATTATTGTGGCTCCGTAACCGCGTTCAATAGCCTGCCAGCCTGCTGCAGTATTCAAGTGGCCGCTTATTTTATTTTTTAGTGCATATTTCTCTGAATTCTTATGCACTTCAAAAGATCTTCTCAAAGACATCACAAACAGTACAACCAACACGCATACTAATAGCGTTGAAACAATGATGATTTGAGATTTCAGTGTCTTCATCTATGTCCTCTAATAAATAACCCAGGCTTATTATCGAATGATAAGGGATTGCTCCCTGAAGCGTTTAGCTTAAAGCGCAAAACAGTTGCCAACTCAGGGTTTAGAATGTTTAATAATCGGACATTTTATACTGCATCCCGGTACCAGGATAAATCTAATAAATACCTTATTCGTTAAATGAAAACCCTTCTCTTATAAGCTCCTGTTTTGCAAATACTTACAAGTGATATTATGAAGGAGGATATACCAATATTTATGTCAATTAACGGGAAATCTCATTTATAAATTAATTTCTGAAAGGGGGTAAACTTAAAATGGAAGCCGGTAACTAAAATTAGATATGAATAAAAGAAATTATTGCAGTAGTTTTTGTTGTTATTTTAAACAGAATGTTTATGTCTTAAGCTATTATATTGTAGAGTTCGTTTTTCCCTGCCCTGCGGCAGGCCTCTCTTTCGAGAGGAATCCAATATTGGGATCCTCTCGAAAAGCCCTCGGCGTCTTTTGTCCGGGGAAGAGAGGAGCATGTCCTTGATTATTCTAAAACCTTAATCCGATGATGGTTAAACTATTTTGTTAACAGGCCGTGTTTTGCCATGTATAATTTTCAGGCAACGTCATGGTTTACATTATTGACTATTTTATTGACATGCAATAATTACACATATAAACTGAGTACGAATATGCGATATATAAAATATGAATTTTCTGAATAGGAATATGCTATGAAAATATCGGAAAGAGGGCAGATAACAATACCTAAAAGGATCAGGGAAAAATATGGGCGAGAGACAGATGTTGAAGTCGAATTTGTAGAACTCGACGGAACAATACAGCTTCGAAAAAAGAGTATGATACATCCGGTAGATAAAGTCACGGGGATTCTAAATTCTCCTGAAGATACAGCCAAATATATAGAGGAAATAAGAGGAAGATGATTGCGGGGCTTTAGTAATTAATGAGATTATTTACTCAGAATTAAGCCCTCAGTTTAAAGATAAAAAAGATTTGGGTGACGTCTTAAAGGCTCTTAATACACCTATATTGAGCGATTTTATTTTACATGCCGTTGTAGCCGCTGGCTTCCTGCCCGAATAGGTACCCGTCCGAACGGCATCGCCGGGCGGGCAGGCGGGTAGCCTGCGTTTTTCATCACCTGATGGATTTGTGTAAGTTACGCTACCTTAAGGTTGCGGCTACCAGCCCGATACTCATTCTGGCGGGCGAAATCGCTCAATTCAGGAGAAAATAAATTTACATAATTACAAATCATTCCCCCATTGCTACAAGCAATTTGTATTGCGCCTTGTTGTAGTTTGAAACCGCCTTCAGGTGATCTAACCTTGATTTGATATAGATTTCCATAGCTTGCAGGATTTCAAAGGGTCGATGATGTCATTGAATTAAGATATGTATATTTTTGTTGGGTGCCCGCCTGAATGACGAGTCGGGCAGGCATTGCACTTCACCCAACCTACATTTTTATTTCCACTTTTTACAATATTTTTAATCCGGAGGTCAAAATGGCTTTACTGAAATCAATAAATGTACCATTGGGGACGAAGGCAATCGATTTCTGCTTAAAGGGTATAGACGGTGAAATGCACTCCCTTGCTGACTATGACGACAAAGAAGTTTTAGTTGTAGTCATTATGTGTAACCACTGCCCCTATGTTCAGGCTGTGGATGACAGGCTTGTCCAGTTACAGGAGAAATTTGCAGAACGAAATGTTCAGTTTGTGGGGATCAACCCGAACGACAGCATTAAATATCCTGAAGATAATTTCGAAAATATGGTCAAGAGGGCGAAAGAAAAAGGATACAATTTTCCATATTTAAGAGACGAGGATCAATCCGTAGCAAGAAAATATCAGGCTCAATGCACTCCTGACATATATGTTTACAACAAGGAAAGAGAACTATGCTACCACGGCCAGATAGATGACAACTGGCAGGAACCGGATATGGTAACGTCGCATGATTTAAGCGATGCCATCGAAGCGTTGCTTGAAGGAAAGAAACCGTCTCCCAATCAATATCCATCAATGGGATGTTCGATTAAGTGGAAGGAGTGATTAGAGAATATATATGGCCAATTATGCGGACGGATAGTAACAATGAAATTATAAAGAAGGGAAAATGTTATGGATAAGAAACCGGAGCAGATAACAATAGAAGAGGAACTTCATGTTTGTCCTGAATGCGGGTACGAGGATGGTTTTCATACTTCATTTGTACGGCAAACAAAAGAACAGTGTAAGATCATCCTGATATGTCCAAGCTGCCATGCCCGTTTTGATCCAAGTTGGAAGGTTAGTATATAAGGCTGATATTTGAATAATTCATTCCGAGGCTTAACAATATCAAGATTAAAAATCTGACCCTGCCCTGCTGTCCTGCCTTAAAAGAACAGTTTCATGGTATCAGCCTCTTTTTCCATACTCTCAGCCAGGGATTGCTGGAATTTGCTGATGTCAGACACATTCCAGTTTATCTCATAAAGCTGAGACAGTTTTACAATATCATTGTAGAAAGGCTCGACCTCCAGAGTATCGTCTTCTTCCTCCTGCACCTGCACCTCGTAAATATGGCTGAGGATATCGGCAACATGTACAACTATTGGATAAAGATGGTCCCCGTACGCGTACTGCGGCTGATGATGAAAACCGACAGCCGCTATCAGGTTTTCCGGAAACATCCACTTTTCCAGAAGCCTCATCCCGACTTCATCATGAGACATCTCAAAAAAGTCCTTCTCTGCATCAAAGGATATATATTTTAATTTCAAAGAACTCATAGCTTCTTGATGCTTCATAAATTCATCAGGAAAGGCAATGTATATGACCAGTTTTCCTATATCATGAATGAGACCTGCCACAAATAATTCATTGCTTTTATTCATAAAACTTGCCGCAATAATCTTTGCTGCAAGACCACAACAGAATGAATGCTTCCAGAATTTCTTAACATCAAATCTTCCATCTTGCTCGATGTTTTTAAAATTCTCAACTGCGACTGTAGATATAACCAGGTTTCTAATTTCTTTGAAACCCAAAATAGTTAATGCGTGCTGGAGTGATGATACTTCTCTTGCAAGACCATAAAGTGGGGAATTGGCAATTTTAAGTATCTTTGTAGTAAGGGATATATCCGGACTGATAATTTTCATGAGATCATTTGCCGAACCCTTCGAATCACCAGTAATCTCCATGACACGAAACGCTACGGTTGGCAAAGTAGGCATAGATTCGATTTTTTCAATGATTGTTGAAACTGTTTTATTACCCAAACTGGCAACTCCCCCAACTCATAGAAATGTTAGTCTGAAAAGTATATTTCAAATTAACAGGTCACGAATTTTCACAAATGCCCGCCCGACTGCATCGTTCGAGCGGGTACATAGATAAAACTTTGTTATTCTGGCAAACATGAATCTTATTTCTTTTGTGCGATCAAACTTGCTACTGACTTATTCTCTGCAATCTCACCTTCTCTATAATAAAGAATATGAAAATCTCTGAAGAAATTAAGCAGTTCATTATGCTTTAATAAATAGTCCGGATTCTTAGGTCCGGGGGCATCTTTTTCATACTTCAGCTGATCAATGGTATATGTCTCAAACATAACTATGCCGCCCTCCCTCAGGCCTTCCTTGATTTGAGGAATAAGATCTCTTTGTGTGTAATAAAAGCACGTAATAAGATCGTATTTATCAGCCGGTATCTTATATTCCTCCAGATCCGCTGTAAATGCATTTAAGATCACACCACTCTCCAAGGCTAAAGATTCACACTTCTCGACAGCTTTCTCAGAGATATCACAACAATCAACTTCAAATCCATTTCCGGCAAGAAATACCGCATTTCTTCCTTCTCCCATAGCAAGGACCAGGGCCTTGCCTTTAGTCAAAAAACTAATATTTTCCTTCAGGAACCTGATAGGCTCTTTTCCGTATATGTACTCCATGGCGTCATAACGTTTGTTCCATTTCTTTCTATCATCTTCACCGGCATTAACAATCTGACCAATGAAAAAGAATAAGAGAGAAGAAATTATTGTGGGGGTTAACGCCATTTTCATAAAACTTAGCTCCTTCGGTCGCTAACTTTTTTGGTTTGCTTCGCAAAATGTTATATAAAGAAAAAATGGAAAACAGAATAACATGGACTACCTCGAAGGCGTTTTTTCTTTCGAGCAAAGTCTCGGACGAGAGGTGGTAATTTGATAACTATTAAAAATCCGGTGCATAGACCCTTTGCCTTAACTCTTCCGCATTTTTCATTACATTTCCCTGTTGTTCCTTAATCGACAATGGCTCTAATTTAACTAAATCATAATTTAAGATATGCTCGTCTTTTATCTCGCGCGGCCATAATACTTCGGAGAAGAAATCCAGCGGAAAGATCTCGTATGCGGGCGCCTTTATTTTTTCAAATACTGTTGTTCTTTCATGGGTAAGCCTTCCATCCTCATCCCTTTTCTCTATCATTATTTTTCTGGTACCATAATATGTAAAAGGTATCGTAACCGGACTTTCACCGGTAAGCTTATCATCAATATATACCAGCGCATTACTGGGATTTGTCTTTACGGTTATTGATCTGGTCACGCAACCGGCTGAAACAAAAATAACTGCAACAATAGCCAGGAAACTGAAATATTTTATATTTTTAATCATGACAAAGTATATGCCCCATAGACTACGCGTTAAAATTATTTTATTGAAATTTGATAAGCCCAATAAATAATGGTTGGTATTGTCCACCATACATCTTAAAAATTATCCCCTTTTTCTATCATGAGGGTAAAACAATGCAGCATCAGGTGAAGTATATGAATGTAAATCATGGACAGCCCCTTCCCCCTGAGCAGAAGGTGACCTGGCCTCAAAAGCGAGAGTTCCATCATAAATTCCGTTATGCAGATCTTTTATTGTCTTATAACCAAGATTTTGCATCGCATGCAGTAAGCTTTTTATAATATACTCGCCAAAATGGGTTACTGATCCTTTATCAACTACCGTACCTGATACTCCCTGTGCGATCTTAATCTTATTGTTGTCTTCTGCATAATACCTTTTGTCACCACCTTTGTCCATTGCCTCTAAAGATGCCATCCCTCTATATTTTTTCAGCCTGACACCACCCTCATAATAATAGTCGCCGGGAGCTTCATTCGTACCGGCAAGCATAGAACCCAGCATTACGGTACTCGCACCCAATGATAACGCCTTAACTATGTAACCTATGTTTGCTATCCCTCCATCAGCAATTACCGGTATCCCTGCATACTCTCTTGCAAACTTTGCGCAGTGGTAAACCGCAGAACCCTGGGCACGTCCCACTGCCATGGCTTCCTGTGTAATACAGATAGAACCTGATCCCATCCCTATACGCAGGGCGTCCACTCCCTTATCAATGAGTGATTTACATTGTCTGGCAGTTACAACATTTCCACCCACGACTTCCAGGGCCGGGTAATTCTTCTTTATATACTCTATCATATTATACTGATAAATTGAGTCTCCCTGGGAAGCATCAATCACTATTACGTCTACTCCCGCATCTACCAGCTCTTTAAGCCTCTCCCTGTCTTCATCCCGTGTTGAGACTGCGGCTCCGACCAACAACTGTTTTTCTCTGTTTTTTGAGGCAAATGGAAAATCTTCATTTTTCAATAAATCTGTCCTGCTCATTAAGGACACAAGACATCCATTTTTATCAACTAAAGGCAGCTTGCCTTTTCTGGATTCCTTTAGTATTTTATTTCCCTCTGCAAGGGAAATACCGGCGTTTGCCGTAACAAGCCGGTCGACCATAACTTCACGTAACTTTTTTGTTCTATCTGTTTCGAAATCTATGTCTCTCCGTGTAACGATACCTATTAGTTTAGTCTTTAAAGTCCCGTCTTCAGTTATTGGTATACCGGAGAATCCGTATGTCTTTTTAATTTTGTCAACATCTGAGATTGTATTCTCAGGGCTGAGTGTTACAGGGTCAGTAATGAACCCGTTTTCAAATCTTTTTACCAACCTGACTTCACTGGCCTGTTCTTCAATAGAATTGTTATAATGTATAATGCCTATTCCGCCCAGCAGGGCCAGATAGATTGCCATCTTTGACTCTGATACAGTATCCATGGGAGAACTGACGAGGGGTCTTTTTATCCTGAGATTTCTTGTAAGGTTTGTTTCTATATCAACATCTTCAGTAGGAAAACCTATATGACCAGGCAACAGGATAAAGTCACTGTATGTCAGCCCACCGCCATCTCCGAAAAATTCTTCTGCACTAAAACCATTTTCTGGCATTTTTTAACACCTCATAACAAAGCATAAGGATCCACATCTATCATAATCTGGACCTTTTTTGAATGTTTATTTTCATTTTCAATATTCTTTAAAATCGTACTCAAGTTTTCAGAATTATCCGCCTTCACTATTAAGTGCCACCTGAAATTGTCTTTTACCTTTGCAATCGGCGCAGGTGCAGGCCCCAAAACTTCCACTTCATTTTTGTGCCTGTCTGATTGGGCCGCTCCGATAGTCAATCGTATTGCCTCTCTCAATTTATCAGCAATATCAATGGACTTTTTTTTAACATCCTGATCCTTCTTTCCGCGTAAGACAATCCTGGCCAGTCTTCCATAAGGAGGATAATAAAGTTGCTTTCTATATTCAAGTTCTTTTTTGGCAAACCCGTCAAAGTCATGTAAAGCAGCACACTTAATACTATAATGTTCCGGATTATAAGTTTGAACTACAACCTGTCCACCTTTGGGGCCTCTTCCTGTCCTTCCCGCTACCTGACAAAGCAGTTGGAATGTTCTCTCACCTGCCCGGAAATCAGGCATATTGACAATTGTATCAGCAGAAAGCACACCAACCAATGTGACGTTCGGAAAGTCAAGGCCTTTTGCAATCATCTGGGTACCCAGAAGTATGTCTATATCGCCACGACCAAAAGCGTTCAGCGCTTTTTCATGAGAGTCCCGTCTCCTCATGGTATCGCTATCCATCCTCAAAAGTTTGTACTGAGGGAATCTGGCCCTGATATCTTCCTCCATCCTTTCTGTCCCAACACCCAGAAAACTTATGCCGGGAGAACAGCATTCAGGACATTTTCCGGGAACAGGTTCTTCCGAAAAACAATAATGACATATTACGGCGTCCTTTTTTTTATGGTAGGTCAAAGATATATCGCACCTTTTACATTTTAGTACAAATCCACATCTTCTACAACTTATAAAAGGCGAGAATCCGCGCCTGTTCAAAAACAACAGCACCTGCTCTTTTTTAGAAAGGCACTGCTTCATACAAAGTTCCAGATAATTAGATATATATTTCTGGTTTTTACCCCTGTACTTTTCGTGGCGCATATCAATTACTTCCACCCTGGGAAGCGGTTTATTTCCAACCCGATTTTTCAGGGTGACATATTCATAGTTACCAATAACGGCATTATTAAAACTCTCAAGAGACGGTGTAGCGGAGCCAAGTACAACCAGGGCGTTTTCATACTCTGCCCTGATCATGCTCACGTCACGGGCATTATAACGCGGGGATGTGTCCTGTTTGAATGTATTCTCATGCTCTTCGTCTATTACGATTATTCCCACATCTTCCAGAGGGGCAAATACTGCTGAACGGGCGCCAATAACTACGTCTGCATTACCATTCTTGATATCCCACCATTGATCGCTTCTCTGCCTGTCAGTCAAGCTGCTATGCAGGACGGCTACTCTATCAAAACGAGATTTAAACCTTTCAATAGTTTGTGGTGTGAGAGATATCTCAGGAACCAGAACTATTGCCTTAAGTCCCATAGTAATCGCTTCTGAGATTGCCTGTAGATAAACCTCTGTCTTGCCGCTTCCTGTAACCCCTTTCAATAAAATAGCGCCAAACTGTCTTTCCATCAATTTTCTCTTGATGAGGTTAACCGCTACTTCCTGTTCTCCGGTTAACTGTAAATGGCATGTCTTCTTAAAATGTTTTCCGGCAAAGAGGGAATCATTTACTTTTCTTTTATCAAGAATAATCAGCCCTCTATCTCGAAGCCTGTTAATACTGTCCATTTTGCAATTACTGATATTTGCTAATTCCGGAAATGTCATTTCTCCTGCCTCAGAGAGAATCTCCAGTACTCTTGCCTGTTTTGGCGCTCTCTTTTTGATTGTGGAAATCATCTCTTTTACGGATACTCCATCTTTACACAATCTGACTACGCATACTGTCCTGGAGTTAATGCCCTTTCTTACAACGGATGGAAGAAAAGTTTCCAGGGCTTCACCCCAGCCACAGAAATAAAAATTGGCCAGCCATTCCGCAATCCCCAGCATTTTGGAATTCAATATAGGCTTTATATCAATTACGCGGATTATATCCTTAATTGTTTTAACATCCGATTTATCGGTTAGCCCAACGCAATACCCTACGGCTGTTCTCCCTCCGAAGGGAACTCTAACCCTTTTACCAATCTCGATCTGGTTTATAAAGGATGGTGGAATCTTGTAGTGAAATTTCTTATTAAGAGGTATGTCCAATACAACTTCAGCAAACTTTTCATAAGCCATTGATGTGTAATCCTTTACAGACAGAATAAATCCTGATATTATTGCTGAATCCTATCACAATAATAATAAAGTGTCAAGGTAAGCATTGATTTACAGTTATATTAACCTTGATTTAATATTCCAAAATTTCTATAAAATATTGCCTTAAAGGGTTTTTTAATGTACCAATATCTGGTCACGGTATTCATATCCCACTGAATGATGCTATGAAGATAGTTGAACGACACGTTATAATATTTTCAATTGCCATGCTTATCACTGCAATAGGGCTTTTCATTTACCTGCCGTTTATCGGTATTGAAAGGAAACCGCTTACCATTGACATTGAGAAGTTATGCAGGGTAGATGTCGATGAAAATGAATGGAAATACGTAGTATTACATCACAGCGCCACTGATGCAGGAAATGCAAGGCGTTTTGACAGGTACCACAGAAAAAAGAGAAAGTGGCCGGAAGGCCTGGCCTACCATTTTGTTATCGGCAATGGCAACGGTTCGGGCAATGGCAAGATTGAAGTGGGCGATAGATGGAAAAAACAGATTCACGGCGCGCACACGGCTAATATGGATCTTAATAGAATCGCTATCGGCATCTGTCTTGTTGGAAATTTTGAAAAGGATAAGAAGCCCACAAAAAAACAATTCAGATCTTTGGTAAGCCTGGTCGACTATATTTCAAAAAGATATAACATTCCCGAATCAAACATCATCATGCATAACCAGGTAGTCCAAAAAGGCACAGCATGTCCCGGTAAAAACTTCCCCTACGAACAACTTATAGATAGAATAGGGTTTTAAGGACTGTCAGCACAAACAAACGTTGAGTTATATGACCTTGAAAGTACAAGTTTCTTATATCTCCATTCATGTTTTCTAAAGATTGTTGACATAGTAAAGACCATGTTTAGATAACAACGCTTTCATGTATTCCGCATGTGACCACATCAACGGGGTAACGAACATGACATACCCACCCTCTTCCATCGTGACATCAGGTATCATGCATTTGTTTGCCACTTCGTTATAGGCCCTATGCATATTATTGGCTTCCTCTAAAATTTTGTCAAAGTCCAGGCCGTCCTGAAGGATGTGGCTGTCAAACTCCTTGGAAAAATCAAGCCCCGACTTCCATTCAGATTCTATAAATGTATCAAACCTTTTACAGGTAGAAATATGTTCAGGGATTTCTCCTTTTTCATTCTTATAGCCATCAATGAGGCCCATTAACTCATCTCCCCTTTTAGTATTCTCACACCAGTAATGGTATTGGGCAAGTATTGCCGTGTATTGAAGCCAGGGTCCATTACCCGCGTGAGTGTGTATCTCCATATCTCCACTGAATGGCAGGTATCGCTGAATCATCCCTAGCTCAGGATCCCATAGCTGTCTTTCCAGAAAGTTTACACTATTATCAAGATAATCTTTAACCTCATTTCCAAATTCAAAATAGAATGGGCTTAAAAGTGTAAAATCCGGTTTGAAGTCATAATTACCTTTCTCATCTATACGTCTCAAAAATTTACTGTTTGCCACCATTATACTAAACAGGTTGTGCTTAAAGGCTGATTTAAATGTGAGTATCTTATTCGGAATAATATCGGGAGCATTTAATTCATCATTTACCCTGGAAACAAGAGTAAAGGCCCTTAGATATGCAAAATTAGTCCAGCAACTGAACCCTTCTTCAAGAGCAGATTCGTGAATAGATGTAGTGGAATGAAAAAGATTTATCTCCGGACGGTAATAATTTTTGATGGCAAATTGTGAAGCATTCTTCATTGAGAGGAGAAGCCTGTCTATGTCTTGAATCTCGCTTTCCCGCAGCTTTGCAGTAAGCAGATAATTTGAAAGGATGATTAAGCCATGTGCGTTATTATCTTCCTGCTTATAAATGCTTTTTTCTTCACCAGAGAGTGCATATCTTTGCCCGATATAGCCGTCATCCCTCAATACCTTCAACACAAAGCCTGCAATGGTCTCGAGCAACCCGTATGCATCATCGGCAATAGAAAGGCCGGAAGTAGAAAGATATGCTAAAAGCCCGGATGCACAGGCAGCATCACGCGGATAAAAATAAGGGTACCTTGACTCAGGCCTTGCAGCCAGCAATATTCGTTTTCCATCATCCATCTTTACAGAACACGATTGGATAATCCTGAAATGTGCTTCAAGTTCATTTTCGATGTCTTTGTGGAATGATTGCCTGTCAGGTTCAGAATGAGTCATAGTGAACTAATTTATTAAAGAGATCATTATATCCATCACATTAGTCAGGGTAGGGCCCGTAATTATGTGTTCTCCGGTCTTGTTAAAAAAATTGTAAGAATCATTTCTGCTTAAAGATTCTTCCGGCTTTAGACGAAATCTTTCTCTGGCTTCTTTACAGGTATTAGAGTCAACTATTGCGCCTGTAGCGTCTGTCGGGCCGTCAGTACCATCAGTACCTGCACTTAAAACAACAATGCCGTCACATCCTTCTATCTCCATAGCCGCAGAGAGTGCAAATTCCTGGTTTCTCCCACCCTTTCCATTGCCCTTAATGGTAACAGTAGTCTCACCTCCAGCAATGATGCATGCTGGTTTAGAGACCGGTATTCCTGTACGGTAAACCTCTTTAGCAATAGCAGAGAAAAATATTGCAGCTTCTTTACTTTCTCCCTGTACCATAGATGAAAGGATTATAGTATTATACCCTAAATCTGTAGCCTTTTCTTTAGCCGCTTCCAGCGCTATCTTGTTGGAACCGACGATTACATTTTGTGTATTAGTAAATATTTTATCTCCCTTTTTAGGATTTTCTCCGGTCTCTCCACTTTGTCCCTTCTTTAAAAGTTTACGAACGTTGTCGGGTATCCTGCCTTCCAATGAGTACTTTCTAATTACTTTACAAGCATCGTCGAAAGTGCTCTCATCCGGTACGGTAGGACCGGACGCTATAATATCCAACGGGTCACCGATTACATCCGACAGTATCAGTGTGATCAATGTTGAAGGGTATGAAGCGTGTGCAAGGCGTCCGCCCTTTATTGTTGACAAGTGTTTCCTTACGGCATTAATTTCATCAATCGCAGCGCCGCAGGCCAGTAATTCATTAGAAGTTGTCTGTACATCCTGTAAGGTTACGTCCTTATGCGGTTGTACCAGTAAGGCAGAACCACCACCGGAAATAAGGCAGATAACCAGGTCTTTTTCGCCCGTCCTGGATAAAAGTCTGAGAATCTCAGAAGTGCCTTCCAGACCTTTTGCATCCGGGAGTGGATGTGATGCCTCAATAATCTTAATTTTCTTAAGTGGCAGACTGTGGCCGTACTTCACAACGACTATACCGTCTTCCAGCCTGTCTCCCAGAATTTCCTCAATTGTTTTAGCCATCGGAGCGCATGCCTTGCCGCCGCCAATCACATAGATATGTTCATAATCTTTGAGGTTGTACTCCCTTTGATTCACTGAAAGTGTTGAACCATTAATACTGACTTTCTTCTTAACTAACGACTCTGGGTCTAATGTACTTAATACATGCTTTAAAATTTCATCTGCGTGCTTCCTGAGATTAAGCATCTTCATCTTATACTTTTTATAATATTATATTTATTTTTGTTCCAGAGCCATTGCAAACTCTTTTCCAAATTTCTGACACTCTTTCAAAATATTGTCATCTGGAATCAGTTTTATTCTTAAGGAAGGTTTATGAAGCTTTATGTGCAGCCCGCTTAATCTATCTTCAATCATTTTCACAGCTTCACCGCTCCAACCATAAGAACCAAAAGCAGACCCCAACTTAATCCTGGATTTAACTGTCGAAAGAAGGGAAAGAGCATCCCAGACAGGCCTGGGAGCATCGCCTGCAACTGTCGGTGCGCCAACAATTATACCATCTGCCTTTTCAATGGCATCCCTGATAAATTGATGATCTGAATCACTCATATCTAATATTCTGGTATTCACACCTACCTCTGATACTCCTTTGGAGATGGTTTCTGCCATACTTTTTGTACTTCCATATATGCTGACATACAGAATCAGAACATTCTTTATCGCATCTGTCTGGACCTGGCTCCAGCTACGATAGCTTTCAATATGCTTCCGGGGGTCTTTACGTATAATCGGCCCATGTCCTGTTGCAATAATATCAATATCCAATTCCCCGATCTTTTCAATAGCTTTAAGGATATGCGGCTTAAACGGACGCATTATACTGTCATAGTAATAGCGAAAAGGATAGTCAAAATCACCGACCAAATCATCAAACATCCTTTCATCACAAAAATGTGAACCAAATGCATCGCACGTAAAAAGAATCTTTTCCTTCTCTAAATAGGTCCAAATAGTATCCGGCCAATGTAAGTATGGTGCAGATATAAATCTAAGTTTGCAACTACCAAGATCAACCACGGTATCTTCTTCAATAATTGTCAGATCAACCGGTACATTGATTATTTCTTTCAGTAAATGTCCGCCAGCTTTTGAAACCATGATCTTCGCATTGCCTGCATACTTTAACAACTCTAAAAGTGCGCCTGAATGGTCGGGCTCTGCATGATTAACAATAATATAGTCAATATCCTTGAGATCAACCTGCGATTTAAGCCTCGAAATGAATTCATCAGTAAAAGGCTTTTTAACCGTATCTATTAATGCAGTTTTCTCATCCTTAATAAGATAAGAATTATAGGTAGTTCCATGATCAGTCTTGAAAACTATATCAAATATTTTCATTTCAGGGTCTAATGCACCAACCCAATATATGTTATCTTTTATTTTTATACCGTTCATACTCTATTTTTTGTAATGGAATTTCCTTAAGCTTTAAGTATTTATTTATTGTCCTTCTCAACTGCATCAATAAGCTTTTCAAAGAAATCAGGTATCGCTGAAGTTACCCTGCTCCAGTTCGGTATGAGTGGTGAACCGCTTGGGTCTTCAAGAAATTGATCTCCCGCTATCTTGAGCCCGTTAGTAAAGGCCTCTACTGCCTTTGTTTCCATGTGCCTGTCAAAGTATAGCCCATTTATTGCTGAATCAGTTTCATACTTTTCAATGAATGCCTGGGCTGTCCTTAGATATGTGATACTTAATGTCCGGAAGAAACCTTCATTGAATATTATACCGGCGCTTGCCATTGTAGTAAGAATTGTCCTGGTGATGTCTATGCCCATCTTCATCAATCCCGTTGTAACATCTTCTTCAGAGAGCGGCTGGTGTTTGTGTTCATATGTTTCACATATATCTACCTGACATATCCTTTTCCTGGAACAATTCCTGTATATCTCTGCAAGAACTCCTACCTCCAGCCCCCAATCACCGGGGATTCTATTTACCCTTGCAAGGTCCGCTAACATGGAAAATTCTCCTGCCAGAGGATATCTGAAACTATCCATATATTTTAAGAAATCCAGGTCTCCCAATAACCTGCGTAACGCCCTCAACAGGGGCGTCACAAGGAGCCTGGTTACCCTGCCATGCATACGATCAGTAATACGGCTGTAATATCCTTTGCAAAATTCGAAATCCAGATCTTGATTGACAACCGGGTAACATAACCGTGCAAGAAATTCTCTATCGTACGTCTGGACGTCACAGTCATGCAAAACAATTACCTTTGATTTTTCACTTGCCAGGACATAACCGTAAGACATCCATGCAGATCTTCCCTTGCCGTCAGCGCCAGCGGAAACATTCTTTTCGTCAAGCAGTTTGTAAAGTTTCTTCATCCTGGGGCTATCATTCCATATCAACGTCAGCTCCTGAGGCAGGACAGAAAAGAATTTCTTTGCATATTTAAATTGTTCTTTATTAAACCTGCCCAGGGCTACTATGATTTGTTTTAAGTACTTAACCTCCTTTAGTTCGCTTAGAATATTTGGCAAAGCGGTGCCTTCCAATTCAGAAAAGATTGTCGGCAACACAAGGGCAATAGGTCGCAGGCGTGAGAGCTTCTTTATTTCGGCCTCCAGCCTGGTAATATCCCTGCTGCCAAATCTGTGTAGTGTTGTAATTTCTCCTGACTGATGAAAGTCTCCCATGATACAAACCTCCCTCTATTTATGAGTCATGACAGATAGATTGTAATCCCCGGATTCAACTAATAATTGAGTTAGTTATTATTAAACAAGCCCAAAACTGCCTTGTTCCAGCCAACCGGCCCTATCCCATCGATGTAAACCAGGCCTTCAACCTTTATGCGTTCTTCGTAGTTTCCCGCTTCTTTCTTCACGAGAAATGCTTTATCTACTACTTCCAACATCGGTAGATCATTTAAACTATCGCCGAGACCAACAGTAGTTATCCTTTTCTCCGGAGAGTTTTCTTTAAAGATATCCACCAGAATCTTTACAGCCTTTCCCTTATCATTACCGCCCATAAGGTGTACAAACCTTGCGCCTTCAGTATAATTAAGGCCAAATGACAATATCTCATCTTTTAGAATCTTAACATCATCTTCTCCTCCATAAATAATAAAAGGCAATGTATATTCTCTTTTTTGAGCAAGAAAAGCCTCTTCTCTGCTCAAACCTGTTAACTCAACAATTTCGTCTATAGTAAATTCGGCAATGTTCTTAATATTTATACCTGTTTTTCTCTTTATTTTTTCAAAAGCATCTACAAGCATTTGATATTTGGAACCAATCTCTATCACAAAATAACCATCATCAATTTTATCAAATTCGCATTTCAAGCCATCGTATCCTTCAGGAATAAATACAGCCCCTCCATTTTCTGATATAAATGGTTCCTTATTTGACAGTTTCTTGCGATAGACCTTTATTTCATCCCTGGATTTACTGGAACATAAAACAAGCGGCACCCCCTTTTTTCTCAATAACTCTAAGGCATCTTCCGCCTCAGAAAAAGAGTAGGTACTATGATCCAAGAGCGTACCATCCATATCCGTAAATACAATTATTTTTCTATTATTCATGCTACAAGTGGGAATTCTAATTCTTTTAGATAAATGTTTCAATATTAAAAAGGAAATGGAGTTTTGACGGGAGTGTATAATTATTGGACAAGTTAAGTCGCTTCGCGAAAAAAGGCTATCCTTCGACTCCGCTCAGGATGACGTCAAACTGAGCGGAGTCGAAGTTGTCACATTGAATTTCCTATGCATTTAATTATCAGTTCGTAATGGATCACAGTGACTATAAAACCGCAATGAATTAAAATAATTGACTCTCTCATCTGTAAATGGTATATTCTGGACTTGCCATTCTCATTGGACTCTTTTTTTATAAACTAAGAAAAGTGGGGACAACATACATGCAAGAACCAGAGGGAACAAACAAAGTCAACATAACAAAAGAAATGACAACAGGTGAGGTAACGGAAAAATATCCGGCTACGAGAGAGGTGTTCGCAAAACATTTTGGAAAGAGCTGTTTTGATTGTCCCGCATTTGGCACGGAAGACGTAAACCTGGCGTGTATGATGCACAATACCGATGTTGAAATGTTTGTTAACGAATTAATTGAAGCGGCCCAAAAGGAGGTTGATTCAAAGGCCTCTTGACCGGCCTGGGTCTAAGGATTTTTCTAAAGCTGGAAATTTGTTAGGAGGGAGAGTATTTGAATCTTATAAAATTACAAGAGAAAGTACAATTTAACGAACAATTTCGTCCACAAATCTTATGCGCCGCCCCTGACGCAAAGGCACCTTTGATATGTTTAGAGCTAGGCCAGGAAATACCGGCACATCCCAGTGGCACCGGTATTTTTTATGTACTGGAGGGGAAAGGGATTATGTATCTGGATGATGAAGAGATAAGTGTGACAAAAGGCTCGGTTGTGGTTGCTCCTGAAGGATCAAAAAGGGGTATCAAGGGAGTGGAGAGACTGGTTGCCGTCGCCGTTCACGTTAGCTGAGGGGATTGAAATGGGAGAGTTTAAACTAGAAGAAGTTACAAAATTTTCAGAAGAAAACGTAGTATCGACAAATTTATATGATTCTCAAAAAGTTTGTACCGACTTCCTTTGTATGGAAGAAGGCCAATCAGCGCTGGAAGACACCAAAGAACAAAAGGTAATAGCCATAATTAATTCTGGTAATGGTTCTGTTGTCACAGATGATGGAGAGCAGGATATAGAAGAAGGCACTTTTATATTATTTGAAAGCGGTGAATCCCGCTCTATCAAAGCTAAGTCAAAGCTAACGGCTTTGGTGAGTGTCATATCTAAAGCATAGAGGCTTCTAACCTGTCAGAAATTTAAGTTAAAGATTCTAAGTAAATATTATAAATTAGGAAAGGACAAAGCAAATGAGCGAAGGCAACGTTATAACACTGGACGTACAAAATATTCCACCACGCGAAAGACACCCAAAGATTTTTGACACCTTTGATTCTCTGCAACCTGGAGATAAGATGATACTGATAAATGATCACGATCCAAAACCATTAAAGTACCAGTTGGACGCAGAACGTACCGGCCAATTAGAGTGGGAATATATTCTAACCGGACCGGAGGTCTGGAAGGTGGAAATACTAAAAAAATAGTACGGTCTAATTCAGGGCATGCCAAAACATAAGACCAGAGGAGTATCATAACAAATCAGGTTGCTATCACGACAAAAATCCTCGACTCCGCTCGGAATGACGTCACACTGAGCGGAGTCGAAGTGTGATCAATATTATTATTGAATTTCCCATGCATTTAATTAGCCTTCATGTGGAATACCTTCAGACAGGAATTTCTCCATCCTGTCCATTCCCTCCTTGATATTTTCCATGGATGTTGCGTATGAAATCCTGACGTGATGGTCAGAACCGAAGCATTCACCGGGAACAACGGCCGTTCGGGCTTTATCCAGGATTAAATTTGATAAATCCACCGAGTTAGTCGCCATTTGGCCGCAGATATCTCGACCATACAGGGCAGATACATTTGGAAATACATAGAAAGCGCCTTTGGGTAACATGCAGGTTATTCCGTCTATATTATTAAGCCGTTCTACAATGTATCTTCTTCTCTTATCAAATTCTGCAACCATATCCTTAACCGCTTTTCCATCCCCTTGTAAGGCCGTTACTGCCGCTTTCTGGGTAAAAGAGTTTGGGCCTGAAGTCGAATGATCCTGGATGAGAGTAGCCGCTTTTATAATATCGACAGGACCAACTGCATAACCAATTCGCCAACCCGTCATCGAATATGTTTTCGAAAACCCATTTACGGTAATCAGCTTCTCAAGGAAATCTTTACCAAATGAAGCCGGGCTAAAGTGTTCAACCCCATCATATATAATTTTTTCGTAGATTTCATCTGATATAACATACAAACCGGCGTTAATTGCAACATCTACTATTTCATAAAGTTCCTCTTTTGTATAAACACTACCGGTAGGATTACAGGGACTGTTTATTATAAGTACCTTTGTTTTGTTTGTTATGTTGCGCTCGACATCACTTTTTGTAATCTTAAAGTCATTCTCATCGGAGGAATTAATGAATACAGCCCCCCCCCTTGCAAGGACAACTTGTTCCGGATAGCTTACCCAATATGGCGAGGGAATCAGAACCTCATCGCCATCATTACATAAGGCAAGGAGGCAATTATAAATTGCCTGTTTGGCGCCGCACGAAGCAAGTACTTGTTGGGGCGTATAACTTATATTGTTTTCTTTCGACAGTTTGTCGCAGATAGCTTCTTTCAGCTCTATAATACCGGATGTGGGCGTATATTTTGTAAAACCGCTTTTTAGAGATTCGATTGCCGCAAGCTTTATCTCTTCCGGAGTATCAAAATCCGGCTCTCCCGCACTAAGGCCTATTACATTTATGCCTTCTGAAATCAGGGATTTTACTTTGCTGGTTATAGATAACGTCGCAGAAGGTTTGATTTTGTTTACTAATTGTGATATCGACATGCTGAAAATCTTCTCTGTTAATTTTAAAAATATTAAGTATATAGTAGGATAGTTTATTAAAACCATTAGACGTTGTCAATTTGTATTTGTATCTAATATGATGCTTTTCTTCTTGCACGGTTGAAATAACCTTGTAAAATCATGCAGATATCTTGTGAATCTGAAGCCTTATTAAACAGGACAAAAATATGCGAACACTGATTACCGGGGGCGCAGGCTTCCTTGGGTCACACTTATGTGATTATTTAATGGAAAAAGGGCACGATGTGATATGCATCGATAATTTGCTGACAGGGTCCACAGAAAATATTGAACACTGTATTGGCAATCCGAAATTTAAGTTTATTAAACATAACGTTAGTGAGTATATTTATATTGGCGGAGAGATAGACAATGTCTTGCATTTTGCATCACCCGCAAGCCCCCTGGATTACCTGAGGTTTCCAATCCAGACTTTAAAGGTTGGTTCATTGGGAACGTTGAATGCAATCGGAGTCGCAAAAAGCAAGAAAGCCAGGTTTTTTCTGGCATCTACATCAGAGGTTTATGGCGACCCGCTTGTTCATCCTCAACCGGAAGATTACTGGGGAAACGTAAATCCCGTGGGCCCAAGGGGTGTCTATGATGAGGCAAAAAGATTTGCGGAGGCTATGGTTATGGCATACCACAGAAGCCATGGTGTTGATACCAGGATTGTGAGAATCTTTAACACCTATGGCCCCAGGATGAGGATAAATGACGGCAGGGCGCTGCCCGCATTTATTTCACAATCACTTAATGGGGAAGACTTAACCGTTTTTGGTGATGGTTCACAGACAAGAAGCTTCTGTTACGTTTCCGATTTAGTGAAGGGAATATACAGGTTGTTGGTTTCAGATGTTACCGAACCGGTGAATATAGGGAATCCGACAGAGATAACGTTAATAGATGTGGCAAAAGAGATTGTGGAAATGACGGGAAGCAAAAGTAAAATCATCTTTAAACCGTTACCAATTGATGATCCGAAATGTAGACAGCCGGACATAACAAAGGCAAAGAAACTGCTGGACTGGATACCTGAGGTATCACGTACCGATGGATTGAAAAAGACGATAGAATACTTTAGAAGTGTTCTGCAAAAATGAAAGCAGGGGTGAACGGACGTTCGCCCTTACTCCTCTTTATCAAGCTCGAATGCATCATGTACTGCATTAAGGGCTTTCTCCGCTTGTCCTTCCTCTATAACACATGATATCTTAATCTCCGAAGTACTGATCATTTGTATGTTAATTTTTTCGTCAGATAATGTTTTGAACATTTTTTCCGCTATTCCACTATGAGTCCTCATACCGATACCCACAACTGAAAGTTTTGCAATTTTGTCATCGGCAACTATTTCTTTGGCCTGGATTTCTTTCTTTATTCTTTCTGTTGTTTCCAGGGCAAGGGACATATCCTCTTTCTGTACGGTAAATGTTACATCTGTCAATCCATGGGCGCTGATATTCTGGATGATCATGTCTACGTTTACATTTGCTTTTGCAAGTTCATGAAATATCTTTGCCGCCTGCCCGGGTTTATCAGATACTCCGATTATGGTTATTTTTGCATCATTTTTTGTTACGGTTGCTCCACTGACAACTATATTTTCCATTTCGCTTACCTCTTTGCATATAAGGGTTCCTTTACCATTATTAAAGCTGGGTCTTACCCGGATAGGGACGTTATATTTTTTTGCAAATTCAACAGCCCGTACATGAACAACCTGTGCTCCCATACTTGCCAATTCTAATATTTCATCATAGGATATTTTGTCGAGTTTTCTCGCCCTGGGAACGATGCGCGGGTCGGCAGTGAATATTCCGTCAACATCGGTATATATATCACATATGTCGGCCTTGAGCAAGGCCGCAAGGGCAACTGCGCTGGTATCAGATCCCCCGCGTCCCAGAGTTGTTATATTGTCATTCTCATCTACACCCTGATATCCGGCAACTACTACTATTTTATTCTTTGACAACTCTTCTAATATGCGGTCGACTTTTATATTAACTATTCTTGCTTTTGTATGAAAGCTGTCTGTTGTGATCCCAATTTGTCTGCCTACAAAAGATACTGCGGGAGAACCTAAAGAGTGGATTGCCATTGCCATAAGCGCACTTGACATCTGCTCGCCTGTAGAAAGTAGTGAATCAAGTTCGCGCGTTGAAGGATTCTCATTGATTTCGTAAGCTAATTCCAATAACTCATCAGTCATTTTTCCCCGCGCTGAAACAACGACAATGACCCTGTTACCGGCAGAATGTGCGTCGACAGCGCGCCTGGCTGCCGCTTTCATGCATGCCGCATCTGCTACTGATGTTCCACCGAATTTTTGGACGATTAATTGCACTGTATTCTCGGGAATTATGATTTATATAATTTCATTCCAGATTGGCATGTCTCTTTGTCATTTCCATTTCTTCTCTGTTTAGCAAGCGTACGAGCGTTAAGATCACTGCATCAAGGTATACAAGACACGCCTGTTCAAACAATGTACTTCGAAATTGTGCTGTAAGTTGAGATTGTATAACCTGATCGGTTTCCCTTGCCGGTATTTCAATAGTCAGGCCTGCGTAGTTAGATAATTCAGAGTCCGGATGCGCAGTTATTACGACAACCTGTGCGTTCAGGCGCTTTGCAAGTCCTGCGATATGGCAGGTAATCGAAGTTGTACCGGAACTACTGCAGGCAATAAGCATGTCGCCTTTATCAATGTTTGGTGTTGTTGTGTCTCCGACCACATGACATGAAAATCCTATGTGCGTCAGGCGCATGGCAAACGTTCTGGCAACTAACCCGGAGCGACCCTGACCGGTTACAAATATATTCTTTGATGAATTGATGGCCTTAACAAACTTTTCAAATTCCTCTTCCTTTATGCCGTCCAGGACGTAATCTATTTCGTTTATTATAGTCTTGGTGGTGGACTTAATACTCAATTCGTTATTTTTAGATTTCATATTATTCATAATTGTGCGATGCAGATTCTATCAACTAAATATAATAATTTCAAGGAATAGGTTATGTGTGATCTACAAAAAAATGTTTATCTATCAGCGCTTGATAGCTTATGATAAATTTTTTGTTGCCATGAATGATAATAATTGTTAGTATCCATCCGGTGTTAAGTGAGTAATTTTTTTAATATTTGAGTATATTCTATGGGACTTAGTTGGGTCGGACAACTTATAGGGCTTTATGAAATAGTGCTTATCGTAAGGATCGTCTTAACATGGATTCCTCACAATCCACATAGTCAGGCAGTAACTTTTCTATATAAAATAACCGAACCGGTTCTAGAGCCAGTCAGGCGTGTAATTCCTTCTATAGGGGGGATAGACATTTCTCCCATCGTTGTGTTTATTGTACTTGGTTTTATCAAAAGAGCTTTTATATAGGTACAACATTATAAACATAATAAGCCTTAACGAGACAGTGCATTTCCCTGCTACATACCTAATTCTCATAACGTTTTATAACTTCGTTCAAGCGATCAAAATTATCTGTATTAACCGATACCGTCATAGCCTCACACACAAAGAACTTGCAAGTTCTATTGACCGGGTATGCCTTCGCCTGGCGTTAGATAATAGTAAGGTAGAAAGGTTTTAATCATATTGATGATAGACAGGATAATTATTATAGTTCTTGACAGCGTTGGAATCGGAGAACTACCGGACGCTTATAAATTCGGGGATGAAGGCAGCAATACATTAGTAAACACTGCCAAGGCTGTCGGAGGCCTGAACGTTCCTAACCTTGAGAGTTTTGGTCTTGGGAAGATTGAGGATATTCCTGGCGTCTCTAAAGAAGTTGATGCAAAGGCTTTTTATGGCAAGATGATTGAAGCTTCCGCTGCGAAGGATACAACTTCCGGTCATTGGGAGATTATGGGAGTTATAACAGAAACCCCTTTTCCTACTTATCCGGATGGTTTTCCTGATGATGTTATTAAAGAATTTACTACGGCTATTGGCAAGCCCATATTGGGCAATAAAACAGCATCGGGTACAGAAATAATAAAGGAATTAGGCGAAGAGCATATTAAAACAGGCTACCCGATTGTATATACATCCGCAGACAGTGTTTTCCAGATTGCTGCGTGCGAGGATGTAATACCGGTAGAATCATTATACGAAATGTGTAATTATGCCCGGGATATATTAAAAGGTAAACACAATGTCGGCCGGGTTATTGCCAGGCCGTTTATAGTGGAAAATGGGAATTATACCAGGACAGAAAGACGGAGAGATTTCTCTTTGCTTCCACCAGAAGAAACGGTGTTGGACAAGGCCGTAAAAAAAGGATATGAAGTTGTTGGTGTCGGTAAAATTGGTGATATTTTCGCACACAGAGGGCTGACAAGAGAAATACATGCTTCTAATAATAGTGAGGGTGTTTTAAAGACGATAGAAAGTATCAGGGAAGATTTTAAGGGAATTATTTTTACAAACTTGATTGACTTTGATATGAAATACGGGCATAGAAATAATCCAGAGGGTTACGCAGAGGCGTTAGAGTCATTTGACAAAAATTTGCCTGAGATTGTCGATGCATTAAAAGCTGGAGACGTTATCATTATTACGGCCGATCATGGATGTGATCCTACTACTCCCGGCACAGATCATTCACGTGAATATGTTCCTCTCTTGGTTTTTGGAAAGAAGTTAAATAAACCGGGATCTCTTGGCATTCGTAATACCTTTGCGGACATTGGTGCCACTGTATCAGAGGCATTGCTGAAATCAAAACTTGATAAAGGAAAAAGTTTTTTCACTGAACTGATAAGCAATTGAGATAAAATTTTGTAATTATTCAATATCATGCAGTTTAATGAGAGTATAAACCCCGCTTTCGCAGGGATTCCAGGAGTTAGCACTGGAATCCTTCCGAAAGGAAGGATAAATCATTCCACTTGATATTGAATAATTACAAAATTTTAAGTGTTACATTATTATTGATATGTCGGATACAAAAGAAAAATTAAGATATCATTTTGTTGGGATTGGCGGAATCGGCATGAGTGCACTTGCTCAGATTATTCAATCACAGGGACACTTTGTTAGTGGTTCAGACAGGAGAAATGATAAAAAACAAACACCGGAAGTCTTTCATAAGCTGGAAGCTCAAGGTATCAAACTTTACCCCCAGGATGGAACAGGAATAGAAAATACTCTAGACTTTACAGTTGTTTCCAGTGCGGTAGAAGAAGGTAATCCAGATTTGAAGATTGCAACACAGAAACACATTCGAATAATCAAAAGGTCTGAATTACTTGGAAGTATTTTCAACAAAAAATACGGGATTGCAATAGGCGGCAGCAATGGCAAGACTACTGTATGTGGAATGACATCGTGGATTCTTGATCAGGCAGGCTACGATCCGACAGTTGTTGGAGGCGGATATGGAAGAAATTATATCACAGAAAAGTCTTTGGGTAACGCCAGGTTTGGGAATTCAGAAAAAATTGTAATTGAGGCTGATGAGAGTGATGGCAGCTTGGTTAATTATATGCCAAAAGTTTCAGTTATAACAGACTTATCCAAGGATCATAAATCAGTAGAAGAACTTGGAGTCCTATTCAGTAAATTTGCCGAGAATACTTCTGGTACCGTAATAATTAATGAAAGTTGCTTTAGTTTTATAAGAATTAACGGTAAACCCAAAGAAGTTATCAAATACGGAGAAAGTAGCAAGGCCGATGTCAGGGCTTCTCAGATTTCCTGTAATCCTTTCGGGTCAAGATTTGAAATGAATGGCAATGATTTTGAAATAAATCTCCCGGGCCGCTATAATGTTTTTAATGCACTTGCCGCAATCGCTGTCGCACAGACAGAAGGTATCTCAGATAAGGAGATCAATAAAGCGTTGAGATCATTTAAAGGCACTAAAAGGCGAATGGAAATTGTTGGTGAAAAAAACGGGATAAAAGTGATAGATGATTATGCACATAATCCAAGGAAGATTCAGGCGGCAATTGATGCCGTAAGGTTGAGCAGTGAAAGATTAATAGTAGTATTTCAGCCACACGGTTATGTCCCAACAGAATTCCTGAGAGATGAGTTTATATCTGCCTTTGCCGGGAAACTTTTACCTGCCGATACTCTTTATATGCCTGAGATTTTTTATGCGGGTGGAACGGCACACAAAAGAATATCGTCAAAAGAAATTATTGAAGAACTGAAAAATAAGGGGGTAAATGCATTTTTTATCCCTGAAAGGGATGACATAATAACCGAAGTCAGGCAAAGAGCAATTCCTAATGACAGCATACTGGTTATGGGAGCAAGAGACGATTCGCTAACTGACTTATGTCATGCAATACTGGATGGATTATAGAAAATAGTTTAAAATGTTATTGACAGCCGTTAGTAGTATATTTAGTATACTTGGCAATGGTTTAATCGTTAAAGCACCAGAACAAGAGTTTTTATAATATATATAAAAAATGAAGACTGCCTTAATTACGGGTGTTACTGGACAGGACGGTTCCTATTTAGCAGAGTTTCTGCTAAAAAAAGATTATGAAGTTCACGGTATCGTTCGCCGAAGTAGTTCAAGTAATTTTGAGAGAATTAAGCATATCCAGGACGACATAACGCTTGTCCAGGGAGACCTGCTTGATCAAAACTCTTTAATTGAGGCAATTGAAGGAAGCCGCCCGGATGAGATTTACAACTTGGGCGCACAATCGTTTGTCCCCACCTCCTGGAACCAACCGGTTTTGACAGGCGAATTTACCGCATTAGGAGTTACCAGAATATTAGAAGCAATAAGGCTGGTAAATAAAAAAATACGTTTCTATCAAGCGTCCAGCAGTGAGATGTTTGGCAAGGTAGCAGAAGTGCCACAGAATGAACAAACAATTTTTTATCCAAGGAGCCCTTATGGAGTTGCGAAGTTATATGCTCATTGGATTACTGTAAATTATAGAGAAAGCTATGATATGTTTTGTTGTTCCGGAATACTCTTTAACCACGAATCTCCAAGAAGGGGTCTGGAGTTTGTCACCAGAAAAGTATCAAACGGCGTAGCCAGAATTAAGATGGGGTTGTCAAATGAATTGAGGATGGGCAATCTTGATGCAAAGCGGGATTGGGGTTTTGCGGGTGATTTTGTAGAAGCCATGTGGTTAATGCTTCAACAGGATGAACCCGAAGATTATGTTATATCAACCGGCGAAGCCCACTCTGTCAAAGAATTGGTAGAAGTTGCCTTCGATCATGTAGGCTTGAACTGGAAGGATTACGTTGTTATTGACCCAAAGTTTGTAAGACCCGCAGAAGTTGATTTACTATTAGGGGACTCTACCAAAGCAAGAAATGAACTAAAATGGCAGACCAGGCTGGGATTTGAAGAATTAGTGAGGATGATGGTAGACTATGATGTTGAGATGTATAAAGTATCAGAATATTCCTCAAAGAATTATGATACTCCTACGCTATAAGCTTTAACCCATTTCCTGCCTTACCTTTTACCATTTCCACATAATGTTTATAGATCCGGGTGGAAAACCGACCTATAGAGATTATTTTACATTTACAAGGTCGAAGACAAACTCAAGTTCTTTTCCTTCAGGAGAAGTAACCAACAATCTTGTCTCTGAATTCTGGCTTACGTCTTCAATCGAGAATTTGTATACACATCCTGCTACATATGCCGGTTCTTCCGGATAAAAACTGCTGGGTTCTGCAAATTCCGGAAAATACGAATAAATTGGATATACAGCCTTACCTTCGGAGTAGAGGATAGCGTTATAGCCTCTTGCAAACTCCATATATTCACCGAACACTGATACAACAAAAGTCAAGCTTTCCTTGACATGTAATGCCCTTAATATTTCTCCTTGGGATAGTTCCCGTCTTTCAACAGCTGCTTTCTTTGCTTTAAAGGCGACATTGTGATATGGTGTCCATAAAGTGGCCCAGCCATTTTTTTCATCAAGGCGAACTACCCAGGGCTCTGCAAAATCTTTTGGGCTTCTAAGTTTATTAGTATTCCCATATTTGATGGCCTCATTTATTTGATCAACCGTTAAATTAATGGACATACAATACGCTGTTTTACAAGCTAAACTCATTATGGCAAAAAAAGCCAAAACAATAACTGTTTTTTTGCACATTTATTTTACCTCCATATTAAAACCTTTTTTCCTTCTTTATTTCTTCGTAAGCATTATTAATTTTTTGAAACTTATCACTGGCCAGCACAGCAAACTCTTCTCCCAGATGAGAAACTCTATCGGGATGATACTTCTTTGACAAAAGCCTGTACGCTTTTTTAATATCTTCAATAGAAGAGTTTCTTGTAACATTCAAGATTTTAAAATGTTTATCGTTATCACTGCAAAATTCTCCTCGTATCTCAAATGCATCTTCTGCATTAATTTCTAAATATCCTATGATGCGGTTTATCAAACTTTCTTCATTTCTATGAAACTCTTTGTCCGCAAATGCAACCATATAGACAATTCGCAATAAAGAAAGCCTTTCTTCGTAATTGGAATATTGTTTGTATTCATAACATACGGCCTGTAAATCCAAGTCTGCTCTGGAGGTATGTTTGATTAAATCTCTGATAAAGCTCAGGTCTTCTCCTCTAAAGCCAAAACTTACGAATGCCCTTTCTATCACATTAGTTTCCTGTGTGCTTATGCGTCCGTCTGCTTTGGCAATTGATATAAGTATTCCGACCAGGTGTGTTATAAAATTTAAAGATCTGTCGTGATTACTAACAGGCATTCCTGTGGTCAGGGTCGCCTTATCAAAAAAATCACCCGTTATAGTACCAAGAATTGCCCCAAAAGGGCCTCCGAACAGAAAGCCTAAACCTGCACCAATTGCCTTACCCTTCCATTTTGCCAAGATTCAAACTTCCCCCGACTTATCCAAACCCCTCTCCATGTTTCACTTATTTTCTCTGGGTACGAGAGGATTTTAAGTCTTCTTGTATTTGTTTTTCTTTAATCCTGTCTTGTGCAATTTCTATGTTAAATTTTGCTTCGAGCTTGCTGGGATCAAGCGCTATGGCTTCTTCCCATTTTGCGATTGCCTCTTCGAAATTTTCCTCTCTATATAGTTGAATTGCCTTATCCAGCAGATCTTCGACAAGAGATGTTTTTTGTTCTTCTTGTGTTTCTTTTGTCAGGCTTTCCCTGCTCTCGTCTGTATTGCTTTTTTCCTTTTCAGGGGCGGAGGCTTTAGCGGCAACTGCCTCTGTTTCTGCAGCTTTCTTACGAGAAGCCTCTAATCCTTCCAGTTTTGCCTTGAGGTTATTTTTATCCTTTTCAACCAGAGTTAGCTGTTGTTTGACTTTTTCAAGCAAACTCCTTGTTTCTGCCAATTCATCTTCCTGACGGCTACGTGCCTCGTTTTGTGACGTTTGTGCTGCTTCGATAGCAATCTGCCTGTCCTTTATTTGTGTATATTCTTCGTTTAGCTGATTCTTGACTGTCTCCAGTTTAATAAGATTTTTTTTCAGTTCGTGATTTTCAGTAGTTAAGCTTCCAATGCTACCAGATAAAGAGTCCACCTTCTCTTCCAGCATATTAATTCTTTCGGTTTTGCTTTGCCCAGAGGATAATTTGTTGAGATGGAGACATCCTGAACTTAGAAATCCAATGGAAATCATAACAGTTGCTAATACATACCAATACCTAGAACTCATTTTCTTCATGGGATTCCTCCATTTGTCATGTGGTTTTTTTGTCCTGAAGCCTTAGAATTGTTAATTGTGAGATTGCCAGCTCCTCAATCTTTCTTGTCTGGTGCAGAATATGCTCCCAGTCTTTCCTGGTTCCTGTCGCAAGGCCTTTTTTCAAGCGGTTTTCGAGCTTCTTCAAATCACTTTCTAATAACTTAAGCCTGTTTTTCAGATCTTCCATTATATGATAGCCCCCCAGAACCGGATGCTGTATAAACTTTCAGGTTTATTCTACTTAACATCTAACTGATGTCAAATATTTTCTACTCTTGACTTGTTTATATGGGAGGGATATAGTTTTAACATGTTGCAATTGCAAAAGCAGGTTGCTGCCGTTATCAAGGAATATAATCTTTTCAGGGCAAATGACAAGGTTTTATTGGGTGTTTCCGGCGGACCGGATTCAGTCGCTTTACTGAGTCTGATTTTTGATGCAAATCGTGTAATCCCCGCTTATTCTGATATTTTCATAGCACACCTGAATCACTTAATCAGAGGAAAGGAATCGGAAGATGATGCACAATTTGTGAACAATCTTGCAAAAAAGTTTAAACTGTCAATTGTTACTGAAAGAAGAGACGTTAAAGAAATTGCCCGGGATAGTAAAATGTCCCTGGAAGAGGCGGCACGGGAAGAGAGGTATAAATTCTTTGAAAGTGCGGCGAAAAGAGTTGGCGCTAACGTGATTGCAGTGGGTCATAATGCCGATGACAATGCAGAAACAATTCTGCACAGGATAATCCGCGGTACCGGGATTGTGGGCGTAAGCGGTATGAAGCCGAGGCGAAAACTTACACCGTTTTCAACAATTGACCTTGTTCGTCCCCTGCTATTCACATGGCGTAAGGACATCGTTGCTTATTTGAAAGAGAAGGGTCTTTCTTATAGAGTAGACTCAACAAATTTTAAAACAGATCAATTCAGAAACAGGATTAGAGCAGAACTCATCCCTCTCCTTGAAAAAAATTACAATGCGGGGGTAAAAAGGTCCCTGATTAAATTAGGTGAAACTGCCACACAAAATTATGACTTCCTGGAGGCACAAGCAAAAGATTTATTCAAGAAAGTTTTGCTGAACATAGAGGGAGAAACAGATGAAATTCTAAGTGAAATAGTTTTGGATATTCACAAATTAAAAGAAGTACCGCAGATTTTACAACAGATTATTATTAAAGAAGCAATAGTCAGGCTAAATATTCCCCTTAAGAAGCTTGGTTACAAAAATTATAAAAACATTTTAAGTATACTTAATTATCAGAATACGCCCGTGAATACTGTCGTTAAAGGCTACCTGAATATCAAGATAGAAGACGGCAAATTGCATCTTTCAAAGGAAAAGTACTATATAGAAGAAAGTCCCGTTTTGAAAGAAGCTGTAATTAAAATACCTGGAGAAACAAGTCTTGTTGATATGAACTGCAGGATAAGAATGGAGATCAGAGAAATTGAGAATGGATTTCTGGAAGGGTTTAAACGAAGCAGGACAAAATATGACGAAGCTGTAGATTTTGATAAGATCAGCATGCCGCTTACGGTCAGGACAAGAAGGCAGGGAGACAAATTCTGGCCATTGGGTTCTACGGGGATTCAGAAGGTAAAGGATTTTTTCATAAACAATAAGATTCCTGTGCTGGAACGTGACACCGTTCCAATAGTAACTATGAACGGCCAGCCAATATGGATAGTAGGATTCCGGATTGATGATCGTATCCGAATTACAAAGGAAACAAAAAAATTATTAATAATGGGGGCAAAGGGGTCAAGTCTGCTTATGGCTTAACTGCAAATTCCTTTTTATCTTATCAACTTGTTTTTTCAGTTTTTTGTTGTCAGCCAAATGTACCTTCATACTCTCGATTATACTGCTCACGCTACTATAATTAGGAACCTTAAACTCTTTCCCTATCTCTTTCAAAGAATCTCGCCGTAGACACCTTGTCAAAAAAATCGCTACATTTCTCGGTTCATTAATTATCCCCCGATGGATACCATATAACGATGTGATATCAACTTTGTATTCTCTGCAAACGGCAAGTTTGATTTCTTCCCTGCCTGGAATCAGTTCCTTTGAGTCAGGGATTTCTTCTTTAAACAATAAAGCAGAATATTTCTCTTTTACCCAGTCTCCAAATTTCTCAGTTCCCAGTATAGACGGAGCATTTTTCCTTGAAAAAATACTGACTATCTCTTCTGAATCTTCCTTGCCTATAAACTCCCTGTATTCTCTCAACCGCTTCGATTTATCATGTGTCAATAACTGCAAAAAAACTTCTTTGTTTAACCAGTTCCATTTAGAAGAATTTGACAGATATCCATTATGGCTGCTCCATGCATAATCCTCTAGCCGGTTAACCATTTTAGCCCGTAACGGATTGCGGTGTATGTACCTTACCAAGACAGTCAGATAATTGTCACTATCTAATAAGATAGATTTATACCGACCCCTGAATAATTGGCCGTCATGCCTGTTTCTGCGATTATATCTCTGTGTGTAAACTCCGTTTATATGCCTCATGCATCGTGAAAGATTTCCTTCAGGTGTCTGGATCAAAAGATGATAATGGTTGGGCATCAAGCAATATGCGGCTATTTTAATATTCCATAATGATACGGCTTCCTTTAAAACCTCGATGAAGGCGAGATAGTCTTCTTTCTTTGGAAATATGACTTCCCGCCGCCGCCCTCTGTTCATAATATGATACCAGGCACCCGGATATTGTATCCTAAGCGGTCTTGACATAAAAACAATATAGCATTATTTAACAGTTAAGTCAACGGCAGACTTGATAATCATATAGTAGGCATCTGCAAGTTAACAATATATCATAATGTTGATATTAATTATATTGTTAACAATTTTTTAAGGAGGTGCTGTAATGAGTTATTATGTAGGGATAGATTTACATTCGGATAACAACTTTATAGGAATTATAGACAAGAAAGACTGTCGGATTCTGAGTAAAAAACTGCCAAACGATTTGGACATGGTATTAAACACATTAAAACCATTTAAGAGGAAGATAAAAGGAGTAGTGGTAGAGTCAACATACAATTGGTATTGGCTGGTAGATGGGTTAATGGACAAGAAATACAATGTACATCTTGCCAATCCATCCCAGATGCAGCAATATTCCGGGATGAAATATACTGACGATAAATGGGACTCATTCTGGTTAGCACATATGTTAAGGTTGGGAATACTACCCGAAGGATATATTTATCCGAAAGATATTCGTCCGATAAGAGACCTACTCAGAAAACGTATGATGTTGGTGCAACATAGAACAGCCTATATCTTAAGCCTGCAAAGTATGGTTAACCGTAATACAGGATGGAAGCTGAAGGCAAGAGAAACAAAAAAACTGGATGAGGGAGAGTTGAATATAATGTTTTCAGACAAACATTTGGTAATGTCAGCACAAAGTAATTGTAATGTAATGGAGTTTTTAGATGGCCAGATAGATGTGATAGTAAGCCCCTTCAAATTCAATACGCCATGGCCTTGTCATAGTAGGAATGATAGCAGACTATATTCAATTGTCAAATTTATAATCACAAATCAAGGTGTGACCCCAGATGCTCAGGAAGGAAGCTTAAGGGGAGTGAGGCAAAAAAGCTTGGTGAGGGAGAGTTGAATATAATGTTTTCAGACAAACATTTGGTAATGTCAGCTCAAAGTAATTGTAATGTAATGGAGTTTTTAGATTGTCAGATAGATGCGATAGAAAAGGCAGTGATAAAAGAGGTAAAGTTGCGATACCCGTTTGAGAAATTATTAACAGTGCCAGGCATTGGCAACATACTGGGTATAACCATAATGCTTGAGTCCGGAGAGATAAATCGATTTCAATCGGTATCAAATTATTCGTCGTATTGTAGATGTGTGTCATCTAAGAAAGTATCCAATGGTAAGAAGAAAGGCGAGAACAACAAAAAGAACGGAAACAAGTATCTAGCGTGGGCATATGTAGAAGCCGCTAACTTTATGAAGCGTTATTGTCCGCAAGCCAGAAGTTGGCACCAACGCAAGGTGTCTAAAACAAATCAGATCGTAGCGACAAAGGCATTAAGCAACAAGGTTGCCAGGGCGTGTTACTTTATCGTGAAGGATCAGATCGATTTTGATTCAAAAATGCTATTTAGGTAATGACTTGGGCTGTAGAGACAGAAATAAAAGATTGCGTTTTGGGTTATACATTTATTGTAAGGAATACATGTAAAACTAATTTTAGATGGGACAGTGAACCGGTACTGGGGTTGGTAGCCAAGCCACAAGGTTTGATTGGAAAGCTGTTCCATCGATAGAGACAAAAAAGTTTGAAAAAATTTTAATTACATTTCTGCCTACCCGCCTGAATGACGTAGTCGGGCAGGTGCTGTGAGCCACAAATGTCTGGACATAGAGCCATAAGATTTGTAAAAATCAATTGGACGCATGCATGGAACCGAGGATTTTCTGGGGCATGAATTTGCCAGGAGCAGCGAGTTCACTTCCGAAAGGATTAACTCGGATGAAAGCTTTGAACCGGATGGGTGACTGGAGCGGAAACGTAATCCGTATCTAAAAACGCAGAAAATAAGGGTGTGGATAATATGTTAAGGTTTTGAAAACTTTGAATGGTTATTGGTAACACCGATTTGAATTATAGTAGATTGAGTTTATCGCTTATAAGACTATACGGATGAATTAAAGAAAGAGAGGGCTACACAGAAAGAATAGCCTCTCTCCATCCGCACAGCCACTCGCATGGCGCTCGGGTCGCTCTCCAGCGTTGCCCTATCCTCCTGCGAGTTATACAAAGTGTAGCAAGTATTGTTTTTGTATAAAACAAAATACTAAAACTTCAATCTAAAATCCCTGTTATCATTAAAAATGATAACACGAAAAAAAGATTCTCTTTTTTCGTGCAAGGGAGGTTTTTTGTGCTTGACAGGAGCCTACTAATGGGTGACCCCTTTGGGATGCCTGGCAATTTCTTGCTTTTTAAATGTCACAATTATCTCTTTGATGGTAATCAACACATCTAACTGTCTGTAGGCATACTCACTTGGAACAGAGTAGAATACATCAGCTACAGATATCAATGAATAATGATTGGCGC
>JAIQZU010000034.1 GCA_021776915.1 Candidatus Scalindua sp. | reverse complement strand
GTAACCTGCCCGACTTCGCTATTCAGGCGGGGAAACCCGCCCTACAAAAATATTAAATTATTACGCGTAGGTCGGGTTTCTTACCCGACACTTGTTATCAGAAAGAATGAAGACATAAAAATTTCGCCGAAGGCCTAACTTAATTAGAGTTGAGTTATTCATAATATGTTTGATATGATAGCAATGATTTTGAAGTATATCGCGTTTTTACAAAAAACTTAATTGTAAAGGAGTGTGTGTTTTGTCTTCAAGAATAGTAACTCATGGCGGCGGCGCTCACATGGACGATCTGATCTCAGTTTGCATCGTGCTGGCAATGGACGACGATATAAAATGCGTAGAGCGTCGGCCTGTGGAACCTGAAGAAATTGCCGATCCTGCAGTATGGGTGTTGGATCAGGGGGGTGTTTACGATCCTGAAAACAGGAATTTTGATCATCACCATTTTCCGGCAGGTACAAGGAAATGTACATTAAGCCTCATTGCCGACCACTTTGACCTCAGGAATGATTTGGATGAAATGGTCTGGTTTAGAGTGCTTGTGCTTGATGATACCCTGGGCCCGATTAAAACTGCCGGTGAGCTTGACTGCAGTGCTACTCTGCTGAAAGGGTTGCTGAAGGGGCCGGTAAACGAATTTGTCTTAGCCCGATTCGAACAGGCAAAGAAACTCGACTCAGATAATGAACTAATAAAGCTTCTCTCTGAAATAGGCACTCACATAGTCACAAACATTAGAAACATGAAAGAGCGTATTCAGCTCATTCGGGAAAAAGTGGAATTTGAAGAAGTTAACGGCCTGAAAGTGCTTTTCTTCATGGAGGATGTACCTGATCCAAAATTGAGTATTAACGCATATTTAAAAGAAACAGATAATAAAGCAGGTGTTCTGGTAGTTGCGAATACTCGTGATAGAGGATGGTCGCTCAGCAGGGTTGGAGATCACCCCCGGGTTGACTTCAGGCGTATTAAAGATGCAGATGATGTGACCTTCGTACATGCAAACGGTTTCGTCGCAAAAACCAGACGAATTGAGAAACCGGCAATCATTCGCCTTTTAGAGACTGCAATTGTATAATTTTATTTTTATACAGATGGGGTAGATCCCCGGACAAAAGACGCCGGTGACTTATCTTTATCAATATTTATAACACAAGGCTGCTTAAGATTTATTAAATGGAAGTAAATCAGAACGGAAAGATATTTATTCAGGAAACACTCTCAGGCAGAGACCTGATGAAGGAGGATTTCTCCGGCAGGCGCCTGATAGGCAGTACGGTTCAGTCCTTCAAGTTGCGGGAAGACCGTTGCCGTTATATACGAGCGCAGGATACCAGTTTTCAGAACCTTTCCATTGATCATGCACTTTGCGACAAAGGGTATTATCAGGATTGTCGTTGGGAAAGTTTACAGGTTAGGGATTCCTTTCTTACCGAGAGTCATTTTTCCGGATGTAAGTTTGAAAAGACGGTGGGGGAACTAAGTTCCTTTGGCTTGTCGACACTTTACGACTGCAAGCTCAGTGGGTCCAGCTTAAGTGAGGTCTCATTCAGCGGCTCCTGGTGGCATACCTGCCGGTTTGAGCAGGAAGATTATTTTTTTGTCCGTTTCCCATCCTCAGTCTTTATTGATACTCAGTTCGTGGGGTGCCGTTTGCAAAAGGCTATCTTCAGGGCGACAACTTTTATTCGGTGTAGTTTTGAGAGTTGTACGCTGGACGATGCAGTATTTCATAAGGCCAGGTTAATAGATACGAAGTGGATTGATACCGATATTAATCAGGCAGCCAATCTGGAGGAGGTTCGATATGATTAGGCGTATTTTCCATCAACCTTATGATGGCACATAGAAACCATTTTTTTAGCAAGGTTTTTATATTACTTTAAAGAGAATAAATTTGAAATACGAAGCACGAATAACGAAACAAATTCGAACCCGTCCGAACGGCTTGGCCGGGCGGGTAGCTTAAATTCTAATGCTCAAAACTACTTAAACAAGTAATGATTCATCCTGTCTTGGATTTTGAGAATTCGAATTTCGGTATTGTTTCGCCCACCTGCCGTCGGGTAGGCATTTCGATATTCGACATTCGGATTTTTCATACTTTTTTATGGTTATAGATCTGCTGCGCTGTGTTCTCTAGTTTACATTTTTTTGATTTATATCATGATTACAAATTTGATATTGAGGCGTTTTACCGTGGGGAGTTTAGGGATCAACGGCTATCTGGTGGCGGATCCGGGGACCATGATTGGAGTGTTTATTGATCCGGGTGGTTTCAGCGAAGATATAGAAGCCTTTATCCGGGAGCGGCAGATACTGCTCAACTACCTCTTTTTTACGCATGGTCATTGGGATCATACCGAAGGCCTGCCGGATTTCGAAAGCCGCTATAAAGTCCGGGGCTATGCCGGACAGGGGGAAGTTAGTGGCGCCAAACATCAGTTACGGGGTGGTGAGATGGTCGATGTCGGAAATTTGAAATTCCAGTCACTGTCTACGCCGGGCCATACCCCGCATGGAATTTCGTTTTATGTGTCAGGTTGTGTGTTTACGGGTGATACCCTTATGTGCGGTTCGGTCGGAGGGACAGGCTCTGCAAAAGCGGCAAAGTGTCAAATTGAGCATATCCGCAAACATATCTTTACCTTACCGGATGAGACCCTGGTATTCCCAGCCCATGGCCCAATGACCACGGTGGGAGTGGAAAGATATGCCAACCCATTTTGTTATTAGTTATTTGATATTATTCCGATATAATGCGTCGTTAATATAATTTAAAACTAATCATAATCTAAATTGAGAATGACAGATACTCCAAGCGGAAGAACAAAGAGACGCTATGAAGGCGTTAAGTTTATCCATAACCTGGAACCTGATTATCAAAAAGTTCGCTTAGAGATACCACATGATTTTCGTAAAAAAATCTTAGCCAAGCTTTCCCGTTTATACGGCAAGCAGACAGCAAATGAATATATGCCGGAGCTTGAGCGTATCTGCAAGGTCTATTATGCCTATAAAACTGAAGAGATGGTTGAGTTTGCAAAATCGTTAGATCCAGGAAATCGTTTTACAGAAGAGGACGTTATCTTAATTACTTATGGGGATCTTATCCGTGAAGATGGCGCTTCTCCACTTACGACACTCTCAAAATTCTGTGGTATCTACCTCAAGCAGACGATTAACACACTTCATATACTCCCGTTTTTCCCCTATTCATCAGACAGAGGTTTTGCGATTGAAGATTTTGAGACTGTAGACCCCAAGCTTGGAACATGGGAAAATATTGTAGATTTGGAAACACGCTATAAACTGATGTTTGACGGGGTCATAAACCATGTTTCATCAAAGAGCCGTTGGTTTCAGAGGTTCCTGGACGCAACCCCGCACTACAAGGACTTTTTTATCAGTTACGACTCTTATGATGACCTTACGCCCGAGGAGCGAAGCGCTATTTTCCGGCCGCGCACCACTGATATCCTTACAAAATTCTATACTATCGATGGAGAAAAACATGTCTGGTCAACTTTCTCCAGAGATCAGATCGATTTAAATTTTAAAAACCCCGAAGTGTTGATAAGGGTTGTTGAGATATTACTGTTATATGCGCGAAAAGGGGCTGATATCATCAGGCTTGATGCTGTTACTTTTCTCTGGGCAAGTCCTGGAACTTCATGTGCCAACCTGGAAGAGACGCACCTGATTGTCAAGATCTTTCGGGATATCTTAGACCTTGTAGCGCCGCATGTGTCAATAATTACAGAAACAAACATTCCGCATGAAGAAAATATTTCATACTTTGGAAATGGAAATGACGAGGCGCATATGGTCTACAATTTTGCCCTCCCGCCTCTTGTGCTTCACACATTTTACACAAAAGACGCAACCAGGCTCACCGAATGGGCAGAAAGCCTTAAGCCTCTTTCTGAGACAACAGCTTATTTTAACTTTCTTGACTCACATGACGGTGTGGGGCTTATGGCAGTTAAGGATATCTTGTCGCCTGATGAAATTAAGTTTATTACTCAGAGAGCAAGAGAACACGGAGGCTTTATTTCTTACAAAACGGACAGGGATGGCCTGGAGGCGCCATACGAGATTAATATTACATGGTTTAATGCTCTCTGCAGAGAAGACGGTACTGTACATATAGACCGTCAAATCAAAAAATTTATTGCTTCAAGAGCCATCGCCCTGGCTCTTCAAGGAGTTCCCGGAATTTATCTGCACAGCTTTTTTGGCACCAGGAATGATGTAGAGGCGGTAAGTTGTCCCGTGTCTAAACGTGAGGTAAATCGTAAAGTACTTGATTACAGTACACTCACAACAGCTATAGACGACCCTGATACACTGACATCAAAGATCATCCATAAGCTGAACGCCCTTATTACTATCAGGACAAAACAGAGCGCCTTTCATCCAAATGGATCTCAGGAAATTTTAAAAGTCAAACCTGAGATATTTGCAGTTTTAAGAACATCTCCAGACAAAGACCAGCATATCCTCTCTTTGATCAATATTACGGATGATGAGATTCAGATAACAATTCCCATGAAAACAGTTCAAATATTCAAACAGGAATGGTATGATCTTATCAGTCAGGATAAACATACTTTTAAAGATGAAAATATCGGCCTTACATTAAAGCCTTATGATGTTGTCTGGCTGGAACCTCAATAACGAATAACCTCTCAGGCAACCAGACAGAATTTACCGGTAAAGGCCAAACATTGTACTTCAGGAGCGCATAATGAAAGAGCTGGATTTTTCCATTTCCGTTCTGGGTGAACCAACTATACAAAGGTCTGCAATCTCTGAGGAGGAAGATGTATGGTATACAAGCCATGTGAGTGACGATCAATATATACTTTATGATATTGCTGTTACCAGGGGAACGTCGGAAGCCTGTTTTGACCGGAGCAATCTGATTGAAAAGGCCGGCCCAAGGGAAAAAATTTATTTTGAACCTGCCAAAGTGCATGCAGGGGTGATTACCTGTGGCGGGTTGTGTCCCGGGCTAAACGACGTAATACGGGCAATTGTCATGACCCTGTGGTATCGTTATGGTGTAAAACGGATATCAGGTTTCAGGTATGGGTATCGGGGTATTCTTTCGAGATTTAACCTTCCGGTCATGGAGTTGACGCCTGATGTGGTAACCAAGATTCATAACCTCGGGGGCACCATTCTGGGGGCTTCTCGAGGTTATGGTGACTATATTGAGGAGAAGGTTGATTTCCTCGAACGTATGAACGTTAACATGCTTTTTGCCATTGGCGGTGATGGCACACAAAAAGGCGCTCTTAATATTTCTGAGGAGGCAAAGAAACGCGGCCTTAAGATTTCTGTAATAGGAATTCCCAAAACTATTGACAACGATCTGAGCTTTGTACAGAAAACATTCGGATTCGAGACAGCAGTTTCCCGTGCGGTAGATGCCGTTGCCTGTGCACATGTGGAGGCGCATGACGGGATAAATGGGATTGGAATTGTCAAGGTGATGGGACGCGAATCAGGGTTTATCGCCGCTCACACAGCCATGGCTATCAATGATGTGAATTACGTGCTCATCCCTGAGGTACGTTTTGCACTTGAAGGAGAAAACGGCCTGCTTGCAAACCTGGAAAGGAGGCTCGAACAACGGAATCACGTTGTGATTTTAGTAGCGGAAGGTGCAGGACAGGAATATATGAAGAATTCCAGGGCCAGTGATGCATCAGGTAATGTACAGTTTAATGATATAGGTATTTACCTTAAAGAGAGGATTAGTGAATATTTCAAGAAAAAGGGGATAGAAATTAATATGAAATATATCGACCCCAGCTACATGATCCGCAGTGCACCTGCAAATTCCAACGATTCGATTTACTGTGCCAGACTTGGCGCTCATGCAGTGCATGCGGCCATGGCGGGAAAGACTGGAATGATCATAAGCCTTATTCATTCCCAATTTGTTCACATACCCATTCGACTGGCCATTTCAGGCAGAAAACGCATCGACCCACACAAGGAACTCTGGCGTGATGTAACTGAGGTAACCGGCCAACCTCTGCTTTTACAGGAACGCAGAACAAGATCCCGCTCCCCGGACAAAAAGCGCTCCCCGGACTGAAAAGCGCCGAGGACAAGCGAGGACAAGAAGGCGATCAAGCGAAGAAAGCTTAAGGATAAAAAACCCAACTGACAGAAAGAGGAACTACTTAAAATGATAAAGACTAAAATTATAGCGACACTTGGCCCTTCTTGCGAACAGAAGGAAACCATCAAGCCTATGATTGACAACGGTGTAGATATCTTTCGGTTGAACTTTTCACACGGTACGCTCGATGCCCATGCACAATTATTGGAGAACCTGAATGCCGTTCGTGCAGAGCATCGTCACACGACTGCCGTGATGGGTGATCTATGCGGTCCGAAGATACGTATCGGGCGTATTCATCCGGATGGCGAGGTGTTGGAAACAGGAGAGGAAGTCTGCATTATACACAGTAAAGAACAGGGTAACATAAATAGATTTGGTACAAATTATGAATCTTTCTCTGAAGATGTAGAGATCGGTCACCGTGTTTTTATTGATGATGGCCAAATTGCCCTGCGCGTAATTCGCAAAGATGAAGAGCAGACGGTGTGCGAAGTCCTGGTTGGCGGGCCTCTGCACAGCCGTAAGGGAATCAATCTGCCGGACACCAATGTAAGTATACCATCAATTACAGAACGTGACTGGGAATGCGTGGACTGGGCGATCCAACACAAAGTTGAATTCTTAGCTCTGAGCTTCGTCCGGTCGTCAGATGAAATTAATCAGTTAAAGGACTATCTTAATAAAGCCGGAACAGATATAAAAGTAGTTGCCAAGATCGAAACACCTCAGGCATTGACTCATCTGGAAAGCATTATTAAAGCCAGTGATGCCGTACTGGTCGCACGAGGCGATCTTGGTGTTGAAATGGATCTGGCAGAGGTGCCTGTCATCCAGAAACGAATTACTCTGAGCTGCCGGCGCCTTGGCAAACCTGTAATAGTTGCCACCCAGATGCTGCAAAGTATGATCGAAAATCCTGTTGCAACCAGAGCTGAAGTCTCAGACGTAGCCAACGCTATTATGGACCTTGCCGATGCCGTCATGCTTTCCGGTGAAACTTCTGTGGGCAAATATCCAATCAAGGCGGCACAAACTATCCGGCGCATTGCCAGAGTAACGGAAGAGTACCTCCATCAGGACGAACATGCACGCCTTGCGACCATTACGAAAGACGAACTGGTCATGACTGCGACGGCAGCGATTGCACGCAGTATAGATCAGATCGTGGATGATATTTCCGCTAAACTCGTGGCGGTATGGTCGCAAACAGGTACAACAGTCAGATTGCTCAGCAAAGAACGCCTTAATGTTCCTGTTCTTGCGCTAAGCTCTAACCAACGTACGTGTAATCAAATGAGCCTTCTTTATGGTGTAATACCCAGATGCCAGCCAATACCGGAAGATAACAATAGGTTCACCCAAATAGTGTGTAAATTTATTCTCAATCGTAAATGGGTCCAGACCGGCGACAAGATTGTCCTGTTAACCGGCCAGCCAATCGGCACAGCCGGCGCAACCAATGCCGTCATAGTTCACACTGTCGGCAATGAATAATCAAACCCTTGACATATTTCAGATTTTATTAAAACGTGAGTTGAGCAATTTTATTTTCTATATTATTGTAGCCGCAGGCTTCCTGCCCGAATAGGTACAGGCGGGTAGCCTGCGTTTCTCGCCATCCTATGGGTGGCTGTAAATTTCTTGTAAGTTACGCAACCTAAAGGATGCGACTACACAAATTACTCAATTTGGGTAAAACGTAATTTTTGAATAGATTGAATAACTAGAGGCGCATAGTATATGAATAAAAACAGCGATATAAAAGTTCTGGTAATTAACAGCGGCAGCTCTTCAGTTAAATTTCAGCTTATCAATATGGTTGATGAAAATGTCCTTGCAGGTGGAATAGTTGAAAGAATTGGACTGCCTGAATCGCTCATAAAATTTAAATTTGGCGATAAAGACTTTACCAGGGAGTGCGGTACTCTTGATCACAACTCTGCAATTTCAGAGATTATCGACGACATCACACGCAGCCGGTTCGGCGTACTTAGTCACAAAAGTGAAATATCGGCAGTTGGACACAGAGTAGTTCACGGCGCTGAACAGTTTACGGAATCTGTTTTGATAACTGATGATACTATTAAGCAGATCGAAGCCTGCATTGAGCTTGCCCCACTTCACAACCCTCATAATCTGAAGGGAATACTTGTATGTAAAGAGCTTCTGCCCGGTGTTCCACAGGTGGCGGTATTTGATACCGCCTTTCATCAAACAATGGAAGATTATGTTTACACATATGCGCTTGCCTACAGATTTTATGAAAAGTACAGGTTCAGGCGTTATGGATTCCACGGAACCAGCCATTTCTATGTAGCGAACAAGGCGGCAGAAATTGTCGGAAAGGACATAAGCAAGTTGAAGATAATTACGTGTCATCTTGGGAACGGGGCAAGCATTGCGGCAGTTAAATACGGCAAGTCGATGGATACGTCTATGGGGTTTACGCCCCTGGAAGGCCTGATAATGGGAACCAGATGTGGAGATGTTGATCCTGCTATGGTTCTTTTTGTAATGGAAAAGGAGGGCCTGAGTCCGCACGAGTGCGACACTCTGATGAACAATGAAAGTGGTTTAATTGGAATTTCAGGTATCAGCTCGGATATGCGGGATCTTATTAAGGCATATGAAGACGGAAACGACAGAGCAAGGCTTGCCTTGCAGATGTATTCATACCGAATCAGGAAATATATTGGTATGTATGCAGCATCAATGAACGGTGTTGATATAATAGTCTTTACCGGTGGAGTTGGCGAGAAAGCGGTTCTTATCAGGAGTATGTGCTGTACTGACATGGAATATCTGGGTATTGACTTTGATGAAGAGAAAAATAAGAAAATTGTTGGAACCGAAGGATATCTGACCGCTCAGGGTTCTAAAGTCAGGGTGTTATGCATACCCACAAATGAGGAACTCGTAATAGCCAGAGATACAGCACGGATAATAGATAATAAAGAATGACGGCTGGCATTATTGTCCTGTTTGTGGATTGAGAAAAGAACCTTCGCCTCTAATTTGAAAAATCCGAAAAACGAATATCTAAACCCGAAACAATTTCAAATACCAAATGAATTAAATTCAAAATAGTTTGGAACATTTGAATTTAGAATTTTAGAATTTGTTTCGAAATTCGAGTTTCGTGCTTCGAACTTTATTGTTTGACTTTAGTCGGCTTACAGCCGAACGGCAAGGCTATCACTCTTTATGCGGTAGTAATTTATTCTTTAACAAATAAAAGGAACGTTTCAAAATATGGCAAAAAATATCTATCTGGCTTCCACCAGTCCAAAGTCCGGCAAAGGCGTAATCTGTCTGGGTCTGATCAGTGCTCTCAGGGGTATGGCTACAAATGTCAGTTATTTTAAACCCATAGGCCAGAAATACAGAAAGAATGAAGATTACGATAAAGTATCAATAATGATTAAGGAGGCATTTGGTCTTGAAGACGAGTTGAAACACATAAATCCTGTCTCGATGAAAGAATTAGATCATTACATTGCAAATAATAATGAAGAAGTATTTTTTCAGAAAGTTCAGAAATCCTTCAGGAAAATAGAGAAGGATAAAGATATAGTTGTAATTGACGGTACTGACTATGTTGGAATGAAGTCCGCTTTTGAGTTTGATATAAATGCTGACATTGCGAACAACCTGAATGCAGGCATAATTCTTATTGAAGACGGATATGGAAAATCGATGGACGAAATATCCTCCGGTGTGCTGACAGGAAAAGAATCATTTGATGAACAGTCCTGCGATTTCCTGGGTGTTATTGTTAATAAAATAGAGACTGAAAGATTGGAAGAGGTTGATCAGGGTCTGAGAAAAATACTTAAGAAGAGAAAAATAGATTACCTGGGTACTGTTCCATACGATTCAATCCTGGCAAAACCACGTTTATACGATATAGCCAGGAGCCTGGACGCTGAAGTTTTGTTTGGCGAGGACCATCTTTCGAATATCGCAGTTGAAACTATAATTGCTTCTATGAGTTTTGAGAATGCCTTGAAATATATTCATGACGGAACACTCATCATTACCGGAGGCGACAGGAGCGAGATACTTCTCGGCTGTATAACATCCCTGATCTCTCCCTCTTACCCGAATATATCAGGTATAGTTTTAACAGGAGGCCTTTTGCCGAATGATAACATAATGAAGCTGATTGGGACTTTATCTGAATTGCCAATTCCCATTCTCAGTGTTCAGTGCAACACAATAGAAACTGTGAATAAAATCAACTCTCTTGTTGTCCACGTATCTTCAAATGACACCCAGAAGATTGATATTGCGAAGTCTTTGATATACCGTCATGTTGATTGTGAAATGATAAACGAAAAACTGAAACTGGAAAAGGTCAGAAAACGAACACCCGAGATATTCAAATATGAAATACTTGAGAGGGCGCGTTCGAAAAAGAAACGTATAGTTCTTCCGGAGGGAGAGGAAGAGAGGACTTTGAAAGCTGCTGAATGGATAAGAGACAGAGAAATCGCAGACCTGATACTCCTTGGTGATAAGGACCAAATTGCAAGAAAAGCCTCTGCATTGGGTTTGAAACTGGACGGAGGAATTGACGTCATAAACCCCGTCGAATCACATAAGTTTGAGGATTATGTTAATACCTATTTTGATCTGAGAAAACATAAGATTTACACAATAGATGTCGCACAAGACCGGATGCATGACACAATCTACTACGGCACAATGATGATATACAAGGGGGATGCCGATGGATTGGTTTCCGGCGCCGTTAACACAACACAGCACACAATCAGGCCGGCATTTGAAATAGTCAAGACAAAGCCTGGCATAGCAAATGCCTCCAGTATATTCCTCATGTGTCTGAAAGACAGGGTGCTTGTATATGGAGATTGTGCAATAATTCCTATTCCAACTGCAGAACAGCTCGCTGATATCGCCATTACAAGCGCAGATACAGCTAAGGACTTTGGCATAGACCCGTACGTTGCCATGCTCTCATATTCGACAGGTAAGTCAGGAAAGGGGCCGGAGGTTGAGAAGGTGAGAGAGGCGACAGAGATGGCAAGGAGCAAGAGGCCTGACCTGCTTATTGAGGGCCCGATACAGTACGATGCCGCAATTGATCCTGGCGTCGCCATGATCAAGCTTCCCGACAGCAAAGTAGCAGGCAGGGCAACGGTCTTTATCTTTCCTGACCTGAATACAGGCAACAATACTTATAAAGCCGTACAGAGATCTTCCGGGGCCATAGCCATTGGCCCTGTGATACAGGGATTGAAGAAACCGGTAAACGACCTCAGCAGAGGGTGCACAGTTGAGGACATCGTATACACCATAGCCATAACGGCAATACAGGCACAGGGGAAATGATTTACGATTGAAGATTGAAGATTGAGGGGTTGAGGGATTAAGGAATTACGATTTTAGATTTGGGGGGATTTTAATAAAATTTTTGATTGCTGTTAAGAATGCTTTTCCCTCTTCTATCTTCAGGGTTGCAGTTGGTTCTACAATTTCTTCTTCAATATCATAATCTGCAATTTCTCTGACCTTCCTGGCATCCATGAGCATCCTGTGAAGTTTAGAATCTATTCTTCCCTGCTTGGCAAAATGATATCCAATAGCCGACTCTACTGCTGAATGTTTTACAACATTAATTCCCTCTGATTTCAAAAGAGCTTGTGCAGCATAGAACATGGAGTAATAAATTTTGCTGGCAGCATCAGAAGGATAATCACTTTTCATGAGAACTTCTGCTACTTCAAGTGCATGTTCTGCCTTTTTAATTAGCTTGTTAACCTCGTCAGTCATACAGAAACACCTTCTTTCTGCACATTTTCATAGAAAGAGATCCTTCTTTTAATAGCACTATTAAACCGTGGTTCTGCAAAAACTTTAAGAGATATAATCGGCTTAAAGTCGTGATCCCACATGACCTGATAAGCTACATCCTCAAGTTTTCTTTCTATCTCAGAAGTTTTTTTATCCACAAGGGCAACAACATCAATGTCTGATTCCTCTTTGGCTTCACCTCTTGCCCTGGAACCAAAAACGATAATCCGTTTTAAATGTCCTTTTACATCAGAAGGGAGTCTGTTTTTAAACTTCAATATTAATTCTCTGTCTTTATCATTCATAACCAATCCTCATACTCATAAGCTTTTCAAAACCAAATTTCTTAAGTTCCTTTATGTTGAAAGGCAATCGTATTATACAAATAAGAGTGTAATCTTCTATACATTTTTATTTAACCCAAATTCCTGGTTTTCATGCTTTCCTCAGAGGCTATTTGAAATGTTTTTACTTCGTTCCAGCCTTATACCACCAGATGATGCTACAGACTCAAAGCTGTTATCTAATTCCAGAAAAATATCCTAACGGTCTTTATATTTTCTGATCTAACTACAGGTAATAATACCTATAAAGCTGTGCAGAAATCTCCCGGGGCAATTGCCATAGGCCCGGTGCTGCAGGGATTGAAGAAACCAGTAAACGATCTCAGTAGAGGGTGCACAGTTGAAGACATAGTATACATCATAGCCATAACGGCAATACAGGCACAGGGGAAATGATTTACGATTGAAGTAACCCTCTCTTGGCATCCCTCGGAGCTTATTCAAAGACCAACTTAGTCGGGAAGCATGAAAAAGTATATATTTTAATTGATCAATTAGTTTATCTGTTTATAATGAATCACATTGTAATTATATTGTAGTTGTGATACGGTTTGATCTATGAGCAAACTACGTTTTGAATGGGATCCCGGAAAAAAATGTATTTAATCTTAAAAAGCACAAAATATCATTTGAAGAAGCAGAAACAGTATTCTTAGATGAGAATGCAGCTATTGCTCATGATCCAGATCACTCAATAAATGAAGACAGATATGTTATAATTGGTTTCAGTTCATTTGGCCGTCTTATTTTAGTCTGCTTTTGTGAAAGAAACAATGGCAATACAATTAGAATTATATCAGCAAGAAATTTAACTAAGAAAGAGATGAGAGAGTTCAATAGGAGGTGGGTAAGATGAGAAAGGAATATGATTTATCGAGATTAAAATTTAAGAAGAACCCTTACGCCAAAAGACTTAAAAAGCAGATCACCATTAGATTAGACTCAGAAATCATTGATTATTTTAAAGGTATTGGCGAGGCAAATGATATCTCATATCAATCATTAATCAATTTGTATCTTAGAGATTGTGTAAAAAGTGGAAAGAAACCTTTAACCAAATGGGTTAAAGTATCTTAGGGTGATATCAGACATTCTATGTAAATATGAAAAAGAACCATAACGGCAATACAGGCACAGGGGGAGTAGGCAAATGATCAATTCCTGGCCAGAGGTATTTGGAATTACTTCAAAAATATTCTTTCCCTAAGCTTTATCAGACCGCTAGTGAGGAACATTTCTGACATGTAATATTTCGGTATTTTCAAAAGGGCGAACATCTGCTGTTGTTAGTGTGAGCACACCAACAGTTTTACCTTCTGCCGTAACAAATTCTACTTCGATCCCTTCATCATCTTCATAACAGTGCACTACTGTTCCCACGTCACCTGATTTAAGGCTGTGGTCTTCAATATCATGCTTTAACACGACCAAGTCTAATTCTTTAATCATATTATACTCCTTTCTCAGGTCAACTCGGATATGCCGTTACAAAACGTGGTTTATCTTGACCCTTATCAATAATCCAGACAGTTCTAACTTTTATAGACTTATTGATGGGAGTATATAGTAACCCATCAATTATATACTTTTTACCATGTTGTGACGGTGTAACTTCGCTTACCTCCTGAGTTTGAGCTATTGTGATTAAGCCTTGTTCCAATGAGTCTAAATTCGCCTCGTTAAATCCAAACATACGCAAAAGTTTGGCTTTTGATCTGCCGACAATGTGAGTTTCAGAGGGTCAAAACCAATTTATTCAGCTTCTTTATGTTGAAAGTTAATCGTATTATACAAATAAGAGTGTAATCTTCTATACATTTTTATTTAACCCAAATTCCTGATTTTCATGTTTTCCTCAGAGGCTATTTGAAAAGTTTTTACTTCGTTCCAGCCTTATACCACCCGTTGATGCTACAGACTCAAAGCAGTCATCTAATTCCAGAAAAATATCCTAACGGTCTTTATATTTTCTGATCTAACTACAGGTAATAATACCTATAAAACTGTGCAGAGATCCTCCGGGGCCATCACCATATGCCCTGTGCTGCAGGGGCTTAAGAAACCAGTAAACAACAAAAAGAGTTGTATAATTTATTTGACATCACACGCAGTAAAGTTTACACTTTGAAGTATAAATTCAGATTATCGGGAGGTTGTGATGAAAGCAACGGCAAAAGACTTAAGATTTCAGTCAAAAGAGTTACTTGATACCGTAAAGAGAGGCGAAGAGGTGGTTATCACTTATCGAGGAAAACCTTGCGCGAAGCTTGTCCCCATTAAACATGAGGCAGCAGAAAACTCAGGCAAGAACGAACTGTTTGGTATCTGGAAAGATTACGACGAAACCAGAAACGTTGAAGGCTATGTAAGAAATTTAAGAAAAGGCAGATTTTAATGCTTATTGATACCGATGTGCTGATCTGGTACTTAAGGGGAAGCAGAAAGGCATATAACATCATAGAAAGTGAAAAAGGATTTTCCCTGTCTGTTGTCACTTATATTGAGCTTGTTCAGGGAATGAGAAACAAAAAGGAGTTAAATTGCTTTAGAAAATCACTTCGCAATTGGAATGCACAAGTTTTATATATATCTGAGGAAATTTCCAGCAAGGCGATGTTTTATGTAGAACAACATTTCTTAAGCCACTCACTACAACTGCCTGATGCCTTAATTGGCGCAACGGCGGTGGCATACGGTTTGCCGATTCTGACAGGCAATGACAAACATTACAAAATTATTACAGATATCCGGATTAAGAAATTTAGACCGTAACAACTCGCTTAAATAAATGGGGATTTCCAGTTCGGCAGGATTTCCGTCAGAAAGCATCCTGACTTTGCTGCCAAAATATTCGGGGAAGTTTGAAGTGAGCTAAAGTTGTGGTAAAAAACAAATCTTTTATTTTTTAACTTTAGGCATTTTAGTTCACTTAAGGCACTTCAAACTTGGTTGCGGCTATGCCGCACTATGCTATTTTACTTCGTTCCAGCCTTATACTACCCGATGATGCTACTGACTCAAAACAGTCATCTAATTTCAGAAAAATATCCCAACGTTCTTTCCCCATCAAAGCTGCAATCTTATCAACTATTTTTAATTCGAGCTTTTCCACCCTTGTCCCTTTCCAGAGACTGTCTGATAATGCGACTAACAATTCTTCAATCGAACAGTCTTTCCCGTCATGTTGTGCATGGGAAATACAACATTGGGCGAGTTCCGGTGCTACTCCATTTTCCAGGAGTAGCATGTTCCCTTCTGATTCATGCTTGTTTCCTGAATCAGAAAATTCCAGAGGATTAACAATTTTACCCGCATCGTGAAGGACGACACCCAAACGCGCAAAATTGTAATCAATTGGCAAGTTATATTTTGACAAAAAACCGATAATCTCTTCTAATGCCTCACCAACCAGCTTTACATGAACAAACAAACATTCCGGTGCTTCTAATTTTTTCAACAGGTTATACGCTTCATCAATTTTTGAGCATTTTTCCAAGATTTTCTTACTCATTTACAGTGCGTTTGTTTTCATTACTCTTTTAAATTATCTTAAGCGTTGTTCTTCCCTTAGCTCCGAAAGACTCTTGTCTTCTCTTTCTCTAATAAAGTTCTTTTCTCCAAAACTCCAGTGGTACTTGAACAACTCATCTTCTTTGTAAATTTCATAAAGATTATGAAGAGCTATGCTACAAGTTTTCACTGTGCATTCTATTGGAAGTTCCTGGTGTTTAAATTCATAGTGGTCTTTTGCCCACTTGGGAATGAGAATAGAATTATGACCCTTGATCGATTTAATCTTAATCATAAATGAATGGCTTGGCCCTCTTTTGTTTAAAACCCTGAATTCCAATTCTTTATGCACTGTACCTTTGTCGTCCCTGAAATAGAAATTTTCATCTTCTTTTATAGCATTATTCTGAAACAATTCAACAGGGTCTACCCTTGCAACTTGAGCAGTCGCTCTTCTTCCTAATACATTTTCGGAATAAATTATTGTTTCATCCCCTCTTTTAAACCTTATCAACTTCACCAGGGATATATAATAAGGAGAATCTAACTTGCCGGCAGCATCGACCACATCTATTAAGGTGAAACCTTCTTCAATCTTTCCTTTATCTATTAAAACTTTATTCAAATCTATATAGACTTTGTATTTCGTTACACCTACACCAATAGATTCTGTCGTTCTTTCAATGAACCCGAAAGATGGAGCAACTAAACTTCCAAACACACTGAGATACTTATCTGAATCTTTAAGTTTTAATCTCGAAAGACCAAGACGTTCCTTAACTTTGTTTATCACTTCGCCTATAATTTTCTCTCGGATTTTTTCGTCTTCTTTCACTACGGCCATATAATCAAACAACTGTTTAAACCCATTCTCATAGCTAACCTCGTTTTTCTTTAGTTCAACTATCCATAACTCAATTTCTTCTAGAGATAGTTCTTCTTTTCTTTTTACTTCCTCTTTATCTTTAAATATACGGCAAAGAATTATATCTGCTCTGCCATAATTTTTATTATCAAAGGACGATTCTGGTAAACACTTTTCCTCCTCGATTGGGATTACCCAAGTATCTTCTTCAAAAATGAGTGCAGGGTTTGAAAAAAGATAATCTCGCATTGAATCTTCTGAAGAAAATGTGTCTATACTAAATTTCTCAACCCACCTCTGATAATGTAACTTTGCCATCTTTATCACATCCTTTCATTATGTTCATTACTACTTCAAATAATTTTCACTGCTCATGCGCTTCTATTAAGCGGTGGGAATTCCAAGTGTGTATTGTAATAATCATCTAAAAGTGCCTTTTCGGTATCACGGGGGGTTGCACAGATTTCATAAGCATATTCAATTGCTTCCTCTCCAAATTTGTCTGCTATATCATCTAAACGATTTGAAGCCCCCTTATTGTTTTGTTTGTAGTTCATTAATCGGTGCAAAATACCAGACCTCTTCCTTTCAAGATTCTGCTCTACTTTACCAATATACAAAACGTTTGATTCTCCTTTTAATCTGCCAAACTTATTTTTCATACGAAATGCATAAACCCCGTTAAAACCATCATTGCACGTCTCAGAAATTTCGGGAGTCTTAAACCCTTGCCAATTCTTCCAGCACTTGAAAAAAGTTTGATATTTCATTTTTATCCCTCCATATTCAATTTCGAGTTAGATCACGCTATTTAAAAGTTTATAGATAATACTATTGTTGTAATAAAATCCAGAAAATCAGGTTACTGCTTTATGAAGAAGCATCGAGGACATTTATGTGCCTACATACCTGTAAAAATAAACATAAATTCAAGGTTTGGTATAGTTTTTATACTGATAGAATCGAATGAGATGAAATGATAAAACCACACATTATTAAAGTCAAGAGAATAGAAAGTGGAAATTTAGCAGAAAGCAAAGGAGAGAAATTAATCTAAGAAGGACTGACACCTTTTCCATATTTTCTAATCCCCTTCCATTTCTTCCACACACCGTTCCAATATCATTTCATCATATTCATGATATAATTCCATAAATGTTTTAATGAAATGATATTCAACTATAGCGGTTTTTCCAAACTTAAGACTCAAATTTTTTGAGATGAAATCAATTTCCTCTCTATCCGTTTCAAACCCGGAGTACAGATCGGGATAGTCTGACTCCTTTTGTAAAATATCGTTAAGTTTATTAATGAGAGTTTCTGTTAACTCAAGATTACCGGGAGAAATTTCAGCTCCTACGGGAAATGTTCTATTTTTTTGTAATGAGTTCAGGATTTTCATTGTATACTTGTGATTAAAATCAGCATGTGTATTCGTCCACATTCCATCTCTGTTTTCAAAGTGAAAATCATGGCTGCCAACGGATTGATAGTCACCTCCAAATATCCTATTCATTTCTTTTTTTGTATTCAGGGATAAAGATTTACTTAATAAAAGATCCTTTAAGCTGAATTCGTTTCCAAAGATTTTAATAATATTTGTAATAAGTCCGTGCAATTTTTCCTTCCTCATTACAATAACAATACCAATCTCCCACATTATTTGAATTACCCCCTTTTTAATAATCTGGATATTAAAATACTAATCCTCAAAGAGTAAATATCAACTCCTATTTTGTTCTCTTCGCGTCTTTTGCGGCTCTGCGTGATAACTTCTTTCTTCCTCTCGCCAAGACGCTAAGAACGCCAAGGGGTTATTTTCCCAAACCCCGTGTGATTACTTTTTGATTCTCTTATTATAATATTTGAAGGCGACAGGGTTGTGTCGCTATGGAATTTTATTACCTGCATATGCAGTTGACGCCACCACGTACAAAATATCGTAGGTCACGGGGTTAAATCTTTCACATGAACAGGAGTAATTATAAGGCATTCTGGCCACCTAAGAGACTGTAGATATACACACGATATCTTGTTCAGAACTTGATTGCTTTTCATACCTGCTTATGTGACATATAGCCTATGGTGGTGTCATCTGCATATGCAGGTTTTATTATTCAAACCTTTTTAAATACTCAATAAGTTTTTCCTTTATTTCACCCTTTAGACATTTCGGCTCAATAACATGTACATGAGGAACCCATTGAAGAATTGTATAAATTATCTCTTCATATTGAGAGATTTTTGTTTCTATCCTTAAAGACCCATCCCTGTTTTCTTTCTTAATCTTCTGTAATGGAAAATATACTCGTTGTTTAAAAAAACTTGCTACTTCTTTATCAATCTTTAAAACAACTTTTTTATCTTTTTTCTCTGAAAACCAGATATTAACGCTTTCTTGTAAAATAGTATTAATGTTTTCAGGAGGATTAAAATATTCGTTTAGCATCTCTAATCTTTTTATATTCTCCAGCCTGAACGTTCTTAACCACTCTTTGCCGTCTGCCTGGGACAAAAGATACCAGAATCCATCAAAGAATGTAATTTTCAGTGGACAGACTTTATAGTCACGCTTTTTCTCCGGAGTTTTATAGTGTAAGGCTATTTTTCTGTTGTCACTGATGGCTTCTTCTATATCATTAATAAATGGATAATCTTTACTGATTTTTAAACCGTTCGGAATTTTTACATAAAAAGCAGAATCCTGCTCATTTGAAATAACCTTCTTTAAAATGCTGGAAAAGGAATCTTCAAACTTTCCCCCCAGTGATTTTGAAATATCGTGGAGAAAAGAAAGAAGGGACGCTTCTTCCCTTGTGAGCATCATCTTCTTCAGTGAAAAACCTTCCATAAAGGAATGGTATCCTTTCTCCAATGATATGATTGGAAACCCTGTAGTATTCAGAAGTACAATATCCCTTTGAACTGTACGGGGAGATACACTAAACTCCTGTGCCAGTTCACTTGTGGACACCTTCTTACGTGAGTCTAATTGATTCAGGATGAAAAAAAGCCGAAAGACCTTTTTGTCGTAGCTCGTGTTTTTGGTAGACATATTGGAATATTATCAATGTACGTATATATTGTAAACATGAAACCGACAACATGCTGTCGCCTTAATATATTATTATACTTTTATTCAGTAGTGTCCGGTTAGGTTTTTGCTGGTACTCTATTTATTGTTCTAAACATGTCATTCCCGCATTCTTTTAGCGGGAATCTAGTTTGAACTGACCTTTTAGATACCCGATTAAGGCATTCGGGTATGACAAAAACAGCATAAGCAAAAACCTAACCGGATGACGCTGACTTTTATCTGGAATCTATGATTAGATAAGATATTTTATTCAGATGCGTTCTGTCTCTTATATTGTTAAAATTCACCCTGTATAGATATTATACTAAAACCGGTTTGGTTTTTGGCCTTTCAGAAAACCAAATCTTGGTTGCAGTTATACTCGGGCAAAATTGTTTTTTGGTTTTCTCCGAAAACTATTTTGAGATGAGTATAAATATACAAACCGGATTTAGGAATAACTGTTTATGGACAGAAAAAGATTACTGACAAAATCAAAGTACCTTGTTGGATTGCAATGTTCCATCTGAAAATAAAGAGAAAAACCGTACGGTACTTTAATAACAAAAACTTCGAGGAAAAAGCCAATGAGCAATACGTCTGAAAAGATTATATATTCAATGATGAAGGTCAGTAAATCTTACGAGAAGAAAACCGTGATTAAGGATATATCCCTCTCATATTTTTATGGCGCTAAAATAGGCGTCCTGGGATTAAACGGATCAGGGAAGAGTTCGCTTTTGCGTATTATGGCGGGTGTTGATAAGGAATTTAATGGAGATGCCTCACTCTCTGAAGGATACACCGTAGGGTATCTGGAACAGGAGCCGCTAGTTGATTCAGAGAAAACCGTCAAGGCCGTTGTGGAAGAAGGTCTGCAGGAAATCGTTGATATCGTCAAGGAATACAACGAAATCAGCGAGAAATTTGCCGAACCCGTGTCTGATGACGAAATGAATAAACTTCTGGAACGCCAGGGTGAGCTGCAGGAAGAGATCGAGAAACAGAACGCCTGGGATATTGAGTCACGTCTGGAAATGGCCATGGATGCACTGCGCTGTCCTCCCGGAGATACACAAATTAAGGTTATTTCCGGAGGTGAAAAAAGACGCGTGGCATTGTGCAGGCTTTTATTACAGAAACCTGATATCCTGCTTCTGGACGAACCTACCAATCATCTTGATGCCGAAACCGTGGCATGGCTGGAACATCATCTTCAGCAGTATGCAGGTACTGTGATTGCCATAACGCACGACCGTTATTTCCTGGACAATGTAGCCGGCTGGATTTTAGAGCTTGATCGGGGGATGGGTGTCCCCTGGAAGGGCAACTACTCTTCCTGGCTTGAACAGAAACAGAATCGACTCAAACAGGAAGAGAAGAGTGAAACGGAACGGCAGAAAACCCTGCAGCGGGAACTGGAATGGATTCACATGTCCACTAAAGGACGCCATGCTAAGGCAAAGGCGCGCATTAATTCCTACGAATCTCTCTTAAATCAGGACTCTGCAAAAGAGGAAAAAGACCTTGAGTTGTATATCCCGCCCGGACCGCGCCTTGGAACAGTAGTGATTGAAGCGGAAAATGTCAGCAAGGGGTATGGAGACCGCCTCCTCTTTGAGGGTATGTCATTCTCTCTTCCTGCTGGTGGTATTGTCGGCATAATAGGCCCGAACGGCGCCGGGAAGACGACACTCTTTAAAATGATTACCGGTATGGAAAAGCCTGATTCCGGCACACTTAAGGTTGGCGACACTACCAAGCTTGCCTACGTCGATCAGGAACGCGATACACTCGATCCGAAAAAGACAATATGGGAGATTGTTTCCGGAGGCAGGGACTCGATTGAACTCGGAAATCACGAAGTAAACTCCCGTGCATACGTTGCACGTTTTAATTTTTCCGGGTCAGACCAGCAGAAGAAGGTAAACGTGCTTTCAGGCGGAGAGCGTAACCGTGTTCACCTTGCATGTATGCTCAAGGACGGCGCCAATGTATTGCTTCTGGACGAACCCACAAACGATCTGGACGTCAACACCATGCGCGCCCTGGAAGAGGCCCTGGATCATTTTGGAGGATGTGCAGTCATCATTTCTCACGACCGATGGTTTCTCGACCGCATCGCCAGTCATATACTTGCCTTTGAGGGAGACAGCACCGTCAGGTGGTTTGAAGGTAACTTTTCAGAATACGAAGCAGACAGAAAAAAGAGGCTCGGAAAGGCCGCCGAGCAACCGCATCGGATCAAATACAGGCAGTTAACGAGGGGGTAATTTAATAGAGTGCTGATTTTCGCAGATAAGTGCAGAAAAATTTAATTTGACAACTATAGCATGAGTACTATAATACCCATCATGAGAAATACACATGCCATGAACAGTCCGTTTAGGTATGCAGGAGGAAAGTTTTATGCGAGAAAACTCATTTTAGAGCATGTTCCTATTCATAATCATTACATAGAACCCTTTGCAGGTGGAGGAAGCATATTCTTTGCAAAGAATAAGGCTATCTATAATCAATTGAATGACCTGGATAATGATTTAGTAAATGTATATTTAGCTATTAGAGATAATCCTGATGAATTAATTAATTTTTTAAAAGTACAAAACGATAATAGTTGCAGGATTCCCCCCTCATTAATTGATGGTGTTGAAAACGGCAATCCTTTGCCAGCATCAAAAGAATTGCATGGTTTTTTTAAAAATGAATTTGTTCCGCTAAACGATTTGGATAGGGCAGGTCGATGGTATTATCTAAACCGAACCTCATACAGTGGTATTATGAATACCCAGAATATGTACTGGGGTTATGGGGACAAATTTTCAATGCAACCAAAGCAAACCACTTAGTCCCAAATACACCAATCAGCTACAAGACATTTTTCATTTAAGAATTTGAGAAGTTGAATTGCTTTTTTCTTTTGTAAAGATTTTAAATCAAAAGAACGAACCCAATTTTCAGGTTCATAATCTGGGTAATATCCTGTGGGTGAGTTTAAATTATCACCATCATATGAAATGAGTAATTGCTCACCTTTATTAAATGGATTAGGATGAATATCTCCTCCAATAATTTCTTTGAGAGAAGCATTATTTTCAATCTCTGGAAATTTTGAAACTAATTTTGAGTAATTCCAAATTGCGATACTTCCTTGTGTTGCCATTTTTATTTCGATTTATTTTTCAAATCTCCAAATTTTATTTATTGCTTTCAAATTCCCTCTTCTCCTCAAGTCATTCAGGACTGTTCTAACTTGATGTTTCCAAACCTTTCCAAATTTCTGTCCGTTAATTATCAATTCAACATCAACGCATAGATCAGGTAGCATAAATTGAACCCTTGCTTGCAAATCTTTTGTCGATAGCGGTTCTTTAGTCAAACAATAAATTACAGCTTCTTTAAAAATTGAATATGCTGTTTTCTTACCAACTAATGCTTCAGTAAATTTTACATCTGCTTTCTTTAAAGTTTCATTAAATCTTTTTCTGATTGCAGATGTTGCTGGCTTTATGACTTCTTGATATTCCTCTTTTACTTCTTTAGCAACAGATGAAAGTTCATCTACTTTTTCTTTTTCAACCTTACTTCCAAAAGTAGAGTACTCAGAAATATCTGATTTTATTTTTTGAACATACTTTTTCTCTCTGAACCCAACATTGTATTCATAATTGTATTCAAAACCAGAAGGAGTTAAGTTTGATGAACCAATAACAGCATAAGAATTATCAAACAAATAAACTTTAGCATGTAACCGCGGTAAAGTAACCAATTCAAATTTCTGAATTCTGCTTTGAAATAATTGCAGAGCTTCAATATCAAGTGAATTATCAAGAATACTTTGGGAACGCAAATCAGTAAGTAGCGTGAAATTTATTTTGTCTGAAATTTTCCGAGATGAAAAACTATCACAAATGAATTCTGCTTCTGCTTTTTTGATGTATGGTGATGTAATTATTAATTCGTTAGTTGTCTTTGCTAGCAAAGTTTCAAAATGATTTCTCCAAGGTCTTTTGTAAAATTCAATCATGTTCATGCAGCAATTTTATTTTGAGTTTGTGGAATGAATTCATTTACTGCAATATCTTTTGGGATACAATACCGCCAATCCTTTTCACAAGCTGAAATTAAATCTGCATCTGACGACACAGAGTAAAATTCAAAAAGCAATTCTAATGGAATGTCAAATTTGTTACAGTACTCTAATATTTTCGTACTTAAATTTGTCAGTTCTTTATCATTCATTTGGTATTCCCTTTGTCAGCGTTGAAATATCGCACTTTAAGCATTTTGCAATTTTAGATAGTGTCAAAATACTTAAATTTCTTTCACCTCTTTCCGCCCCACCAATGTATGACCTATCAAGTCCTGCTTCAAAAGAAAGACTTTCTTGGGTCATTTCCAATTTATTTCTTTGTTTTCTAATATTTGAGCCAAGTTTTAAAAGGCCAGCATTGTTTTTGAATTTCTTCACAAAAAGCAGCTTAATTAATTGGTGAATATAAATCCACGGACTATAATACCCATTATGGTAGGATTGAGAGGGAAATTATTCATTGTTTAAGCAGTTCATAACAAAACAATGAAAAACTAGTTTAGCTTTCGTAGTGAGAGAAAATGTTAAGGACTCCTGGCAAGACGGAAGCCTATGTCACTGAATTTTTTGCTACTTGGATCAAAATAGTTGCGTTCTGTTGTGCGTAAGGACTTTGCTTTGCTGCGCCAGCCGCCGCCGCGTATAACACGGTGCAGGCCGTCCGAAGGCCCTTGCGGGTTCTTTGCCGGACTGTTTTCATAATAGTCACTGTCATACAGGTCCGAGCACCATTCCCAGACATTTCCCATCATATCATAAAGGCCTAGTCCGTTTGGTTCCTTTCCGGCCACAGCATGAGTGCTGGATCTTGAATTACCACTATACCATGCGTATGTGCCAAGTTCAGATTCCTTGCCGGTTCCAACCCATTTCTCATTCGAGCCTCCACTCCTTGCTGCGTATTCCCACTCCGCTTCCGTAGGAAGGCGGTAATTCATGCCTGTTGCCTTATTCAACTTTTTCATAAAATCCTGAACATCGTCCCAGTTGACTCTTTCAACCGGGCAGTCATCACATTTGAATTTAGACGGATTATTGCCCATTACGTCAATCCATTGTTTTTGAGTTACCTCAGTCTTACCCATGTAAAAATCACTTACGCATACTTTGTGCACCGGCTTCTCATCACCGCTTCCATCACCAAAGATATCACCCATGTCAAAACAACCACCTTTTATAAACTGCATATCTTTCTCGGTTTCGTCAGAGGCTTCTGTTCTCTGATGTGTTGATTCTAACGACCGCAGTTTTGCATCCTCTTGCTCGTCCCTGGCATCCACGACCAATGTAATAGCCTCTTCGTAATGTTCCCCATCCTTTCCTACCAGTGTGAGATAACTGGTAAGACTTGACAGTGACTCATCGTAATTTCCAATTTTGAAAAGAGCCTTGCCGTAATAGAAATGAAATTCACCGGGAAGTTTCACTCCCAGTTTCAGCGCTTTTTCAAGGCCCTCTACCGCATCTTTCCATTTTCCAGCCTGTATATCCTTTTTCGCCGCACTAATTAATATGTCAGCCTGTATTTCTGGCGGTAGTTCTTTTTCCTGTGCAAACACGACTGACATGATAGCGACATACGTCACCATCATTAATGTCACGGAAAAGATACTGCTTATTATATATTGCCTGAAATATTCAATTTGAATTGTATGCATACCATAATCCTCTGATGTTTAGTGAAGACTAAATCCATTCTTCTACTTATATCCAAAGCGGTCTAACGCTGCTTCATCTTTTCGCCAGTTTTTGCTGACCTTGACCCAGAGGTCCAGATAAACCTTTTTACCTAAAAGCTCCTGGATCCCTTCCCGTGACTTTCTTCCTATTTCCTTTAACATTTGTCCGCCTTGACCAACAACAATCAATTTATGGCTTTGCTTTTCAACGTATACATTCGCCGATATGTAATCAAGTTCGTTACTCCTTGACACAACCTCCTTTATTACTACCGCCACTCCATGTGGAATTTCCTGTCTTACAGAAAGCAGTACCTGCTCACGGATAAGCTCTGCAATTGCCAGCTTCTCCTGCTGATCTGTAACTGTACCTTCAGGATAGTAGGCTGGATTTTCCGGCAATAGTTCAAGTATCTTTTTGATCAGTATCGGAAGATTAACTTGTGTTATGGCAGAAACAGCAACACCACCTTTAAAATTTCCAAGCTTTTTATATTCTGCAATAATAGCATCGAGATTTGGCACATCGGCAATATCCAGTTTATTGATTACCAGCAGGATATCCTTATTAATATTGCGTATCAGTTTGGCAGCACGTTTGTCATCGCTGTGCGGTGGAGTTGTGCCGTCTACAACAAATAAGACCACATCCGCATCTCTAAGGCAGGAGCGTGCGGACTTAACCAGATACTCATCCAGTTTCTGCTTAGGTTTCAATATTCCCGGTGTATCAAGAAAAACAATCTGCCCGTCCTCCGTCTCGCAGATACCTGAGATCCTGTTACGTGTTGTTTGCGGTCTCGGAGTAACAATCGCTACCTTTTCACCAACAAGTATATTGAGCAGTGTTGACTTGCCTACATTAGGCCGTCCCCATATCGTCACAAATCCTGACTTGTATTTTTTATTAGTTTCAACTGTCATATAATTATCCTGAAACCTGACATGCAGTTATCTATAATACAAATCTGTAAAGCCTTGTTTTCTTTAGCAAGATTTTAAAATAAATGCAATAATAATAGTCATTTGTCTATATTGTACCTCATTAAGTAATCATGTGTATTTTAGGGTATTTTACTCTATCATAATACCATACTTAAGAGAGAGGGCATTATGAAATTAAAAAGAGTTTGTCAAGTGACGAGACTCGAAGATTCCTTTCAAATATGCTGCTAAAAGTTCACTTATAACCTTCCGACCCTCCTTATTTAGATGAGTGTCATTTGTATAAAACAAGTATTTATCAGACAAACTCTGCATTTGCTCTAATGGGTCAAAAAAATGAATATCATAACGTATTGCTATTTCCTTAAGACGGTTTTGGATTTTATTCTGCATTAGTCCCTCATTTGGAATATTATATCCTGCTTGAGTAAAAATCATTTCATACTTACGGTGGACTTGAACCGAGGCTGGAATCACGAATACAACTAATTGTGTATCATGTTTGTCCGCAACCCTTTTCATTTTCCATAAAAATTTACCAACAAGTATCCAACATTTTTCCAATTCTGGCGTACTGATTAAAATATTCTCCAAAACAATATCCGGACTATTACTGGCTTCTTCTTTCAGCATGGGATTCGGTTTTTTGAATGTATTTCCTTCAAGATCCATTTTGAAATTTCGGTATTTTCGATATTTATAATTAACATAACTCTCTTCAAGGATATGACACAGAGAAAAACGCTCTAGTAAAAAAAGCTTTAAAGCTTCCAGCCGCGGAGCGTACAGAAAATCCCTAATATCCAAAACATCATTATCTGCATTAACAGCAACAACAATAACATTCGGATGAAAAACACTTATGATTCTTTTCATTTTTGCAAGATAATGATCAAACGTTGTTCCGCTTTCACTCACATTAATCACATTAAACGGGGACATCTGTTTTCTCAACATATCTGGATAAAATAAAGATTGAGAATCCCCTAAAATCAGTACGGTTGGCTCCGCTTTATCAAATTTTCCAGTAGTAAATCTCTTTAAGAATATCGGCCGGGTTATTAATTCACATAAAATTAAACCGATAAGTAGTGAAATAAAAAGACAAAGAAATATTTTTTTCATAGAAACATGGTAACCCTTTCTTTAAATAATTCTTTTCTCTACTCTCAGCATATATTGTAATCAGTTTAGAAATCAAATTGGTTTGAGGCTACTTCCAAATTCTAATCCTATCTTCCGTAAAAGAACATAAAGTATTGCATTAAAGTATCAGGCCACATAGAACCAGTTTGTCATGTTGGTCTCTATGTGCTACAGAAAGAACCTTATTCTGCCGGCAGTCTTGATTATGAGTTTTTTCAGGCTGCCAAGGCAATCTGTAAAGTCCTCTCCATCAATCTGGATCAAGACCTTGTTGTGAGGCAGGCTGATTTCCACTTCGTCTGTTTTATAAACATCAAATCCTCTTCCGGGTAAAAGGGCTTCCGGCAGCTTGTCTCTGAGCAGAAAGAAAAGCATTCCCAGGATTCCGTTCATCAACATTAAATGAAAAGCGCTTCCCTTCAGGTCTATATCTCTTATTTTTACAAGACCACCCGCGTAAGAGGGTATGTTGATCAATAACAGATTTCTAAAATTTTTAATTGATTTTTCGTAATGCCGTGATTCTGTATCTTTAAAAGAGATGCTTATCTGTTCTTTTACTTTAAAGGGAAGGCTATTGATAATACAAATCAGATAAATTAAACGGCTAAAAAGAGGCAGGGATCTTTTTTCATGAAATTTTCTGGCGACTCTGGCATCAAAACCAATTCCAAGATAATTTGCAAAATAGACTTTACCATTCAGTGATAATATGCGGCAAAATTGGTATTGAGATTCTTCTATTCCCGTTACAAGATCATTCAGATATCTTGTTGGATTATCCACAAACTTTTTATAGTAACCCAATGCCCTTGCAAGATCATTACCGGTGCCCTCTGGTATGATTCCAACAATCGGGTCTCTTTTAGAGATCATGATTCCGTTTATTACTTCCCTTACTGTTCCATCTCCGCCGGAAACAATTATACGGTTGTAACCCTGCTCGCACAAGTTCCTTACCTGCTCTGAAACAAAGTCTTTATCCGTACTAAAAGACTTAAACTCCCATCTTTTATTAATCAATCTCTTGAAGTAATCCAGATGAAGCAAAGCCTTACCGGCGCCCGAAGCAGGATTATAAATAAAGGCTATTTTAAGTAGGGAGATATTATCCATCAATTAAAAAGGCCGCTTCTCGATATTTATTAAAGGATATTCTTTTTCTCCTGACATACAACTCCGGAAAGTATCAAACGGATATTATAATATCCTTCCGCTATTTTGGCTATACTATTCAAACCTTCTTTATATTTTCCTGCATATCTATACATATAGAAGATTCTGCCAGGATCAAAGTTAGAGAAAGAGATTGTTTTTTCCTGATTGTAATACTATTATTCTACAAAGTACAAAAAAGCAATCTTCTATAAAACCATCTTTTATAATTAAAATTGAAAACTTCTCTCATAAACAACTTTCCATGGGCTAAATGTTCAAAACCTATTTGTTTTATACTGGCACTGTTAATCTTTTTTTCTGCTGCCGGCTTTATCAGTTTCGAGCTACTATCGGTTGAAACCGGAGTAGATATTCAGGAAATTAAAGATCCCGCATCTCCGCCTGCATCGAATGGACGGATGCTCGTGATACTCCTCGATTCCACACGTAAGGATTCCATGTTCAGTGAAAAAATGCCATTTATTTCCAGCCTTCGCAGGCAGGGGGCCTGGGGAATTTCCAGGGTAGTTTCAGCACCGTTGTCAGTCGCGGGAGACCATGCAATATTCTCCGGGGTTATATTAAGCCCTTTATCTATTGTTGACGATTTTTCAGATTCAGTAAAACCTTCAGCCTATGACAATCTTTTCAAGCGTGTAACTCAACAAAAAAAGCGTGCGATAATCTTCAGTTCTGATTGTCTACGCGGCGCTTATGGCAGAGACACAGACCTTTCTGCATTTGTTCCTAAAGGCTTCCTTTTCAGTCAATACAGGGAAGACGCAAAATATATTTTTGACCAAGCCTGCGATTTCCTGAAGAACGAGAAGTGGGACATTGCAGCAGTTCAATTTGTTACAATGGATTCTATCGGGCATCTTGAAACGCCGCTTTCATCCAACTATTTGTCCACTCTTAAATTGCTTGATAATTATGTGCGTCAGCTTGTGGAATTAACTACTGAGGAGGATATAGTCTTAATTACTGCTGAGCATGGTATGGACGATAACGGTTTTCATGTAGACCGCACAGAATTTGTTATAGACACCCCATTTATTCTTTCAGGCCAAAACGTTAAAAGCGGTGGACCCAGAAAAGTCCTCCAGATCGATTGGGCGCCAACTCTCTCTATTTTAGCCGGTGTTTCTCCGTTTTACAAATCCACTGCTTTGCCTGCTCTTGACTTGCTCTCCTTGACTCCTGAATATCGGTCTATTTTGTTAAGTAGATTTTCCCAGATTATTGCCGGAAATCCTGATATATCGGACCTGAATGAACTTCGTAAGATACGTCTCGCTAAAATGGGAAGAGAGAGATCCCCTCTCTTATGTATACTTGTTGTTCTGGCAACTTTATGTTCTTTAACACTTTTTGCGTTTGTTGCTCTATCCAATGATGAATATAAATGGGGAATACGTTCCAGGATCAAATATATTGCGTTCTGGATCGGAGGGATCTGTGCATTGACTGGTATTGAATTGTATTCCGGAATCTTAGACTATATATCCAATAACTTCCCCTTTAGTGCTAATAATATTCTTGATAATCCCACAAAAGTTGGTCTGGCCTTAACCTTGATGGTAACCTTACCAAGGTTATACTATCAGATTATTAGAAAAAGAAGCCTCGGTACCAAAGATCCTTCTCTGGCGTTTTTTATAACGCTCATCTTTTCTGTGATTTTTGTAGCAACTAATCCATATCATCCTTTAAACTGGGCGGTGGTGATCATACCTTTGTTTGCCTGGGGAGTGATGCGTCACCCGGGCTGGCTGGTTATTTTCTTCGCAATATTAACCGGTATGGCTATCAGACGGCTGACATTCTACAACGTTTACCATCAGATAGTCATGCCGGACAGATGGGTTTTGACATTAATCGTTCTGTTCATGGGAATCACTTTTCTTTTGTGGAGATTACGACTGGACAAAAGAAGGGTGACCATTACAGGTTATGGAATACTTGGTGTTCTTCCTTGTATCGTGATTGTTGCATGGCCTGCCAGTGCGGGAGTAAAAACCATATTACTGCTATTAAGCCTTATTCCCTTGATTATTGTAAGCCGGCGGACGCCAAAAGCAGTTGGTGTATGGTTGGCCTTGTGGGTTGTTTTTTTCTATCTTGGAACGTCCGGTAGTATCAATCATGCATCACACGTAGTTGCCTTTCCCCTTCTGGTGGCCGTATGGGCTATTTCTGAAAAGACATCTGTCGTAGCGAAAGGGAGCATGGTAACTCTGGTAGTCTGGGTTCTATATCTTTTGCCCGGAAACGAGTTTGACCTGAAAATCTTCGAATTGAGAGACAAGTTTATTATGGGTTCAGTTATAGCCAAACAAATAGAAATGACTGTCATAGTAATTGGCAGCAGATACATCATTCCTGTAGCTATTCTTATCTGGATGATGAAACAAACGGTTCCGCATACGTCACTACTATCAATGTTTTCTATTACACTGTTACCGGTAGTATCTGGAATCGGCATATGCCTGGCAATATGGACTTCAACTACCTTTGTCGATTATCCCTGGGGCCTGTTTGCGAAACTGACAATTCTTTTCGGATTCTCGTTCATTTTAATATGTTCGTTCTCTATTGTCTCAGCTTTCACTGATTATTTATATCCGTGCTATCTAAAGTTGCGGGCTAAAGGGGTTTTCACCTTCCTATAACGATATTGTAATCGTCAGTTTTCTGTATTCGGATTTTATATACGATAACAGGGCGTAAATAAAAACAATTATTCCTGCCATTTCTAACATTTCCTCAACAGTTGTAATAATTTCGTCACCGATGGTATGACTGACTCCCGGATCGTACCATATTTCCCAAATCAATTCACATCCTATGGCTCCTGAAACAAAAATTAACCCCGCAATGAAAAACAATAACTTCACTTCCCCGGGTAGATCTAATAAAAATCTTAAATAAGTAAGGAAAAAAACTATTACAAGAATACCGTAAGGAATTACCCATAGATAGCGTGGATAATCACTTGCGTCCTCCATGTTAATGTGCCTTGATACATTAAGTGCCAGGCTAATGGGCCGGTTGAATAACTCATGAATTGACGCGAATTCATCTATAGACAAAAATAGAAAAATAGCTGCCATGCCTGTCCAGTGCAGCCAATAGCCTGAATTATTTACTTTCTTGCCAAAGGCAATAATTGATAAAAGGGCTGAGGAAAACAACAGTGTCAAAAAAGAGTAAAAAGTAGGAATGTTCTTTTCACTGTCAACATCAAACATTTCAACAAGACCAAATACATCATTGTGGTCCAGATAAAAAACGGAAAATTGCACCGCGGCATGTGCTAATAAAAGAAAGCAGACGGACACAGTTAAATATTTAGTGATCTTTACCGGATTAAAATTTAATTGGATATTCATGATACCTGTTTCTGTAATAACGAAAAAATGTTTTTATTTCGAAAACCAGTAACACATAGATGCTCATATAGTAATAAGAAACAGAGTTTTTAACTTATGAATCAGAAAACCACAAGATTTCAACTGTTTTTCATTAATATTTCTTTATACATATTCTCCAGAGCGATAACCTCTTTTTTTACATCATGGTAACATTCAACATGCTTTCTTCCCAACGTACCCATTTCGGCCCATACAGCAGATGTGTTGAGAAGGTAACGAATATTTCTCTCAAGGTGTTCCACGTCCCTCTCTGATGATAACATGGCACTCTTGGAATTGACTGTAATATATGGAATGTCGGCGTGAGTTGTGGTTATAACCGGAACTCCGCATGCCTGGGCCTCGAGAATTACGGTAGGTGCGCCGCCCTCGCTATCGCCGTTTCTGGCAGTTACACTGGGCTGAATCAGTATGTCACAATTATTTATTTCCTCAATTACGTCTCTATGAGTTTTCATCCCAAGCCACTCTATTTCTTTATCAAAGCCGAGGGTGTTGGCGAGTGAGTGGAGTTGTTCTTCCAGTTCTCCCGCACCGATAATCCTGAACCGGAATACGAAGTCTTTTTTAACCTTTGCAAGGGCACGCAGCGCAAATTCCAGTCCTTTTTTTTCAACAAATCTTCCAGCAAACAATAGTCTGACAGGTCTTTTCTCATCCCATGAGCGGACTTTAAATTTATAATTTTCCAGGTTTATGGCAATTCTCTGAATGGATATTTTTTCATCCGGACACCCGATGGACGTTAGCTTCTTGCGCATGACAGGGCCTTCCACGAGAAATCTGGTCCCATGTTCAAACAGTTCAGTATAAGCTGTTCTGTTTTCTAAAATTATATCATTTCTGGATAAATCATAGCCATAAAAATTAACAATCAACGGAATATTTAAAGATATAGAAAGAGGTAAATAAGAAAAGCCTAAAGGACCAAAGTGGGCATGAATGGCCTTAACATTGTTTCTCTTTATTATACTTGCCGCATACCCAGAAGGATCATGAAATATCCTCCTGTATATGTTATCCATGGTCCATGGATAACTTAATTTAGGGCCATAAGTCGGTTTGATAAAACCGTTGGCAACCGGGAACTGGTCAAGATTCATGGTTCTTCTGGCAATAACGACTGGCGTTACTCTGGTGAAGTTGTGGATGTACTGCCAGATGAATGTCTCTGGTTGTTCAAGATAGACCCGCATTACATGGGCTATTTTAATCATATTCAATACAAAGAAAGGTCTGACTTCCTGTTTATATATTTTTCATAAGCCTTTGCCCAGGTTGGGGACATTATTTCCTTATCTGTAGGTTTTAGAGGCATGAAATGTCCACAAAACTTACAAAAAATCCTAAGCAAGTCGATCATTGAATCATCGGCAGAAGGGATTGTTTTCCTCCCACAGTTAAATCTGAAAATTCTATCTATACCCCCAGCAACCATGCATGGATAATAGCCATGGGAAGTTAAGCCCATTCCACAGACAAAAGTAGTAATCCTGCATCCGTTTGAATAATCAACAAACCTGTTTAGTCTGTTATCTACAGGAGCCATATTAAATGGATGAAAAAGTTGATAGTTAGATTCTTTTTGTGAATTTTCGACTTCAATCCCTTCGGGAATTTCGGACAAAATTTTTCTGGCTGTTTTGCCAAAACCGTTTGTAACAAGTTGAATACTACACTCCCGGGAATGGTTATCTTTGTAACCTAGCAACAAATCAAATATTCTTAATATATCAGGATGCAAAGTGGGTTCTCCCCCCAACAACCTTATTTTCCCCCATTTCATATTATTATCTATGCTTTCCTTAACAAATTTTGCTATTTGTTCAACTGTCATTTGTTCCCTGGAAGGAGCCTGTCTGCATGACATATCACAGTTGATGCATCTCAGGTTACACCGATCGGTAATATTAATTTCAATGGATTTGCGGCTTCGTTTATATTGAGGTCCCATTAGCATGGTTACGGGTTGTTGTAGCCGGACAAAATGGCGTATTTCCTTAATGTTTGGATAAACACCTCTTTTTGTTTTAACCCAATATTTCAGTTTTCCAAGCATTTTAAACATCTTCTCCTTCAATATTATATGTACTTAAAAAGGGAAGTCAAATGTATAAGGTGTGCTATTAAAGGATGATACGGGTTCATTTAAGGAAGTTTGCTAATAAGCAATACATTCACATTTCTATTTTTTCCTTAACAGCTTTACTACCTCTTCAACTTCTGGAGTTTTGAAAATTGAAAGCAGTAAAACAGTATAGAAAACCATGCCTAACACTATGGATAGAATAAGTGTTGGTACGACACTCAACTGAAAAACCGTAAAATTTAAATATTTAAATAATATTAACCCCGAAATCATGAATAAAGAACATAATGCGGCAGGCACTAATGCCTTTAAAAAAGTTAACATCTTAAGGGAGATTAATCTGTTGGCAAAATACTGACAAAGAATGGTAGTAAGAACAGTTGCAATAATATACCCACTAATTAAACCGTTTAAACCCCACTTAATTCCGATAATAAAAGATATCACATCAATTGCGGATGATACCAAGCCGGTTTTTAATAATAGATCCGGCCTTCCCTGAGAGTTATAAATAGTCCCGACAGTCGTACCTATTGATTGCATAGCGCCGACAACACATAATAGTTGAACCAGGATAATAACGGGCGCCCATGTGGACCCATACAATGTTAAAACAACTTCGTTTGAAACCATCATAAGACCTCCCATCATTGGAAAGGTAATTAACGATATTGATCGTATGACTTTAATATATATATCACGAACCCGTTCTTTCTCCTCCTGTATATTAGAAAATGCAGGAAATAATACTCTGGTAATAGACCACGAAATGTATTGAAGCGGTTTCAACATAAGGTTATAGGCGAGAGAGTAGTATCCCAGTGATTTTGCTCCGAGAATCTTTCCAATAATAAGGTTATCAAAATTTCTTGCAAAATAGTTAAAGAAATCGAAAGCAAGTATGTTCGAACTAAAACTGAAAAGATCCTTAAAGCACTTTCTGCTGAAGATTAAAGAAGGGCGCCATCCTACAATGTACCAGATTATCGGAGTCATTAATGCCTGTGCCATCAGGCTTCCAAGTACCAGGCTCCAGACCCCGGAGCCGGATAGCGCCAGGCAAACAGATATAATCCCGGATATCATTTTCGTACTTATCTTAATATAAGCGATTTTACGAAAATCTAATTTCTTGGTAAGAATAGTAATGTGGATGGAGGTGAAAGGCCCAACCAGAAAACCGGCGGATGAAACAATTATAATGTACTTGAGAATCTCTTTTTTGTAAAAATTTGCTGCAAATGGTGAAATGATTACGAGTATTACGGCAATACATATACCGGTAAATATGCCTGTCCAAAAGGATGTGGAAAGGTAATCATCTCCGATATTTTTTTTCTGTATTATAGCGGAACCCATTCCCAGATTCTGAAAAAGCTCCATCAGGCCAACAAAAACAACAGACAACGCCACTATCCCGAAATCTGAAGGATATAAGATCCTGGCCAGTATAATAGTAACCACAAGTGACAACCCCTGGTCACAAATTTGAGAGAAAAAGTTCCATGTGGTTCCCTTAGTTACCTTATTTCTTAATCCGTTATTTTCGTCTTCAATAATAGATGTTTTCATTTTCCGTTCAGGTTTTGTTCATTTTGTTTCTGATGGTAAGGAAGCGTCCTCTTTTAATTTGTAGAAATGGTTCCTTGCACGACGGTACAGTCTATGTCCCGCAGGAAGATTTGTGAGACAATTCCGGATTAGTTTTCATGGAACTAAGGGATAGCAAAAGAGTATCAGCCTTTGCCCAATACCCTCCGAACCGCCTCAATAACGTCATTAACGTCTTTATCGGTCAATTTGGCAGAAAAAGGCAGACTGACAGTTCTTTCGCCAATATAGTATGAGTTAGGGTAGTCCTCGGGATTCAATTTAAATGTCTGTTGATAATAAGGGTGTGTCAAAATACTGCGGTAGTGGACGCCAACACCAATATTTTCAAGCGTCATGGCGTCAAGAAATGCATCTCTTGATATGCCAGTCTTCTCTTTATCAACCAGGATTGTGTATAGGTGGAAAGCGTGTTTTGTATTACCCTCGACAGGGGCAGGGGTTTCGACTGGCATGTCCTTGAAAGCTTTGTTGTAGGCGCTCCATATAGCTTTTCGTTTTTTCCAGTTTGCCTGTACTTTTTTAAGCTGGTGGATACCGATGCTTGCCTGCAGATCCATCATATTATATTTAAAACCGGGATAAACAACTTGATAGTGCTTATATCCATCATCGCTGAATCTCTTCCAGGCATCTCTCGACATCCCGTGAAGCCCGAGTACTTTTATTGTATCCGCATACTCCTCGTGCAGCGTTATAACCATTCCTCCCTCACCAGTAATAATATTTTTCGTTACATAGAAGCTGAAACATGCCAGATCTCCAAAAGTACCGGTCTTATTCCCTTTATATTCAGCTTCAATGGCATGGGCGCAATCTTCAATTACTTTCAGTTTATGTTTTTTCGCTATATCCATAATAGCGTCCATATCGCAGGGGCGTCCCGCAAAGTGGACTGGGAGGATAGCTCTGGTTTTATGGGTAATGTTTTTTTCAATTTCCCGGGGATCGACATTCATCGTGTCTCGTTGACAATCTACAAATACTGGAGTGGCCTTTGCGTGTATAATGGCGTTTACAGAGGCACAGAAAGTCATCGTAGTTGTGATTACTTCGTCCCCCGGTTTTAAGCCAATCGCAAGAAGGGAGAGATGCAGAGCCGCCGTGCATGAATTCAGGGCCACGGCAAAGGGGACACCTTTGTATTCACGAAACATCTTTTCAAACTTTGCCACCTTAGGTCCCGTTCCAATCCATCCGGATCTTAACGAGTCCACTACCTCCTTGATCTCCTCTTCCCCAATCAGCGGGCTTCCGAATACTAAAAAATCTTTCCGCATGAATTCATCGTACTATTAATGATAGTTAATGTCAATATTACAGCAAAAAGATTATGAACTCAGAATATTCGCTAAACCTGTTTCATATTTATTTTAATCTTTCTTCTGCATATATCCTGGGGAAGCTGTGGTATTTTCCACTTAGTAAAGCCATAAACTTGTGATGCTGGCAGACGATAAGAAAAATACTTTTTGCACTCAGAAAAGCATTAAAACAAGATACCATAAGATTTCAACTTTTATTTTCTACATGGTTCATTCACAATTTGACAAAACGAATATTCTTGATGATATAAAAATATATGTTTAATATTATGGAAAGTAAGCAGCCAATTGATTAAGATGGCGATGAGTCCTGGAAAACCCATTATCAGAATCGATGTTTATTATGTGGGGAGATATTGATGTGGCAATTAGAATTTCTCCGAAAGAAGATAATAAAAAGCGCTTTAATTGCAATACCGGTTATATTATTTCTTTCGCTCAACACCGAGGTTGAGGGAGCTCCTCCAGAAAAGCAGATTACGGTAGTGTTTCGATTTGATGATTATTCCAGCCTTAGCTCAACTGAATTTGAAGTTAAATTGATCAATACTTTTCGAAAATACAATGCTGCATGTACATTTGGAGTTATTCCATATGCATGCGCTGGAGACGAACATGATATCCGCCCTCAGGAAGTTGTACCATTAACTCTAAAGAAAGCGGCTATACTGAAAAACGCGGTCAAGGAAGAGATTCTGGAAGTAGCCCTTCACGGTTATTCCCATCAGGCAATTCGCAAAAAGGCGGACTTTGACTATACAGAGTTTTCAGGGCTTGATTTAAACAGTCAGATGGAAAAGATAGCAATAGGGCAAGATTATCTGGAGGAGATGCTTGATATAAGAATAGCTACCTTTGTTCCGCCGTGGAACACTTATGACTTGAATACTATACGGGCAGTAGAAAAGCTTGGATTCAATTGCTTTTCAGCAAATGAATCAATTGAAGCAATGAAATCCTCTCTACTGAAATTCGTGCCGGCAACATGCGATCTTATTGAACTACGCCAGACAGTTAAATCAGCAAGGCGTGCCTCGGACAGACAGCCTGTTATCGTTGTTCTATTCCATGAATATGATTTTCTTGAAAACAACAAAGAAAACAACTCTTCACTATGCTTTTCATCAAAAGAATCAATGACCAGGATGGGTTTTTGAGATTAAAAGAAGACTGGACATCGCTACTGGAGAAGAGTAAATGCGACACAATCTTCCTTACATGGGAGTGGATGCATACATGGTGGGAGTGTTTTCAGGAAGACAAGCAACTCTTTATTTTAGCCGTATATGATGAAAATGAAAACCTGGTTGGTCTTGCACCATTGTGTAAAGATAAAAAAAAGATAAGTATTATTTCTGTCCTGAATTATATAAGGTTTCTCGGGACAATGCCTGTCTCTTCAGATCACCTTGATTTTATTCTTTATCAAGGGAGGGAGAAAGAGGCCCTGGAGGCAATAGTTGAGTACCTGTTTAAGGAGAACAGATGGGACTTTTGCCTCCTGAGCAACATACCCGCAACTTCTTTAACCGGTAGATTGCTTAAAGAGATTATGGGGAACAGGCCTTTTCAATCAGAGATATCTCAGGTCTGCCCCTATATACCTTTACCAGACCAAATTGAAGATTTCTACTCCTCTTTAAGTGGGAATATTAGGAACACGATCAAGAGAAAGAGACGGAGTTTACACAAGAAATACGATGATTTTGAGTTGGTGATATGGGAAAATCCAGATGAAATAGACGATGCAATGGAAAGGTTGTTCGAACTACATGAAAAAAGATGGGTGATTGTGAAGCATAAAGGACATTTTATTAGAAATGATATCAGGAAATTTCACAAGAAAATTGCCAGGATATTCCTGAACTCAGATATGCTAAGACTATATTTTCTTAGAGTACGTGAAGACTATGTGGCCACATTATACACCTTTAAATATAATAACAAACTTTTTTACTATCAAGGAGGATGGGATCCGAAGTGGTCCAAGGATCGTGTTGGGAATATACTGACAAGCCTTGCAATTGAAGACGCAATAAATAAAGGGTATTCAGAGTACGATTTCTTACGTGGAACTGAACTCTACAAAACTCAATTAACTGATAAGAAGAGAGAAGAGGTTGATGTTTTTGTATTAAATTCCTTCAATGCCAGGGTATATCTTTTTTTTAGAAACCTTTATCATAAAATGAAAAGGCAAAGATAATAATGAAAACTATTCTGTAATCTCTCTTGCAAGGGAAGTTCTTTTGTATATTATCGCTGTGCAATCTTGCCTCTAGTAAAATGCCACAGGAGCTTAAACAGCAAATTTGATTTTGAAACCTGATAATATGGTACTAAATCAGCAGAAAATTCACTTTTAAAATTGGCTTTAGACGGCATCAGAGCCTCACCGGTATCAAAAAATTCAAACTCATTATCTCTGAAATATTCTATTGCCTCCCAGAGCAAAAGCGAATTCGCCCCTGAATCTGCGAATTCCGTGTCATACCCATTAAAAAGACCGTAAACGCAATTCTTTTTTTTATCAATAAGAGACACGTATACTGCTATATACCTTTCCTTCTCCTGTTCCCTGGCAGCCAGAATAATAATATCATCATTTATTATTTTGTATATTTCAGACAATTCATCAAAGGTCAGTGGGCATTTTTTGTTCTGCCTGACGTATGTACGATTTATTATACTATAAGTGGACTTTACGCCATTCACTTCTTCAGTTACAATCCGGTTTTTCTTTGCCTTTTTTATCTGTCTTCTTTTTGTTGGTGGTATTAAAGAAAAATCCACTTTCCTGAGACATACCCGATAAGAATAAAGTATGTTTTGTCTCCAGTCTTTTAACCTAAAACCTCTTACATCCTTAAGCTCAGGATGATTCGTAATAACAATAGAATGATAATCATTTTGCAGTCTTTCAGAGATTGACGTAATAACACTGTGAATGTGCCTTTCCTGCTTGCTTTTAATCAGTGTCTTTCTGGGAATGTAATGGCAACTATTAAAATTGCACATATATGGAGTCTTTGCTATCTTTATTCCAAATCTTTCAGTCACGTTAATGGCTATGCCACCAACCAGATTATTATTCTTAAATACTCCTAAAAACTTAATGTTACATTTTAGAACGGATGATATAGTGCCAAGCCAAAGTAGAGTATCAAATATACTGTAATTGGGAGATTGTAAAACCAACGTGTCCCACTCTTTGTATTCTTCATTGGTAAGGTATCTTGTTGTGTAAGATGGCATAATCCTAAGTTTTGTCTGTTTACAATTATTTGTAAATCTTTAAATTTAAATTATGTGGATAATAATGTGTGAGAAAGAAACTCATGGTAACGGCAAAAGAATTTAACTGAATTAACAGGTCATTTTTCTGGTAAACTTTTTTCGAAATGGTTTCAGGTAAGATAGTTATCCTCCGAAAACTGGAAAGATCTCATTTTTGTTGAAAAGTTTAACCGTAAATGTTAAGAAATATACCTATTATGGAATAAATTGCAAGAACCGTTTGATTTCCTTCCTTATTGATTGTGACATTTAACAATTCAATAATAATAGAAATATTTTATGTTAAAAGAACATATGGTTAAAAGGTATTATTGATAACCATCTTCAACTTTAAGGATAAATGAAGACGCTCTTTTCCTCGAACATAAATCCACATTTTAAAACTTTTTCAGATTATATTGAAAAAGCCTTTAGAGAAGCCGGATGCGAAACCTGCTTTTTTGAGAATAGAGCTTTTGCTTTACCGGGAAGGCTGAGAGATCGGTTTGCTTTTCTTCAAGACTGGGACTTAAGAAGACTGAACAAAATACTTCTTGAAAAAGCTGCGGAGTTTAAGCCGCAGATATATGTAGAGGCCGGTGGTTGGAATATATTACCGGATACTATAGAGAAATTAAAGAGTATGGGCGTAAAAACAGTCCTTTGGACAGTAGATCCTCCACATACGTTTAAATCAATAATTAAGGCTGCTCCATACTATGATTTTGTGTTTTGTCAAGGCACAGAGGCAGTGCAAATTTTGAAAGAATATAACGTTACAAACCTTCACTGGTTACCGTTTGCGTGTGATCCTGATTTCCACAGGCCGGTTGAATTGACAACCTCAGAAAGAAGGAAGTATGAAACTCAGGCCTGTTGTGTGGGTTCATGGACTTCTGATTATGCAAAAAGGCAGGCAGTGATGGAATGCCTGACAGGCTACGACCTCGGTATATGGGGACCAGGCTGGAATAATTTACCTGTTGAATCAAATTTGAAAAAATTTATCAGGGGTTATCACACGAAACCTGAAGAGTGGATTAAGATATATTCTGCTGCCATGATTGCTATTATTGTACATTATCAAGATATGAAAGGAAATGTGCCTTGTTACCAGGCAAGTCCGAAGGTCTTTGAGGCCCTTGCCTGTGGGGCTTTTTTGGTAGTTGACGACCAAAAGGACGTCTTAAGTTTATTTGAGTCAGGGCGGCACCTGGTTGTTTACCGTAACCATAAAGAGTTAAAAGAGGTTGTCCATTATTATCTTGAACATCCAGATGAAGCAAGGAAGATAGCACAGCAAGGCAGGAAAAATGTTTTAGAAAACCACACTTTCAGACACAGAGTGGATGAAATGCTTAGAACAATAAAAAAGGGGTAGAGTGCCTATGTGTGACCTCATGATAAATATTATCGGACTCAAATTGTATACTCCAATAAAACACCTTGCTAAGAAGATATTATGTCTTTTCCACGGTGTAAGGAAGACCGGTACAAATGTTTTTATATCACCAATGGCGATAGTCAGGCATGGCTATAAGATACGGCTTGGTAATAACGTTGTTGTGGAGAGGGGAGCGACACTTTCAGTCGATCGTGAAGGAAAATCGTTTATAGATATTGGCGCTAATTCACACTTTTATTCAAATTGTGTTATAAAAGCATCTGATGGCTGGATAAAGATTGGCAATGATTGTTCTGTTAACGAATTTGCTATCCTGTTTGGAGGAGGTGGATTAGGGGATGGTGGGTTAGAAATTGGCAATGATGTGAGGATTGCAGCACATGTAAGGATTGTTCCGATGAATCATATATACGAAGACCCAAAAACACCTATTCGCTTACAGAAAATAAAAGCTATTGGAATTAAGATTGAAGATGACGTATGGCTCGGCGTTGGCAGTACTGTTTTAGACGGTGTTACAATAGGTAAGGGATCAGTTATTGGCGCCGGCGCTGTTGTGACAAAAGATATTCCTCCCTATTCTATAGCGGTTGGTGTGCCTGCAAAGGTTATAAAGAAGAGACTTTAGCTTGTGTAATGAATTATCTTCCTGGCCATATTATCCCAGTTGTAAATATCTTCAACTATCCTGCGCCCATTATTCCCCATTGCCGATGCCTCTTCTCGATCCAAAAGTAGCCGAGTAATCTTCCCTGCAAAGTCCTGTTCAGTAAAATCACTTGCTAATCCACAATGATATGTATTTAAGATTTTGGCAGTCTCTTTACAGTTGGTAGAAACTACGGGACGTCCACATGCTAATGAGTCAAATAACTTTAAATGCAAAGTTGTTTGATAATAGATATGATCAGGGTTAGGGATTACAGTTAAGAAACATTTACTAATAAACTGATTGACATTTACACTATAAGAAATATCATCAAAGAAAGAAATCCAGGAAGATTCATATCTGTTTTTCAAGTCTTCATAATACTGTTCCGATCTTTTTGCCGGTGTCCCCGCAATATAAAGCTTAACACCGGGCACTTTTTCTTTAATTATTTCTCCCGCTTTAATTAAGAATTCTATTCCTCTTCCAGGTGCAATTCCGGAAATAAAACCTATTGACAACTCCTCCGGGAGTTTACTGTATTTGAACCAGACCGGATCCGCAGCATTTTCTATTACAAAAATTTTATTATGATATTTTTCAGGGTAAAGCTCTTTACAGGATTGTGAAACCGGAAAAATGTAGTCACAAATATCTATGTTTTTCAAAAGAAGATCTTGTAAAAAAGCTATCTTCTCAGGAGAGTCATCTACCTTATAAGCCAAACGTTGTAATGCACGGTTATCAATGATATCAATCACAAGTTTATATCCAATTTTCTTAAAAAAACTTAGAAAATTGACAGACCTGTCATTTGCGATTAAAATCAAATCTCCCTTTTTCTTCGTTAAAAAGCAGAATAATAACTTAAAATAATTTACAAGCATTTCAAGATTAATATACCTGTAGTAAAAGTTATAAAAATAGATTATTTTTACACCATTTCTCTGTAAATGCTTATGTATATGAGACTCTCTAACGCTTAATTTTGCATTTTGCATTCTATTTGCAAAAACTAACATCCTCATGCAGGTTTTTCCTTTAGATAATGAATGTACAAATCAATTAATTATGTAGTAAGTTATACCGTCCCTGCTTTTGGCATAATACGATTTTAATACTCTGCGGTATATCCATGGAATAGCAAACGAAAAAACAAGATGGACATAACCTTTCAGGTGTTGCGGATATAATTTCAAAACATCCAGTAAATATATACGCCCTTTGCTAATATTTCCAATCATAGCATGTTGTAAATACAGGCCCATAAGATATCTTTTATAAAATGAAGGATCTTTAATCAATTCTTCTCTATATTTTTCAAGAATTTTCTCCTTACCCTTAATCTTTACCTCCAGGTTAGTCGATAACTGTTTGCCGTGAATATATGCCTTTGCCAATATTTCCGGTACATAGTCAAATTTATAATATTTCGCAACTCTAATCCACAAATCCCAATCATGACAACTTTGCATTTTTTCGTCAAACAAACCTGCTTTTTCAAAACAGGAAGCCCTTGCAATCACCGTAAGTGCTCCTGTTATGCACCCTATAAACATTCTTTTGTAAACGTTTCCTTTTTCATTAGGAATTGATTTTGACACAACCTCATTGGTTCTTTCAAAGACTGTTTCATAGCCGCAATAAATTACACCTACGTCATCGCCTACGTCACTAAACTTTCTTGCTTGCCTTTCAAGTTTCTCAGGCAGCCATTCGTCATCACTGTCCTGGAACGAGATTAGTTCTCCCCTGGCTAATTTAATGCCAACATTCCGCGCAGCTGAGCCGCCTTTATTAAGTTCTTGTTTATAATAACGTATTCTCGTATCAGAATAACTTTTCACAATTGCTTCGGTATTATCAGTTGAGCCGTCATCTACAATGATTAACTCAAGGTTCTTGTATGTTTGATTCAAAACACTGTTTATTGCCCTGGGTAAGTGTTTTTCTCTGTTGAATGTGGGGAGAACAACACTGATTAATGGTGTAGTAAGCATATTGCTCATTTTAATCAAGATTTCTCAATAATTGTTGATGGGGAAGGTGAGGTGCCTCGAAGTGGATTAAGAGGCTGAAGCCTGGTAAAAGCCCAATAGGAGAGAGGGCTGAAAAGCATGTGGCAGATAACAGCCTTTCCAATTTTCTGTTGTCTTACTATGAAGTGAGTAATGAATCTTTTCTCAGGCGGCAAACGGAAACATTGTCCTTTTCTCAGATTCAATATTAAAGAACTTTAAGATTATAGTATATATTTAGTTAAATCCTCATCCTTTACAATCTCTTTCATCTTATCCCGCACGTACTCAGCATCAACTACTATATCCTTATCTTTTAAGTCAGGAGCATCAAAAGACGCGTCTTCCAACAATTTCTCCATAACCGTATGCAGTCTTCTTGCTCCGATACTTTGACTTCTTTTGTTTATCTTAACCGCAATATCGGTTATTTCATCAATTGCGTCTTTTTCAAACTGGAGATTTACTTCCTCAGTCTTCAGTAGTTCGGTATATTGTTTTATAAGTGCATTCTTAGGCTCTGTGAGAATTCTTACAAACTCTTCTTTGCCTAAATCTTTCAGTTCGACCCTGATAGGGAATCTGCCTTGTAGTTCAGGTATTAAATCTGAGGGTTTTGAAACATGAAACGCGCCGGCAGCTATGAAAAGTATCCTATCCGTTTTGACCATGCCGTATCTGGTAACAACTGTAGAACCCTCTACAATGGGCAAAATATCTCTTTGCACACCCTCACGCGATATATCAGGCCCGTGGCCCGATTCACGACTTGCGACCTTATCCAATTCATCTATAAATATTATTCCAGTATTCTCTGCACGATACAATGCGTCTTTAATAACCTTGTCCTTGTCGATCAGTTTTTCAGCCTCTTCCTGTTTAAGAATTTTCCTTGCCTCACTTATTGGAGTTTTCTTTGTCTGTGTCCGTGGAGGAATCATCTTTTCGATTACATTCTGAAAATCAACACCTATATCCTCAATTCCGGCAATAATGCCCTGCATTACTACAGGCTTCTCCTGGGTTTTTATTTCTACCATACGGTCTTCGAGGTTGCCTTGTCTCAACTTGTTTCTAAATTTCTCACGAGTTGTTTCTTGCCTCTCAATTACTGCTTTCTCTTCCTCTGCGCCTGCTTCTTTAACTTCTTTTATCTCCTCTTTGTTTTCAGGTAACGGCAGGAGCAGGTCCAGCAATCTTTCCTCAGTATTCATCTCTGCCTTTACACCTACTTTCTCCATCTGCTCTGTTCTAACCATATTGACGGCGATCTCCATGATGTCTCTTATCATCGACTCTACGTCACGTCCATGATAGCCTACCTCGGTATATTTAGATGCCTCTACCTTCAAGAAAGGAGCTTTAACTAAATTTGAAATTCTACGTGCAATTTCTGTTTTGCCCACACCGGTAGGGCCTATCATTATGATGTTTTTTGGCATAACCTCTTCACGCAATTCATCAGAAAGCTGCAGCCTCCTCCATCTGTTTCTGATTGCTATCGCAACCGCTCGCTTCGCATCCTTCTGGCCGACAATATATTTATCCAGTTCTGCAACTATCTTCTTTGGCGTCAGTTCCTTCACTTGATCTCCTCCACACGAATATTTGCATTCGTATACACACATATTTCAGCCGTTATCTTTAACGCCTCTTCCACTATTTGTCTTGTGCTGAGTTCGGAATGTGCTACAAGGGCTCTTGCCGCGGCGGTGGCAAATTGACCACCTGAACCTATGCCTATTATTCCATCATCAGGTTCAATTATCTCACCATTACCGGAAATAAGGAGAGAGTAATCCTTGTCGACAGCCGTCAACAGCGATTCCAACTTTCTCAATACCTTGTCTGTGCGCCAGTCCTTGGCAAGCTCATGTGCACTCCTGAGTACATTACCCTGGAATTTTTCCAGTTTTGATTCAAATCTTTCCAGAAGAGCAAAAGCATCGGCAGCCGATCCTGCAAACCCTACAATAACCTTTTCATGATATAATCTGCGTATCTTGCACGCATTTTTTTTAACTATAAAAGAGCTCATGGTAACCTGCCCATCACCACCTATGGCAACAACTCCTTTATGCCTTACCGATAATATAGTCGTAGACTTAAACATGTAAATTACCTAACCCGTAATATTTAGGAATTAAGGAATTCTTCAATTCTTAAATTCCCAAAGTTTTTATACTAACAACACACCTTATGCTTATCAAGTCTTTTAATTATAAGCGCTATTCTCACATTTCACTTAATAACGAATCAATATAAATGGTCTTGACTTCTTTTATACAAACAGAGGAGTGTCCAATAAAAGTTATTTTTACCATAGTTTACTCACAAACGTATTTTTCTATAAAATCGGAGGGAAATCCGGTTTACTGAATGGGTACTGCATGTTTTTTAATCTTAAGGACTGACCAACCTGTTTTATCTCTTTTAAATCTATTATCATTTCCGATAGCGGTTATGATCAATCTGTTAGACACCTCATCATCTGCACCTTTAATATTCAATACCATCTCTACTAACTCACATGCAGAGATTGTCCTGTTATTGTCTTTAATATACCTGTAAATCTTGTCAATCATTACTGCTTAATTCAAAAGAAATTTTGGATAAATAATCATATCAATAAATATTGGCAAGGCAAGGAACTTTTACTTAAAAGGTTGGAGATGACGAAGAGGCTGGATTATGTCCAAAGTGTTAATGTGATATTTTAAACGGATTGTTTGGGGACAGGCTATTTGTAGACATCGATAGCAAAGTCCGGACACATCATACCACAAAATTTACATGCAGTGCATTTGTCACCATTTATAAATTGTGCAATATGATAGCCAAAATGATTTACCTCTACAGACATTTTTAAAAGCCCGTAAGGGCATACATCAATGCAAAGTTCACAACCTTTGCATCTATCTTCATTAATTATGATTTTACCCATCTTTATATATTGTAGCTTTTATTAAAATTTAACTTTATACAATTCTAGAAAATCCTTGCCGATGAATCAACTGTAAATATAAAAAAAGATAATTCTTCAAAATTATGCATTGCACGATATAATACCATTTTGAAATTTTATTCAAAATCATTTGAAAGGAGGTGATTCTAATGGCAGTAGCAAGGGTAACCAGGTTAACGGCTGCATCACCGACAAGCTGGCAGGATGCAGTTCAAGAGGCAATTGGCAGGGCGAACAAAACTCTCAGGGGTTTAACAGGGTTGGAAGTGGTAAGTCAAAAGGCAAAGATTGTTGACGGAAAAATTACCGAGTATCGAGTGACAATAGACGTGACTTTTGTTTTAGAGGGTTAGAACACAAATCAAGAATGAAAGCACATTATATTACCTGTGGCATATGAGATAATATTGCAATCTTGCAAATCAATAAGCTATCTGAGGACAGAGAACTTATAAATAAGATGCTGAACTCACATAAGCCTTTGATAGCCGCAGTTAATAACGTCTGCCTTTGGTGGTGGTTTGGAACCGGCAATGGCTTGTCATATTAGAGTTGCAACCGTTAGCGCCAGACTGGTCCCTCCGGAAACGAAAGCGATTGCGAGCACTATTGCTGGAAAAGGGTTTATAGCAGTCTCGTCGGTTTTAAGAATGACTATGCAGGAATGTATAAAAGATTTTGAAAAAGAATTAAAAGCAGAAAGCAGTGTTTTCGACAAAATATATGAAACTGAAGATTGGAGAGAAAGAATTTCTGCGTTTCTTGAAAAGAGAAAGACATAGCTCAAAAGAAACAGGCCAATCTTAATTACTATTTCTTTGAGCGTCATTCACAAATTAAAGTCTACGGAGTACATCGTTCCCACCCGAACGCTTGGCGGGCAGGCATGATGATGTGTATTAAAGCAGTGACACGGTCACTGCACTCCAAGAAAAGAAGAGAATGATTTATAAGGACATTCATGTTTTTGAGTACTCCTCGTTTGCGCAGTCTCATCTCATTGTTAATAGTAACTCCAATCGGCTTTGCCAGTAAGTTTTATACCGGGCCTGGCGCCTGGTGGTTTAATAATTATGGAGGAGGCATCTTTTACGAAATATTCTGGTGTTTCGTAGTGATTTTGTTCTTGCCTAATGCTTCTGCCTTCCGGGTAGCGTGTTCAGTTCTGGCAACCACCTGTTTCCTTGAATTCCTGCAATTATGGCACCCTCCATTCCTGGAATCTGTTCGTTCTACATTTTTAGGCAGTACCTTAATTGGAACCACCTTTATATGGTGGGACCTTCCTCATTATGTTATCGGTTGCTTTGCGGGTTGGCTCATGATAAAATCAATCGTTAGAAAATAAAAACAGGAATAAATTAAAAATGGCTGAAGTTATTTCAATTCATATTGTGCCGGAGCAAAACGCCCCCACCGAATCTTGTAACCAGGTTATGGTGCGAACAAATTTCGGGATCGAAGGTGATTATCGTTCAGGAAAGAATAAAGCAGGACAGATCACCATAATAGAAACTGAAGTAATAGAAACTGTGTCACGTAAGCTTGGTTATGATATACCTGCCGGTGCAAGCAGGCGACAGGTAGTGGTAAAGAATATTTCACTGAACAAGTTAGTAGACAGGAATCTACGCCTTGGGACTGTCCTTGTTCTGGTAGAAGAAAAATGTCACCCATGCAATAATATGGAAGAAAAGATTGGCCCTGGTGCAAAGGAAGCAATGAATGACAGTGGCGGTATCCGCTGCAGGGTAATTGAAGGAGGGGAACTTCGCGTTGATGACAAAATAACTGTAGAAAGATCATATTTGTACATTCCCAGACGGTTCTTAAGATTATTACGCAAATGCCTCTTTTTTTATAAAATCTGATCAGGTCATAAATGTCTAATCAGAGTCATGGTTATAACAAACTACTCAAATGTACTATAAGCGGAGTCAAGGCTCCCTGGTTTTTATAGTCTCATACAGACAGCGCTCAATACTCATGCTTTAAATCATGAAGAATTATGAATGCAAATAATAACAGTTTGCTTTACTCACTTGTGATCCCGGTTTATAACGAAGAGGACGCAATTGGACATGTTCTTGAAAAGATTGGAAAGCCTTATAACTGCGATGAAATCATAGTTGTTGACGATGGCTCCACTGATAATACAACTCAAATCGCTAGAACCTTTAAAGAGATAAAAGTAATAAAGAAACCTTATAATCAAGGTTATGGAGCCGCCTTAAAAGCAGGAGTACGGGTGGCCAGGAATGAATGGGTACTTACATTCGATGGTGATGGGCAGCAAAACATAGATAATCTTGCTTACTTTTTAGAGGCTCAAAAAGAGGGCTATGATTTAACTATTGGGCAAAGACATAAAAATTCTCATAAATTATGGTGGAGGCAGCCGGGTAAATGGATCATGCAGCTTGTAGCGGGTTATTTGGCTAATGAAAAGATTTGTGATATAAATTGTGGAATACGTTTTTTTCGGAAAAGTGTTTTTTCTGAATTTACTCCAATATATCCTAACGGTTATTCTATTTCCACTACAATGACTTTGGCATTTATTGGAAATGGTTATAATGTGAAATTTGTACCTGTCATAACTCATAAACGGATAGGCGGGAAAAGTGATGTCCGCATATTAAGGGATGGATTTAATGCCTTAATATTAATAATCAGAACTGTTTCTCTATTTAATCCACTGAAGGTTTTCGTGCCTGCTTCTGCAATTTTCGGGTTTATCGGGATATTTCTTATAATATACAACATCATCTTCTACGGCAGTGCATCCAAAACAGGTATTTCACTGTTATCGGGCGGAATCTTTTTATTCCTCTTTGGCATCCTTGCAGATCAAATCGCTCTATTGCGCAGACAACATTCCACTCTTACTAACAGATCTGTAGATGAAAAAATAGAAAATGATTTATCACATTCTTAAATCTATTATAAGTCAGAAATTAGGAATCGTTGCCTATCCATATTTTGCAACCTATTTTGTTACTAAAAAGTGTAATCTGAAATGTGTTTTTTGTCATATCTGGAAAAACCAACATACTGCTGACAAGGAATTGGCTCCGAATGAAATTAAAAAGCTGTTTAGCAAACTTCATAGAATCGACGTATTGCGGATCAGTGGCGGCGAACCATTCTTAAGAAAGGATTTGCCGGAAGTTATTAACAGTATTGACAAAACAGCTTCCCCTCATATGATCCACATCACAACTAACGGCACATTAACTAATAAGACAGTGAAATGTTTGCAGGAGGTTGAAAATCCTAAGAAGATTCATATCAAAGTATCTATTGACGGCATAGGTGAAAGGCATGATGAACTCAGGGGAGTTAGTGGCGCTTATAAGAAGGCGGTCAATACAGTAAAAGAACTGATCGGCTTGCGCTCTCATCTGGATTTTCATCTTGGTATAAATCAAGCCATTGTCAATGAGAGCGATGTTGACAGCTATTACAGGCTTAAGTATATGTTCTCAAGAAATAGAGTTCCTGTGTATCCTGTAATAGCAAACCATCCCACAAATGCTCTTTACAGTAACAAGAAAATTGTTTCACCTGAAAGATCTGTTGAGCCTTTCGGAAGTTTCTCAAGCGAGTCTCTTATCAAATTCATGCACCAACTTATAAGAGATGCCGGTAAAATCACTAATATCCGGGAAAAGATAGTTGACAGATATCATCTTAAGGGCTTACGAAATCGTTTATTGTTTAATTTAAAAACCCCGAATCCCAGATGTGTTGCACTTACAAACCATATACGAATATTACCAAACGGAGACGTTCCTGTATGTCTCTTTAACGGTACCATAGTAGGGAATCTTCTGCGCCAGCCTTTTAATGAACTATGGTATAAAAATGACAAAATAGATAAACAGAGAGATTGGGTTAATAAGTGTTCCGGCTGTTGGCAAAGTTGTGAGTCAATAGTCAGCGCTATTTATACCGGAGATATCTGGAGGGGAGTCTTTTAGCAGATTTATCCTTAATGTTTATATATGGAAAAATTTGATATTCATCTTGATAACAAGTGTGGTTTATGTGCAGAAAGGAGGCTTATTCCATTATATAAATTCTCTTGCCACCTTTTAGTACGATGTAAACAGTGTGGTTTTGCTCAGGTTTACAACCTCCCGAAGAAAAACGATTTGTATTTTCTTTATGCTGATACTTATTTTAAACGCGGAAAATATATTGAAGACAAAGCAATAGAGAAATCTTGTAAACGTAGAGTTGAGTTGCTAAGGAAGAACGACCTTTCTGATGGAGCAAAAGTGCTGGATGTGGGATGTGCAACCGGTGACTTTATCAAATCAGCCAAAGTCCATTTTAACATATGGGGAGTTGACATCTCTGAATATGCAATAGAGGTAGCGAAAAAGAATAATCCTGAAGTTTCAGGGAATATTGACTGCCAAATGATTGAAGACTATACATCTTCTGAAGGATACTTTGATGCTGTTGTTCTCTGGGATGTTATCGAACATCTCCGGGAGCCTGTGAAAGTCGTGTCCAGATTAGTAGATTTTCTTAAACCTGGAGGAATTCTGGTAATAAGCACACCTAATACAAATGCTTTGTTCGCCAGACTGACAGGAAAGTACTGGCCTCTAATGACGGTACCAGAGCATTTAAGTTTTTTCAGTCCTTATGCTTTGAGATTGTTAATGGAGAAGAATGGTTTTAAGGTGCTAAGTTGGAAATCAGTTGGGGCATGGAGTAATATAGGATTTTTAATGGGCAAAATCTCAAGAATATTTCCCGCCTTTTCCTTTCTAAATACCTTACAAGACAAGAGATTTAAAATACTTAACAAATTATTTTTATATGTCCCAACCGGTGACATTCAATATTTGGTTGCACAAAAATTGTAAAGATGTAATTTGTTCTAAAAAAAGTAAATGGATAACCTCCACAGAAAAAACACTAACAGTTCCGTTATGTTTTCCTCAGCGACCCCAGACCAATTTCGTAATGATGAATTCTCCATAGATTCTCTTAAACGCTGCAAGAAATGTATATTACCGGAGACAATGCCATTTATCAAATTTGACAATGAAGGGGTTTGTAACTACTGTAGAAATTATAGGAAATTAGATGTAAAAGGGAAAGATGTCTTATGGGCAATTACTTCTAAATATCGAAAAAAAAATGGTGAGGCGGACTGTCTTGTTGGAATCAGTGGGGGGCGAGATAGCGTCTACGGGCTACATTATATAAAAAACATTCTTAAGATGAATCCTGTTGCATTTACCTATGACTGGGGTATGGCAACAAGCCTTGCTCACAGAAATATTTCGAGAATATGTGACAAATTGGGAGTTAAACATATTCTGGCGTCTTCAGATATTTCCCAAAAAAGAAGTTTTATTAAAAAAAATGTAACAGCCTGGCTTAAAAAACCTGACTTAGGTATGATTCCATTGTTTATGGCGGGAGGGCATGAGTATTTTTACCATGCAAATAAGTTAAAAAAACAAACCGGTGTTGAAGTGGTATTCTTGTGCGAAAACGTGCTGGAGAGGACTGACTTTAAAACCGGCTTTGCCGGTATTAAGCCGGAATATATAGATGAAGATTATCATTATTCTTTGTCGTTGCTCAACAAGATAAAAATTGCCGCATTTTTCAGCAAACAACATCTTTTAAATCCATCATATCTCAATTCTTCAATACCAGATACTTTATTTGCTTATGCCTGTTATTATCTGATAAAGCGTGATTACTTGAATTTATACAGGTTTATTCATTGGAATGAGGAGGAAATAGTATCAACGCTTATTAGCGAATATAATTGGGAAGTTGCAACTGATACAAAATCAACCTGGCGAATTGGTGATGGTACCGCAGCCTTTTATAATTATATATATTATACTGTTGCAGGATTTACCGAAAACGATACATTCCGCAGTAATCAAATCAGAGCAGGCCTGATAACAAGGGAGGATGCGCTAAATCTTGTCAGAGAAGAAAACAGGCATAGATTTGAATCTATAAAATGGTATCTGGAAACTATTGATATGGACTTAGATCTTGAAGATGTATTCAAAACAATAAACTCTATTCAAAAATTGTATTGATTACTATTAATAACTATCCGCAATAATATCTGTCAAGAGACTGCTAACAGTAATTGTTAAATTTAAATATGATTTTTTCAAAATGTAACTTTGAAGAGTGGATCAAGTTGGGGATAATTCTCTTTATAGCACTGATTATCCGCCTAATACTGATGCCTTATACATTTGGAAACATAGCAACAGACGGTATATGGTATACGGATGCGGCAAGCATAATCTTGAGACTCAATTTTACAGAGTTATTTGCCAACTTCCCTACAATAGTTGCTCATTTTCTATACCCATTTTTTATAGCGCTATACATCCCATTCTGCAAAAACGTAGAACTGGCAGGATTATTGGTTTCTGTAACCTTTGGTACTTTACTAATAATACCAGCTTATTTATTGGCCAAACAATTATATGGTAAAAAAGTTGGATATATAAGTTGTTTACTAATATCTATGTATCCCTCACTGGTTGAGTACTCGATATACGTTCTAACTGAATCCACTTATATGTTTTTCCTTGCAACAAGTATTCTCTTTGGATGGTTTGCCATTCAGAAAGCAAAGAAATTCATTTACTTTATTACAGGGATTACTTTTGCACTGGCATATTTGGTCCGAACAGATTGCTTTCTTTATATCTTTGTTTTGGCATTTATTATTTGTGTCTTTGAATTTTCACAAAAGAAAACTATGGTTAAGCACATAATTTTCTTGTTCTCCGGATTTATCATAATACTGTTGCCGTATTTAGTTTTAGTTCATTCTTACACGAAAAGCTTCTCCCCTTTTGGTTCTCATTTAGGTAGTGCATTAACTTTGGTTAGCGAGATTCAATCGATCGATGAACACATTAAATATGAGACTATCTTCTATGGTCTGAACAAAGAGAATACAAGTTTAAGAGGCCGCAAAGATAACATATTTATAAAAAACAGGTATCGTGGTGGGTTGTTAGAATATATGCAATCCAACCCTCTCAAAGTAATAAAAACATACGGGACCAATTTTTACTGTTATTATAAAAAGCTTTTGCCACACATATTTCCACCACTGTTGATATTGTTGATAGGTGTTGGTTTATTCAGTACGACATGGGATCGAATGAGGCTAAAGAAAGAAATTTATCTTACGCTTATGATAGCATATCCTTTTTTCATTTATCCATTTTTTGCTTCAGGTCACAGAAGACTTGTAACTATACTTCCTATTTTAATTATATGGATGTCTAAAGGTATATATGAACTTCAGGAATGGGTAACACTGAGTCTTGAGAAATCAACTCTTTTGAATTTCAATCCATTTATAAAGAAAATTTGCAGGAACTATATAATTATGCCTGTCGTAATCCTTTCGCTACTGCCAATGACAATTCAATATACCGTAGTTGATACTCATTACGGATTTCACCCTTATGAAAAAGCTGGTAAATGGATCCAAAGCCATCTTCCCTTAGATTCGATTTTAATGTCCAGGTTTCATAGAATAAGTTTCTATTCTGCGAGGAAGAATATTCCGTTGCCTTATGCTGAATATAAGCAAATAATAGAATTTGCCAGGTATCAAAATGTAAACTACATAATTATTGATGAACAAATTGTTACAAAAGTACGACCGCAATTAAGTTTTTTATTAGATGAGTCTAACGTACCCGGAGAGCTTGAGGTAGTGTATAAGCTGGACAATGTACCAGGATATAAGCTTATTATTTACAAATTGAACATGCCGGAAAATTAAAGTGTTTCTAGCCTATCTTAGCCTTAATTTCTTCAATCATTTGTTCTTTTGTAAAAGGTTTCTCAAGAAAAACAAGCTCTGGGTCCATTTCCTTCAGATTCTTATATGCTTTTGCTGAGAAGCTGCTACATACAATGACCGGAATATCAGCATATTCAGGCATACCTTTTACATATAGGAAGAATGTATCCCCTGTTACCAGATCTAGCAGTATATCGAGAATAATCAAATCAGGTTTCTTTTCCTCTAATTTTGCTAAAGCCTCATCTCCATCATACGCACGAATTATCTCATAATCTGTGTCTTCCAGCATCATTGTGTAAAGGTCATGAAACGCCTGTTCATCTTCGACTATCATTATAGCCTTGCCCATTTCCTAATTCTCCTTTCATTAGTTCATGAATCTGCGACCAAAGATTCTTTCTCGTTTATTATTGGTAATGTAAACCTAAAGGTAGATCCCTTATCTTTACCTTCACTTTCCACCCATATATTACCACCATGAGCTTCTAAAATAGTCTTGCATATAGAAAGACCGATACCTGTGCCAGGTGTAGCCACATTCTCCTGATAGAATCTATCAAACAACTTATTGTGCTGTTTCTGAGGAATCTTAATACCGACACCAGAATCCTTTACTGAAAATTCTAATTCGGAATCTCTTTGCTGAAGTGAAACCAGTATTTCACCTTTATCAGTATACTTAATGGCATTATCTATTAAGTTTGTAACTACTCGAGTAATACCCTGTTTGTCTACAGTAACATTTGGCAGTTTTTCAGATAATAGACTCTTTATCGTTAAGCCTTTCTCTCTTGCCAACAGGGTTGAACTCTTGATTACCCGGATAACTAAATCTCTCAACTGAAGAGACTCTTTATCGTAATCTTCCCTGCCAAACTCCAGAGAAGTTAATTCAAGAATACTTTCTATGGTGCCGTTAAGTCTTTTTATATTATCTTTTATTATTCCTTCAAAAAGAGCCTCCTTGTCCTTGTCTTCTTTACCATCTTTTATGCCCTCGCCCCATAATTCCAAGGCCAGTCTTAACTGGGCAAGTGGAGATTTTAACTCATGAGAAACATCTCTTATTATATTATCTTTCACTTTATCCAGGCCACGGAGTTCCTCATTGGCGATTTCAAGATTATTAGTAGTTTTCTCAAGTTCCCTGGTTTTTTCTTCTATTGATTGTGCCATAGTATTAAAAGACTCTGCTAATTCTCCAAATTCATCACCTGACCTTATATCAACCCTTCTTGTTAAATCACCTTCGGTAATAGCTTTTGTAGCTGCAACAGTGTGGGAAAGCGGAACTCTTATAAATTTCCTGATTAATAAATACGTTAGAAAGATTACCGAAATAGTCGTAACTATTCCTATGATAAGCAGAATTACTGAATTGGTCTTTATTACTGCATCAAGATGTGATGCTGGAGCCGCAATACTTATTGCTCCTCTTAATTCACCTATTTCATACCCTTCCTTCTTATATCCGGTGATGTCTAACTCACCTTCGTATTCAGGTTTTCCATGGCATGGCAGACATTCTGCCTTTATATATAAAGGTAGAATGTACCGAATTGTTTTGTTGCCTTCTTTGTCAAAGTATTCTCCCCATGCGGGTTCTTTGTCCCTTGTAGTTTTGAATTGCTTTAACTTTCTTACCTCAAATTCATCAGGGGCATTTTCCGGATTTCTGTATTCCAAACTTGTTTGCTTCATTACAAAGTCTGTAGACCCGGTAAACCTCTTGGAAATTGCAGCGCCGACCGTTGCAGGATTTAAGTGCTTAAATGTCACGTTTCCAGTCAATGGATCGGTATTGATTATGTCTTGCTTCTCGGCTATGTATTGACGGACAATTTCCAATTGTTGAGCTAGAATCTCTGCCTTTTTGGTTATTTCTTCCCTGATAGACTTCTCTTCCTTTTTTATTATCCACGTGAATACCGCACCCATCACCACGATCATTATCGGTGCGATAAAACATAACAGTTTTGTTGCCAGTCTTATTTTAGAAAACATGTCCAAGAAATAAAAATTGTATTAATCCGGTAATCTATTCAAGCAGTTTAGCCTCTACTTCCTTAAGTAATTCTTCTTTGGTTAGATAGGTTTTCTCGATGTAAACAAGATTCGGATCTATTTTTTTAAGGTTTTTGTATTGTTTTTCAGAGAAGGCGCTAATTATTATTACAGGTATGTCTGCATACTCCGGCATGCCCTTTACATGCAGGAAAAAAGTATCTCCTGTGACCATGTCCAGAAGCATATCCAGAATTATCAGATCAGGTTTATTTTGTTCCAATACCTGCATTGCTTCACCGCCGTCATAAGCGTAATTTATATCATAATCCTTACCTTCAAACATTATTCTATATAAATCGTGATAGGCTTTTTCATCTTCTACAATCATTATCTTCTTGCTCATTGTCATACGCCCTTATTTAAGATATCAATTAAAACACTGTTCAACTCTTTTCTCAATATAATTTGATGATACGGATTTATTCTGCCTTTACCAGACTTAAAATCAGGATAATTTTCCTTTTTGTTTCTCGATGTCAGAAGGTAATGTAAATTTAAATGTTGTGCCTTTTCCTTTTCCTTCGCTTTCAACCCATATTTTTCCGCCATGCGCTTCTATAATCTTTTTACAGATGGCAAGGCCTACGCCGGAACCGTCACTACTTGACCTTTCCTGAAAAAACCTGTCAAAAAGTTTGTTGTAGTTTCCCCTTGGCGTGCTTAAGCCTATTCCCTGATCTTTTACTGATATTTCTACTTTCCCTGGCCTTTTAAGTGCAGAAACAACAATCTCTCCGGATTCAGAGTATTTTATAGCATTGTCTATTAAATTGGAAATGACCCTTGTGATCTCCGTTCTGTCTCCTGAAATTTCAGGTAACCTGTCAGGAATTCTTGTTGTTAATGACAGGCTTTTCTTCTCGGCCAGTAATTTTAGTCCTGCCGTTACCTGATTTATTAACTCTTCCAGGTCTAAGCTTTCCTTTTGGTACGCTACCCGGCCTGATTCTAATACTGATAAATCCAATATGCTTTGTATAGTTTTCTTTAATCTTTGTATGTTATCATCAATTATTTTATTTAATTTTTTCCCTTTTTCTTTATCCATTTGTTCTTTATTCACCTCGGCAGTCCAGAGGTCAATGGCCATTTGAACTTGCGCAACCGGTGATTTTAACTCGTGAGTTACATCTCGAATCATTGAGTCTTTCATCTTGTCAAGGCCGCGCAATTCCTCATTTGCTCTTTCTATCTGGAGGCTTCTCTGCTCCAGTTCGGCATTTGACGACTTCAGATCTCTTGTTCTTTCCTCAACAGTTTTTTCCAGATTCGCAGTATAATCCTGGAGTTCCTTTTCAAGCTTTTTTTGTTCAGTAATGTCTCTGACAATCTTTATTATGGATTCCAGCTCCCCCTCTTTATTCAGAATAGGATAAGAAGCGATGAAGACATGTTTGTTGTCCCTCTTTACATAGTGTTCAGCGTTAGCCGGCAGTAAAGTTTCAATTGACTTCATTGTAGGACAATTATCGCAAATAGATTCTCTACCCTTATAAACACAGTAGCATTTTTTCCCAACAATATTCTCGCCGTAAGTATCCATTGCAACTTTATTAACCTGTAGAATATTTCCCTCTTTGTCCAGGACGGTCATGGGGTCCATTATGGCGTCGAACATTGATTCCATGAAAATATTAGACGATTGGAGTTCCTCATTTCTCTTTTCTATAGTCCTGGCCATCATGTTAAAGGAATTTGCAAGCTCACCAATTTCGTCTTTGGAATTAATGTTTACATTTTGAGTGAGGTCTCCCGACGACATTCTTCTTGTTGCATCTGTCAAATAAAGGATTGGAGCTACCATTCGTTGCCCCATAATAAAGGCAAGTACTATTATACCTATTGTAACTATTACCATAATAGTAGTAACATTTCTATGTAGCTTAATAACCTCTTGATAACCTTCCTCATAATCAATTTCTGCAACAATTCCCCAGTCAAGTTCAGCAATCCATTGCCAGAAGCCTATTACCTTTACCCCACGGTAATCCAGGTAACCGTCTCCATCATAACCTTCGTTTCCTTTCAAACACTCCGAGACCGACTTGGTCAACGTTCCTGTTTTGGGGTTGATCAGTTTTATTTCCAGAGTAGTTCTTTCTTTTATCAAACCCTCCTTCTTTAAGTAAGGCACAAATCTAGACTCTGTTATCATATACCCCTGCTTATTAATAAGATATGTTTCCCCGCTTTCGCCTAACATTATGCTTCTCATGAATTCACTTATCTTATTTACATCAACCCGGATACACGCAACACCCATAATTCTATTCTGGTCAGTAATTGGAGCGGAGAACACCATGGTTGGAATACCTGTTTCCAATTTTCCAAATTCATTTTCAATCGGGATATTTGAAGGCATTATCTGTGATACGAATGTTTCCCCGCTCATTGACTTTTTAAAATATTCGTGTTCAGAGATATCTTCTCCTTCTCTTCCCTTTGTGGTTGATACGTGAATAATGCCTTCCGCATCACTTATAAGAATGTCCTTATAGCCATACTCATATCTTATATAGTGGGTATATCTCGAAATGCGCCAAAACCGCTTATCTTCCATTGTTATTCTTGTAGCAAGGAGCGTAAAGGGGTTTTCTGCAAAGACCCGTACATCACCCTTTCTTTCTTCCGTCCAACCTTTTATGAGTTCCGCCTGCTTGTGCCCAACACTTTGCAGATTCTGTATTAAAGATTCCTGTAATGCCTTCTGTGCTTTAGGATATACTATCAGCCTCATCACTAACAATGGGATAAGAGCCAATACTATGAACAAGAGAATTGTTTTTGTCTTTATTGATTTAATTTCGAAGGAATTGAGTAAGGCTTTTCCTTTTTCAATGATGGCCGGATACATGTTTTCTCTAAAGTGGTCTAAAATAAATATTTCTTTTTTCCTCATCTTAAATAACCTTAAGTTCGCTTATCAGAAATAATCTTGCTTACGTGTTTTGTCATCCATGACATAAATGAGAATTGTCTTAAGAACCATGAAATAAGAATTTTTATTATTTTCCAGGATAATTGCAGACTAATAGTATCATATATTATTTTCTTAAACATTTTACTGCCTGCAACAGAATCGAAAAAAGCTGTTCTAAATCTCTTGTCTTCCTTTGCCAGTTTAATCATGGGAGAAAACAGTCCAAAATGCGCACTGAAAGTTGCAAGGAGTCTAACCGCTTTCCCATAAGGACGATCACCAGTGATGTAAGAAAAACTATTATAGTAATCCTTAAAAGCTTCTTTTGATATACCCACGTTCATCATGACCTCTGCCGCCTTTATCCCGGTAGTGCATGCAGTATTCACACCTTTGCCCTTAAAGGCTCGAATTATACCAGCGGCATCACCTACTGTAACATATCTGTCTCCAAAGAGATTCTTTGCCGGGGACGTTGGGAATTGCCAACGACTGTAGAATAATTCATGCCTTTGCATGGCAAAGTTTGAGGGCAAAACCCTGGTAACCTGAGGCAACAATAGAAAATTATCCATCCAGCGCCAATTAACCTTTGCGCCGGCAATATTTATATCAAGATGGTCGATTTTTGGAGTTATGGCGCCAAACTCTATTCCCCTCAGTGAAGGAAGAAATGCATGTATACAATTTCCAAATTTTTCCATTTCTTCTTTTTCCGGATAAAATTTGGTCAAAATAGTACTCATATAACTGGCTGTCTGATAACGTGTTGCCGTTTCGAAAACTTTACAGGCACCCTCATCCAGGCCAAATGCCCCTACTACAACATCAGCTCTCCTATTGTCCTTTTCACTATAAACCATTACTCCACTCGGTTCAACATCAATATTTGTCACACGGCATTGTATCACTTTTACTCCTGCATCTTTAGCTTTATGTATCAGGTAATTATCAAATAACATTCTATGTACTGCACACGATATCTCACCATTACCTTCCAGCTTTATGTCTTCGTCATCAGAATGCAGGTAGTATCCGGGTATTTTCTCCAGTACAAGATCACGAGGAAATGGAATCCCCAAATCCTTTTCTAATATTTCTTCTATAGGTGGAGACAGCACTCCCACACAAGGATTAAACTGTCCGCTTTTTCCAAAATCCTTACCTTCATACAGCACTATGTCCAAATCCATATTACGCTTTTTTGCCAATCTGCTAAGCGTAATTGCACAACTTGTCCCACCTGGCCCTCCTCCTATAACAACAACCGTCTGGCCATCCTCAAGAGGGCCAAGCCCTTTGTTTGCTAAACGTTTCAGTTTTCCTGCACGCCTTAACTTCCTGCCTCCAACTGTAGACTCTACAGCCTGTTTTGTCCAGGCGGTTACAGTAACAGGTAGTAGTCTGAACTGTAGAATAGGATCGAATACCCTTAGGAATAGTTTCTTAAATGGTATGCTACCCGTAAACATATTCCATAAAACATCTAATTGCATTTTGGCAACGGGTAATTTCTTGCCAGATTCGAGTACTGATAAATATCCGGACGAGATACGCCTTCGAGAAGTTATATAATCATTAAGGCCAAAAACCTTTCTTCCATATGAGTTGTCTGATCCAAAAAGTTTCATTACAGGTTTATAATATCCTCTACAAAAAGCCCTTTCAGATACGCCGGATTCAAATACGCTATTCACTGCCATTCTGGAGGTAATAAAGGCTGATTCAATACCGTGCTTATAATATCTTGATATTCCTGCACTTCCTAAAATAACAAATCGATCAGCAAATGGTTGCTTTGCCTGTGTGATTTGTATCTTGGGGAAACAGATACAATAGTTCTTGGGCAATCTCCAGCCTTCTTCAGGGAACGTGCGGCGTACAACAGGATGGTTAAGGAATTCAACTAAATGAGCCTTATTCAGGTCAGTTTTGCCAACCAGAGTAACGGTAATATAGTCTCCTCTTGGTGTAAAAGAGGCATAGGTAATCGGTTTTATGCCTAGTGAAAAAATGCGAATCTTACTGTCACGGGATTTATTACCATTACGGTTTCCTATATAAATCTCTGCCTGACAAGCTCTGACAGTACGGGGTGGAATATAACCAAATCCCAGTCTCTTAATTTTTTCCAGCATACCGGTATTCAATCCAAATGCGCCTACTACCAGATCTACGTCTATTTCTTCTCTTGAACCTCTCTTTCCAAACACAACCTTTACCTGTTCTTTCGTATTTGCCGGTAAAATTACATCACTCACAATGTCAGAGCTGATGTTAACTCCCATGTTCTCTACATGCTTCAAAAGGAAGTGGTCAAAACTTATAGTTTCTGACTGTTGTGAGAACATCGGACCATCGCCTCTGTAAACCGTAACAATTTTCTTCTCTGAAGATGGTCTCGGATTTTTGACTTCTATACAACCGTCCTGAGTCTGGAAATAATAGCCTTTAATCTCCTTCTGGATACACTTGTCAGGGAGGAGGATTCCATTCTCTTTTAGTTCTGCATAAAGTTTCTCGGAGATGACGCCAGCGCACATATTGCAGCCCCGGGGGCCTTTTTGACAAAAGTCTTTTCCTTCAAATATAGTTATGTCAATTTTTATGCCTCTTTTCAGCGCGACCTTTGATGCAAAATGAGCAAAGAAACACCCTGCGGGCCCACCGCCTATTATGGCAATCTTAGAACCATCTTTTAAGAAAATATCTCTATCATTCATAGTACTTTTAATTCCTCTTAAACCAGGCGCTGACATCATCCTTTTTTTGTCTTGCCCAGGCAAACGTATTAATAGGTAACATCTTTAAAACAAGGCGCGGATTCATTGCCATATAAAGTATTTCTTTGTAAGGCCGGTTTCCCGTTAACATGTTCCATAATATTTCATTAATTTGCTCGGCAGTTTTTTTGTCCTTGCCGGATTTGATAATCTTTATATTTGTATTTGCAATTTGCTTCTGGGATGATAAATAATCGTTTATTTTCAGCATTATAATACCGTATAAATTATCACGAGCCAGAAGTCTTTTCGCCGGTTTAAAGTAGCCATTCATAAACGCTCTCCCGGATACTCCGTGATTAAAAGCTGTATAAGCCGATAACTTTGCCATATTAAAGGCCGATTCCATACCGCTTTTATAAGACCTTGAAATGCTTGCATCTCCTAATATAACTATTCTGTCTGTATAAGGATGTTTTGCATAGGTTACTGGAATCTTTGAGATACACATACAGAAACTCTTAGGAATTTCCCAATCTTCCGGCATTAATTTTCTCACTGTCGGATGATTAAGAAAGTCTATCAGATTATTTCTGGTTAAATCTGTTTTGCCTACCAGGCTGACAGTCACATAGTCCGCCTTTGGTGTAATGGAAGCAAATTTAAGTTTTTCTTTGGCTAATGCAAAAACAAAAACATTATTGCCGAATGTCTTCTCGATATATTCAGGACTTAACATTATTTCACACTGGCACGTTCGAACGGTCTTTGGCGGTTTATAGCCAAAGCCCATCTTGCCGACCTTCTCCATCATCCCGGTATTCACGCCAAAGGCGCCAACCACGAGGTCTGCATTAAATTCATTCCTTGAATCTCCACTGCCATAAATTACTTTTACAGAATCTCCTTTTTTAGCAGGCAAACTAAGCTCTTTTACAACCTCAGAGACAATCTCTACCCCTCGTTCTTTTACGTGATTTAAGAGAAAATCGTCAAAACTGATATTGCCTTCATGAAGAGATTTTACAGGGCCATTTCCACGAAACACAGTAACAATTCTTGGCGTGTGCCCTGAAACAGGGTGGTGGAGAAGCACACCGTCTGCCTGCATCTGGAAGTAGTAACATTCAATTTTTCTCTGTACACAATATTGTGCAATATTTATTTCTTCTTCTTCCAGTTTATTAAAGAGGTTTTCTGAAATGACTCCGGCGCACATATTACAACCACGAGGGCCTCTCTGGCAGAAGCTCTTTATGTCAAATATTTTTATAGACACGTCAATGCCCATTTCTTCCGCATACCGCGATGCAAAATGCGCAAAAAAACTGCCTGCAGGGCCCCCTCCAATTATCGCAATTTTAGAACCATTTCTGAGGAACAAATTATTATTGCTTATTTTGAACATGGCTTTTTAATTTACAATTAAAGAAGAGTCGCTATCGTTCCTTATTGTAAATTCTATTCTTAATTATTATATAAATCAAGGCATAAAAAAAGGCGCTTATGCTTAAGCGCCTTTCTCTCTCAAAATCAGAAAAATGAATCAGGTGGTATATTTATTATGCCATACAGAAGGCAACGGTTCTAAGTTAACTGTCAGCTTTTTTTAACAAATATTCTGTACCCATCATCAAACTGTTCAACCTTTATGACTTTATGCCCTTCCTCTTTAATGCTCCTGGGGACATTTCTCATTGGTTCTCCATCATCAAGAGTCACTTCTAAAACCTGTCCACTCTCCATCGCCTCCAGTTTTAATTTTGTTTTCACAAAATTAATAGGACAAAGAACATTCCTTAAATCAATTTTTTCATCTGCTGTATTTTCACTCATTTTTTCAGCCTACTATTTTTCTAAAAAATCCTTTTAACACCTCTTGCTTTATGTACTCATAGCCTTCCCTGCCTGCAAAATAAATACCTATGCCGGTTAAACCCCAACTAAAGAAATAGCTTATGGATGCTGAACTGGTTTTCACTTTCAAGGATAAAGGAAGGGCAAATATCAACGGGATGATAAGCCAGACAGTAAAGCTGAATGCTATAAGCGACGTGCCTATTACAAAGTCACGTCTTTTTATTTTTACTTCTTCTTCCTCGATCTCCTGCTTTTCAGAATCAAAACGCCATGATTTCAGTTCTTCTTCTACTCCGTTTTTAACAGATATTATTATGTACGAATATTCTGTCCATACATTTGCACACTCTTTATCAAATGCTGATGGCGCAGCAGGATGGTCAGGATGTGAATGATATATACCTATTATATTCAATCCTTTTTTTGTTGCTTCTCGATCTGTCTTATCGAATTCTTTTGGGTCTATCTCATATCTATCCTCTGCCCTCACTTTATTCTTATTTTCAACAGGATAGATTTCATGTACTACCTTCCCTGTATCATTATTATTGCCTACAATTAAACCGCAACATTCATAAGGATAAGCATTCTTTGCCTCCTTTAGCATCCTGTTGATTAAATGCTGATTAATATAAATCACAATCTTCCCCTAAATAAAGAGTTGGGTTTCTGCGCCTTCCGCCATCTTTAACATTGTCGGCAGTCCTATAATCTCTTTGACCTTACTTTTTACCAACTCTTCATCTAGCTCCATTAACTTTACAGCACCACTGCATGCATAGATCTCCAGGTTGCCCATCTTGCTTACTTCACTCAGTAATTCCTTCAGCATGTCCGGCTGCCCCTGTGGTACGGCTCCTAGCAGGCGTTTATCTTCCTCATGCATTCCGTCGGGAAATTCAATAACATCTATCTTATCAGTTACAAACTTCCTTAAAGCCCAAAAGAATAAAAAAATGTAGACCTTATTCCCCATAGAGGCTGATGTAATAGCCAGCATTACTGCCTGATATAATTTGTCGTAATTACCACTATGCAGAAATAGTATAAATTTTTTCTCTTCCATCTAATCTGTAATAAAAGGACGCGCAACCTCTTCTTTGTATTTTTCCACTCCGACACGGTCAAAAGTTGTTCCGATCCTCTCCCCTTTCGTGCCATTTGCATTATACCATTCGACGGTCTTGCTAATAAAGTCCAGCACCTTTTCATCCGGCAGAAACAGCATAATATTATCTGCCGTCCTTGGATGCCTCCCATGTTTTCCGCCTGCACGGACAGCCCAGCCTTTTCGCTTTGGGGTCCACGCATCTGTAGGGCATGCCTTTATACAGTCTCCGCAATATACGCATTTTTCCCTGTAAAAGATAGGCTTTCCATCTTCATCAGATACTATAGCTCCTTCCAGACACGCCTTTTCACACAGAGTACATCCGGTACATGGGTCGTCCTCCCAATGCGGCTCCACCATGCCCTGAAACCCTAAATCCATTCCTCTGGTCCTGGCGCAGTCTATTGGACAGGCAGAAAATGAAATTTTGAATTTATGATGACAGGTTGTACCAAAAAGCACTTTGTCTACTTCCAGCGCCTTTTTCTGGGCGTCCATAATCCCATTAGGATTATATTCATTGCCGCCACAGGCTGTCGGAACACGGATTCTGGGACCACAGGACGCTATTGGTTGCCCGAACGCTGCCAATTCTTTTACCGCTGCATCAAAATCATCTATGTGTACACCAATAATTTCAACTGATTGTCTGAAACTAAGGTGGCAATAACCCATTTTGCTGTATTTTTTAGCGACTGCCGCAATCTTGGCCATCTTATCGACGTCAAGTCTGCCTCCCGGCACCCTTAGACGAACCGTAAAAAGGTCTTTCTGGTTCTGTTTTATAAACCCGCCGGATTTCAATTCATTAAAGTCAATTTTTCCGGCATCCGTATTTTTAGACATAGATTACTCCTTAAGACTATAATAAATAGTACGTTTTGTTTAAAAAGATTATAAAATTAGTCGGATTTCATGTTATCACTGAAGGAGAAATGTTTCAAGCAGAAAAAGCCTTGAGAGAGGTAATTCAACCTCACTCAAACATGATCTCCCTTATTTTTGCCTCTGCCTCCTTGACTCCTTTGTTCTTCACAATATCCAGAATATCTTTTTCTGCCAGGCGCTGGAGTGCCTTTCTGCGTATAGCACTGTCCTTGATATCCGACATTGCAATACTGCGCATTTTAGTCAGCAGATTCAGGTACTCTTCATATTCTGTACCAAAGACATCCTCTAATTCCTCTCTAACGCTTTTAGAAACAGCGGGACTTGCGCCTCCGGTCGAAATACTTATACAAAGGTCTCCTCTATTTATTGTTGAAGGAACAATAAAGGAGCAAAGTTCCGGATGATCAACCACGTTTACAATTATGTTCCTTTTCCCTGCATCCAACGCCGCCTTTTTGTTAACTGCCTCGTTATCCGTTGCTGCAATAACAAGTAAGGCGCCATCTAAAACAGTCTCATCATAATTCTTTTTTATTAAGGCAATGCCTTTCTTGTCCGCAATTTCAGGGCAAATTTCAGGACTGACCACAACTACTTCAGCGCCCGCCTCTTTCAAGCTGCATACCTTCCGGTATGCCACCTTCCCGCCTCCAACAATAACGCATTTCTTATCTTTAACATCTAAATGTATTGGATAAAACTTAGACATTTATAAACCCATATTCTATAAGGTAACAATTTCTTGCTTTTTTTGACAAAAAATAAATTCGAAATTCGAATGTCGAAATCCGAAACAATATCGAATGACCAAAATAAAAAGTTTTGAACATTTGAAAATTTGTATTTGTTTCGAATTTCGTGCTTAGGATTTCGGATTTTCCAGCTTGGCTGGGTTAGGCATGTATCCTAATCTATTAACAAGTAATTATCAAAATAAAAAATGACAAATTGATCACAAACGCTATAGGCAATCAACTTGAAAAATCATACTTGACAATAAATCAATTTACAATAAACTAAAATTAGTTGAATAGCGAGTTTCGGTTTATTTTATAGCAAGATAGCCGTTTATTAAAATGACATTGAGAATTCCAGAATATAAGTTTGATTTGAAGACACCGGAATTCCGAAAAACTGATGATGAATTTGAGATCTGGTTTTTGGAAGGTGTTCTCGAAATATATCCGGCCTATGCCGAGTGCCTGATGTTCCTTGGCAATTTATATACTGCTAATGGGATGTACGAGAAGGGGCTAAGGGTAGACGTGAAGTTATCGAAACTTAAACCCTGTGATCCATTAGTTCATTATAATCTTGCATGCAGTTATTCATTGTTGGGAAGTGTTGATAAATCACTGGGATCTTTAGGTATAGCAATAAATTTAGGCTATAACGACATAAGGCATCTGGAGAATGACAGCGATCTGGATGGGTTGAGAGATGAGGCAGGCTATGAAATGTTAATTAATAAGTTGAAAAAATCGGCAAAAAAACTTGTTGAACAAAGCCCTATGGATTAACGCTTTCTGTAAAAGCTATCCTGATTCCTTCCAGTGTTAAGCGCGGAATAACCTTATCAATTTCAGAAATATCCTTTTTGAATGTTTTTGCATCTCCACCAGTTGCAATAATATATTGCACACCCTCATAAACCTTCCGAATCTTTCTTATTATGTGAATTATGGATCCCGTCGTTCCGAAATAGATTCCTGCTTTTATGGCATTTTCCACATTTTTTCCAATTACTTTTTTGGGTTTCTTTATGTCAACCTCTGGCAAAAGGGCGGTTTGTTTTTTCAGGGCATAAGCGCTTGTCCTTATTCCGGGCAGTATCAACCCACCCAGAAACTCGCCTTTTCTTGACACTATATCGATTGTGATTGCCGTGCCAAAATCGATAACAATTGTAGCTTTTTTAGTTCGCCTATATGCGGCAAGTGCATTAAGTACTCTATCAATCCCAACCTTTTGAGGGTTGTCAACAAGTATAGGCATCTCTGGTTTTATTTCTTTACCTATCTTTAGTACCTTCTTTTTATATTTTTTGCCCAGGTATTTGTAAAAAACTGCTTCTGTTTTCGGGTTTACTGAGGCGACTAATATATTTTGGGCTTGATTCAGAAGGGATGAACTAAGGGGAAAGGCTGCTTTTTGATTAGTTAAACTTTTTTTATCTACACAGTAATGTGAAATAAGCTTCTTTCCTTGAAAGCTGCCTATATTAATGTTTGTGTTGCCAATATCTACTGCCAGGATCATAATGATTTAGAATTTTGAGAAGATAATAGTTTATCAGTTTCAGATGACTTGTTTTCGGCTGAAAGGCTTTGCCGGTCAGGTTGAGAGGAATGCCCCTCTGCATTTTCTTTATCAACTAAATCGGCAGCCTTTTTAATTATATCTTTCACATTCATGCCAGTTACTGCTGAGATTGTGTATACGGGTTTAGACAATTTACTGCTCAAGTCCTCTGCTACGTTAAAACCGGTTTCCATGTCCAGAATGTCAGCTTTGTTTAGGACTATTATTTCTGCTTTCTCACTTAATTTGGAACTGAAAAGAGTTAGTTCCTTCCTGACCAGGTGGTATGTTTCTAAAGGGTCGGCTGCGGAAATATCTATTAAATGAACAATTACTCTTGTCCTTTCTATATGCCGTAAAAATGTGTTACCCAAGCCGGAACCGATATGCGCACCTTCTATAAGGCCGGGTATGTCTGCAAATACTAACCTTTTATAATCCTCCAATTCCACAATTCCTAATTGCGGTTGTAGTGTGGTGAATGGATAGTCCGCGATTTTAGGCCGTGCCGAAGATATTCTTGCAAGGAACGTAGACTTTCCGGCATTGGGTAAGCCAATTATACCAACATCTGCGATTAGCTTCAGTTCAAGTTTAATCCAACGTTCCTGGCCTCTTCCTCCTTCTTCAGCAAAACGCGGAGCCTGATTGGTTGGGGATTTGAAGTGGGCATTACCCTTGCCTTTCTTCCCGCCTCTTGCAATCCTTATAGACTCTTCAAATTCTTTTAAATCTTTAATTACTCGCCCTGTTTTCAGGTCTTTTACCAGCGTTCCCTTAGGTATATTGATGATTAAGTCTTTTCCGTCTTTACCATTTTTGTTATTGTTTTTTCCGTTCCCGCCATCCTCAGCAATGAATTTTACCTTTGATGTTATGTCCAGCAACGTATCGACCTTTTCGTTTACATACAGGATGACGCTGCCCCCTTTGCCTCCATTTCCACCGTTGGGGCCGCCACGAGGAACATATTTTTCCCTGCGGAAACTCACGCCGCCATCTCCACCATCGCCGCCTTTTACATAAACCGTTGCTTCATCTATAAACATTGTATGTATTTATGAAAAAAGGGAGCGTTTAAGCTCCCTTCCCATTACTATTAATATTTTGTGGTATAACATAAAAAGTTTTTATACAGGATGAACACTGACCTTGCGGCCAGATTCAAATGCAACTTTCCCCTCTATCTTTGTGAATAGTGTGTAGTCCTTACCACACCCTACATTTGTGCCTGGTTTGAATTTTGTACCGCATTGTCGAACAATAATAGCACCGGCCTTCACCAGTTCTCCGCCGTAATGTTTGATACCACGGTATTGAGCATTGCTGTCTCTTCCGTTTCTTGTCGAGCTTTGTCCTTTTTTATGAGCCATTGTTAACTCCTTTTTTGCCAGAAAGATTATATTTTAACTTGAATATACTCATTTCAAAATAGTTTTTATAGAAATTCCGAGAAAAAACTATTCGAGTATAACTGCAACCAGGTTTTGGTTTTTTGAAAAGCCAAAAACCAAAACGGTTTTAGTGTATCAGGAAATAATTTCTTTTATTTTAATTTTTGTATATTTCTGTCTGTGTCCCCGTTTTGTCCTGGAGTCTTTGCGGCGACGGAATTTCATTACTACCAGTTTTTTGCCTTTTGTATGACTTTGAACTTCAGATATTACTTTCGCATTCTCAACAGTGGGTGTTCCTATTTGTGTTTTTCCCTCTTTCGAGACCATTAATACATCTGTTAGTTCAAGCGTATAGCCTTTTTTGACATTGTCTTTTAAGTCTATCTCTATACTTTCGCCCGGTTCAACCTTGTATTGTTTTCCGCCTTCTTTTATAACGGCATACATTACATTTCTCCTTTCAACATTCTTGTTAGTGAGTATTTTAAGTTGGCTTACTTTAACCCGTTCTATTGATGTCATTCAAGTGAAAGTCAGAACGGTTTACAATTAAAGAAAATTTATCTAGTCGCAATGCGGTTTCCTTCGCTGTCAATGCTATGGATTGTGGTTTCAGCTGTTTTCTGGCCGATTACGCCTTTGATTATAATATCCTTTGAAAATTTCTCCTCAAGTTCTGCAAGTCGTTTTCTTTTGTTATTTAGTAGATATCCTGCAACTACATCATTGGCAGTAATCTCTATCTTTTTGGTTTTAGGATTATTTACCGTTGATTTTATCTGCCTCATTAAATCCAGACAGGTACTTTCGATTGTCTTTATTTCTCCGGTACCCTCACAATTTTTACAATTTTCATAAATTACAGACTTTAGACTCGGTCTGATCCTCTGCCGTGTCATCTGGATAATACCAAATTTAGATATTTTTAACATCTTTTTTCTGGCGCGGTCTCTTTTTAGAGCGTCTTCCATAACCTTTTCAACCGCTCTCATATGCCTCTCTTCTTTCATATCAATGAAGTCAACTATTACGACTCCACCAATATCCCTTAACCTGACTTGACGAGCAATTTCTTTTGCTGCTTTAATGTTTGTTTTGAACGCTGTTTTTTCCGGATCACTTTCTTCTCTATATTTACCACTGTTTACGTCTATTGCTACCAGAGCTTCGGTTTGTTCAATTACAATGGAGCCTCCTCTTGGAAGACGGACTTCCCTTTTATTGATTTTCTCTATTTCTCTTTCAATGTTGTATTTGTGAAATAATGGTTCATGTTCATTATAAAGTTTTAGCTTCCTCACACAACTGGGCATTATTAAACGCAGGAAATATCTTGCCTTTTTAAAGACAGCTTCGGAATCAATGATTATTTCATCAATATCTGTTGATAATATATCCCGAATTGTACGAATTACTAAATCACTTTCCTGGTATATTACGGATGGTGTTTCAGCTTTTCTTTCTTTATTCTCTATAACCTTCCACAGCTTTCGAAGATAATTAAAATCTCTGGAAAGTTCACGTTTTGTTTGATTTACCCCGGCAGTTCTAACTATCAGGCCTAAATTTGGGGGAGGTTTTAGTTCTTCAATTATCTGTTTAAGTCTTGCCCTTTCGGCTTCATCAATAATCTTTCGTGAAACACCTACAAGGTTTGATTCCGGCATCAGAACCAGGAATCTTCCCGGAATACTGACATTTGCCGTTAAGCTTGGCCCCTTGTCACCAATTCCCTCTTTGATGACTTGTACTAGTACTTCCTGGTCGGGGTTTATTAATGTCTTGATCCTTGACTTATTCTCTCTTGTTTTTGTAGTACTGTCGCTATCTAATTGTTCCTCGCCATTACGACCGCAATTCTTAACGTCTGAAACATGAAGGAATCCGTTTCTTGATATTCCGATATTTACAAATGCAGCTTCTATACTCGGTTCTACATTGACAATACGGCCCTTATATATATTGCCGGCAATTTGCTCACGAGAAAACCTTTCAATATATATTTCTTCAAGAACCCCATCTTCCAATATGGCGATTCTACTTTCCTCAGGTTCTACAACATTTATCAACATCCTCTTCTTCATTACATTCCTTTTGCTTGTATTAACAGGCTGCTTTAGGAGAGGAGGTCAGATTTACTCTTT
>JAIQZU010000033.1 GCA_021776915.1 Candidatus Scalindua sp. | reverse complement strand
ATCAAATACCTTTGCTACCTCAAACAGCTTCTTTGTGTCTGTTATCTTATAGCCTTTGGCCTCGCCCCTTGCCGTTGCGATGAGAAGCTCAGCAACTGACCTGCCATGATCAGAATGTGCAGCAGTACCGGCAGCAACATAACGTACAAAATGCCTTGCCGCTATCGTATTCGCATCCGCTCCACATACACCTCTCTGAGGTCCTCTCCCAAACGGGTCAACGTTACACGGCCCCATCTGGCAGTGTCTGCAGCAAAGCCCGATCTTACCATAACCACATTGAGGCTGTTGGGCATCATATCTGTCAAAACTAGTCTCTACTCCACTCTCCTTCATTCTTTTAAGTAAATCCAGAGATTCCTGGTCTGCTCCTTCAAATTTCCTTGTCATTTTATATACTCCTCTAATTTTGCTATTATCTCACTTACTTCAGATAATAACTGTTCGTTATCACTAAATGCAGCTTCTCCTCTGAGGTCTGATTCTATCAGCCTGTCACTATATGAAATCATCCCCAGCAACGGTATGTCGCCGAGTGAGTTTTTCAAAAATTTCCTGTGTGTGTCGTTCATCACTTTGTTGCCGACTGCATAGACGGTTTTTATTCCCAGGTCACCGGCAAGCTTTTTTACCTGAAAAGCAGTCTGTATACTCCTCTTGCCGGGCTCTACCACCACAATCAACGCTGTAACTGCCTTTATTGAAGCACGACCAAGATGCTCTATGCCTGCTTCCATATCAATGATTACAACTTCATCTCTCTGCAATATTAAGTGGTTCAATAGCGCTTTCAGCATTACACCCTCAGGACACGCACATCCGCTTCCACCTCTTTTAATTGTGCCAAGGGTCATCAGCTTCAAACCATTACAGGAGATAGAGTACTTTTCAGGCAGATCATCGACAGTAGGGTTTAATTTGAAAAACTTACCATACTCGTCTGATGTTGAGCCTGTTCGTTCCTTAATTAGTTCCTTAAGTTCTACCAGAGGCGTTATCTTATCAGCGTCTTTAACGCCCAGCGCAGCGGCTAAATTAGTATCAGGGTCAGCATCAATGGCTATAACCTTGCGCCCCTCGTCGGCAAAAAGCTTTGACAAAGTAGCCGTTAATGTCGTCTTTCCCACACCTCCTTTGCCTGAAACCGCTATCTTCATTTCTCTGCTTGTTTATAACACTTATAATATATACATAAAGCATTTAATATTACTAAAGTGTAAAATATTTGTCAAACACTAAACTGGCATTTGAATTAGCTATAAAATAAGAGCCAAAGCTAATTCTATAATAGAATTATTATTACTATAATAGTTTGCTTTATGATATAAACGATTAAATCAAGAGGTTAAGGAATTTGAGTATTGAATAATTAGTCAATTCATCAATCATTTAATTCTTAAATTCTTAAATTTTGAAAATACTTATGGTTAATCATAGCAAGAAGTTAATTGTGTTTGATACCGATGGCGTAATATTCAAAAGTCAGTTACTGCTGAGTTTTTCACGGTATTCTGGCACTGTAAATTATATACGTATTTTGTACGTATGTTTTTTGTTCAGTATAAATTTTATAAATATCCGTGAATTACTTGAAAAGTCTTATGTCCTGTTTAGAGGGCTGAAAGAGGAAGATCTATGGCAGGTTTATCACAACATGAAGCAGGTGAAGTACGCAGAGGAAACAGTTCGTTATATTCGTGACAAGGGGCATTGTGTAGCCCTGATAAGCAGCGGGGTTCCTGATTTCCTGATGAAGCACCTTTCCGGCAGGTTGAATGCGGATTATGGATATGGGATAGGCGTGAAGATGGACAATGGTGTCGTTACCGGGAAGATTGGAGGTATGCTCTCTTCTCCTGATGGAAAGGTTAAGATTGTTGAACAGTTATTAAAAGTAAATAAGATGACGTGGGATGACGTGATTGTTGTAGCAGACGACCGAAACAATCTTGATATAATGGAACTTGCAAAGGCCAGCATTGGCTTCAATTCATATTATCCTGTTCGAAAGAAAGCAAAATATCTGGTCGATAGCCATGATTTGAGAAATGTCTTAGACTGTATAAGCCTTGAGGACGATCCGTCTTTTGATGAACTCAGTTCGAGCAGGAGACACGAGGTTTCTTTTTCCTGGATGCAGGAATTCAGGCGTAAGGGGGTTCATTTTGGAGCTGTGTTGGTCCCAGTTTTAGCGGGTATTAACTTTTCCATTACGTTGAATTTACTAACGGCAATTACGGTGCTCTTCATGTTTTCTGAATTGTTAAGGCTTAACGGGGTTTCACTCCATGTTATCAATCCTATCACAAGGCTATGTATACGTACCAGAGAACAGAGAAGTTTTACTATCGCCCCGGTTACGCTATCTCTGGGTATAATATTTTCTCTGCTATTATTTTCAAAGTTGGTAGCGAGTTTAGTCATAATTATAGTGGCTTTTTCTGACAGCATAGCAACGATAGTTGGAAGATTTTATGGAAGAGTTAAAATCCCATATAATCATGGAAAAAGTTTGGAAGGTTCAACCGCTTTTCTTATCTCTGCCTTTATCTGCTCTATTTTTTTTCTGCCCTTATGGATTGCATTGATAGTGTCTTTTGTTTCGTGTATAATTGAGTCGTTACCCATTCAATTTGATAATATTTCCATTCCTTTGGGTACGGGATTATTTTTAGGACTGATAATATGAGGATTCTGGGCATTGATTATGGGGAGAAGAGGGTAGGGCTGGCTATCAGCACTCCGGTTGGTTTTATAGCCCGTGGGCTTCCGACAATCGAGCGTATGGAAGGTGTTGATTATCTGGAAGAACTGTCAGACGTAATAAAAGAAAAAGAAGTAGGTGAGATAGTCGTTGGACTTCCGAAAAATATGAATGATACTATAGGAGAAAAAGCTGAAGAGGTTCTTGTACTTGTTGAAACTCTTAAGTCAAGGTTTGGAATTCCTGTCCATACCGTTGATGAAAGGCTTACGACTGTGAGGGCACATAAAGTTATGTCAGAGGCCAAAATGTCTAAGAAAGGTAAAAAGAGGAGAGTGGATATGGTTGCCGCACAGTTCATACTGCAGTGTCATCTTGATAAAATCAGTAACAGCGTGGTTGAAGATGAGTAGGATAGAAATGATTCGACAAAAATATAAAAAGCCGGAGTTGGTTGCACCGGCCGGAAGTATGGATAAATTAAAGACTGCTATAGAATACGGAGCAGATGCTGTATATGCCGGTGGTAAGGACTTCAACTTAAGGAATGCTTCAGCGAATTTTACTCTGGATGAAATTGGATTGGCGGTTGATTATGTACACAAGAGAGACAGGAAATTATATATCGCCCTTAATATTTTTGCTCATAACTGTCACATTTCAAAAATAGAACAATATCTGAAAGAATTGGCAAGGTATTCGGTTGATGCATTCATAATATCTGATCCGGGTGTATTGAGTATTGTTAGAGACGTTATCCCTGAAGCGAACATTCATATCAGCACTCAGGCCAACTGTACGAATACCAGTGCGGCAGACTTCTGGCATAAACAGGGTGTTAAGAGGGTAGTGCTGGCAAGAGAATTGTCACTCAATGAGATTTCGGAGATAAGTTTCAACAGTAATTGTAAGACAGAAGTATTCATTCACGGAGCCATGTGCCTTTCTTATTCAGGGAGATGTTATTTAAGCGCCTACATGGCAAATCGCGGTGCAAATCTTGGAGATTGTGCTCAGTCATGCCGGTGGAAATACTCTCTTGTGGAAGAGGAGCGTCCGGGTGAGTATTTCCCGGTTATTGAAGATGGGGAATTTACGTCGGTCATGAGTTCACGGGATTTATGCATGATAGAGCATATTCCAGAGTTAATAGCTGCAGGTGTTGATGCGTGGAAGATCGAGGGCAGAATGAAAAGCCAGTATTATGTAGCTACCGTGACGAGGATATATCGTGAAGCGATAGATACATTCTTTGAAAACGAAGTATATGAATATCAGGATAAGTGGCGGGAAGAATTGCGAAAGATCAGCAATAGGGGGTACAACACAGGATTCTTCCTTGGTAATCCGGGAGAGAACGGTCAAAGGATTGGCGCTGAAAGCGGTTACACTCAGGACTATAAGTTTGTTGGCCTGTTTGACATGCCGAAGAAAGACAATCTTACCGAAGTGATTGTAAAAAACTCGTTTGAAGTTGGAGAAGATCTTGAAGTGATGGGGAAAAGGTCGAACCAGGACTTCGTTCAGAATATCAAGGAGATATATAATAAGGATCTGGAGCCGGTAAAAAAGGCAAATCCTGGTCAGCAAGTATTCATCCTACCAGACAGGCCTGTAGAAGAGTACTTTATTTTAAGAAGGAAGGTGGTATGACTAAAAAAGAATTTATCAATTTAATATCAAACGGTAAAGAAGATGTTATAGGGAATTTCCTGAAATTATTAAATGATAATGGAATAGATTATTGTGTTATTGGAGGGTTGGGCGTAAATGCTTATGTAGAACCGGTAGTAAGCCTGGATTTAGATATTGTGGTTGTTACGGGCGCAATTGAACGGTTGTTAATGAAGGCTGAAAAACATTTCAAGATAGAACACTTTTCTCACAGTATTAATCTGAACAGTTCTAAATCAGACTTGCGGATTCAGGTTCAATCTGATCAGCGCTATCAAAAGTTTCTTTCCGGGTCAACCGTAAAGGATGTTATGGGATATGAAATGAAGGTTGCGGCGATTGAAGATATATTGACGGGAAAGATATGGGCCTATCAGGACGAAGAAAGACGAAATAGTAAAAGGCAGAAAGATCTTGCTGATATTTTTAGAATAACAGAGAAATACCCTGGACTTAAAAAGCTGATCCCGGATTCGATGGAACATATTGGGTTTTAAGCTCTTAAAGACCAATCCTTCTAACATGTTGTCCCTGCCTGCTATTAGGACGGGCTTAACGACAGACCTCTTTTTCGAGAGGATTCCAATTTTGGAATCCTCTCGAAAAAGAGGGTCTACCTCAATCCTGTTCGGCACTGAGTTTGATGGCGCCTTTTTATCGGAATTGTTCACTCACACCAAAACAAATGGAGTCCTTTCAGAACTTCTTTAACATTCATCTCCCACCCAGACTGCTGGTAGGCAGGAGTTCACTTAAGCCACTTCAAATTTGGTTGCTGGTGTGGAGTCTGGTTTATGTTCAAAACTGAAGATAAAACTTCCTTGTCCTCGGCCCGTCAAATTCACAAAAGAAAATGGACTGCCAGGTACCTAATAGAAGCTTACCGTCTTTGACAATAACTCTTACGGACGAACCAAACAGGGACGCCTTGATGTGGGCGTCGCTATTTCCTTCCATGTGTGAAAAGTTATCTCTCTGAGGGATCAACTCCTCAAGTTTCTTCAGTATGTCTCTGGGGACATCAGGGTCGGCGTTTTCATTAATGGTGACTGCAGTTGTAGTGTGAGGGGAGAATACGGTTATCACTCCTTCTGAAACTTCCTCTAACAGAGCTTGTATCCGTGCAGTGATGTCGATGAACTCATTACGTTTTGACGTTTGAAGGGTGAATTGCCTGATCATAAAAAAATTTCTTTATTTAACATGTGAAGATAAATTCAGGTAGAGATACATCATTTTAATAATCTGACAGGGCGAACAAAGGTGGCTGGAGATGCGACATGGCTCTGGTTTATGGTGCCATTGACGAAGGTTACAATCCACGCATGATTTCTGCCATCTCTATCGTCAGTCCACATCCCCCATTGTCTTTTATCAAATACAGGGTCTATGAAGTTGCCATTCTCCATGTTCAACTCCAATAATGTTGATGCTTCCTCTAAGGTTGGCAGCCTCCAGTCGTGATACCCGGAGTAGCCTTTAATATTTAATTTTCTTAGCCATTTCTTTGCCTTTCGCATGTCCATATATGCTGATGACCCTGACTGGTGCCACACTAATTCCGTAGCATGATCAATGACTATTTCATCTCCTTTAATTGTCTTGACTTCGTAATCGTGACTGATTGTACTGTGACAAAGAAATACCTGCTTATGCCTTTCACGTATTGATATATGAGGCAATAGCTCTATTTGAGAAACAGATAATTTATCATAAGATGAACGTAATCGTATCAGTTTATTTGGAGAAGCTTCATGTTTTATGCTGACAGGAGGGGTCTCTTCTTGAAGTACCACTGTTAATGGATTTTCTTTGCCTGCCTCAACGTTCAGCTTTTTACTCCAGACCTCATATCCCTCCATCTTGACTCTTACCTCATGAGTGCCAGTGGCAACAGACCGCAAAGTGTCGGGAGTTATGCCCACATCCTCACCATCAAAATATATCCTTGCTTTTGTCGGTGTACTCTCTATTTTGATAGAACCGGACGCAACCTGGAGTGTCGCTGTCAGGAGCTTCTCTTTGCCAGCTTTTAGGTTTATACTCTTACTCCAGACTTCATATCCCTCCATCCTGACTTCCACTTCATGTTTACCGGGATCAATAGACCTTTTCATAGTGGGAGTTGTGCCAAATTCATTGCCGTCTAAAAATATCCTTGCGTTTGCCGGCTCACTCTCAATACTGAGAGAACCAGTCATTATTTGAAGTATTGCTGTTAACGCCTCATGTTTGCCTGAATCAAGCTCCACATTTTCATGCCAGACTTCATAGCCATCCATCTTCACTTCTACCTTATATTTACCTGGTTCTAAATCAGTTATTGTTTCAGGAGTTTTACCAATATCAACACCATCTAAATATATCTTTGAGTTAGCCGGCTCACTCTCTATGCTTATAGAACCAGCCTTTGCATTAAGTCTCGCAGTTAAGGCCCTATGTTTACCAGCCTCAATATCCACTAACTCTCGCCAGACTTCATAACCATCCATCTTGACTTCAACCTCATGCGTACCGGGGGCAACAGACCTTATAATATTATGAGTTGTTCCGACATCTTTACTGTCTAAATAGATCTTTGCCTTCGTTGGTTCACTCATTACACTGATAGAGCCAGCCTTCATTTGGAGTGCGGCTGTCAGGACTTTTTCTTTGTCTGCCTCAACCTCTACAATCTCACTCCATATCTCATAATTGTCCATCCTGACTTCTACGGTATAATTACCTGGCTTCAGATCAGTTATTGCTTTTGGAGTGGTACCCATATCCTTATTATCCAAAAAAATCCTTGCTTTTGTGGGGTCGCTTTTTATGCTGATAGAGCCAACCTTCATTTGGAGTGTGGCCGTCAGGACTTTTTCTTTATCTGCCTCAATATCTACAATCTCACTCCAGACTTCATAACCATCCATCTTGACTTCCAACTCATGCGTACCAATGGCAACAGACTTTAGGCTGTCAGGAGTTGTACCAACTTCCTCACCATCTAAAAATATCAGTGCTTTTACAGGTTCACTTTTTATATTGATAGAACCGGACTTTGCTTGAAGTACAGCGGTTAAGTATAATTCTTTATCTGTCTTAACATCAACACTCTTACTCCAGGCTTCATATCCGTCCATTCTGACTTCAACTTCATGCTTACCGGTGGCAATAGACTCAAAACGGTAAGGAGTTGTGCTAACTTCCTCGCCATCCAAAAATATCCTTGCTTTCGCGGGCTCGCTCTTAATATTGATAGAACCGGACTTAGTTTGAAGTACTGCTGTTATGTCGTTTTCTTTATCTGCGTCAACGTCTACAATTTCACTCCAGACTTCATGCCCATCTATCATGATTTCAATTTCATGTGTTCCTGGGACAACAGATTTCAAGATAACAGGAGTTACGCCGGCATCTTCACCATCCAAATATACTCTTGCTTTTGCGGGCTCGCTCTTTATATTGATAGTACCGGACTTTGTTTGCAGCACGGCAGTCAAGGTTGTTTTCTTGTCTGCCTCAACATCTACAATCTCACTCCAGACTTCATACCCATCCATCCTGACTTCAACCGTGTATTTTTCTGGTTTTAAGTCAGTTATCGTTTCAGGAGTAATACCTACATTATCACCGTCCAAAAATATCATTGCTTTATTCGGTTTACTTTTTATGTTGATAGCACCGGTCTTTGTTTGAAGTACTGCAGTTATGTCATTTTCTTTATCTGCCACAACATCGATACTCTCACTCCAGGATTCATAACCATTCATCCTGACTTCAATCTCATGTGTTCCCGGAATAACAGATTTTAAGACAACAGGAGTTATGCCGGCATCTTCACCATCCAAATATATTATTGCTTTCGCAGGCTCACTCTTTATGCTGACAGAACCGGTCTTTGCTTGAAGTACTGCTGTTATGTCGCTTTCTTTATCTGCGTCAACGACTACAATTTCATTCCAGACTTCATATCCGTCTAACTTAACTTCTACATTATATTTATCTGGGTTTAAGCCTGTTATGGTTTCAGGGGTAATGCCTACATTCTCACCGTCTAAATATATCGTCGCTTTCTTTGGTTTACTTTTTATACTGATACAACCGGTCTTTGTTTGAAGTATTGCAGTTATGTCATTTTCTTTATCTGCCTCAATATTTACACTTTCACTCCAGGATTCATACCCATCCATCCTGACTTCAATTTCATGTGTCCCGGGGACAACAGATTTTATAATACCGGGAGTTATGCCGGCATCCTCACCATCTAAATATATTCTTGCTTTCTCTGGTTTGCTCTTTATGCTGACAGAGCCGGTCTTTGTTTGAAGTACTGCAGTCAAGGTTGTTTTCTTGCCTGCCTCAATATCTACACTCTCACTCCAGACTTCATACCCATCCATCCTGACTTCTACCTCGTGTGTGCCGGGAACAATAGATTTTAAAACAACAGGAGTTATGCCAGAATCATCATCATCAAAAAATACCCTTGCATTTGAAGGCATACTCTTTATGTTGATAGTGCCTGTCTCTGCTTGAAGCTCCGCTATTATGGCTTTTTCTTTGTCTGTCTCAACATCGATACTCTCACTCCAGACTTCATACCCATCCAACCTTACTTCAATTTTATGCGTCCCGGGGACAACAGATTTTATAATACCGGGAGTTATGCCAACATTATTACCATCTATAAATATCTTTGCTTGCGACGGCTTGCTTTTGATGCTGATCGTGGTAGTTTTTATTTGAAGTTCTGCCGTCAGGACATTTTCTTTATCTGCCTCAATATCTACAATCTCACGCCATGCCTCGTACCCGTCCATCCTGACTTCTACAGTATATTTGCCTGGTTTCAGGCCGGTCAGGGTTTCAGGTGTCGTACCTACATCTTTATTATCTAAAGATATTGTTGCTGTTGTGGGTTCACTCATTATGTTTATAGAACCTGTTTTAATTTGAAGTGTCGCAGTTAAGGTCATTTCTTTATTAGCCTCCACATCTACAATCTCACTCCAGGCCGTATACCCATCCATTCTGACTTCCACAGTATATTTGCCTGGTTTTAAATCATTTAAGGTTTTGGGCGCAGTACCAGTTTCATCACCATTTAAAAATATTTTTGCATTGGAGGGCCTGCTCTTTATGCTGATAGAACCTGTCTTCTTATGAAGCACTGCCGTCAGGACATTTTCGTTATCCGCCTCAACATCTACAATTTCAGTCCAGGATTCATATCCGTCCATTCTGATTTCCACGGTATATTTCCCCGGGTTAAGGTTAGTTATGTTTTCAGGTGTGGTACCAACCTCTTTATTATCTAAAAATATCATTGCTTTTGCAGGCTCACTTTCTATCTTAAGGGAAGCTGCCTTTATTTGAAGTACCGCTGTTATAGCCTCCTCTTTGTCTGTCTCAATATCTACAATCTGACTCCATGATTCGTACCCATCCATACTGACTTCAACCTCATGCGTACCGGGAATGACAGATTTCAATATAACGGGAGTCACGCCAACCTCATCTCCATCTAAAAATATCTTTGCTTGTGCCGGATCGCTCTTTATGCTGATAGAGCCGGCCTTAATTTCAAGTGTAGCTGATAATGTCTTTTCTTCATCTGATTCAATATTTACAATCTCGCTCCACACTTCATATCCATCCTTCCTTACTTCGACTTCATGTGTTCCAGGGATAATTGACCTTAATATATCAGGAGTCATGCCAACCTTTTCACCGTCTAAATATATCACTGAATCAGATGGATCACTGTCTATCGAAATAGAACAGGTTTTTATTCTTAGTACTATAGTCAGGGAATTCTCTTTGTCTGCCTCAATATCTACACTTTCACTCCAGGTTTCATAGCCGTCCATCCTGACTTCAACTTCATGCGTACCGGAGTCAATGGATTGTATAATATCAGGGGTTATACCAACCTCTTCACCATCTAAGTATATTCTTGCATTTGAAGGTTTACTGTTTATGCTGATCGAACCGGGCTTTATTTGAAGTGCGGCCTTTAAGACACCCTCTTTGCCAATCTTTACCTTTGTGCTCTTGCTCCAGACTTCATATCCGTCCAGCTTGACTTCTACATTATATTTTCCTGGATTTAAGCCGGTAATGGTTTCAGGTGTAGTACCAACCTCTTCGCCATTTAAAAATATGCCAGCTTTTGTAGGCTCACTATCTATCATAATAGAACCGGTATTTATGTGTAGGGCGGCTGTTACGATATTTTCTCTATCTGCTTTTACATTTACTCTCTTATCCCAGGTTTTATATCCGTCCAACTTGACTTCTACGTTATATTTTCCGGGTTTTAAGTCATTTATAGTTTGAGGTGCAGAACCCACTTCTCTGCCATCTAAGTATATCATTGCCATTGAAGGATTACTTTCAATCGTGAATGTGCCGGTTTTCATCTGAAGTGACGCTGTCAGGGCGTTTCCCTCACCTATCTTGATATCAACAATTTCACGCCAAACTTCATATCCTTCTTTCCTGATTTCCACCACATGTTTGCCAAGAAAGCTGGATCTTATAATATCAGGAGTAGTACCAATATAATTACCATCTAAATATATATTTGCATTTGCCGGTTCGCTATTTACACTGAAAGAGCCTGTTCTTATTCGAAGTACAGATGTCAAGACCTTTTCCTTATCTGCTTCAACTTCAACACTCTCACTCCATACATCGTAACCATCCATTCTGACTTCTACTTCATGAACGCCAGGGGCAACAGACATTAGTGTGACAGGTGTTGTGCCAACTTCTTCTCCATCCAAACACACTTTTGCTTTAGCAGGTTTGCTTTCAATATTGATAGAACCTGTCTTGACTTGAAGTTCTGCGGTCAAAGTTTTTTCCAAATCTGCCTCGATATCTACACTTTCACTCCAGACTTCATAGCCCTCCATCCTGACTTCCACAGAGTATTTGCCAGGTTTTAAATCCGTTAAGGTTTTAGGGAGCCTGCCAATACCTTCACCATTAAAAAATATTCTTGCTTTGGCCGGTTTGCTCTTTATGCTGAGAGAACCTGTTCTCAATTTTAGTGCTACCGTTAAGAAGGTTTCTTTATCTGTCTCAACATCCACATTTTCACCCCATACCTCATAACCATCTATCTTAACCTCTACTTCATGCTGACCGGGAACAATAGACAATAAAGTATCAGGGGTTGTGCCGGCATTTTCACCATTTAAATATATATCTGCGTTTGGAGGTGTGCTTTCTATCCTTATAGAACCGTTTTTTATTTGAAGCACTGCCTTTAAGGCCGTTTCTTTGTCTGGCTCAATGTTCGTTATGTCACTCCATACCTCATAGGCATCCATTCTGATCTCTACCTCATGAGCGCCAATAGCAATAGGGCTTAAAGTATCAGGAGTTGTGCCAGCTTCTTCACCGTCTAAATATATTTTTGCTTCAGTTGGTTCGCTTTCTATCATAATAGAGCCAGTCATTATATCCAGTACTGCTGCTAAGGTTTTTTCGGTTTCTGCCTCAATGTCTACACTCTCACTCCAGACTTCATATCCATCCATCCTGATTTCCACCTCATGAGTGCCGGGCACAATGGATTTTAAATTAGCAGGAGTTTTGCCAACCTCTTCACCATCCAGGAATACAGATGCATTCAGGGGTGTACTCTCAATAATGACAGATCCGGTCTTTACCTGAAGTGCTGCGGTTATAGTTTTTTCTGTGTCCCCCTCTACAATCGTGCTTTCACTCCAGACTTCATATCCATCCATCCTGATTTCCACCTCATGAGTGCCGGGGACAATGAATTTTAAATTAGCAGGAGTTTTGCCGACCTCTTCGCCATCCAGGAATACAGTTGCATTTGGGGGCGTACTCTCAATAATGACAGATCCGGTCTTTATTTGAAGTACTGCTATTATTACCTTTTCCTTATCCTCCTCTATATTTACTCTTTCACTCCAGGTTTCATATCCGCCCATCCAGACTTCCATCTCATGCGTACCTGGAACAATGGATTTTAAATTAGCAGGAGTTTTGCCGACCTCTTTGCCATCTAAATATATTCTTGCCATCGAAGGTTTGCTTTCTACTGAGATAGATCCGGTTTTTATTTGAAGTAATGCGGTCAGGACTTTCTCCTTGCCGACATTTACTTTTACACTCCTCTTCCACTTTTCGTATCCTTCCGCCTGGACTTCTACCTCGTGTGTGCCCTGCGCAATGGCTCTTATAGTATCTGGAGTGGTGCCAACCTCCTTACCATCCAAATATATAGTTGCGTTTGCAGGTTCGCTGTTAATTTTGATTGCACCGGTAGTTATTCGAAGTACTGCTGTTAATGCCTTATTTTTATCTGCCTTAACATTTAACCTCTTGCACCAGACTTCATATCCATCCATCTTGACCTCAATCTCATGAGTACCGGGAGTAACAGACATTAAGGTGTCAGGAGTAGTGCCAATATCTATACCGTCAAAATATATAGTTGCATTTGCAGGTTCACTATCTATCATTAGGGAGCCGGTTATTGATTGGAGTACGGCAGTTAAGGACTTCTCCTTATCAGCCTCAAATTCCACACTCTCACTCCATAAATTATATCCATCCTTCCTGATCTCCACTTTATGTTTACCAGGAATAACAGGTCTTATTATAATATCAGGAGTAGTGCCAATTTCTTCTCCATCTAAATATATAGTTGCGTTCTCCGGTTCACTATCTATCATTATTGAGCCGGTTTTTAGTTGAAGCGTTGCCGTCAGGGTTTCTTCAATATCAGACTCGACATTTATACTCTCACCCCAAACATCATATCCGCTCATTTTGAGTTCAAGCGTATATTTTCCAGGCAACAAATCAGTTATGACCGCAGGGGTAGTGCCAATTTCCTTATCATCTAAATACATATTTGCGTTCGTTGGTTTGCTTTTGATATTGATAGAACCCGGTTTTAGCGGAAGTACTGCTTTTAAGATTTTCTCTTTATCTGCTTCGACTTCTACAATCTCATTCCATATTTCAAGCCCATCCATCTTGATTTCTACCTTATGGGCGCCGGGAACAATCGACTTTAAAGTATCAGGAGTTGTGCCAGCTTCTTTACCGTCTAAATATATTCTTGCTTTAGTCGGTACACTTTCGATCATGATAGAGCCGGTTTTCAGTTGAAGTTGAGCTTTTAATGTAATTGCCTTGTTTGGTACTACATCCACACACTCACTCCAGACTTCATATCTATCCATCCTGACTTCCACCGTATATTTCCCGGGTTTTAAATCAGTTATATTTTGAGGGGTAATACCAATTTCTTCACCATCTAAAAATATTTTTGCGTTCGTCGGTTCACTCTTAATGCCGAGAGAGCCGGGTTTTGCCAGAAGTACCGCCTTTAAGGCATATTCATTATACGCCTCGACGTCTACAATCTCACTCCAATCTTCGTATCCATCCAGTCTGGCTTCTAACAAGTGCTTACCGGGTAGAATACTTTTTATGGTTTCAGATGCCTTGCCAACATCTTTACCGTCTAAATACAACCTTGCGTTAGTTGGCTCACTTTCTATCATGATAGTTCCTGCCTTCATTTGAAGTGTTACCGTTAAGGCATTTTCCTTATCTGCTTCAACTTCAATAATCTCGCTCCAGTCTTCGTATCCATCCAACTTGACTTCCACCGTATATTTCCCGGGTGTCAATCCAGTTATGGTTTCAGGGGTCGTAGCTATTTCCTCACCGTCTATATATATCTTTGCGTCCGGAATATCACTATTAATACTGATAGATCCGTTCTTTAATTGAAGTATTGCTGTTATCGCTTTCTCTTTTTCTGCCTTTATATTTACCCACTTATTCCACACTTCGTAACTGTCCATGCTGACTTTTACCTCATGTGTACCTGGAACAATAGACCTTAAAGTATCAGGAGTTTTGCCAACCTCTACACCATCTATATATACCATTGCATTTGAAGGTTTACTCTCGATATTGATAGAACCGGTCTTCATTTGAAGTTCTGCAGTTAAAGTCTTCTGCTTGTCTTCCTCGATATCCACAGTTTCGATCCACATCTCATATCCATCCATCTCGACTTTTATTTCGTGCTTACCAGGGACGAGATACCATAAGGTTTCAGGTGTTATGCCGACCTCTTCACCGTCTAAATATATCATTGCTTTTGCCGGTTTACTCTCTATCATAATAGAACCGGTCTTTAGTTGAAGCGCTGCCATTAAGACCGTTTCTTTCTCCGGTTCAACATCTACAATCTGGCGCCAAATGCCATATCCGTCCAACTTGACTTCCAACGTATGCTTACCAGGTGTTAAGTCAGTTATGGTTTCAGCGGTAGTACCAACGCTTTTACCATCCAGAAATATCCTTGCTTTCGTCGGCTCACTGTTAATACTGATAGAACCTGGTTTTATTTGAAGTACTGCCGTTAAGTCTTTTTCTGTATCTGCCTCAACCTCCACGCTTTCACTCCAGACTTCATGTCCATCCATCCTGACTTCCACTGAATATTTTCCGGGGATTAAGCCGGTTATTGTTTCAGCGGTAGTGCCAATATTCTTACCATTTAAGTATACATTAGCTTTCGTAGGTTCACTTTCGATCAAAATAGAACCTGTTCTTAGTTGAAGTAGCGCCGTCAGTACCTTTTCTTTGCCTGCCTCAACATCTACAATCTCACGCCAAACTTCATATTCATCCATCTTGACTTCCACCTCATGCGAACCAGGGGTAATATATCTGAAGCTTTCAGGCGTCTTGCCAACTTCATCACCATCTAAAAATATCCTTGCTTTTGCGGGCTCACTTTCTATCAGAATAGAACCTGTTATTGTCTGAAGAATAGCGATTAAGCTATTCTCTTTATTTGCTTTTACAATTACACTCTTGCTCCAGACTTTATATCCATCCATCTTAACTTCCACCAAATGCATGCCGGGAATGATAGACAATAAAGTATCAGGAGTGATACCGGCTTCATCGCCATCTAAATATATAGTTGCGTTCGTCGGCTCGCTTTCTATCAGAACAGAGCCGGTTTTGATTTGAAGTACAGCTGTCAGGGACTTTTCTTTATCAGCTTCAACCTCCACGCTCTGATGCCAGGCTTCATACCCATCCGTCCTGACTTCAACCTCGTGTATGCCACTTACAGTTTTTAAAGTGGCAGGAGTTTTGCCAGCCTCTTTACCGTTTAAATATATCTTTGCGTTCGCAGGTTCACTCTCTATCGAAATAGTTCCGGTCTTTAATTGAAGTGTAGCCGTTAAAGTTTTTTCCTTATCTGCCTGGACATCTACATTCTCACTCCAGATTTCATACCCATTCATCCTGACTTCCACTTTATGTATGCCCCGGACAGGCTTTAAAGTAACAGGCGTATTTCCAACCTCTTTACCGTCAAAATATATTATTGCATTTGTCGGCTCGCTTTTTATGCTGACAGTGCCGGACTTTGCTCTAAGTGTCGCAGTTAGAGCTTTTTCGATATCAGCCTCAATCTCTATACTTTCACGCCAGATTTCATACCCATCCATCCTGACCTCGACCTTATGCTCACCGGGGACAATATATCTTAAAGTATCCGGAGTTGTGCCGATTTTATCACCATCTAAATATATTCTTGCATTTGCCGGTTCACTATCTATCACAAGAGACCCTGTTTTTACCTGAAGCACTGCTATTAATGCCTTTTCTTTGTCTGTAACAATGCTCAGCCTCTCACGCCAAACCTCATATCCCTCCAGCCTGATTTCCACCTCATGTGTACCAGGGTCAATAGACCGAATAGTATCAGGAGTGGTGCCAACCTCTCTGCCATCTAAAAATATCTTTGCTTTTGAAGGACTACTCTTCATTAGGATAGATCCTGTCTTTATCTGGAGCACTGCCGTTAAAGCCGTTTCTGAATCTGCCTCTGTCTCTATGTTTTCACGCCAAACTTCATATCTGGCCTTCTTGATTACCAATATGTGTTTTCCCGGCTTTAAATCCGTTACGGTTTCAGGAGTGGCGCCAACCTCCTTGCCATCTAAATATATCTCTGCATTAGACGGCTCACTATCTATAATGATAGACGCTGTCTTCATTTGAAGTACAGGTGTTAAGGTGCTTTCTTCGCCTACCTTGACATCTAAACTCTCGCTCCAGACTTCATAGCTATCCTTCATTACTTTCACCTCATGTCTGCCTGGGGCAACTGACCGTAAAGTGTCAGGAGTAGTACCGACCTCATTACCATCAAGAAATATCCTTGCCTTTGCCGGTTCACTCTTTATGCTGATTGAGCCGGTATTTATTTGAAGTTCCAATGTTAAGATCTTTTTCTTTTCTGCCTCAACCTCAACGTTCTTACTCCAAGCATCATATCCATCCATTCTGACTTCAATCTCGTGAGAACCGGGAACAACAGATTTCAGGGTATCAGGAGTAATGCCAGCCTCTTTACCATCTAAATATATAGCTGCTTTCGACGGCTTACTCTTCACGCTGATAGACCCTGTTTTCATTTGAAGTACTGCTGTTAAAACCTTCTCTTTATCTCCCTCAACATCAACGAACTCACTCCAAACATCATATCCGTCCTTTTTAACTTCTACTTCATACGTATCAGGAGTTATAGACCTGATAGTATTAGGAGTGGTGCCAATCTCTTCACCATCTAAATATATAGTAGCGTTAGTCGGTTCACTCTCAATCATAAGGGAACCGGCCTTGATTCGAAGCACAGCTGATAAAGCCTTCTCCTTGTCTTCCTCAATATTTACCCTCTTGCTCCAGACTTCATATCCATCCAGCTTGAGTTCTACCTCATGCGAGCCAGAGACAGTAGACCGTATAACACCAGGAGTAGCGCCAACCTCTTTGCCATTCAGAAAAATTCTTGCATTTTCCGGTTCACTCTTTACTCTGATTGAACCGGTTTTCATTTGAAGTACTGCGGTTAACGTTTTCTTTCTGCCGCCCTCAACTTCCACACTTTTACTCCAGGCTTCATAGCCATCCATACTGACTTCAACAGTATATTTACCTGGCTCTAAACCGGTTATGGTATTAGGGGTAGTACCAACTTCTTTGCCATCCAGAGATATTTTCGCATTTGTTGGTTTGCTTTCTACACTGAGTGAACCATAAATTTGTACTTCTGCACCCAGGTACTTTAAGTACTTGTATGCGGCGTTTATTGACTTATCAATTAACAACTTCTTAATTGGCACTACCGGACCTCACTTTCAACAATTTCATTTTCTCTGCATTCAAGAACCCATCTATCCTAAATCCGGCTAGTTCTGAAATGATGCCTTTGGAATTCAGGCCTTCATATAGTTTATTGATAACATTGTTTACTGTTTCCACTGTAATCTTCCTTCTATCAACAAATTTTCATTATAAGCAACTCTTTTAAGGTTCTGTCTTTTATACAATATCATCAAAAAGTGTTTACTTATTAAGTTTGCTGTAAATTTTAGTGACATGTAACTGTTTCTGAGACGTTTGCTTTTGTTTCAAAAAGTACAGCAAAACGGAGTGGCTTTTTCTCGCCTGCAGTCAGTTTAATCGGGGACAAAAAAAATCTAAATGATATGATTAAGAGATGCAATAGTAAGTATTTCCTCATAATACATTCAGTAAATATTTATCTTTGATTACAGTATACAGGGTAAGCGATTCTGACTGTCAATAGGATAAAAAATTATATATTCAAATGAGAATTATGCAAGACTTTTATAGCAACTCCGTTATAGGGGTACTCACAGTATATTAACCGTCATAATCGACTGCTTTTTCCTGGCTGTCATTGTTTTCTTTTGCTTCTTATTGCCTGGTTTTTGAAGCTGTCTTTTTCTCTTTTACACGTTTTGCCCTTATTCTCTTACGATTCCTGATCTTTTCAATGCGCAGACTTTCTTCCTTGACGTATCCTTTCTGAATGCGTTCTATTTGATCTAAAAGGTGACGGCGCGCAAGAAATCGATTGAGAGCTTGAGAACGTTCACGCTGGCATTTTACTATTATGTTTGTAGGGATATGACGAAGGCTTACACAGGAAGATGTCTTGTTTGTCTTCTGGCCTCCAGGGCCGGAAGCACGGATAAACGTTTCCTCAATATCGTCTTCACAAATATTCAGTTCTTTCATTCGCTGCAGAAGTGCCTGTTCTTTTCTTGAAGATACTTTAAATATTGACATAATACGTTTCCCTCTGATACTTTAGTAAAGATAGTTTAGCATAAATTTTGGAAAATTACACTGTTTTCAAATGGACATACTATTTTGGAGATAAGTTTATAGTTGGTTTACTGAAATATTTGTATAATGTGCAGGTATATCTCTGGTTACAGGAATATATTAAATGGTTGAGCAACTATAATGACGTGTGGGAATTGTTTAAGAAAGGTAAGGAAAGAGTATGAAAGGATTTTGGATCATCGTAATCATGATATTTATACTTATGCCGCTTTTTATGTTATCTAGCGGATCGAAGAAGAGTGTTGAGATGCCAGAGGATGAAGTGGTTAGCAATGAAGACAATATGGTTTTACCGGCAATAGACGAAGAGGAAAATGTTCTTTATGAAAGTGCGTCTAAATTCAGGATGCATATGAAGTTTCTTGATGAATATGATGATGCATTGGCAATTGCAATCGAAAGTCAAAATTGGGATGACATAAGTAAATACGCCATGTTGCTCAAGAATACTTCACCTTTAATCTTTACAGGCAAGAGGAAGGTGGAATTGCCAAAGGATTTTATTTTGCTGGATACTTCATTTCATTTCCAATCACTTGCAGTGGTAGAGGCGTCAGAATCAAGAGAAATGGTCAAGTTGAATATAGAATACGAAAAATTGCAGCAAACGTGTGATGATTGCCATGTAAAATATAAGAAGAAAGATTAGTGTGTGGTTTATAAGAATACGGCAAGAAGTACTCCGGCGGCAACGGCAGAACCAATTACACCCGCAACATTTGGGCCCATTGCATGCATAAGCAGGAAATTATGAGGGTCCTCGTCCAGTCCTACCTTGTTGGAGACCCTGGCTGCCATGGGAACAGCTGAGACACCGGCAGACCCGATAAGGGGATTGATCTTACTGGTTGAGAAGAAATTCATGATTTTTGCCATGATGACGCCGGATGCGGTGCCGAAAGAAAATGCAAAAAGACCGAGCACAATAATACCGAGCGTCTCAAGGTTAAGAAACTTGTCTGCAGATAGCTTACTCCCAACTCCAAGGCCAAGAAAAATCGTAACTATATTGATAAGTGCATTTTGTGTCGTATCACTCAATCGCTTGACCACGCCGGATTCGCGCATAAGATTTCCAAACATCAGGAAGCCGATAAGTGGCGCCGCTGACGGAAGCAGCAATGCACAGAGAACGATGACAACTATAGGGAAAATAATTTTCTCCCGTTGAGATACATATCTGAGCTGTGACATCTTGATCCTGCGTTCACTTTTAGTGGTAAACAGTTTCATGATAGGGGGCTGAATTATTGGAACCAGCGCCATATATGAATAGGCCGCAACGGCAATGGAGCCAAGCAGTCTCGGGCTTAGTTTTGAGGCCAGAAAGATCGAAGTCGGCCCGTCTGCGCCTCCGATTATGGCGATAGATGAAGCATCCTTGAGAGAAAAGTCTATACCGGGAATGTATTTGGTCAGGAGTATAGCTCCGATCAGGGTTGAAAAAATGCCAAACTGGGCCGCCGCTCCGAGTAGTGTGGTACGGGGATTCGCGAGCAACGGTCCAAAGTCAGTCATAGCGCCAACTCCCATAAAGATAATGAGTGGGAAAATACCTGTCTTTATACCCGCATCATACACATATCGAATTATTCCACCTTCGTCATTGATAAAGGCAAGAGGAATGTTGCAAAGAACAGCTCCCATTCCAATTGGGATTAATAGAAGTGGTTCAAACTGTCTGGAAATACCGAGATATATGAGAAGAAAACCGACACCAATCATGAACACTCTGCCCACACCTTCTGTCCAGTTTATAGCATTGTTGAAGATCAGTGCATACAGACCTGTGCTTTCCACCAGATTTCTGAAAACCCTGGCAAAGGAGAGTTCACCGGCATCTTTTTCGCTTTCTGTAGATTGGACAATAATATCCTGTTTCTTTAACACAAGAAGTGTTGTTCCGGCAGGTATCGATCTGTAAATTCGGTAAAAGGCTTCATTGATATATGTGATTTCTCCTGTTATACCGGAGGTAACGGTAATTTTGTTATGGTTACTGTCCATAAAAAGGGCAAGAAAATCTCCTGATTTGACCTTGTCTCCTATCTGAAACTCAGCGCCGTTTTTTATCGATACTTCTACCAAAGTGATATCTGACGGCGCCGTCAGGGTTACAACATCCTGGGAAGATGTAAAGAATTCCTGTGCCTTTACTGTACATACCAGTGAAAAGAATGTAATAAATAGAAATGAGGTTATTCGCATAATAATCAAGTTATCAGGACGTACCTGCCAAAAGACACGTCGGGCAGGGATATCCGCAGATAATTAACATAAAATAACAAGAAAAGGCACTTATTCTATCATAGCGAGCGTGTCGCCATTCTTCACGTTATCACCAACTGCTACTTCTATTGCAATGATTTTGCAGTCTTTTGGAGCCTTGACCGGAGACTCCATTTTCATTGCCTCAAGGACAAGAATAGTTTCTCCTTCCTTTACCGTATCTCCCGCTCCCGCTTCAATATGCGTAACTGATCCCGGCATGCTGGCAACAACCGGTTCACCTTTAATAGTTAACACAGGTGCAGATGGGGCTTGTGCGGTTGCCTGGACAGTGCCGGCGCCCTCGGCAACGCTCACATTAAATGATTTTCCATCAACAGTAACAGTATAATTTCCTGGACCTTTTGCACCGGCGGCCTGCACAGGAGAGGCTTCGGCTTCAGTTTTCTGAGAGATTTTCCTGATATTCTCTTTCATTTTTCCCTGCAGAAACTCAATGCCTTTTTCACCACAGGCGTACGCAATGAAAATATTTTCATCTGTAACCTCTAACTTGTTTTCCTGAAGTATCTTTGTGGCCTCCGGGATTCCGGGTTCAAGGATTTCCAGTGGATGGCCATCGAATGGCTTTTTGCCCAATTGTTTCTCCGCAAGTTTTACGATTTCCGGGTCCGGTTTTGAAGGAGTTCTGCCAAAATAACCAAGCACCATGTCGCCGTAACCTTGCGTAATTTTTTTCCATTTACCCAGGGTTACATTCGCATAGGCCTGCTGAAAATAGAACTGCGATACAGGTGTAACCGATGTAGCGAATCCACCCTTCTTGACGACTTCAGTCATCTCCTTAATCACCTGAGGATAAAGATGAAGTGTTCCGGTATCACGCATCATCATGGTATTTGCGGTAAGCGCTCCGCCCGGCATTGGTGAAAGCGGTATGATTGGAGACACCTGTTTTGCTTCTATTGGAATAAAATAGTCCTTCATACACTCTTCAAAGACCGTTTCAGCCTCGACAATCTTCATTATATTTACATCAATCGTCCACTCCATACCTTTAAGTGCATGCCACATTGAAATAATGTCAGGCTGGCTTGTACCTCCACAAACCGGGCTTTTTGCAAGGTCAATGCCAAAATTGTTGTTTTTTGTCGCTCCTCCCTCAATTGCGCCCAGATAGCAGGCTACGCCGACTCCGGCAGTATCGTGGGTATGGTACCAGAGCAGCGCATCGTCTCCCAGAAGCTTTCTTGCGCCCTTAATTGTATCATACACCTTCTGTGGATTAGCAGTGCCGCTTGCATCCTTAAAACATATAGAATCATATGGAAGCCCTGAATCCAGAATTGTTTTCAGGCGGTGCAGATAAAATTCGGCGGTATGGGCTTCTTCACACTCTTCAGGCAGGTCCATCAGCGTTATGCACACCTGGTGGTGAAGACCTGCTTCAGTAATACACTCGCCTGAATACTCAAGGTTTTGAATGTCATTGAGAGCGTCAAAGTTGCGTATAGTAGTCATACCATGTTTCTTAAAGAGGGTAGCATGAAGCTTGATAATATCTTTTGGCGATTGTGACAGGGCTACAACGTTAATACCTCTGGCTAGTGTTTGGAGATTGGCATCCGGTCCGGCAATCTTCCTGAATGTATCCATCATGTGAAAAGCCGATTCGTTGCAGTAAAAGAAAAGAGATTGAAATCTGGCGCCGCCACCCGCCTCCATATGAGTAATTCCTGCTTCTACAGCAGCCTCTACAGCAGGCATGAAATCCTGAGTAAGCACACGTGCACCAAAAACAGACTGGAATCCATCCCTGAATGAAGTGTCCATGAACCTGACTTTTTTCACAATAATTACCCTTTCAATTAAGTTTATATTACCTTAGACTAGAAAACCGAATTTAATTTTATAAAAGGCTCATCAATAATGATACTCAAGCGCTTCTGAATGCATGAACGGCGGCTGATATCACTGCAGTTTGTGTGTTGATGCCTCCTGTGTCAATACTTTTCTTTTTCTTGATCCTACGTGCAAACTCTTCTTCGGCCAGCGCCATTTCTTCCTTACGGGTATGCTCACTGGTACAATATGCAAGCAAAGATATCGCCATGTTCAAAAGCACAAGAAAAATGAACACAACGGTCATACCAACAAACATAAGCATAACTGTATTGCCGATCATTGATAATCCCTTTTAAGGTATAAATTATTAAAAGTTATTTCTCCGGAGTTGAGACTGATAATACCTCGTTTCTCGCATTCAAAAAGCAATGTTCCATCGTCATTCAGGTCAATTATTCTTCCTGAATATGATTCCTGTTTTACGTCTGTAAAAATGATTTGTTCGTTTACAAATGCCAATCTTTTCTTTAACTCCATGCGGTTTTGTGTAAAACCGCTCTGGCAAAGTACACTAAAGCAATTAATTATTGTTTCAAGGAGTTTTTTGAACAGATTAAGCCGTATAACTTTGTGGCGCAACTCGCAGCGAAGCGATGTGGCAGGAATGCCTATGAAGGCGAGGAATTCCTCCATACTGTTGACGTTAAGGCCTATTCCCAGTATCCCGTATACATTATTTTTAGATTTAACAATTTCACACAGTATCCCTGATATTTTTTTTCCATGTACAAGCACGTCATTTGGCCATTTTACAGATGGTTTCAAACCGTAAACTTCCAGCAACTGAGTAACAGAAAGAGCTGCAATCTGTGTAATATTTTGCCTGAGTTTCTCTTCCAGTGACGTAAGCGGCAACAGGATTGAGAATGTGAGATCCTGGCCGGGTACAGAATTCCATACCCGTGTAAAGCGTCCCCTCCCATGCGTTTGCTCATTGGCCCAAATAACCGAGTAATCCGCCAGGGTTGAACAATGGTGTCTTAAAAATTCATTGGTTGAATCCAATTCAGCGTACTTGTAAATTGTGTACACCGCTCCGTCAGGCTTAATGATTTCTGGTTTCAGCTCTTTTTCCATAAAAGTGTCATCATCCTTTAGGACAAAGATCAGGAGACAGACCTCTCTTTCGAGAGGATTCCACGTCCGCCCTGGCGGGATTCCAATTCTGGAATCCTCTCGAAAGAGAGGCTAACCATGTCCAGAATTAATTTAAGCCTTCAGAATTCAGGGGGGGGATAGTAGCTTTTAGCAACAGAATGTAAAATTCTATTTAAGTATTTATGCCGCCGTTTTCTGACGCTTACGATCATGTTCCCTCAATAATTTTTTTCTGAGACGAAAGGTTTTAGGCGTAATCTCTATCAACTCGTCATCTTCAATGTATTCCAGCGCCATTTCCAGCGTCAAATCCCTGGGAGGTGAGAGTTTAATTGCCTTGTCTGCCGTAGCAGATCTCATATTTGTAGCCTTTTTGGCGCGACATACATTTACGGCAATGTCATTTTGTTCACAGTGTTCACCAACGATCATGCCTTCGTAAACTTTGTCTCCAGGTTTGGCAAACATAACCCCGCGGTCACGTAAGCCATCAAGGGCATATGCCATCACAACTCCATTTGACATAGAGACTATGACGCCCTGAGATCGGTGTGGAATGTCTCCCTTGAAATATTCGTATTCGTAAAAGTTGTGATACATGATGGCAGTTCCCTGTGTGGAACTGAGAAGCCTTAGTCTTAACCCAACTAATCCACGTGAAGGAAGCTTGAACTCAAAATTTATCCGTCCGTTGCTTTCCCGCATATTCAGCATTTCTCCCCTTCTGGATCCAAGCAATGAAATAACCTGCCCGTCGAATTCTTTTGATACATCAATTACAAGGAGCTCTACGGGTTCGGTCTTTTTCCCATTAATTTCCTTATATATAACTTTTGGTTTTGAGACCTGCAGTTCATATCCTTCTCTCCTCATATTCTCAATCAAAACAGACAGATGCAGCAATCCTCTCCCCGCTACATGAAACGACTCGCTGGAGTTAGTATCGTGCACTTTTAATGAGACATTTGAACGTAATTCTCTATATAACCTTTCCCTCAGATTACGGCTTGTTACGTATTTCCCGTCCTGGCCTGCAAATGGGGAATTATTTACTGAAAACAGCATTGATAATGTAGGTTCATCAATACTTATGATGGGAAGCGGTTTAGGGTCATTTGTGTCTGCCAGAGTGTCGCCAATTTCAACATTTTCTATTCCTGTAACGGCTACAATGTCACCGGCAGTCGCTTCCTTTACACTTTCCCGTCCCAAACCGGAGAAAGAAAAGATTTCTCCTATTCTTTCATTACGCTTTTCTCCACTCCTTTTGAGCCATGCTACATTACTGCCGGAATTTATACTCCCATTTACAATCTTGCCGATTCCTATCCTGCCTACGTAATCGTTGTAATCGAGCGCCTGTACAAGCATCTGAAATGGTTCGTCCGGATTTGCCGTTGGCGGAGGGATGTGTTTTATAATAGCATCCAGTAGTGGAGTCAAATCATTGCTTTCCTGTTCCACTTCAAGCTTTGCATATCCATCTCTGGCGCTGGCGTATACTACGGTAAAGTCCAACTGGTTATCATCAGCTTTTAGGTCTACAAACAAGTCAAATACTTCATCAAGTACTTCATTTGGCCGCCCCTCAGGCCTGTCAATTTTGTTGATTACTACAATAGGTTTGAGGTGATAGCCTAACGCCTTCTGTAGTACGTATCTCGTCTGTGGCATAGGGCCTTCGTAAGCATCCACCAGGAGCAAAACGCCTTCTGCCATTTTTAAAGTGCGTTCCACTTCACCTCCAAAGTCTGTATGACCCGGTGTGTCAATAATATTCAGTTTAATTCCTTTGTATTGGATTGAAAAGTTCTTTGCGACTATGGTTATGCCGCGTTCTCTTTCCTGATCTTGTGAATCCATTACTCGTTCAACAACCTGCTGGTTTGAGCGAAAGACTCCGGTCTGTTTTAACATTTGATCAACTAGAGTTGTCTTACCATGGTCTACATGGGCGATGATGGCGATGTTTCTGATATTCTTTATTTCCACGATTCCTTTTTTCCGTTTCTTTGTCTAGCTTAAGGCCTGGCCTTTACTGCGCTTGGTTAATAAGAGATAAATTTTCTGAAAACTGTATTCTTTAGTAAATTCCGTGGTACACACGTCCGCTACAAAATATTAAGCTACATATTATAGAGATAATTTAGAAATATTACAGAAAAAAATATGAATTATGACTGGTTGCTACCTTACGAATCGAGATTCTTAATTATGTTCTTGAAAAATGATTAAAGATGGATTTAGAAGTTTATGTGTGTTTTTGCGGTTTTAAAAGCAAATTATTCATCATTGACTACAACCGGTTTGTCACGTTTATGATCTACTATACAAAAAAACCCAAAAGGCTCCTTTCCTTCATTACGAAGTTGATGTTTCTCAAAGGGGGAAACGTAGGCAATGTCATTGACTGAGATATTAAATGATGATTCTCCTTTAATAAGAATCCCATTACCACGAATTCCTATGATTACGTGTTCGTGAACATGTTTTTCGAGACTGGAATAACCATCCCGTTGAATTTCAAAATATCGCAGGCCAAAGGATGTTTTTTCACCAAATTTGCCGATAAGTTCCTGCCGGTTAATACCACTGAAACTCAATCCTGGACCAGTTTTATATTCTTCAATATAACGTCCTGACCATTTAAAGTTTTCAAATTTCATAAGAGGTGGAGTTATACTCTGATCAGTCGCTGATGGTATTTCACAGGATGATGCGAGGAGTTCTTCAGGTGGGCAGAGTTTCTCATTAAACATAGATTTAATCTTTTTCATAAAAACACCAGTTGCATGGGAAATATCAGCAGAGTGTTGCATCAGAGAACCGCCAATCAAGAAAACAGTATCAGTGTCATATAGTTTTGTAATCTCAGCGACCCGATTAATATTGATACCACCGGCCAGACAGGGAAAAGAACTCTTCCAGGAACCATTGGCACAACGAAGGGAGTTTGCAATTGAGATACAATCCTGTTCTGTAAAATGAAATCTTCCGCCGGCATGAGGAAAAACAGAAATATCGGCGCCCAACATACGGAAAAGAGTTCCCAGGAAGACTGAAGGTGCTATACCGTGACTTGGATCATGGAAATGAGTGCCTGTAAGGGCAGGGTGGGCCATTATAATCAGATTGTATTTGCCGGCAATATACCTGACAGTATCCACACCGACAAGCATTGGGGCAATAAGAATACCCCTTATACCCTCTTTTATAGCATGTTGAACCTGTTCCTCAATTTCTTCAAATCTACCAGAGACCATCGGAAAATAGAGTGTTTGGCGTTCTCTGCCTGCATTTACTTTTTCCACCGCCTCCTGGCAACTGCTTACTCTCTCCTTAAAAGGGTGGAATTCCTGATTTGAAATACCGTGGTCGTCCTTAATTAAATCTATACCGCCTTTAGCAAGCAGGGCGGCCATACTTGACAATTTATTAATTGTAATCCCCATTGGCTTAAGGGCAGAGCAGGCAAGGGCACGCCCATAAACTCCCAGTAATTTCCTTATTCCATCAATTCCGTAATTTGGCCCTTTAAAGACAGAACGGAAAGAGTCGGTGAAGGTAATGTCTGAAACCTTAATATTGTTTTTTAAGGAAATGTTTCCAAAAAGGACGTTAAAAAACTGTGGAATGCTGAATCCCGTAATATCAGCACGATAGCTTATGGATACTTTAAATTGGTTCGATTTTTTTTCAATAGGCTGTATGTTCTCAATTTTTCCGATTATACCGTCTTCAAAATGTTTCTTCGGGATACAATCCATTGGTACTTCTACGGTTTGTTCAAGCGTAATGTCTGATGCATGTTCTTCAATACTTCTATCATCATTAACAGTAATAATATAGTGTACGGTAAATCTCTCATTTTCAGGATATTTCATATTGCTCCTCATTTACCCAAACATCAGATTTGGTAATACCAAATTTCATTTTGATATCAAAGTTAAGTATAATTAGACATAATTATGCGGAAAAAACAACGTTAATTAGGTTGCTCTAAAAGGTTATATGATACCCAAAATCGGAGAACACAGGAAAATAGTTGTTGAAATTACAAGAGCTCTCGTTTTAATATACACATGTTTCGTAAGGACATGCATGGATGTATAAATGTACCGGCCTGTTCCGGACACAATATTGGCAAAATCGCTTTAATATTTGCGCTTAATAACATGGGTAATGAAGAAAAAAATAATCCTGATAATAGAGACGCCGTTAGGATCCATGACTCTTTTCCACTCAAATACAATATAATTGCACAAAAAGAGTACGAGAAGAAAGAGTCTCTATTTATCAGCAGGCGTACAGTAAACAGATCAACAGGCAAGAGAAATGAGGCTGATGCGTTTTCTTTTGACTGGTCTTCGATTGAAGAGGAGGAAGACTTTGATCCTGTATTGATCAAAATACTCTTACACCTGGATCAGAAAATTGACATAGTTCTTGCCAGGCAGGATGAAATACTTAAGAAGATTACCTCTCAAGGTGATGAGGAAGATATTTATGAGACTGGAGAATGTATCGATATAAGCGGCACCGGCGTTAATATGCTCATTCCTGGAAATCCAGGTAAAGAGACCCTGCTAGAGTTAAATATTGAACCTCCTATCCATCCTGCAATACAGATTATAGCATTAGGCAAGGTCACGAGAGTATGTCCTTCAAGGGATAAGGAAGAGAGTGGTTATGAGATTTCGGTAACTTTTACTGCTATTAACGAAGATGACAGAGAGGCGCTAATAAAGTATATCTTTCAGCGGCAGCGTGAATTGATATCTTCCAGAAAAAAAAGTGATCCTTCTTCAGCCACATAGCAGTACATATCATTTCATCGCACGAACAGGACGAACATGGTAGAAGGCGTAGTAGTAGATGTCCCAATCTACTAAACCGGAGAAGAAGTCAACGCGCCATGCGGCATCCAGACGATAATAGTTGTCACCGGTCCATATCCAACCTTGTGTCTTATCAAATAGAGGATCTACAAATCTGTCATTGTTCTTACTTGAATCCAGCAACGATGCTGCTTCTTCCACTGTTGGTAGCCTCCAGTCGTAATAACCGGCGTATCCTCTTTTGTTCAGTAGCTTCACCCAGCGTTTTGCTTTTTCCCAATTCATACCATATGTTGAACCTGACTGGTGCCACATTAACTCTGTGGCATGGTCGATGACTACTTTGTCATCACCTATTATTTTTAACACATAATCGTGTTTTATTGTGCTGTAGCCGTAAAATCCCCATTTTTTCTTCTTACGTATTGAGATATGTTGAATTGCCTGTACTTCTGCCACGGATAAATTACTGTAGGATGAACGCAGTTTTACCGGTTCATCTATGCCATCAAAATGTTGTGATTGTGATGTATCGGTATGATTGTGATTGGAATTTGCTGCTGCTAAAAGTAAGATGGGAGTGACAACACAACCGGCTAAGATGTAAGTCGAACTGAAGAGTATTGTAAAATACAAAAGAATTCGCAGTAAAATAGGTGTTTCCCTCCATTCTATTGTAAAGTATTGGTAAATTTGTAAGTGTTTTCTCATGAAAACCATTCACAATCATATGTCCTTAATTGCAGACACTGTTTCCTGGCAACCGGAGCAGAGACTGATAGCACAGGGATTATAGACTCACGAAAAAATTAGGCAAGAATTATTTAAGAGTAATGTATTTTCATGAAAGTATAAATAGACAATTAATCGGATAAATGTATAATATCACGATATTTTAATTGTAAGTAATTATAAAGAGAATACAAAATGGATGTTACAAAAATATTTGGAACAAATGTATTTAATGATGAGGTAATGAGGAAATGGCTACCAAAGGATACCTATGATGAGCTCAAGAAAACGATTGAGAATGAAATGCATTTACCTGAGGCGGTTGCGGATGTAGTTGCAAATGCAATGAAAGATTGGGCAATTGAAAAAGGGGCAACACATTATACTCACTGGTTTCAACCACTGACGGGGAGTACGGCAGAAAAACATGATTCTTTTATTTCGCCGACACCTCAGGGTGGGGTGGTTATGGAATTTTCCGGTAAACAGCTTGCGAAGGGAGAATCTGATGCGTCAAGTTTTCCAAGTGGAGGGCTCAGGGCTACTTTTGAAGCACGTGGATATACCGCATGGGATTATACGTCTCCAGCATTTTTGAAGGAAGATGCTGCAGGGGATGTAACGCTTTGTATTCCAACTGCATTTTGTTCATATACGAGTGAAGCGCTGGATAAGAAAACGCCGTTGTTACGTTCAATGTCTGCTGTCTCAAAACAGGCAATTCGTGTTTTACGTGTGCTGGGGAATAAAACCGTTAAGAAAGTTACTGCAAACATTGGCGCTGAACAGGAGTATTTCCTGGTAGACAAAAAATTCTTTGCCGAAAGATTGGATTTAATTGTTGCAGGGCGAACACTCTTTGGTGCGCCGGCGCCGAAAGGGCAGGAGATGGAGGATCACTATTTTGGACAGATTAAGGACCGTGTAGCCGAGTTTATGAAGGATCTGGACAAAGAATTATGGAAGCTGGGGGTTGCTGCTACAATAAAACATAATGAAGTCGCTCCGTCTCAATTTGAAATGGCTCCAATATTTACATCAGCAAACATAGCGGCAGATCATAATCAACTTGTTATGGAGACATTACAGAAAGTTGCTATCAGACGTGGGCTTGTCTGCCTTTTGCACGAAAAGCCCTACGCTCGAGTTAATGGTTCCGGGAAGCATACGAATTGGTCATTGAGTACTGACGACGGTACTAATTTACTTGAACCAGGTAAGACGCCACATGAAAACGCGCAGTTTTTGCTTTTTATCTGTGCACTTATTAGCGCTGTTGACCGCCACGCAGATATAATACGAAGGTCTGCGGCCAATTCAGGCAATGATCATCGTCTTGGCGGGCATGAAGCGCCGCCGGCAATTATTTCGGTTTTTATGGGTGAAGAATTGACAGAAATTCTGGAGACTATTGCAAAGGGGGAGAAGGCAAAGTCAAAAGCGTCTACTACTCTTGAGGTGGGAGTTGATACTTTGCCGGCGCTTCCAAAGGATAATGCCGACAGGAACCGTACATCACCGTTTGCATTTACGGGTAATAAATTTGAGTTTCGTATGGTGCCCTCGTCAGCTTCCATTTCCAGGCCGTGTATTGTTTTGAATACAATTGTAGCGGAAGCACTTGACGAAATTGCAACCAGACTTGAGAAGGCAGAGGATATTCATAAAGAGACCGCATACATTATAAGAGACACCATGAAAGAGCATGGGAGGATCATCTTCAATGGAAACAACTATTCTGATGAATGGAAGACAGAAGCGGAAAAGCGTGGATTACCAAATATTAGTAGTACCGTAGAAGCAATGAAGACTTTTCCGGAAGAAAAATCTGTTGGATTATTTCAGAAATATAAAGTGCTTTCAAAAGGAGAAATGTGTGCCAGATATGAAATTTATCTCGGGCAATATTATAAGCAGATTAATATTGAAGCAAATGCGGCGCTTGATATGGTGAAAAGTTTATATATTCCGGCTATTATACACTATACAAGAGAACTTGCTGATGCGATTGGAAAACTGGTAGCAGTAAGTGCATCTGCGGATGTTCAAAGAGATCTCCTGTCAAAAGTATCAACTCATTTGGAATCAGCATATCGTAACACACAGAAACTGGAATCTGAACGGGAGAAGGCATTCAAGATTACTGACAGTTTAAAATGTTCTGAGGCATTTCGTGATAAGGTATTGGCCACGATGGCTGACTTACGTGAAGATATTGATATGTTGGAAACCTTGATTCCCCGAAAGTTATGGCCAGTTCCAACGTATGCAGATCTTCTATTTAAATTGTAATTTTTGCGGACAGAGTGAGAAATACATACACATATAGCGGGGGATTAGCTCAGTTGGGAGAGCGTTTGAATGGCATTCAAGCAAAAGTGTGTTGTTGTCCCATTTTGTCCTATTATGCAGTGTTTTGCGAAGTCTTTGTCAAACAGATAGTTTGCTCAATTTGTAGGTCATTACGGAGCGCCTTTCCGACTCTATGTTTTGACCTGTTTTGTATCTTTACTTCACATTTACTTCACACCCACACCCTCTGTCATACATTTATAGAACTTTCACATGTCAAGCGTAATCAGGTAGTAAACCTGAGTTGACATAGCCTCTCTTTTTTCTTGACTTCAACAATATATAGGCTTATGTTTTACAGGACAGGAATGTAAACAGATGAATATTCGATTTTATGAAAATCCTGGTTAAAGATTTACTTGTGGAGATTTTTTAGAAAAGGAGGACTTCCAATGGCGCAGCCAACTATTGTTGAAACAATTGCAAAGAAGTATTCAATGTCTACAGATGAATTTATCAGTTTAGGTTCTAAGCTTGCGTTGAAAGAAAAAAAGAAAAACTATCAGATTGAAAAGATTGAGATCCTTGCAAGATACTGCGCCGAAACGGTAAATGAATTACAACAAAAAATAAAGGAAGGTACAGTGCCAGAACATCCGGCATGGGAAGATCTTATCGAAATCCAAAACATAGAAGCGGATATAAAGGAAATAGAGGGTGATATTAAAACTCTATAAACAGTTTGAGAATATTGCCAACAAAGAATACGGCGATATAATTGAAAATGCGGAAATTGTTTATAGCCATGCTGGCCGGGCAAGAAAACTAAGGCTTGAACTTATAGATAGTACATATATCGACATTTTTTATTCTGCAGAAAATAATTATTCTCTTCATTGGGAACAAAAAAATGTAAGAAATACAATCTACAGGCATGATAATGCACCTCATAAGAAATGGTCTAATATCAAGACTTTTCCAAAACATTGTCATGATGGTGATCAGGACAATGTTACAGAAAGCAACCTTCCAGACAATCCAGATACAGCACTAAGAGTTTTTCTGACATTTGTCAGAAAGAAAATAATAGAGCAAAAACACAAATGAAATTTTGTGTAAACCTAATGTCTGCCGTCAGCATTAGTGTTCTGAAAGACATGTGAAAGCAGTCACCATATCAATAGTTGTGAGCAATTCATACAAATAATATCACCCGCATGGCTCAATGGCAGAGCATGTTACTCGTAATCCCATCCAGGTGTTATTCGCAAGCCATTTAATACCAATATAATACGCTACATTCCAAAGGTTTGTAACGGTTTTTGAACTGTCTTATTACTTCACAATTCTGAAAAATACTTGATTTCTCAGGACAAATATGATAATCATTATTCTTATAAATAATAGTACAACATGTACTTACAAAAACAACGGGGGGATTAGCTCAGTTGGGAGAGCGTTTGAATGGCATTCAAAAGGTCAGGGGTTCGAATCCCCTATCCTCCACCATTACTATAAAAGAACTTACGGCAAATCAGGCGTGAGTTAAGGCCTCATTTCTGCCCGACGCAGTCAATATGCAGTCAGACTCTAAAATTTCTACACCACTTCTAAACTTTCAGGCGAGTGACGAGAGTGCCTCTGAGTCATTCTTATGTCTTCATGACCAAGCAGTTAGTTTTACTATTTTATCCTCACACTACTAACAAAAACAAGCCAAATTAAAGCCAGAAAAACCAGTGTTTGCGTGCACCTGGGTGGCGTACTCAACACTGGTTTTTCTAGCAATTTAGATGTTAATTACTTATCCCCCCGTAAATATTAATCACAAATTGAGCGATTTTGATATTAAGCATTAAGAATTATAGGGTGAACTGTGTGCATACACCTAACCAGTCAGTTCGGGCAGGTAAACGGTAAATAATCTTTTATATTGCAAAACAACCCCACTCTTTTATAATAACCACCAATAGTCAGTAGCTACAAATCACTATTACCACATTTTAAATATCTTCAAAAAGATAGTCTTACTTGTTTATGCAAGTAACAGTTTCACATACATTTATATTCGTTGGTCTAAAGTAGACCCAAAAAGGGATGTGTCCTTATTAAAATATAGATGTCTACTTTACGATGAAAGGATAAAGTTTTATATGGAGTTTTGGGATAAAGAAGTCGAAAAGAAATTCTTTATTGAATCATTGAAGAGTTTTGTCACTCCAGAACAACTATTCTATATAACCGACGGTGATGAATATTTAGCGTATTGGCCTAAAGGTTATAAAGGTAAGAAAACGACTCTTCAAAGTAGAAATTCTCTTATTGGTAGTTTTACTGAGAAATGGACAACTGATTTGATTCAAGAGATTGTAGCGGATAAAGGATTATTTGCTGTTAAAGGTGCTATTTGTGATGAACTTGCTTTAACAAGTAAGTCACCGGCAGATGTCATAATCTCTAAGAACAAAGATATAAACCAAGTCCCCGAAGACATTTTAGCAATTATTGAAGTAAAAATGTCTATTGTATGGAACTGGAAATATAGTAACAACAATATAACATGTATCGGGGACTATAAAACACATCAAGGTAATCCAGGTTTATTAAGATCTGATTCAATGTTAAAGGCAATTGGTAAAAGCATAAACATTAGGGTTTCGAGTTTTAAGGCTTCTAAGATTCCAATAATTATAATGGGAAACACACCAATCACAAATAGTTATTATGCCAAAGTTGACCACTTAAAGGTTGCAGGAATAATACAAGGGTTTTATTCTGTTAATCCAAACCCATTAGATAAGGAAGGTAAAAATGTTAAAACAACTGAGAAGAAAGGGTTTTGGAGGTTTGATAAATTTGGTGAGTTAAAGAATTGTTTTAATACGTTATTGTCTGAGGAAAGAAGTTTCTTTTCTAGTATGAAAAGCACAAAAGAGCTTGGACAAATTATTACCATAGCCGGTAAGGAAGAAACATTAGAAAAAAAAGCAGAAGTTTTTTTGAAGTTAATTAAGGAGTGAATAAAAAGTGTCTGACATAAAGAAATATAATCGTAGTGGAACAAAAACGAGTTCATTTGGGACACCAGGAAGGATTAACCATGATTCGTCAGAATTTTATAATAGTAAATTGTATGCAGATAAGAAACCAATAGATAAAGTTGAAATTATAGAAAAAACTATTCCTTCTAAAAAACTTAATAAGATTTACTGCAAATCAAGTGAAATAATGGATGAAATTCCTGATTATAGTATTCACTTAATGGTCACCTCACCACCTTATAATGTAAAAAAAGAGTATGATGATGATTTATCATTGCAAGAATACAGATTTCTATTAAAAACTGTTTTTAGAGAAACTTACAAGAAGTTAGTTACAGGGGGTAGAGCATGTATAAATCTTGCTAATCTTGGTAGAAAACCATATATCCCTTTGCATAGTTATATTATAGAAGACATGATTGATATTGGATTTCTTATGAGAGGTGAAATTATCTGGAATAAGGCTTCAAGTGCAAGCCCATCTACAGCTTGGGGCAGTTGGCTGTCGGCTGGTAATCCAGTGTTAAGAGATATTCATGAATACATACTGGTTTTTTCAAAAGAATCTTACTCAAGAAAGCGCCAACTCAAAGAAAACACCATTGCTAAGGAAGAATTTTTAGAATGGACAAAAAGCATTTGGACATTTCCCGCCGTTTCAGCAAGAAGCATTGGGCATCCTGCTCCATTTCCAGAAGAATTACCACATCGATTGATTCAGATGTATACCTTTAAAGAAGATGTAGTTTTAGACCCATTTTGTGGTAGTGGTAACGCCTGCCTTGCTGCCTTAAAAGATGGAAGGAACTATATTGGATATGATATTGAGCAGGAATATGCAAAGTTGTCAAAACTAAGAATAAAGAAATACACAGATCAAAAACTACTTCCAGATGATACAAACAAATTAACTATTTCTAATAAAGATCAAACACCGAACCGTAAAAAAAAGGTACGGAAATTTCTGAAAACATAAGAAGTGGTTAAGCAAATCAAGGAGGAAAATGTGTTGTCTTCTACTTCGGGCGTAGTTAATCATATCAAATAGAAACTAGGGCCAAACCTTCATAATTCAAATATTGGCAAATAGGTGGCCCAGTATTTGTTGTTTTATCCAGTTTTTTCAATAATGTTTTAAAACAGTATTTGGTTTTCTGTCGTCTTAGCGAGTGATAAGCTAATGGCAAGAAAGAAATCTAAGGATAAGAAGCGTAGGTTGTGTATTTATCTCTTTAAGGGCACGTGTTCTGATTTCGATGATGCCTTGAAGGATGCCTCTGTGCTAACTTCTTATTCTATTAAGGGTTTTTCTGGTGATGTAATGGCCTTGTATGTCAGGAGTTCACAATCTTTCCCTCCAAAATGGCTCAACTTCTTCGATGGATTTTTGAAAAAAGAAATAGAAGAGAATATTTTTAATTCCAGCAGTTCTGCTGTTTTTCTCGTAAAGCACGATGGCAAGATTTTTGCCTTCACTTTTGGCTATGGCCGGAGTTTTTTAAATCTTGATCTTGTCGAGGATAATTTTGGCTTGAAGGTCGCTTTGAATAGTATTGATGCTGATAAGATTAGGAGTGTTGACATCAAGAATCTAGATACAGTTGTCAGGCATTCTAAAGTTCAGACGAGCCAGGCCGGAACAGTAGATAATTTCGGATTGAATATTGATAGAGATATCCTGAATGCTGTGACAGGATTATCGAATGATCCTGCTCTAGGAAAACAGGTTTCGGGAGCTATGTCTTTGCACGTCAGCATTTCTGTAAAGGTTGATGGTCTGCCTGAATTCTCTACTCTACTCTTGAAGAAGTTTGCTGAAAAGACCTATAAGGAAAGTTTCCCTTGGGTTGATCACATTACAGATGTAAAAAATGCTGTTCTCAGCGAAGAGCTTGATGGTTTGCTTGTTAAAGCTATTCATGAAACGAATTTTGAACAGTTATTTTTGGCTATTCCGGAAGTCGTTGATTGGGAGCTTGTTCATGGTTTCAAGTATAAACCTTCTGATGATGAGGTCAAAGAAGACATTGATATAAGAGATGTTTTACCATCTGATGAAGAGCTGAAAGACAAGGTAAGTGTTGGGTGGCTCAAGCGTAAATCTGTCTTGTGTGTCAGTTCAGAAAGTGAAGAGCCGATTTATTCTTGGTCTCTCTATAAATGCATCAATTACGAGGTTAAGCGTAATGGCAAGGACAGCGCTACATATCTTTTGAATGCTGGAAAATGGTTTAAGATTGATACTGAGTACGTTAAGTCCGTTTCAGACGATATAGAGAATATACCTGAATACAGCAATTTTCAGTTTCCAAAACATGAGGGTGAGCCTGAAGGCGATTACAACAAGAAAGTATATGATGCAAACAAGCAGAGATGCTTTTTGATGGATATGAAGCTCATCCACTATGGAGGTGGTCAGAATAAGGTTGAGTTTTGTGACCTATTTATTGATAAGAAAGATTTCGTTCATGTAAAAAGATTTCGTGGCTCTGCTTATTTGAGTCACCTCTTTTTTCAAGGGCATAATTCAGCATATCTGTTATTGACTGATTTAGGGTTTTTGAAAGAGGTTAACAAGAAGCTTCCCAGGGAATGGAAATTCAGCGAAATAAAACAAATTAGAAGTTCAAATTATGAGATTGTCTTTGCCGTAATTAGTAAAGTTAAAAAAGGCGTTAAGGATATCTTCCCATTCTTCAGCAAAGTTTCGCTGTTACAGATTTTCAGGCAGTTGAAGGCTTACGGTTATAAGGTCTCGATTGCTAAAATAGGAGTTAAATCTTCATAAAATGTTAGAAAACTAGAGTTACCTATTGACAGGAAAAAAACTGCAATATGATTTAGCTCAGACCTTGAATAAGGAATACACTTGAAGCAATTCAGATATACTATAAAATCCGTTACTATACAGTAACTGTAAAAGAACCTATATGCCACGAACTTAACCGAAGAAGGAATAATTATATGAAAGAGGATCCAAAAGAAATTATTATTCGACCTTCTGCGGATCTGCAGAAATCCATTGAAGGCTTTAATGAACCGCTGGCTAAATACATACAAGAGCTTGGACTCCCAACCCAGGAGGTACTCTATCCGATAGATGAAAGAAAAAACGTAATAAATGCGCTTGAAGAGGCTTTATCGATACTACCTTTAGAGCAACGTGAAAAGTCGTACTATTTGACAAAGTTTGCGGTGGCAATAGCAGTTGGTCTTTTCGATGGAGCGATCAACTATCTTTGGGACGAAACCATCGCTGCACTCCGAAGGCTGGTATTTAAGTTCGACTTAGATTATTTTTTCTCTATTGCAGAAAAGATCAGTTCTCGTCATAAAAATCTACACACAGAAGATGATTTAGATCAGATTGGCGATCACGATCTGTTAGAAGCCTGCCGCAGAATTGGATTGTTGTCTGATGTTAACTATCAACGGCTGGTTCATGTAAGCTATATGCGAAACCATGCCAGTGCCGCCCATCCAAATGACCACAGCATAGACGGTTTTGAAATTCTTGGTTGGCTTCGGGTATGCCTACGTCATGCAATTACTGCGGAACCCGATCATTCCGTAATTTCAGTAAAGCGTTTGCTTGATAACATACGCACTGTAGCTGTTCCCGTAAATGATATACCTTCAATAGGACATGATATTGAAAGAATGCCACAAGAAAGGATAGACGATATACTATGGACCTTTTTTGGGATGTTTACCGATCCACAAATTTCTGCCCAGGCGAAAACAAATATTGCAAACTTAGCCCCACATATCTGGCCAGCTAGTTCGGAGGACAGAAAGTTTGAAATCGGGGCGAGATACGGCATCTTTAGAAAAAATGCCGAAGTCATACGAAAAGAAGCAACTGAAGAATTTCTAAACCTTGTTGGTGGTTTGCAATATCGGGATGAGGACAGTCTCGCCGGGGAACTGTTAGAAAAGCTAGAAACGCTTAAGCGCGTGCACTTTGGTTGGGATAATTTTCATAATGAACACCCACACGCTAGAGCATTACAGGATTCCTTGCCAACAACTGGTGCAGTACCGCGACCTGCACGAAGCCAATGGGTTAAGGTTATTTCCATAGGCTATATTGGTAATGGACTCGGTTACCGTGAAGGAGTAGATGAGTCAGCAGTACATTTATACAAGAAATACATTAATCGGTTCACAGAGACAGAGGCCATTGATTTTCTTCACTTGTTCAACGATACTGAATTCAACTCTATCCTTAGTGTAAGAAAAACTGACGAAAGAGCAAGGAAGTTGGCGAATTTACTTAAAGATAAGCACTCAAATATCCATATTCAGCGTGCCATTAATTTGTTAATTGATGCTCCGCAACGCAGAATACATAAAGTTGCCAACACTACTGCATTCAAGAGAGCATTGGAGTTTTTACCAAAACGCGACTAACGGCATATAACAACTGAATTCACTCGGATGTGAGTTCTGCTGGCACTCCACTCTCACCGGTGATACAGAGCGTTTAAAACTATAATTTTTCGATTTTTATTTCATCATTAATATTTTTTTTATCAGAATTTGAAATCTTCACTTTTTTTAATCCTTCTGGAGTTTTTACAATATAATGCCCATCAATAAAGTTAAGATGAAGTGACTACCCGCCTGCCAGCCAGTTCGCCAGCCCGACGTGCATTCTGGCGGGGGCAGGTTACAGTAAGGCAAAAGTTATTACGTAATTGCCACTATATTTCCTTGTGTCTTTTCAGCCAGACTATTTGATAAGGTTCTAATAGCAGATTATGCCTGTGAACTTTTACATGTGTGATTATGTCAACGAAATGTTCAGTGTCACATTCAGGAAGATTTATTTCAACTTTCTCACCGTCAAAGTTAAATATGGCTAATATGAATTCATCATTATTTTCTGCATATCGTTTAATGGCAAAGACCTTACTGCCAAGGTCCAGGAACTCGTAACTGCCAAATGGATTAAAGGCCTCTTCTTTTATTCTTATCGATAAGAGTTGTTTATAAGTTTTAAAAAGTATTTTCTGTGGACTGCCTTCTTTTTCAAACAGATCTTTCAGATTGTCGTAGTTTAACTTGTCTCTATTAATAGTTCGATTGACTCTGGTTTTTCTGACAGCTTCGTGATAATTTCCTGAACCGACAAGAGAGTGAAAGTAGATGCCTGGAACGCCAGGCATTGCAAGGACTACTGCCTGTGACAATATCATTCTTTTCACTCTTATTGTGTCACCTTCGATTGGATTTGTTAACAAATCCATATAACTACAGTTTAACTCGTAAGGAGACTCATCTTCATCTCCATTTGCTCTGTATGAAACCAGTCCGCCATGATTGATACATGATTTCAGTAAAAAGCCCATTTCTTTATCGTCCAGAATATCATTTACTGCCCTTACGCCGACGCCATCATGACTTGCTGTAAAATTAAAGAAACATACCCCTCTATCCGGGAGACTTAACTCCTTTGCCCAGTTTGTAAGTTTGCGTGTATCAGCTTTCAGGATAGAAAATGCCAGGAGCGGAGGAAGCGCAAAGTTATAGACCATTTGAGCTTCGTCGCTGCCACTTCCAAAATACGAAATATTCTCGCCGTGTGGCACATTTGTCTCTGTTATAATGATAACCTCAGGCGCAACCGCGTGCATAACCTCCCGCATAAGCTGGATCAATTCATGAGTTTGCGGGAGATGAACACATGATGTTCCCGGCTCTTTCCATATATATGCAATCGCATCAAGTCTTATCAGCGAAGCGCCCTTGTCGATATAAAAAAGCAATACCTCCAAAACCTTTAATAACACTTTGTAATTAGCATAATTCAGGTCCACCTGGTCACTGCTGAATGTTGTCCATATATTCCTGATCTTTCCCTCGCTGTCAATAAACTCAGTCAAGAGGGGAGATGTCCTTGGCCTTACAACACTTGACAAGTCGGTGCTCGGATCAACTTCAATGAAGAAATCTTCATAGGCCGGCATATCAGATAAGAAATGACTGAACCAGTAGTTTAACTGTGATACATGATTAATAACACCGTCAAACATTATCCTGTAATTTTTCCTGATATTTTCAATATCTTTCCAGGACCCCTTGAGTGGACAGACACCTTTATAGTTTACAATAGAAAAACCGTCATCGGAAGAGTATGGGTAAAACGGTAATATATGCACAGAGTTAATGACATCCTGAACATAATCATTCAGGAATCTGCTTAACGTGGCGAGTGGAGTCTCGCCATGATGAAAGACTTGATCTCCGTATGTTATGAGTATTATATCCTTTTGAGTTACATAATACGGGGTACTCTTCACTTTCTGTTTATACCTGTTGATTAACTTAAGTATCTGCGCATAGGCATGAGCAGAATCCTCCTCAGAGTAAATAAACTCTAAAGACTCTTTTATCAGTATTAATCTGTCTTCCTCAGTATGTCGCTTATAATGTTCTATATGTACCATAACAGTATTCCCTTATTAGCTTTTCGTTTCTTCAGGCATTTCAGATGAACTGAAAAAGGCAAGTCCGGTCCGGACTGCATATGAGTATTTTATCATTTTCTATTAGTTAGTACAGCTTCATTTCCCTCTGATTAAGAAGGGTATTACCGGAAAAGACGGGGTCACCTATTGAGACAAAAGTCAGGTTTGTTATCATTCCTCTTGAATGCCATTTGTAATAATGGCATATTGTATCTGGTCTTACTATACAGGGCCTGGTCATATTACATATTTTACGGAAAACAGAATGCAAAAAAATATTCTGACGGTTTCTGGAATAAATCCAGAATGGGAAATGACAATTTGAATTCAACGTTTAGTTATGCTGCTTTTGTTCAAAAGAAAAAGGTTCTGATAAAGAGGATGTGGCTAAAATTTTCTTGCTCTGAACATGTTTTAGTATATAACATAATTTAAAAATAAACATAAATTTTCAGAAGAATAATTACATAGCAGGGAAGGTACAAGGCTATTTTCAGCTAACGAATCTTTCTCAAGATTTCTTTAGTTATGTTCGTTCAAAGAAACTGCTGCTGGTTCTCAGACAATCTTACAATACCAACAATTTACCTGCATACGCGTACAATTTTTGGAGACCAACTGATAAATGACAATTAAAAAACCCAAATCAAAAACTAGCAGACTGCAAAGCGCAGGACTATTGAAATCGATAGGTCCTGTTGAAAATCTTGAAAGCTATGTCAAGGCTGATTGGTGGAGAGAGATATTTAACGCCAATTATTTAAGAACCGATGGTGATGTTGTAGAAGATGACGCCGTTACTAAAACCGAAATCGATCTGTTCCTGAGTGTATTGTCCCCGCCAAAAGAGAGTGCGATTCTGGATTTATGCTGTGGACAGGGCCGTCACTCCCTGGAACTGGCAAGATGCGGATTCAAAAATATCTTCGGACTGGATCGTTCTCATTATCTTGTTAATAGAGCAAGATCAATCAATCGAAAAGAAGGATTTAACGTTACCTTCAAAGAAGGAGATGCCAGAAAAATGCCATTTCTTCCCGATAAGTTCGATTATGTGCTTATAGCCGGCAATAGTTTTGGTTATTTTGAAACCATTGAGGATGATATAGCCATTCTCCGAGAGGTGATGCGGGTTCTGAAACCATCCGGTAAATTGCTTATAGATATTACAGACGGTTGCTATATGAAAGACAACTTTCAGCCCCGGAGCTGGGAATGGATTAATAAGAACTATTTTGTGTGCAGGGAGCGTTCTCTATCGGCAGATGGTGAAAGATTAATATCGAGAGAAGTGATTAGCAATGTAAGAAAAGGCGTAATAGCGGATCAATTCTATGCGGAAAGGCTTTACACCAAAGAAAGCGCAAGTGATCTGCTGAAAAGGTCAGGATTTGTAGACATAGATTTCCATGCTGAATTGTCTACTGATTCGCAAAGAAAACAGGACCTGGGAATGATGGAAAGGCGGATTATCATTACCGCTGTGGTCAAGAAAGAATGGACTCCTGTAAAGAAGCGGCAAGCAGTCACGAAGACAATTGCCGTGGCAATGGGTGATCACCGAAAACTTGACAGAGTAAAACCCAGCGGGAGCTTTGATGAAGATGACTTTTTCACAATCAATGAATTGAAAAAGATGTTAGCAGAATTAAAGGAATATAATTTTGTATACTTCGACAAACATGATACACTGATTAATGATCTCAGTAAGAATATAAACAAATTTGATTTTGTCTTCAATCTTTGTGACGAAGGTTTCAACAATGACGCCACAAAAGAGCTGCACGTTCCTTCATTGCTGGAAATCCTCAATCTTAAATATACGGGAGGAACTCCTCAATGCCTTGCGTATTGTTACGATAAATCACTTGTCAGAGGGATTGCCAAAGAGATGGGAATCCCAGTTCCACGCGCCTTCCTTATTAATCCTGAAGACACGAATTTTATTGAATTGCAGATAGACTTCCCGGTAATTGTAAAGCCGAATTTCGGAGATTCCAGCTTTGGGATCAATCAATTTAGCGTGTGCAATAATTTAGAAGGACTGGAAAACGCTCTTTTACATGTGCGTAAGAATATGGGATACGACAAACCCATTATTGTAGAAGAGTTTCTTGAAGGAGAAGACATAAGCGTAGGCATTATCGGCAATCCTCCCGAATCATATTTAGCGCTTCCGATCATTAAGGAAGACTATTCGACGTTGCCTCCTGATCTGCCAAAAATCTGCGGTTATGAGGCCAAATGGAAACCGGAATCTCCTTATGGCAAGATAGACTCTGTTCCCGCGGAACTGCCTGAAGAAACAGAGAGGTTCCTGGTTGCAAGCTGTATTAAACTTTTTGAAAGACTTGAATGCCGTGATTATGCGAGGTTTGACTGGCGATTGGATGCAAATGGGACACCAAGACTGCTTGAAGCAAATCCGAACCCGGGCTGGTGTTGGGATGGCCACCTGGCAAAGATGGCTAAATTCGCGGGACTTTCGTACGCTGAAATGTTAGAAAATATCTTGAGAGCATGTGAGGAGAGGTATAGTAAAGCGAAAAAAAATACATAATCCTTTTCAGATTATGCCGAATGCCATTATCGGCATACCGGGGAAAACAACAGATGAATCAGAATGGCCTAGAACAATAGCATCATTATCCGCCACAATCGTTTCCTGATGTTTCCCAAAGGCATTTACAATCTTTGCAAATGGCTGACCTCTTTTGATCTCTTCTCCCGGTTTCGCTATGAACCTGATGATACCGCTCTTGGAACTGTATGGTTTATCTGTGTATCTGAGCAGCTTTCCCGCTCTGTAAGCAACTGGCGCCGGGTAACCAAAGCGCTCTGTCAACGGTTTTATCATACCAAGATGTGACAGAATATTCGAGATAGAGTCTAACCCATATTTAACATTCTTTTCGTTAATAAGGTAAGGTTCACATAGTTCGAACGTCAAAGCAGGAATATCGTTCAAAAGAAGATTATAAGAAAGGGTATTAGTCAGTTTTTCTGTATCCACTATAGAGACAAAGCCGGAGTGTCTGGCAAATATTTTTGTTTTATCATATGCTGTTTTATGAGAATGCCCGGGATTATGGTCTATTAACGTGTATGGAATAGACTTTGTCCAGTCGTTATGGAGGTCTATTACAAGGTTGGGAGATGTGTCCATTATTGTGCTAAAGATGCGATTTGCCAACCTTTCTCCCAGAGTGCCGGTAAGATTACCTGGAAAAGACCTGTTAAGGTCCTCTCTGCTCACCGTAATGTTGCGTGAAGCGGTCTCAAACCCTATGGGATTCATAAGTGGAAACGCACAAATTGTCCCTCGTAAAAGTCTTTTACGGATGTTTTTAAATATTTCCTGAACAATAACTATGCCGCATACCTCATCACCATGGCCGCATGCAGTGAGCCAGACAACAGGCCCTGGTTTTGCGCTTTTAGCCGACATAATGGGCAGCCGTTTTAGCGATAAGTCCGAACCCGTCATTATCTTAATGAAAGAATAGCTGACTTTAACAGGAGCAATATTGTGTGACAGGTTACTTTTCATCATATTCCCGCGTTCTAATATGCCGTACATACAATTTCATATTTAATTTTGACTTGCTCCCGTTATTTGTACCACATTTAAAGTTAGAGTTTGGTTTAATACAGCCTGTTGGAACGTAGTGAAAACTGACGGTATTGATTCCACCGTCTCTGGGGCAGTTTACAAGTATCCAGACGAGCTATGTGAGTAAACTCTATTATACTCCTTAAACTATCTTTCAATCAATACCTTTGTTTCAAACAATGTCTCAAATATTTCATATTACAAGGCAAACGCTCTTTTTCATAATAACTGCCAATAGGAATTAGTTACAATTCACTTGAACATGTAGTAGTGGCTATAGGTATATTCATGCTATTTTATTTTAGAAAGAAGTGGTTGTGAAAAGAGTGTATATGATATATTATAAAGCACTTAAGACTAATAGAAAAGAAAATGATACTTTCTTTTATCCTTTTAGACATGGAGGGGGATACTTATGGCAAAAAAGGTTGCAGGGTGGTTTATGATATTTTTAGTAACGTTATACTTCACGAGTTTAGCGGTAATGGCGGAAGAATATTTGCAGGGAAATCAATTTATACGTCCTGACGAAATTTCATTAGATAAGGCAGTGCATAGGGCGGGACAGACGGTAAAGATGCTTGATGATATGAATAAGGCATTTATTGTACTTATTGCAGAGGAATATGTGAAAGACCCGACTATGTTTTCCGCCGCTACTTTATTCAAAAAAGTCTTTTTTAAAATGGATAGAAAAGGATGGTTTAAGGCGAGACTAATTGATGCGACCGGCACACCAAATAATCCGGATAACATCCCCAAAAACAAATTTGAAAGAGATGCGCTAGAAAAAATAGTTAATGGGAGATCCTATTATGAAAGGGTTGAAAAGAAGGAAGGTGAATACTATTTAATGGCAGCTACAAGCGTAAGTGTGGTTGCGGAAGGTTGTACTATTTGTCATCATGATAAAAAACTCGGAGACTTGCTGGGCGCTATTTCATATACCATCCCTCTGGAGAGGTTTATTGAGTAATGAACTGGTGTTCATTTTATTTTTTGAATATGTCATATAAAACGGAGGAAGCTGTGTCAGAAAGAATTAAAAAGTTGGTTGCAGTAATAATAATAGTTCTTCTTTTTACGAATCTCACGGCAACCGCGGATGAATTTTTAAAGAATAACTTTCCAGTCTTTCCGGATCATCCTAAAGCGCCACGACTGGCGCCTGGAGATTTATATAATGCATCCCAGGCTGATAATTTAGGTGATGCAAGAAAAAAAGTACAGATGCTGGATGATTTGTATAAAACATTCATTGTCCTTATCACTGCTGAATATGTGGACGATCCATCTGTACTGCCTGCGGCCACTTTAGCCAAAAGGGTTTTCGAGTCAATGAGTAAGAAGGGCTGGCACAAGGCGAGATTACTGGATGCAACAGGAACACCTTTTAACCCTGACAATAATCCCAGGGATGAATTTGAAAGAGACGCAATTAAGGCAATGGTTTCCGGAGAATCATACTATGAAAAGGCTGAGAAAATAGATGGTAAGGACTTTCTAAGGGCGGCTACCAGTGTACGTGCGGTTATGAAAGGATGTATAACCTGTCATCCGGACAAAAAGTTTGGAGACTTGCTGGGCGCAATTTCATACAGTATCCCCTTGAATTAAAGTAGTTATGAATTAAGAGCGCCATTGAGGAGTTTCGGAAGGCGATAACGGAAGCATTAGAAAGAGGGTGTAAAACGTGACAACCAAGCCAGGCAACTTCCAGGACAAAAGGGATAAGTTTAAGTCATTAGAGTTCGGAACCAGTGGGTTAAGAGATAAAGTCACAGCAATGACAGATATGGAGTGTTATATAAACACCAGAGGCTTTATCTTGTTTTTGGAAGAAAGAGGTGAACTCAATGCCTCTGATAAGGATATAGCCCTGGGAGGTGATCTGCGTTCGAGCACTCCCAGAATAATGACGGCAGTATCACTTGCAATAAAACACTCAGGTTATATAGCGCTTTTCTGTGGGAGAGTACCGACTCCAACACTTGCCTATTATGCTATGTGTAAATGCGTACCCGGCATTATGGTTACAGGGAGCCATATCCCTGATGACAGGAACGGTGTAAAGTTTACTAAAAAACACGGAGAAGTATTAAAGAATGATGAGGCAGATATCCTCAGGAATGTAGAACGTGCAAGGATATCAGAATATGAAAAACCACTGCAGGAATCCTTATTTGATGAGAACGGTATGTTAAATGAAATATACAATCTTCCGGAGGCAGAATTTGAGACTGATTCAATAAATATGTATGTTAACAGATATCTTGAAGTCTTTAAGGACAAGCCTCTTTCACACAAAAAGATAGTCTTGTATCAGCATTCTGCTGTAGGGAGGGATATCGTTCAGGAAATATTTGAGGCTCTGGGGGCAGACATTGTCCCAATTGAAAGAAGCGATAAGTTTATACCTGTTGACACTGAAAAGGTGTCAATTGATACCACCTCACTTTTACAGAAGGCTTCCAGGGAACACAAACCATTTGCTATTATAACGACTGACGGAGATTCGGACAGACCTCTTCTTGCGGATGAAAACGGCAGGTTTCTGCCAGGGGACAAACTTGGTGCGCTTGTCTCCATGTTTTTAAATCCAGACTTTGTTTCTATTCCCATAAGCGCTAACGATGCCGTTGTCAGTTCTCTCGAGGAAAGAGGGATCAAGGTGATGCAGACCAGGATAGGTTCACCATATATAATTGATGCGATGAACTGCGAAATTAAGAGAAATCCGAGTTCAAAAGTAGCCGGCTGGGAATGCAATGGAGGCTTTCTTATTGGGAGTGATTGGGCCATAGATGACAGCTTCCTGAGACCTCTTCCGACCAGGGATGCAGTATTGCCGCTAATATCTGTATTGCTTTTAGCCGTTAAGGACAATATGACGGTTTCAGAACTTATTACATCAAGACTTCCTAAAAGATACACCCATGCTGATGTCATTGACAATAAAACACCTGGTTGTGAAATTTATACAGCAGAAATGGGTAAAACCATTATTAAGATGTTGTCTCCGGCAAGCTCTGATATTTCTCAGGTTGATTTTACAGAAGAAGGTATAAAGACAAATGGTGTAGATTGCAGTACCGAATCAGTCCATAATCTGATTTGGATTAAGGAAAAGCTTTGCAATTATTTTACAAATGAAAGAGGATTTACCGATATAGTCTCAATAAACTATATAGACGGTATCCGTATAGTATTCTCCGATAACGATGTCGCTCATCTAAGACCCTCAGGAAATGCACCGGAATTCAGGATATATGCAACATCTGATATCCAGGAGGCGGCAAACCGGATAGTAGGCAAAATAATTGAAATCATACCGGATATTATCAGAGACCTTATTAGTAAAGAGGGTAGAGAGTGAAACCTGATACCGATAACGCATGTTTTACCAGGATTTTAAATGCTGTGTTCAATGGCTGCCCTGTTTATGTGAGACCGTATAAAGAACCAAAGGTATGGGGTGTGAACGGCATTGGTGAGTATTGGTACGGCGCAGAGGAAGGCGAAAAGAGTTCAACTGCTGTTGTAGGTAATGACGCTTTTTCATTATACAAGATTATTGAAAACGATCCTGCAAAATTCCTTGGCGAAAAAGTAGTTGCCAGATTCGGCACGCGACTTCCACTTGTGAAAATATTGACTCCTGAAAGCAGATTATCTGTGCAGTTTCATGATAATAAAAACGAACTCTGGATAATCACTGGAACGGATAAAGAGATTGCCGGTGGAAAGCCCTGGATAATTGCAGGCTTTTCCCGAAAGTCTGTTGATTTATATGGTGAAGCTGTGACAGAATATTATAAAAAAGCACTCATAATATATGGGGACGCATTGAACAATGTTATTGAAATAATGATAGATAGCGGATATGCGAAATTGCTGGATGATAAAAAGGATGTTGAACTTGCATCTCAGGAAGTTGTCCAGAGTAAACCCGGATCTTCAGAAATAGCAGGAGCTCTGAAAAAGTTAAATGCTGCCAGGAAAGGGCTTGATGTCTTCTACAACAGGCAATATGTTAAAATAGGAGATGTTATTCCTATCCCTTCCGGAACATTACACGCACTTGGTCCCGGCGTAGAAGTCGTGGAACCTCAGATTTCCGGACCGACACAATCGCTCGAAGACGGGACAACATATCCCGTAAGATATGCGTTTCCGGCATACCCACGGCAAGGAGCTATAAAGATGTTGGAAATAGACAGGGTGAGTGAGATGCTTCCTGAGATGGCGGAAGAAACTTACCCTGAAGTTATAGATGAAACTGATTACATACTGGTTGAGCGTTTGCCGGGAAAGTTTGAGGACAAGGGACTTGAAGTCCATCGGATAACATTTAAAAAAGACTCAGAGTACCAACAATCACCTGCGAGTTTTCATAATCTGGTAGTATTAGAGGGGGATGCCACTCTGTTCATAAAAGATAAAGGATATAACATCCCAAATGCCATACCCGGTGGAGAAATGCTTATGGTCCCGGCATCAGCCGGAAGTTATGAGATACATGCTCGCAAAAGCACACAAATTATCGATACGTTTACGCCGGTATAGTAAGGCATGTGGAGATATAAGTGGCGTTATTTGTTATGATGACTGGACAGATGTGCCGCATTATTTCTTCCTACGTAACAAGAGAATTGTGGTTGCGTAACCAGGCAAGGAGAGATGTCTTACTTGCTGACGCCGTGGCAATACACGAATCCGCACATCCGTAGTATATTCTTATATTGTTGTCTTGCTCAATCCAACCGCACATTTTACATGGATTATATCATATTTCTTTCTCCGGATTTTCCTGAACTACAGATATCTCTTTCATACTCAACAGGGAAAGAAGGAAACATATCGTACTTTCTGCTCCCTGATTCAGGTTTACGCCGGTCCTGGCTAACCCATCATAACAGCCCCCTGTAACAAAATCGTACAAATTCAGGTTGCCATCATTAGCCCCCAGGAACCACTCGAATGATATTTTCATAGGTTTAAGATTTTTTTCATCTTTGGTCACCAGATAGGCGGCCTTACAAACTTTGATCATCCAGAAAGCATCAATGGGTTGTTGATCGAAGCGCGATCTTACGTTGTTTTTTTTATACCATCGGTGATTTCCGATGAGGGACAGGGTGTCATTTCTTATACAATTATCCAGCAGAAAATTCATCGTTGCCATGGCTGTATCAAAGTACTTCTTCTTCTTTACTACCGTATAACCTTTGAATAAAGCGGTAGGCAATACCCCGTTCGCATATGCCAGGATATCCTCAAACCATTGCCATTTACCATCCTGGTGTCTCTCATATTCAGTAACAAGCCGGTTGCAATAGGATTCAAGAACAGACAGCACATCACGTGCTCCGCCGTATCTTTTCAAATAATAGAATGCTCCTAGTATTGCAAATGCAGCTCCCCGTATACTCTCTACTCTTTGCGCGATGGCCTTATCAAAATACTCCTTTGCAATTCCCGAATAATGATCAGGGGCAAATGCAATCACATAACCCAAAGCCCATAAAGCGCGTCCGTGCCAGTCATCGCGTGAATTGAAGGTGGAGTCGTTTTCATCTGTTGGGTTCAACCCCATATCAAAAAAGTTATGGAAACGTCCCGACTCCTCCTGCGCATTAAGGACAAACGCCAGGTATTTGTCAAGCAGTAACAGTATTTTCCGGTCCTGAAAGAGCTTAAAGTATTGAGTTGCCAGGATCAAGGCTCTGGCGTTGTCGTCAAGTGCATATCCATGTTTATAATTGGGTACCGTATATTTTGTGTGTTGTACTATCCCATAATGACTGGACAGATTTCTCAAATGGTTTAAATTCACTTCAGGTAGACTAGTCAGGCGAATTGGACGTTCAACCCTTCCATACACAACCTTGCCTTCCTCTATCGAACTAATGGTACCATTAAAAGCGTCAATATAATTAATTGCGACATTACTCCAGGTCATATCTCTCCCGTACTGGTAGGCATTTATTCTGGTTGTATGAAGCACTATTGGATCATCCAGTAGCTTGTTGATGGCTTGTGCCAGTGAAGAAGGGTCCTTGAATTTAGCTAGCATCCCGCGGTTGCCAGCCAATAGTTCTTGTGCATACCAGTACGGTGTTGATACCACGGCTTTACCAGTACCAACCGCATAAGCCAGAGTTCCGGAAACGATTTGTTCTTTTTTAATATATGGTGTGACATAAATGTCGGCTGCTGAAAGATATTCACACAGCTCTTCCAGCTCGACAAACTTCTTGTGAAAAAAGACATATTTATTTAGTTTAAGCTTGTCAACAAGCCGCTGTAAATATAAGTAATATTCTTCGCCCTTGGTTTTAAAGATTTCAGGATGAATACTGCCAAGAACAATATATATAACATCACAATGTTTTTTGATGATCTTCGGCATGGCCTCCAACATATATTCAATGCCCTTATCGGGTCCGATCAGACCGAAAGACAATATGACCTTCTTACCCATGGCCTTGAATTTGTCTTTATAAAAGTTCGGATCAACAAATGGCAGATCGGGCACGCCGTGGTGTATAAAGATCTTCTTATTATCAGGTATATTATATCTGCCAAGCATCTTCATTGCCCTTTGGCTCATAACTACAATTCTGTCGCTAAGATCACATATCTCTCTGAAGACTTTTTCCTGCCCTATGTCTTTTTCAAGGACTGTATGAAGTGTTGTTACTATCGGCACATTGATTGATTTCATAAATGTGAGCAAATAGTCTCCCCAGACGCCGCCAAATATCCCGAACTCATGCTGTAAACACAAAATGTCAACATTGCTTGAATTTATATAATCTGCCGCTCTTTTGTAATCGTCAATATTATGTTGCCGAATCTCAAAACTGACCTGTTTGGGATAATTGTATGTTTCCGGTGTATTTGTCATTGCGATAACAGAAACACCCAACTGAGATGACACACTGGAAACGGCCTCACTCAGGTCCGTTGTAAAGGTTGCGATACCGCACTTCCTTGGCAAATAGTTACCCAGGAAAGCCACATTACTGATATTATCTATGCGCATACATTACTCCTTTCTGTTTTCGGATTACACAGGCAGTTTCTTTATAATGATTATGTCTTATTTTAAGTGTTTCTTTATTCAGGCACACCAACTCGATCGACCACAGGGATAACTTGTTTTTATAGGAATTTTCATTTTAAGCTTTTGTGGTAGGGGACGAACGGCAGTTCGCCCCTACTTTAGCCTTTTACTGTTGATCGACTCAAAACTAAAGGAATGAGTTACATTTTATTTAATGTAATCAGTGAAATCTGCGCCTGCCCCATGAAATCTTGTTTTCTTTTATTTCATCGGGGTAATCTGTGGTTCCTGTTTTTAATTTATTTTTGAGGACAGTAGACATTCAAACAGTGGCGCAAGCTCTACCGTTGCAATCCTGGATGATGTATCGGATACGCCATATGGAATAACTAATGTTTCACCGTGTAACATGCCTCCACATGAATATACAACGTTAGGGACGTATCCTTCACGTTCGGATTCACGGGGGATGATCAAAGGTTCTTCCAGCTTTGCGATAACTTTCGCAGGATCATTTATATCCAATAATTCTATACCAATGCAATATGTCCTCATGGGGCCCACACCATGTGTCAAGAGCAGCCAGCCTTTTTCGGTCTCAATTGGAGAACCACAAGTTCCTATCTGAAAAAACTCCCAGCTATATTGAGGGGAATCAAGTTGTTTCCTTTCATCCCAGGAATGGACATTGTCCGATTGCATGGTATACATATTTTCTCCATCCTGTCTGGAAATCATCATGTAACGGCCATTTACCTTTCTTGGAAACAAGGCCATACCCTTGTTAAGAGCGCCTCTGCCGTTCAATGCGCACATTTTAAATTTCAGGAAATCCTTCGTTTCCAGTAATATTGGTAAAATGCCATGCCCGCAATATGCCGTATAAGTGGCAAAATATCTGACATTTCCATTATCATCCGTGAAACGCACAAACCTGGCGTCTTCGATACCGTTCTTTTCGTGACTGACAACCGGAAAAATCACACGTTCAGAGATTGCGGTACTATCATCAAAAGTTATTTCATAATCTGACTTTGCCAACCATTTCATCATTTCCCGCGTTTCTCGCCCAAGATTATCTACGATTATCTGAGTTTTATTAATTTTTTCCGCAATATTTTCTGATTTTTCCGGAAATGTAATTTGATTAATGCCTACCATATCTTCTTCAATTTTTTCAACAATTTTTCTTATTTGTATTACAACAGCTTGCCTGTCATATTCAGGATATGATTCAAAAGAAGGTCTTACTGCATAAGGGCTTACTGAATCCATTATCAAATTGTTTTTTGCATCTATGACGCCGCTACGGAATACGATAGAAGAAATGTGCCCTTCCCCGACGGCCCGAAAGCTCAAGATGAATCTTTGTGATCCGGGAGAAAGATTGCTTTGGTCAGGATGAGGCACCATCGAAGGATTAAACAATGCGGTAGATTCAATGGAATATTCATTTGTGAAATATGCCCCTAATAACAACATCTGTTCTTTCGACAGTTGGTCATACCCCGGGGGCCTCATCTTTATCTTTTCATAACTTTCAAGGAATATCCTTTCGATATCATAATGACGATTTGCAAAATCAGTCAGCACGTCGGTCAGGATAGTTTTACATTTTTCTTTTGAAAGGCCCAACACTCTTTTAAAGATATTTCTGACACGCTCTTCGCTTCCTGGCTTGTAAAACCTCGCGATAACTCGCGTAGGATCACACTTAAAAGTTTCGCGCTTTTTAGTAACTATCAACTTCATTAAATGAACATGCCTCCTTTTTCTGCAAGATTGCGTATTGTGGGAATAATTACCGTCTATTATACCCAAATTGTTCGTACAAGCCCATTTTACAATATTGGATCATGGAAACTGCTGCCATTATCGTTAGTGTCTCCACGCTTGTCAATGTAATGTATTTCGTTGCCATAAAACATCAAATTGCAAATTTTCCATCTTTGCCCTTGTTACTTCAGGGTTATTTCTCTTTCACTTGACGGATCTCTTCAAAAAAAGGGGTTCTTTCCCGGTCGACACACTCTGCGGCATATAAATACATGGACGCAGACCAGGTTTGCCAGTCATTCCCTTGCGGGGTCCCATCCTGAGCTTTGAACCATTCATTAAAACCATGGCTCACCTTTTTCTGACGCGCCGGTATGACCAATTCTGTCAAAAGTGCAAGTTTTTTTTCGGCAAGGGAAATTTTCTTAGCCGCGACTAAAGCGGCAATATAGAAACCGCAAATAAAGGGCCAGATACCGCCATTGTGGTATTCACCAGGCTTATTAAAATCAGCATAGCGCTTGCGCCAGTCAGGATCTTGAGGTTCGATATAGGGCAATAAATTTGGTGGCAATAATATGGCTAACTGCTTTCTTGTCTGCATCGCCTTACACTCTTTTTCCAGCCAGTTAATAATTTTTCCGGCCTGATCTTCTGAAACAATTCCGCTCAGGATGGCCAGGCTGTTGCCAAAAAGATCAAAGCGGTCACTGTTATATATCTTATATGTCCAGAGCGCCAGATAGGGTTTATCATTAAGTCTAAAGCCTTCCAGATCTGGCTTGTTCTTACTGTGTTCATCGGTAACCGGCAGATTCATGTTTTTTTTAAAATTGTCAGCCTTTGCCTGCTGATTCAAAAGAGAGAGATAACTATAGACCAGCGTGTTTACATAAAGACCAAACCCCATTACCCACTGCTCATCACGCCAGTCAGTGGTCGGCATCTGGGCGACAAGCGTTCTATTAGCTGGAGATTGATACTCCATCCATGTCAGCGCCTTTTTGATCGCTTTTTGAAGGTATTTCTTCTGGCCTCTAACTTTTTGATAGATAGCGGCAGTCAATAAAAACAAGGGTGTCGTATCACTGGCGCCTCTGTCTTCGGGATCATGGACCAGCGAAGGGATATGTCCTAAAGGACTTTGATTTCTAACCATGGTTTTTAGAACGTTATCCAGTGACTCTATCAGCTTTTTATTACAGGAGACCAGAATGCCGAGACCGGCGATCATCAGATCTCTGGTATAAGGTTCCGGATATCCCCAGCCGGCGGTGCGGGGGAGATCATCAAAGGGGCCTCTGGCATTATGTAATAATACTTCCAGGGCTGCTTTTTTAGCGGCTTCAATTTGTGTAGTCATCTTCACTGCCTTTCTATGAGAGGCCAAACCTGTTTTTGATTATTTCTACAAAGCGTTTGGTGACTATTCGATAATCATAATTTTCGACGACATGTTGACGGGCGGCCTGACCCAACTTGAGACGCAACTCAGGTTTCTCCATGAGATCCATCAGATAATTGGCAATGTCATACACGCTGGCGCGATAATCAACGGTTCTTGGTTTATCAAAAACATAGCGGTGTCTTTCTGCATAACCCGATTCCGCACCGAGGGTCGTTTCTTTTAGCAGGATTTCCTGGGCAACCTCTGCCAACAAGGCCGTTTTGCCGTGGATCAGGGTATCGAGCATGGCCATTGCTCTGATGCCGATAACCGGTTTAGCGCAAGCGCCCGCCTCAATCTGGGGCATGCCAAAACCTTCTAACCGTGAAGGGGCTGCGTAGATATCGCAGGCATTTATTAAATAAGGCATAAAATTTCGAGAAACCCTGTTCATTGTGTAAATAATATTTTTATCGATACCCAGTTGTTCTGCCAATTTCAAATCGGCCAGATTTTGCAGTTGCGTTCTTTCCTGAGGCCAGACTTTACAGACATATCGCCAGGGGGGGGCTTTGATATTATTGATTGCCAGCGCCTGCATTACTTCGTGAGCGCCTTTAGATGCGGCGTCACCGCCAACGGTCAAAATCATCGTTTCATCGGACTTGATCCCCAGCGCTTCGCGGACCACAGCTACTTTGGGATCACTTTTGTCGACGGGACGAAAAGCATCGGTATCGCAGCCGACAGGCAAGACTTCGATATTATCACCCTTGATACCGTCACGGATATAGACCTCTTTGACCCAGCTTGAGGTGACCAGGATGAGCGGCAGATCATTTAAAATTTCCTGATAATTGGCAATGTAACCATCTGCCACCAGCCAGGGGACTGCCTGCGCACCGTATTGCTGGGGATGAAGTACAAGGTGGGGAGTATGCCCCCAGTAGCCGATGCCGACGACGATATCAGGTTTAAACCAGCGGTAGTACCATTCCTTTTCCTGTGCCGATTCAAAATTGACGGGATAGACATCGACGCCTGCCTCTTTAAGACCGCGATATAATAACTCCCCTTGAGTCGCAAGGCCTCCCGGTGAAGCCGGATAATCATATAAGACTAATACCTTCATGTCAAAAACCTCCTGTCAATTTGTTTTTCAATAATTTCATGATCGGTAAAACGGTAAAAAGCCTCTGTGGCAGGTGTTGTTCTGGCCTCAAAACTATGACCGGAAAAATCATAAATTCCTGTAATGATCCGCAGTTTCTGCTGCCAGATATTTTTTGGTAACTTTGTCGCCAGATCAGCATCTGGCCTTGGACGGGGCAGATATTCTCCGCCGCCATCTTCATAGGCAAAGAGCCATAATTCCCTGGCAAGTAATTTCCTTTTTTTCCAGAGACCGAGGACCTCCCGCCCAATCTCTTCGTGTCTGCGGTGTCTGGTATATTCACCTTTCAGATTATGAGTGATAATGATGTCATATTCCAGGTGAGGTAAAAGCGAAAAAATAGTCTTTTTGATTTCTTGTGGTTTCAGCGGTTTTTGCTCTGGACCATCTTCGAGTCCTCCCATTTTCCCTTCAGCATGTAAAACTTTAAGCGCCTCATTAAATTTTGGAGCGCGATCAGGATCATCGCCGCGGCAAAGGGTGATGATCTGCCACTTAAACGCAGGATTCATCAAAATTGTGCCGCCTGCCCAGAGCGTTTCATCATCCGGATGGGCGACGATGACTGCCGCATTTTTTATTATCTGTTGTTTCCGTATATACATTGCCAATTTTTCTTGCCCGTTGTGGCTGATCTATGTCAACTTTATTTTTCAGGCCGATGTTAAGCAATAAATTCCACCCGGCGGCCAGTTGTAAATAGCTACTGAAATCGTTATCTTCCGGAATCTTAATCGTTGTAAAAGACGTTTTTCTGCCGGCAATGGCTATGATCGGCAGGCCGATTACTTTGCTGAATACGTCATTGAATTTTTCCTCTTCCTGAGGAAAAGGTTCGATAATCAGGAGAAAATCATTCTTAGTCATCACTTCCTCTATACCGTGAACAGCATAGGTTCCTTCAAGAAAGCCTGATTTTTTTCTCGTGATCTCATTGGCTTTGAGCGTCAGTTCTTCTGCCACGCCATTGTTTCGGCCTGCAAAATAGTGCGTCTCTGCCCGGGCAGCTTGTTCAATAATATCTGGTGGTATTTTTATTTCAAGGACCCGCTTTAGTAAATCAGCCAGTCTGGTAAGGTCAGGCAGAGGTTGACCTGTCAGTTTTCTCAATAAAATATCATAAAACAGCGCTTGTTCCATCACCGATTTGGTGGCCGACACGGCGCCTTCCGGCCCACAGGATAGCTGATATGCGGCATCGGCCAGGGTAGCGATGGGCGATCTGTTATCGGTCGTCAGGGCTATTATATTATTGTGGTTTAAGGCCTTGAGATGCTGCAGTAACCTGACCACTTCTTTTGTCCTTCCGGAGTTTGAGGCGGCGATTACAGTATAATCATTCAGATCATATTCCAGCGCCTGCGTTGCGCTTTCGGTGATGGCTGTTATCCCGGAACGACTCTTTAATAAGTTATAGATGGCGTTATGGGCAGGGAAGATCCGGGAAGATCCTTCGCCTGTAAAAAATAGGTTATCTTTTTTTATGCTGGGAAGGAAAGCGATGATCTTGTCGGGATCGAGCGCCCTGATGTATTCTACTGTTGCCATCATGTCTTTAATAAGTAAATAATCTTTCATTACTTTCAAGGAATATCTTTTCGATATCATAATGACGATTTGCAAATAACAGGTTATTTATGAGATATCTTTCCGAAGATAGTATCATAAAGTTCCCCCATATTATAATATCCACTGTTATAATGACCACACAATTTTACTGTATTCTGAATTGTGCAAAAACATAACTACTGATTTTTCCAGTGTTATTGTGTCCTTAAATAATATGTAAAGCATACAAATGGTTTGGGATTGACAAAAACTGATAGTAATCTTAATGTAATATATCATAGCACTATCCCATAGCACTATTCCAGCGTCAGGTAACTCACAAATAAAAGGTAATATAAAATGTTCAATTCAGGTGTTGTTAAATGAAAAAAATAAAGATTGCAATGCTTGCTCCGATTGCATGGAGAACTCCGCCAAAAAATTACGGACCCTGGGAGCTTGTTGCAAGCAATATAACTGAAGGATTGGTCAAGAGAGGGCACGATGTGACCTTATTTGCAACAAAGGATAGTATAACCAAAGCAAAACATCATGCAATATGTCCAAAAGGATATGAAGAAGACAAAAGCATTAATGCCGATGTGTGGAAACTCTTACATATATCAGAAGTGTTTGAAAGAGCAGATGAATTTGACATAATCCACAATCATTTCGATTTTCCTGCATTGACATATTCTAAACTTGTAAAAACACCAGTCGTGACAACTATACATGGATTTTCCTCTCCTGACATTTATCCGGTATATGAGAAATACAATGATAACACCCATTATGTTTCTATTAGTGATTCTGACAGGTATGAAAAACTTAATTATGTTGCTACGGTGCACAACGGTATCAATGTAGATGAGTTCAGATACAATCCTATCGGTGGAGATAATCTTGTGTTCCTCGGGAGGATATGTTATGAGAAAGGGACATATGAAGCAATAAAAATTGCACAAAAATCAAATAAAAAGCTGATTATTGCAGGCATTATACAAGAGAAGAATTATTATAAAGAAAAGATTGAGCCATATATCGATGATGATCAAATTAAGTTTATCGGTCCTGTTGGACCTACTGATAAAGATGAACTATTAGGCAATGCTTTAGCGCTTCTTCATCCAGTGATGAGACCTGAACGATTTGGATTGGTCATGCCAGAGGCCATGGCGTGCGGAACTCCAGTTATCGGTTTTGATCTTGGTTCAATAAAAGAAGTCATAGAAAATAACAAAACAGGATTTATCGTAAATAATGTTAAGGAAGCTGTTGCGTGTATTAAGAAAATTGGCAAGATCAATAGGATGGATTGCAGAAAAAGGGTTGAAACACATTTTGATGTCGAAAAGATGGTAGAGGATTATGTAAAAGTTTATAATAAGATACTGTCTTTAAAGCAATAGAAGAGAAAAATGAAAAAGTATGATTTAGTGACCTGCGAGATTGATATACCTAATGGTAAAAAAGCAGTTGTAGATTTAAATAATCCGGTTTATAGGTTTCCTGATAACCCGATTCTCACATCTCATGACATCAATAAGGTATGGACTGCTCCTGAATTTCAGGTAAAGACTGTGCATAATGCAGGGATTATAGAACATGATGGTAAGACACTAATGCTTTTTCGATCCCATCTACGTAATGGTGTATCTATATTGGGTTTAGCCAAAAGCAGGAATGGTTTTACCGGGTGGAAAGTTGAATCTTATCCTGCTATGCTTCCATGTTCTGAAAAAGATTCTTTTGCAGAAGGAGTTAATGAAAAAATAATTATTGAGAATGAAAAAGGAGGAGTTGAGGATCCACGAATAATCAAACTAGGCAACAATTATCTTATTACTTACAGCGCATATCATGCCCGTATAAAAGACAGAGTACGTGTATCATTAGCAACCACAAAGGACTTCAGAACATTCACTCGATATGGTCCTCTCTTCAATAGAAATATGAGAAATGGGGTGATCTTTCCTGAGAAGATAAATGATAGTTATATTGGATTATTTCGATTAAATAATGAAAGCAATATAGGAGGGGCAAATACACAGATAATGATAGGTTTCACGAAAGATTGGAAATTAAATTCATGGAATTTGCTGAAAAAACCGATTATTAAGACAGGTGGAGGGCCAAGTGCACTTTCTGATAAGATAGGACCTGGGGCGCCTCCAATAAAGACCAAATATGGGTGGCTCAGTATATTTCATGGTGTCCGTGCTACTATGGATGGTAATCCATATGTACTTAGTGTAGCATTGCATGATTTGGGTGATCCTACAAGAGTAAAAGTTTCTAATTTACCTATCTTATTCCCATCTAAGGCAGATTGCAGGGTAAAGGATTCTGATTATGTTCATGTTCCAAATGTGGTATTTACCTGCGGGGCTATTCGTAAAGATAATGGCACAATCCTAATTTATTACGGAGGTTGTGATTCAGTGATGAATATAGGGATAACACATGAGGATATATTAGCAACATTATGCAAAAACTATGGCCAGGACCCAGAGACCGGGGCTTCTTTATAACTTAAGAAGATTTTTTTCAGCTAATCAAAGTTTTTGATATGTCAGAAATATATCCCTGGTCTCTTTGACACGTCGACAAAGTCTACAATCTCATTATTGATGCTGGTATATTTTTGAATGTTGGAAATGCATGCATTTCAGAAAACATTTGAAACATCAGCATTCCATCAATTCTCTGCATTTACCAATATTATCGTTAATATTTCCCGGTTTGTTAATGTAATGTATTTATTTAAAACTCTTATCTCAATAACAGATTGATTCGCAGATATCAGGTTATTTATGTGATATCTGTCGGAAGATACGTAGGGCGAGGTCGTGCCGGAGGCAGATTCGCCTATGGCGTGAGTTCCTGCCCGAATAGGTACCCGTCCGAACGGATTGCCGGGCGGGCAGGCGGGCAGCCTTGCGCTTAATGTACGAAAGCAAACCTAAAGGATTGGTCTACGTGTTACATGCAAAAACCTAACCTGACACTACTGAGAAAATATTTAAAATATTTTATGATTTTTTGGGTATATAATATACTTTACAATCTAAGAAAATAGTTGATTTTACAAGGTGACTTTATATGATTGCGTATTCTCAGAATCGACAACATAAATATTCAAGGAGAACAGATGCCTATTGCAGTTGAAAGAACAAAGATCAGTATAGCGCCTGATCCCACCCGGGTAATTCTCAAAAGCTTTATACCGGGAGATAAAAACCGGATGCAACAGATTTTTAATAGAATCCTTACCCTGACAGATCAGCAGGTAAATGAGCAGCTGGAAGTTGTCATGAAAGGCTTTCAGCACCGGCATAAAAAGTTCAAGCAGGTATTGCTTCATAACTATGAAAATGCAACAAAGGCGCTGGACAACGAAATCCAGGTCCCTGAAGAACGCAAACAGCTGTTTGGAGCTTTTTTCTCGAACGAGTATTCCATAGAATCGGCTGCTTTTTTTAATCCTTCCATAGTTCCACATGATGATCAGAACAATATTCCCGAGGGATCCACGCATTTTATTATGAGTTTTAGAGCTGTAGGCGAAGGTCACATTTCCTCAATTGCCTTCAGAACCGGTATTATTGATAAAGATAATGAGGTCACTATCAATCCTGTCAGTCGATTCGTTGGTACGGGTAAACATGCCCCAAATAAAAAATATAACAAAATCATTTTCAGGAAGAAATTGACGGAAATAGGGTGTGACGAGTATGTTTCGGACCTGGTTATGCATAAACTTGATTTGGAATTTGACATATTTAGATTGAAAGAAGTTATTGACGAATTATGTGATATTAACCTGGCCTCTTCCAGAACCATAGAAGCCTTTGATGATATAATATCTCTGGCAGAAACGAATTATGCAATGGACTATGATCCAAATAGTCATATAAGTGAACGAGTATTATTTCCTTTTTCTCATGCCGAGTCAAAGGGTATTGAGGATGCGCGGTTTGTACAGTTTTTTGACGAAGATGGCAGTATGATGTATTATGCCACCTATACGGCTTATAGTGGTAACAAATTCATGCCACAGCTTTTGAAGACGCCAAATTTTATTAACTTCGAATCTATCACCCTGAATGGAGCGGCGGTACAGAATAAGGGCATGGCTCTCTTCCCACGAAAGATTGGAGGCCTGTACATGATGATATCACGGCAAGATAATGAAAACCTCTATATCATGACTTCAGATAATATAAACTTCTGGGGAAAAGCTGAACTTCTTTATAAACCTTCGAAACCATGGGAAATGGTTCAAATTGGTAATTGTGGGTCTCCTGTTGAGACCCCTGAAGGATGGATTCTTTTGACTCACGGCGTTGGAGTTATGCGGCAGTATTGCATAGGCGCGATCTTGCTTGATCTAAAAGATCCATTTCACGTCATTGGCCGCTTGAAAGAACCTTTCCTGGCCCCAAACGAAGAAGAAAGAGAGGGATATGTTCCCAATGCTCTCTATACCTGTGGCGTCATGCAGCATAATGACTCATTGGTCGTTCCATATGCCATGAGTGATTATAAATCCAGCATTGCCATTGTGAACACAAAGGAACTGGTACATGAAATGCAATCAATATAATTAAAATGGATTTGAGTAAAGAAAATCGGCTTTAAATCAAGAGAATCAAAGAAAGATATAATTTAAAACTTTTTCATTCGCAAAAACTCCAATTGTAACATCAGTTAATGCCATACATCCTGCCAGATAAAAAAATGATCTCACCAACTCATACTGCAGATCTCAAAGAACATGGCTGATGAAAAAGCCTGGAGCATATCCCGCTCAGTCATCAAGTATTATCTTAACAACAATTACTGATGTAGTGGGGTTTTTGCATTTCTAAGCTTTGCAGTGATGTTCCAGAATCTTATCAGCCAGAGAACGATTCAGCTGTAAATACAAAAACATCACTACTGCTTTTTCCATTGTTATTGTGTCCTTAAATATTCTCCATACGATCATCTCAATAACAACTTCAAGCAGAATATGCTGAAATACTGTTAAATATTTGAATAAACCTGCCGATATTCTAAGTAGTAATATTACAATTAAGTCAATAATTATTACTTGATCATATACGTTACGTATAAATTCGACATTATTTTTTTAAATGGATTGTATGATGAGAAAAATATTTATTTTGACATTAACAGGCCTGTTATCATTTTGTCCTTCCGGCGATCTGGTTATAAGCCCTAACGAAAAGGTATGCATGGCTGTACCATTCAAGCCTGATTTTGAGCAGATACCGGCATGGGTGGGCTTAGTAAACCTTGAAGAGAGGAATTATTGCGACGACCCGGAAGCTAATACAGAATGGGAACTATTAGTTTCAAAACACCCTGCCGACCTTCAGATACATTCCTTACACGCTATAAGAATTGGTCTATGTTATAAGGTGAGTAGGGGAGATATAGATTTGGAGCAGGCAACCGAAATCTTTGAAAATATGAGATTGGCATTGATAAAGGCAAAAGAGTGGAAAATGGAAGAACAGTTAGAAGATAGTTCCGGAAATCTGAAAAAGAATTTGTGATAATGTAATCAACTCTCTCTCTCTCTCTCTCTCATTCAAATCATATCACCTTTCTCAAGATACCCGTTTTGTTCTAATCTTAGTTGGGTTTTCAGTAGTGGAAACCTCTCCTGGCAGGTGGTTGGGCAGAAAAGTCCTTAGATATGCATAAAAAAAAGGCTCTTTTAATGCGCCGTGCAGTATACTTCAACCTACCAATTTATTTATTGATATGTGATTAGGTTGTGAAGCCATACTGGCTACGAACGATCAAGAGCCTTTTTTTTTAAAAACCTTATTGGTTCTTTTAGTTTAAACAATCATAAACTAACTAAATCAGAGAATCTTTCTACTGTTATTATCGTCAAATACATGGACGCCTTTAGCAGAAAGAATATTTTTTTCTAATTATTTGTGGAAGCAACAAACATGCCACCTGGATTGTATAATTTACTGTAGCCTGGTGTTCTGCAGTTAATGCTTCACAAGTCCTGTTAATTCAACGTTACAGTTACGGTTGGGACATTTATGCTCCTGATATTCGATAGCATAATTCTGGTGCATTAGCTGAATGAATCATGAGTGGTTGATTAACTATTCAACAATTTAGTCAAAATAACCATAACAGAAATCTGACATTTAAAACCAGTAATAATTAATATTTTTTCCCCTTGCTTTAATATTTAATATTTGATATAAATCTCGCTTTAAAGCAGTAAGGTTGAGTTTGTAATATAGTATTATAAGTATGTTGTAATATTATGGCTACAAGGTTACAACCTTGTGGCTTTTTTTATATTATATTTTTGTGTAGAAGAAGGAGGAAGTGTAGTATGCCAACAGGAACAGTCAAGTGGTTTAATGACAAGAAGGGATTTGGTTTTATTTCCGTTGAGGGAGGAGAAGACATTTTTGTGCACCACACTGCTATCGAGAGTGACGGATTCAGGACTCTTGAAGAAGGAGACAATGTTGAGTTTGAAATTGTAAAAGGTGACAAAGGTGACAAAGCTGAACAGGTCAAGAAAATATAAAGATCTTTGAAGGAATTGTTGCTTAAATTTCTGGTAAAACTCTAATCTAAAACCCCAATATTCTTAACAGGATATTGGGGTTTTTTTGTGGAATTACATAGTGCGGCATAGCCGCAACATAATTAAAAATAATTTAGAGATTCAGGGATTTAGGAATTCCCTGGATTGAATACAAAAACCTGTTAACCAGGCTTACTCTACTATACTCACATTTTTAATAATTACGGGTTCTTTTGGTACATCCTGGAAGCCGTTATATGTGCCGGTTTTTACTTTTGCAATTGAATCAACCACATCCATTCCCTTGATAACTTTTCCAAATACAGCATAACCAAAACCTCTTGAAGTCTTGTCTGTGTGATTCAGAAAATCATTATTAACCACATTTATAAAGAACTGGGCAGTGGCGCTATTAATAACATTTGTTCGCGCCATGGCTAGTGTACCTCTATTGTTGTTTAGCCCTCTTCTTGCTTCGTTTTTAATGGGGGCTTTGGGGTCTTTTTGTCTCATCTCGGAATCCATGCCGCCGCCCTGGATCATAAAGTTCTTTATAACCCTATGGAAAACCAGGTTATTGTAAAAACCTTCAGATACATATGACAAAAAGTTTTTAACAGTTTTTGGTGCTTCTTTCTCGTACAATTCAATGGTTATGTCACCCTTTGATGTCTCCATTAATACCTTTGGATTGGCGTATGCAGAATTCAGTTGTAAGCAGATAAGGCTGAACAGAACAAAAACAACGATGGGGGTGACTATCTTACTGATGTACTGTGCAATCATGGATTTTTCTCCTTAAAATGATTCATATATAATTTCAGAGTAAGTTAAGTTCTCAATTTGACATAGCATTTTTTTGCTTATTGAGTATTTTTACTTAAATTATTTAATCATAGTCTAGCAAATAATTCAACTTTTATCTTAATTTTTGCACAGGCTGTGACGGAAGCGCTTTCAATATCGTTGGACGGGTTAACTTCGGTTTCTTTTGGAGTGCAGTGACCGTGTCACTGTAGTTTATTGCCAAATGCAGATTTGCTGTGGCAGGCATCGACACGGTCGATGCACTCCATATTTCATATAAATGTTACTGAGAGGAAAAGTAGATTCGAAATTCCAAATTGATTTCACTGGAAATACTGGTATGATTGAAAGACAAAGCTATTCCCGCCAAAAGACTTGTCGGGCAGGCAGTTACCAATTAATCACGTTTTCGTTCAAAATTATACAATGTTTAATCCCATCAGCTTAGAGATATTCAATAACCTGTTTTCTTCAATATGCGAGGAAATGGGTGTGGTATTATGTAAATCTTCCCTTTCCACAAATATAAAGGAGAGAAGGGATTTTTCATGTGCATTGTTTGATGGCAGGGGCGAAATGGTTGCCCAGGCCGAACATCTCCCGGTGCATCTTGCATCTATGTCACTATCAGTAAAAGAAGCTATAAATGCAGTGGAGATGAGTGATGGTGATACTGTGATATTGAATGATCCATTTCAGGGAGGTACTCACCTGCCGGATATTACTGTTGTGACGCCTTTCTTTTACAAGAGCAGCAAAATCCCTGTTTTTTATGTTGCAAATAGAGCTCACCATTCAGACGTAGGAGGAGTGTCCCCTGGTTCCATGAGCAATGCAACAGAGATATATCAGGAAGGAGTCAGGATTCCACCGGTAAAGATAGCGCAGGCAGGTATCATAAATAAAGATATTATGAGTATAATAACGTCAAATGTCAGAACACCAGAGGAGCGTGAGTGGGACATAGTTGCTCAGATTTCTGCAAATACGATTGGCAAACAAAGATTGTTGGAATTGTGTGATAAGTATGGGAAGAGTGAGGTGATAAAATACTCGGCTGAACTTCAAGACTATTCGGACAGGATTATGAGGGCAGTAATCAGAAAAATACCTGATGGCGTGTACTCATTTAGTGATTTCCTTGACGATGATGGTATTACAGAGAAGCCTGTCAGGATTAAGGCCTGCACAAATATAAAAGGCAGCAGAGCACGTGTTGATTTCTCAGGTAGCAGTAAGCAGGTTAAGGGTTGTGTGAATGCAGTCTATGCCGTTACGGTGTCTTGTATATTTTATGCGTTCCGATGTTTGATTAATTACGATATTCCGGCAAATTCGGGTTGTATGAGAGCTATCAGCATAAATGCGCCGGAGGGTACTGTTGTAAATGCAAAAATGCCGGCTGCCGTATCCGGTGGTAATGTTGAGACCTCCCAAAGAATTGTTGATGTAGTTTTTGGGGCGCTGTCTAAAGCAATACCGGACAGGATTCCGGCGGCAAGCAGTGGGACGATGAATAATATTGCTATTGGAGGATATGATAAGTCGAGAGGGCGGAATTTTACATATTATGAGACGATTGCAGGCGGCATGGGTGCACGGCCAGATAGTAACGGTCTTGATGCCATTCACACTCATATGACAAATACCCTGAATACCCCTGTTGAAACTATAGAGCATAACTATCCTTTCAGAATAAAGCGATATCACGTTCGTTCACAATCAGGTGGTACTGGAAAGTTCAGGGGAGGTCACGGCATAATCAGAGATTTCGAATTCCTGGATACTGCTTCCGTAAGTATACTTTCAGACAGAAGGATATTTGCGCCTTATGGTTTGAGGAGTGGCAAAAAAGGTCAGGCGGGCCAAAACATATTAATCTCAAATGGGAAAAAACATAATCTGCCATCTAAGGCGACTGTTAATGTCAAAAAGGGAGATGTCATAAGTATATGCACTCCAGGTGGCGGAGGGTATGGCAGGTAAAGAAGTTTTGAAGTGACTAAAGTTTAAAGTGAGCTAACGTTTGACTAAATATCAGCCAAAGAAGATATTCATAGAAAAAGAAGTTGTTAATTCATCCGTTACAAAACAGATAATTAATAAACTGCCGGACGTGATTGTAGAGTATATAGATGACTACAGGAGCATCGCGATAGAGGGGAGCACAACTGATGATATTTTTAAAAAAAGTAAAGAGTGCCTGGCAATTGCCAGAAAAAAGGGTGGGTTTGTTAAGCAATTCAGGTGCAGAGAAGGTATAGTTGGGAACACGGAATATTTTATCACCCATGGGAATAATTGCAATCTTGACTGTGAGTATTGTTTTCTTCAGAGTTACTTTGATAATGCCGTACCCACTGTATTTATAAATCATGATGAAATCCTGACTGCAATAAAAGATGTTTTACTGGCCGCCGGTGATAAGAAAACAGTATTTCATGCCGGTGAGCTGTGTGATGCCCTGGCTTTCGATGATCTTACCGGCCTGTCCTGCAGGCTCATTCCTCTGTTTTCAGAATATCCAGATTCAAGACTGGAGCTCAGGACAAAAACCACTACTATAGAGAACCTGTTGACTATACCTGGGACAAACAACATTGTGATTTCATGGACATTCAGCCCTCAACTGATTATTGATGCTTATGAGCACAAGACACCGTCGTTGGAGGAACGTGTAAGGGCGGCAGAAGCGGTGCAAAGGGCAGGTTATAATGTCGGAATATGCCTGGACCCCATAATATTGTGTGAAGACTGGCTTAACAATTATAAAACCATGATAGAGATGCTTTTTGATAGATTAGATATTACGAAGATCAGGTTTGTAAGCCTTGGCGGTTTCAGGTATCTTCCGTCTCTAGTCAGGGTAATAAGAGATAGAAATTCAAAGACAAATCTCTTGTCAGGTGAATTTGTACCGTGCATTGATGGGAAATACCGTTACTTCAGGCCAATCAGGGTTGAAGTATACAGAGAGATAGGGAAGGCGATCAGAGAGATAACCAGAGATGTTAAGATGTCACTCTGTATGGAAACACCTGAGGTTTGGAATGGAGTAAAAGATGCTTTAATATGAGAAACGGAATTATGCAGGTACCTGATCAAAATAGTAATTTTGCCTTTGTGATTTTTGCACGTACAAAAGAAAGATAAAAAAATGAAAGACATCAGCGATTCAGACTTACAAAAAATATTAGAATTGTCCACTAATGTGGGGACAAACTATTTAATGTGGTATGGTATTCACGGGGAGCTAACCACAAAACAAATTCGTGAAGAGTATGATTGTTGTGATGAACTACTGAAGGTATTTGACGATTATGACCCTGAAGGAGACAAAAGCCTTGATTCAAAACACATGGCTGTGATGGTTTATGAATACCTCAACAAAAAATATTCAAAAAATCACGCTACACTCTATAGGATTGGATTTTCTATAGCACAGCAGACTCTTGGGCTTGCAGCCAGGCTTTCATCAGACCATGCTGAGGACTCCGGCAAGTCTATCGATGACCTTTTGCCTGAACACATGCAAAACATTAAGCATCGGCTGAAAGAAATCCTTCCACCTGACATAACTAAGACGGTCCTTAAGCTTGTTAGAAATAAAATAGAAGAGGCAGGACTTGAAATAGATATTGGTGATTTACTGGTTCAGGTATTTAATAAAGTTGCTTTCCCGGCAGAAGGAAGAAAGTTTACTGTTACAATGGGAGAAGAGAAGAAAACATATCAAACTTTTACGGAAATGATCGGGGATCTTCTTAATAACAGTGTACAAAAATTTACAAAAGAGTGTACGTCTTTAGACGACCTGAACAATAAAGGAAAGTTTATGGAGTCAATAGGAAACATCGTTACCGGTTTCATGAAAGAAAATAAGCACATCTTGCATGTAAATGAGAATTATTTCCTTGAAGAGTTGAATCAAGGCCGGCAAGCTGAGGAAGAACGCCCTGCTCTTGCCGTAGAGGAACTTGTAATGGGGGCAATCGGCGGAATGGCAGAGGGGTTCTGGCTAAAGCATCAACAAGGGCACGATTCTACGAACTAACCGGACATAAGTTAATAGTAGACATTCCAGGCGGTTTGCTTCTTTCATTTCATATTGACATGAGTAGCTAATTGATTAGTATTAAGTTAAAGATATTTATATTCGAAACCTAATTGTTGTTTTTGCTGTGGATGAACACATAATTTGAGGAGGCGTATTTTGAGAAAGAAATCAGTGAGCGGTGCACATAGAAGATTATACGTTGTTTTATTAGCTGTTTTTGTGCTGAGTTTATGTATTACTACACCAAATACATTCGGGGCTGAGCCTGGAGAGGTAAATAAAGGAGAAGAAAGAAAAGACGGGGAATGCACGGAAGGTGATTGTGTGAACGGTAAAGGGGCTATGACCTTTCCTGACGGGACTAAATATGTAGGTGAATTTAAGTATGGAGTAAGAGATGGGCAGGGGACTTACACGTATTCAGACGGGGGCAATTATACGGGTGAATGGAAAGACAATAAGAGACATGGAAATGGAGCGGATACGTTTGCAAATGGTTTGAAATACGAAGGTGAATGGGAAAATGATATGAGGAATGGACAGGGAACCTTGTACATTCCTGACCTTGGTACATATACGGGTGAATGGAAAGATGGGCAAAGAAACGGACAGGGGACTCATACCCTGATAGATGGTGGCAAATACGAAGGAGGATGGAAAGAAGGTGTGTGTGACGGGCAGGGGACTTATACATTTGCTAACGGCAATAAATATGTTGGCGAATGGGAGGATTTTTTAGCTATTGGTGGTTGGTACTACTGGCCGGGGGGACACAAAACCTGGTCTTACATGGACGAGGATTGGAATTGGGTCCACAAGGACTCAAAACCATAAGTAGTTACAAGTTTTAATGGCTTTTATAACCATGGAAAGAGAGATATAAAGAATACATGAAATTCAGTGAACTCGACATTCCTTCAAACATTCTCAAAACACTTGATAAGATGGGGTATGATGAAATGACGCCAGTTCAGGAGATGACCTATCCGATCATTTCAGGAGGACATGATCTTTGTGCCCTGGCTGAGACAGGGTCGGGAAAGACGGCTGCCTGTGCGATCCCGCTTATTCAGAAAGTTGATCCTGCGCTTAACGCTATTCAGGGGCTTGTGATTGTTCCAACACGTGAATTGTGCATTCAGTATGTAGCTGAGATTCATAAAATAACGGCACGGACTAACGTGGTTTCTTTTGCGGTGTACGGTGGTTTTGATAAAGAAATAGAGATCGCACAGCTTAAACATGGAGTACATATACTGGTCGCAACTCCGGGTAGACTACTTGATTATTTGTACAGCGGGGTAGTCTCTTTTTCTCATGTAAAATGTGCTATCCTTGATGAGGCGGATGAACTCTTAAAGGTAGGATTCCTCGAAGATATTGAATTTATCCTGTCATGTATCCTGCATAAACATCAGACACTTCTTTTCTCCGCTACGATGCCTGATGATATTAAAACCCTTGCTCACGACTGTCTGCATGATCCGCAGCATATTTCTCTTATTACAGAGAGAGCGGCGCCGGAAAGTATTGAACATTATTTTGCCTATCTTCACCCGAAAAACAAACAGACAGAACTCATCAAGTATCTTAAGGGGGAAGAAGTTGAACAGATGTTAATTTTTTGTAATGCCCGTCATATGGTCGACAAGCTGTTTCACGACATTCGGAAAGATTTTAATAATATTGAGTTTATACATGCGGGGCTAAGCCAGGAGAAACGTTCTTCGCTCTTCAGGCGATTCAAGCAGGCAAAGATACGCTATCTCATTGCCAGTGATGTTGCCGGAAGGGGGCTTGATTTTTCACATGTTTCGCATGTGGTTAATTGGAATTATCCCAGAGGTAATGAGCAGTATACGCATCGTACCGGGCGTACCGGACGCATGGGAAGAAAGGGAAAGGCTTTTACCTTTGTAACTAAAAATGACATCCCAAACCTTCGCGATCTTATTCACAAAAAAAAGATTACTCCTTGCTGGATTGGAGAAGATCCACTTAAAGAAAACAGCACACATAAAAAACGAAAACAACGCAGTGGAAAGAGATCGTTTCGCCCACACTCAGGCAAGGGAAGCAGGAATACATAATAAAAGGGGGATTTCCATTTTAAATCTTTATGGTAGGGGCGAACCGCCGTTCGCCCCTACTTTGATCTTTTGCTGTGGGGCAACTCAAAACTACCCGTCAGAATGGCATGGCCGGGCGGGAAGGTATGAATTACATTTCGTTTAGCAGGGGTTTAAAATCTTAAGCCCCTGCTAACATTATTAATCCTGCTGTTTTCGCACTCATTCACATCGGAACTGAAATTTCAAATCTGATAGTCTATTGCATATTTCTCAACCTTCTTGTCTTTATGTGTAAATATGAGGTAAGGTGAATCAAACGTTACTGTCGTATACGGCGGAACCGATCGTGTCAACCAGACATTCCCTCCTATCACAGAGCCTTTTTGAATAACCGTGTTTCCTCCAAGGATTGTAGATCCCGCATAAATGGTAACATCATCCTCTACTGTAGGGTGCCTCTTTCTTTTTGCTTTCCTGATTTTCTCGACATTAGACAAACTAAGGGCTCCAAGGGTGACATGCTGGTAGAATTTTACATTTTTACCAAGTACAGATGTGCATCCAATTACCACGCCGGTTCCATGGTCAATAAAAAACCCCGGCCCTATTTCTGCTCCGGGGTGAATGTCTATACCGGTCTTTTCATGAATGAATTCACTCATCATTCTGGGTATAAAAGGTACCTTTTGCAATTCCAGTAAATGTGCCAGACGATAAACTAATATTGCCCGGACGGATGGATAGCTCAGTATTACCTCATAATAACTATTTGCAGCAGGGTCTCCGTCATATGCGGCCTTGATGTCCAGGTTTACTACTTCTCTGATTTCAGGGATGTTTTCAAGTAAAAGATATGAAATTTCAACAGCGCGGTCCCAGCACTCTCCCTCTGTACGTGTACAGTCAATACCTTCAATACATTCGTGTCTTAAACTCTTTTGTATTAAATCTGACAAGCATTCCAGAGCGCTGGAACATTGGGCCAGAAGATATCCCTCAAGATGGTTTTTGTTGCTGGTTGCTTCCTCGTAAAAACCGGGGAACATGATTGTCGATAATAATTTTACCAGCTTCCCAACCTCTTTTTTTGATGGGAGGCAGGGTTCTTCCAGATGTTTTATGCCGCCGTGCTTTTCGTAAGATTCTCTAATCGCTGTTGTAATATGGCTCAGACGGGACTCGTTTTCCTTGCTGTTTATAGGATTATTCATTTTGTCACTTTTCAATACCCTTAAATAAATCAGTAGATATGTAACGCTCTCCGGTGTCTGGTAGTACTACCAGGACATTTTTGTCTGGACCTGCATCTCTGGCAATCTGTAACGCTACATGCATATTTGCACCGGAAGAAATACCGCAGAAGATACCTTCATCTTTTGCAAGGCGTCTTGCCATGCTGAATGCTTCATCACCGGAAACCTGTTTCACTTCATCAACAACGTCCTTATTGTAAATACCGGGCACGAACCCTGCCCCGATTCCCTGGATTTTATGGGGCCCCGGACCGCCTCCGGACAAGACCGGAGACTCTTTCGGCTCCACAGATATATTTTTTATGTCTTTAAAATGTTTCTTCAGCACCTCACCGGCTCCGCTTATAGTACCGCCGGTTCCAACACCTACTACAAAATAGTGTAACTCTTTCCCCTTGAAATCCTCAACTATTTCAGGGCCGGTTGTTTCACGATGAATTTGCGTATTGGCCGGGTTATCAAATTGCTGGGGTTGAAAATAACCTTTTTCTTTAACAAGCTCTTTTGCCTTTTCAACAGCGCCTTTCATACCTTTTGGACCTTCGGTCAGGACAATCTCGGCTCCAAAATATCTGAGAAGGGCGCGCCTTTCAAGACTCATAGTCTCCGGCATTGTAAACACGGTCTTGTATCCTCTGACGGTGGCTACCATTACTAATGCAATCCCTGTGTTACCGGATGTAGGTTCTACTATTGTATCTCCCGGTTTCAGCAAACCCTTCTTTTCCGCATCCAGTATCATTGCCAGGCCGATACGGTCTTTTACACTGCCGGCAGGGTTAAACATTTCAAGTTTTGCAAAAATATTTGCGCATCCCTCGTCAGCTATCTTATTTATTCTTACAACCGGTGTTCTTCCGATTGTTGCTAGAATGTCATCATAAATAGGCATTTTTTCCTCCTGAGAAAATTAATTATCCGTTTTCTAAGCAAAAACTTAGTCTTTATAGATTTGTCGGATTCGCTCCGGTTTGCGTTGATAGTACTTTACTTCTCTCAATAGATTGTAAAGCCAGATACTGCTCACCAAATTTCTTCAAGTTGTCCAATTCTGTGTCAAACTGACTGAAATGACGTTCTTCATCCATGACAAGTTCCTCGAGAAGCTTCCTGGAAGCAGAGTCGGCATATGAACCGCATTCTATTGCCATCTCATTATAGTCTTTAGTACTTTGCTCTTCCATTGATATTGCCAGTTTCAGCATGTCTGCAACATCGTGAATTTTTTCTGTCTCAGCAGATGCATGTATCTCTACATCACCTTTAAGAAATAGAATCCTTTCCGCAAGGCGCTCAATATGCAGCATCTCTTCGATCGCTGTTTTTTTGAATAGATTGGCCAGAAGATCAAATCCTTGATCACTACAATGAAAATGGAAATACATATACTGATGTACTCCACTTAATTCATCAGCCACAGCTTTGTTCAGTGGTACTATACTTTTTTCGTACATGAATACCTCCTAATCTTGAATTTGAAAATTCAATGAAAAAGTCTGATATAGTTTTAATTTACTAAATTGCAATTTGCATATTCTATTCTTTATTTATTTCCTATCAAACTATTTATTTTACAAAATTTTACAAAATACGAAAGGCACAAATTATGATCTTTGAGAGCATTTGCGTAACATGCTAAAACAAAAGGAGTTGGATAGAGGCTTAACTTTTGAATAGCTCTTGCCTCAATCTTCAATATTCAATCCTGCCGCTGGCATCTTGCTTCTCTCCGTTTCTCAGTTCCCTCCATTCTTGTCTCTAAACTCAGCCTTTTTCTGTGGATTTTGCGGTTTATTGAAAAAAATATCAGTAGGACATCTTTTGGGGGTGCGGTTATGCATAATACCGTCTCAGCTTAAAAAGTGAGTTGTTTGAATGCGTTTGAGGTAATTTTAATTAGTTTAATTTCAGGTCCCGTGTGGAGGCAGAAAGGCCAGAGAGGTGAATGGTAATGAAGATTAGCAAGTCGAATGTTTTTAAACGCGTCCGAAAGAGTGTATTATCTTTTATCTTAGTAATAATTATATCACTATTGAACGTGCTCTTTGCAAGAATGCTGCATGCAGAGGTCTTTACTGCTACAGCATACTGTTCATGTAAAAAATGCTGTGATAAAGACCCATCGAGCAAGTGGTATGGTATCACGGCATCAGGCAGAAAGGCAGTATGGGGGACTGTCGCCGTAGACAGAAGGCTTATAAAGCTGGGCACCAGGTTAAGGATTGAAGGTTTCCCCAAAACCACCTTCAGGGCTGATGATGTAGGCGGGGCCATAAAGGGTAAACACATTGACCTCTGGTTTCCCAGTCACAGGGAAGCATTGGAATTTGGAAGACAGAAGCTGGTGGTCAAGCTGGTGAGAAGCCGGTTATAACCAAAGCGCTCTATTGTCCTTTGTGCATTTGTTATTCTTTCGACAGGCGGTCACGTCCGCCTCTCGACTGAGTCGGATCAGTGAGCTACCCGCAGGGTCGTCCACAGGCGACAGGCGTGAATTAACAGGCTCAGAGGTTGTCCCGGTCCGCCGATTTGCCTGGAGGGTGAGTATATCCGTGTCCAATGCCTTTTGTCTTGCAAAACAACCCCACTCTTTTATAATATTGAAGTGTTGCAGTAGCAATATTGTTTTTTATGTAAAAATCAAACACTGTAGAATTAATGAAATTTAGCGAACTGGCAAGGCTTCTTGAAAAAGAGGGATTCAGAATTGTTAAAGAAAAGGGTTCAATCAGGTATTATGGAAAAATTGGATGGAATAAATTAGTTCGTGTAGATTATCATGGTTCAAAGGAAGTTCCAAAAGGAACATGTCATGCTATGCTAAAGTCAGCAGGGATAAAAAAGGATTAAAAGGAGGTAAATTGAATGATTGAGTTAGAGTATTCATTGATTATAGAAGCAACGGAAGAACCAGATTATTTTGGGTTTTATTCAACAGATTTGGAAGGATTCAGCGGAATAGGCCACTCAATTGAGGATTGTATTTACAAGGCAAAATGGGGAATGAAAGAACACATAAAGCTGCTGAAAGAGGAGGGTCTTCCAATCCCGCCAAAAAGTAAAAAACCCAAAATAGTTATACAGGATGAAGACAAATTGGTTGTTGCTTAAATATACCAATAAATGATTGCTTTCGACAGACTGAAATTTCTAGTATACAGTATTTATTTGATAGATACGTATCATCTAGCTTCAATCATAAATCATAATTTCCTGGCCCAGACCGCAGAGCGCCCGCCTGCCGGACGGGCTGGCCGTCATACCTGTCTTTAATAGAAAAAGTCTTAAAATACAAATCAATCCTTTAATTCTTATCATTTAATGAAAAAGCGTAATAATTATATTAGCTGGATTATTGCCACATGGTTTGGCTCAGGACTTCTACCAATTGCTCCCGGAACATATGGAAGTCTGGCGGCTATTCCTTTTGCATATATAATTTCTGCATATTCCGGCCCCTATGGTCTAATCTTTGGGACTGTTGCCTTGTTTTTCATTGGTACGTGGGCATCAAACAAAGTTGAGAAAAGTGTCCAAAAGAAGGATCCCGGATTCATTGTAGTCGATGAAGTAGTAGGTCAATGGATAGCCCTGCTCCCCTTATCTTTTCTATATAGCCTTGCCGACCCAAATCTTTTCCATTACTCTATTGTCCTCATAGTAGTAACAGCATTTCTTGCTTTCCGCATATTTGATATATGGAAACCATGGCCTATTAAAAATGTAGAAAAGAACATTCCCGGCGGCCTTGGAATTATGCTTGACGATGTCATTGCTGGAATCTATGCTCTCATAATAACATCTGCACTGTCAGCTTATATAGTCATGGTTTTTTATGGAATGTGACATTAATTCCGGGACAAGCCTTGGTTTGTGATTAGAACGGATTCGGAGTTAATGCTTTACAGGCAATCAACCAATAAAAGGGATTGCCCTGGTAATAATCAAACCCTATGTGGCGAAGACTGGATCAGGATGAAGATGAACTTTCAGCCTTCTGGTGTGATTTATAGGCTGCACTTCTGTAATCGGTCTGGTAAAAGCCTGACCCTTTGAATATAAGGCCACTGCCCGCACCAATAAGACGGTTTGCTTTCAGCTTTCCGCATCTGGGACATTTCCTGATCGGCCTTTTAGATATTGACTGAAATAATTCGAATGTATGGTCACACGCCGCACATTCATAATCGTAAGTCGGCATAATTTCCCTCCTTGTGATTAGTTAAGCTGCCCAAATTACCGCCAGACAAGTACAGCCGCTCTATTATATTATCGGTATACTCTCAAAGGGCTTTAGCATAATTTCTTCTTTTTTCAGTGTTCCTCTGTGCCATTATGGCTGAGACGGAAGAGTCCGATCCTCAAAACATCAGGAATTCAAAATTAACTTGAATTTCCGGACAGAGGAGAATAACATTCATAGTCTGAAAAGATTCAAGCACAAGAAGTTATCAATGTTGGGAAACCATAACCCGAACGAGTTGCCAGTCCGAACGGCGCTGCCGGGCAGGGAATCATAATATTAAGGAATTGGGGAATACCTGCCTAACAAACTGGCGGAAAGGCAGGAATTTCCCAATTTCTTAATTCTTTGATAAAATTGGTCAAAAGAATATTATTAAGAGATTGTCGTCCTGCCTCTAATTTCCCTAATCCATAAGATAAGAAACAGGTTGTCATTATGAAAACAGGTCTACGCTCAATCCGGAAAAACTTAAACCAGATTATCCTTTGTGTGTTGATAGTCTCCGGCTTCTTTTTATTAATCCTGATATTTGAGCAAAAAGTATCAGCAGCAAAGGAAACCCCCGAATCCGCAATTGTTTCACTTAAAGCTCACGGCAAACTGAAAGAAGCTATGGCATTAATTGATGAATACATTAACAGTTGCAGCACTAATGAGGCTTATAGCTGGGGTTACAATGAAAAGGGCGGTATTTTCACATTAATGGGAGAATATACCAAAGCCATCTATGCTTATCAGGAGTCTTTACGGTATAGCAAAGAATCATCTGATAATTTTATTGCACTCAAGAACATTGGCAGTCTTCAACATTCTCTGGGAGATTATACAGATGCAATGTCATATTACGATGAGGCCATTGCCAGAATTGGCGACAATGACCCCAGGCGGTATTGGCTGACAATGCATGTTGCATGGTCAGGTTTTTACCTGTCAGAAGGTGATACTATGGTATTAAAACTGGTTTATGAAGAAACAGAACCAATACTTCAAAAGATCGAAAATCACCTTAACCCATTTAATAAAGGTAAAGTATATTATCTGGCGTCAAGGTTTGCCTTTCAACTGGGCAAACATGATGATGCGATCAGGTTGTCTGAAAAATACGCGAAGATAGAAAACACTGATTCCGCAAGGTTAAGTTTAGCTGTCAACTTACTATACTTAAAGAAGGAAGCGGAGGCGAATGAGGTTTTTCGTATAGTTGATTTAAGAGATGTAGATAAAGTATTGCTTGCACTATGGTATTGGTTGAAAGGTGATGAAAAGCTGGCAAGAAGCAATCTGGAAGAGTATCCGGATAATGTAGAAAGGGAAAAGGCATGGAGGCATATACGTAATGACGAAATATTGCCTTACGACATGTGGAAAGAGGCAAGGAGACAGAAATGGTTTATAGAACTGATCGGCCCCCTTACTACTGACTATCCGAATGTTGCTACCTACCGAAACAACCTGGGAGCCGCGTGGAACGCAAAAGGAAAATACGACAAGGCGATTGAGTATTATGAGAAGGCATTAAAATCTGGTTTAAATGCCTTCGGTGAAGATCATCCGGATGTCGCTACTTACCGAAACAACCTGGGAGCAGCATGGAAAGCAAAAGGTGAATATGATAAGGCTATTGAGTACTATGAGAAGGCGCTGAAATCTGACATAAAGACCTTTGGCAAAGACCATCCAAAAGTTGCTACCCGTTGGAACAACCTGGGGGAAGCCTGGCGGGCAAAGGGTGAGTACAACAAGGCAATTGAATATTATGAGAAGGCGCTGAAATCTGATTTAAAGACCTTTGGCGAAAACCATCCGAAAATTGCTGCTTACAGGAACAACCTTGGAGTAGCCTGGAGCGCCAGGGGAGAATACGACAAGGCAATTGAATATCTTGAGAAGGCGTTACAGTCAGATTTAAAGACCTTTGGCGAAAATCATCCAAATGTTGCTATTTATGGAAATAACCTTGGAACGGCCTTGCATGCAAATGGAGAATACGACAAGGCAATTGAATATCTCGAAAAAGCCTTATCGGTTATTCAGGTGAGGTTAGGCGATGATCACCCCTACACAAAAAAATTGAAAACTAATATAAGTCTTGCAAAAGAAGAAAAGTAGGCAAAGGGGTCACCCATTAGTAGGCTCCTGTCCTCTTTCCTTTCTCTTCATGTTGCATCAAAAAATATCCTGGGTGTTAAAAGCCCACTGGATAAATAGTTTACTTTAGTAACAACCCGGTTGATCCAAAATCAAAAAGCTCTATAATTTAATGTATATGAATTTCAATGTTGATAGCACTTCGACTCCGCTCAGTGTGACGTCATCCTGAGCGGAGTCGAAGGATAGTCTTTTGTCGCGATAGCGACCTAACTTGTCTATTCGTTATATACAATAAGGAAAGTCATTCAATAAAATATCAATGAATAATTGTATCGGAGAGGTCTTAATCACTGAAGCTGAAATCAAGCACAAGGTTAGTGAACTGGCACAAAGGCTTGCCTCAGATTACGAGCATAAAGGGCTGACCATAATTGGCGTACTTAACGGCAGTCTCATATTCCTTTCAGACTTGATCCGGCAAATTCCGTTTCCTGTCAAGATTGATACTATCAGGGCTAATGCTTATTCAGGAGATTCAACCTTACCAAAAGGAGAAGTTGACATAATTAATATCAGTCTGAATATAAAGGACGAACATGTCCTGATTGTGGATGACATACTGGATACCGGTAAAACTCTTTCCCGGATTGTACAGGTGATTAAGGGGCATGATCCCCGGTCGATCAAAATATGTGTACTCCTTAACAAAGCGGCAAGAAGGGAAACAGAAATAGTTCCGGATTATTGTTGCTTTGAGATTGAGAACAAGTTTGTAGTTGGCTACGGTCTTGATTTTGACAATAAATACAGGAACCTGCCTTACGTCGCTATATTGGGAGAGTACAGATAAATGTTTAAGAAAGCATTTGGAAATTTTACCGTAAAGCCGGGAGCAACTATTGGTACAAGTTTTTTTGTTTTTATTACGATAGGCGCTTTCATGCTCATGCTGCCGGCGGCAACTGTTGACGGAAACGGCACGTCACTGGTAGATGCGTTTTTTACGTCAACATCAGCGCTTTGTGTTACAGGCCTGGTAGTGCAGGATACACCAGTCTATTTTTCACGATTTGGACATGTTGTTATTCTGATCCTGATGCAACTTGGCGGGTTGGGTATAATGACTTCGTATGCATTCTTCAGTATCGCCATTGGGAAACGGATGCTTATTTCTCAGCAGGTTGCAATGAAGGAGGTGCTTGACACAGGGTATGGCGAGGTAAAGAAAACAGTCCTCTTTATAATCATATCAACATTTGTTATTGAGGCTGTTGGAGCGGTGGTGCTGGCATTCCACTGGTCAAACGAAACTTTCGATGATTATGTATTCTATTCTATATTTCATTCCGTAAGTGCATTCTGCAATGCGGGATTCTCTCTTTTTAGTAATAGTTTGATAAATTATAGTGGCGATGCAGTTGTTAACATTACGATTGGACTTCTTATTATTTCAGGCGGGTTGGGATTTATAGTCATGCCCAATATTCTTGGTTATTTTTTCCTTCTTTTCAAAAGAGATAAAAAAAGAAAGATAAATGTACACACCAAGATAGTGTTGACGATGACGGGCATTTTAATTATATTGGGCGCAATTCTATTCTACACATTTGAGTGTAAGAATACATTAGACCTGTTTTCAGTCAAGGATAAGGTAATTGTTTCTTTTTTCCAATCTATTACAACCAGAACGGCAGGTTTTACGACTGTTGATATCAGTAGCCTCACAGCCCCCACGTTTTTATATTTTATCCTTTTTATGTTTATTGGCGGTTCATCCGGTTCTACTGCGGGGGGGATTAAGACCGGTACTTTTTTTGTGATTATTGCAGTCGTTTACAATATGTTTCGTGGCAGGGAAGAGGTAGAAGTATTTGAGCGTACAATTCACAGGCGAACCGTGCAGAAAGCCGTTTCTATTGCGACAATCTCTTTATCAACAATCTTAGTTTTTTGTTTAATTTTGCTGTATACTGAGGAGGCGTCGTTTAAGGCCGTTATATTTGAAGCGTTTTCAGCTTTTGGGACTGTTGGCCTCAGTACGGGGTTAAGTTCCGATTTAACTGCCATCGGAAAGGTTATAGTAACTATATTAATGTTTGTTGGTAGAATTGGGCCTTTGGCCTTGGCATTAGTTTTTGGAAGAAAGGTTGCTGAGAGAAGAATCAGCTTTCCTGAAGAAAGAATAGTTGTGGGATGATTGTTATGAAAACCCTGATCCGAACATGTCTGGATAAGGATTTTAGATTTACGAATTACGATTTGGGATTTGGGTTTTAAAATCGTAATTTTTGACAAGATTGGTCAATTATTTAAGGAATATATGATATGAGACAGTTTGTCGTAATTGGTTTGGGAAGGTTTGGTTTTAAGGTTGCTGAGGTCTTGGCGGCCAAAGGGGCTCAGGTCATTGCGGTAGATAAGGATCCTGCATTGATTGAAAAGATTAAGGATATTGTAGCTGAGGCAGTACAACTGGATAGTACTGATGAAGGGGCATTGAGGGAATGTGGCGTTGAAGGTGTTGATGTTGCCGTTGTGAGTATAGGAGAAGATGTTGAGTCGAGTATTTTAACAACTAAAATTTTGAATAACTTAGGGATTAAGGAAATTGTTGCCAGGGCAGGGACCAGGCTGCATGCTCAGATACTTAAGGAGGTAGGAGCGACTAGAGTCGTTTATCCTGAAGAAGATATGGGTCTTCGAGTTGCTAACAGCATTTTTGCACCCGGAGTCTTGGAATATGTTGACTTAGGTGCGGACTATAATCTGGCAGAGATAGAGGTAAAGGGAGATTTTATCGGGAAATCATTTAGAGAACTCGGCCTTCAAACCAGATATGGTGTCAATGTGATTATGATTATGAAAAAAGTGAAGGAGAAGGTTGGTAAGAATGGAGAACTTACTGAAAAAGAGATTAAGGAATTGCCGACTCCCGATTATGTATTAAGGGCAAAAGATATTCTGGTTGTTGTTGGTAATAGCAAGGATATAGAAGTTCTGGAGAAACATATTAAATAGATGCGAACTATTGCATTAATAAATCAAAAAGGTGGTGTCGGCAAAACTACTACAGCCGTAAATCTTGCAGCTTGTCTGGCAGACCTGGGCAAGAAAGTGGTTTTAATAGATCTTGATCCTCAGGGCAACTCAAGCTCATGGATGGGCATAAATATTAACGAGTTGCATAAATCCATGTTTAACGTGTTTCATGATAACCTACCTATAAAAGAAATCCTACATGAAACAAATATAGAAAATATGTGGATTGTTCCGTCTAACGTGACACTGGCTGCAATAGAAAGAACATTGGCAAACAAATTGGAAAACGATACCATACTTAAAAAAAGCATATCTCCTTTAATAAATCAATTTGATTACATTATTCTGGATTGTCCCCCTTCACTTGGACTGCTTACCGTTAATGCATTATCAGCGGTAAAGGAAGTTATTATACCACTGGAAACAAAGGTACTGGCACTGAATGGCCTGGTCACATTGATCAATACTGTAAACCTGGTTAAGGACACACTGAACCCTGCACTTGAAGTTACAGGTATAATTGCGTGTATGTTTGATGTAAGGACAAATTTAAGCAACAAGGTAGTGGAAAAGATTATGGAAAAGTTCCATGACAAGTTATTTAAGTCTATTATAAGAGAGAGTACGCAACTCGCAGAATGCCCTATTTCCAACCAGCCAATTACGAGGTATGCCCCTGACAGCCGTGGCACACAGGATTATATGGATTTGGCCAGAGAAGTTATTGAAGGTGAAAAAGGGGTTGAACGGCTTTACGATGAAGGCGAAGCCGAAACCGGCCGCAATTTTGATGAGAAAAGCAAAGTGGCTGGTCAACAAAGTGACAATGATGAATATGAGATTGATCAACAGTGTAATGATAGCGTTGAAGAAGGTAAATCAGGGACAGGTTGCTATGCTGACGAAGGGACGGAAGATGTCAGTCAGCAAAATCTCAATGGTGAAGATGAGGTTGGTCAACATTCTGGAGAAGTTAAAAGAGAGGCCGATAGTCAATTTGATGATGAAAGAAATGAGGTTGATCGGCAAAATGTTAATGGAGAAGATAAGGTTGATCAACGTTTTGACGAAATTGAAACAGAAGCCGGCTGCCAACTTGATGAAGAAAAAAAGGATGTCGATCAGCATTTTGGAGATGGCGAAAAAGAATAATGCGCATTGTCGATTTGCGAAGTGATACAGTTGCCGTGCCTACTTTAAAGATGCGGCAGGTCATGAAAGATGCTGAAGTAGGGGATGATGGTTTCGGTGAAGATCCTACTACCAACAGGTTGGAAGAAATGGCTGCCGGGAAATTGAACAAGGAAGATGCCCTGTTTGTTCCCAGTGGTACCATGGGAAACCTTATCGCAATAATGGTACACACAAAGCCCGGTGATGGTTTGATATGCGACAGAAAAGCGCATATAAACACGATGGTAGCCGGGAATACATCTGCGTTAACAGGAACAACAATATGTACATTGGACGCAGACGAAACAGGCCATCTGAATTTGGAAGAGCTTGAGTCACTTATTAATCTGGACGATATACGTTTCCCAAAAACTTCGCTCATCGTATTGGAAAATACAAACAACCTGGCGGGTGGAACGGTTGTTACTCCTGAAGAAACATCTGAGATTTATAAGATTGCCAGAAAATACGGTTTGCGTCTTCATTTAGATGGTGCGAGAATATTTAATTCTGCAATATTTCAGGGTGTGGATGTTGTTGAGTTGACCAGAAATTGCGACTCGGTAATGTTTTGTCTCTCTAAGGGCTTGGCGTCTCCTGTCGGTTCTATCATTGCAGGAACAAAGGAGTTTATAAAAGAAGCACGGCGCAGAAAAAAAATGCTGGGGGGAGGCATGAGGCAGACAGGGATTCTGGCAGCTTGCGGGATAGTTTCATTGGAGGAAATGATTGATAGATTATCAGAAGACCATGACAATGCGAGACATCTTGCCAAAGGTCTGGCGGGAATAGAAGGTTTTAGTATCAAACCGAAAACAGTACAAACGAACATTGTCTGTTTCAGATTTGAATTACCAAAACTGAGCTGCAGGGAATTTGTGGAGAATGTCGGCAGGAAAGGAGTTTATGTGATCTGTCTTGAGAAAGATTATGGTAGAATGGTCACGCATAAAGATTTGAATAGATTGGATGTTGATTATGCACTGGAAGTGTTTAAAAAGACAGTTTTAGAATGCTGATTTCATGGTTGAGAAGGTCTAAACTAATAGATTTCTGGAAAAATTGTCTATAACTCTTAAATTTATGGATACATAAAAAATTATTTTTTGTTGACTAATTTGTTATTTTTGATAATAATTCACATCCTTGACAGAGGTTGTACACTCAGATACTAAAAACTAACATAAATATTTATATATATATATGCTAATAAGTTACCTTCCAATCCTGATTCTGCTTTTAGTAGTAATGGGGTTTGCCATTTCTAACATCATAATCTCTGCCCTTGTAGGCCGTCATAAACCAACCGCCGAAAAGCTTTCTCCTTACGAGTGTGGTGTAGAACCAATAGGTTCTGCCAGAGAGAGGTTTTCTATAAAATTTTATATTATTGCAATGATGTTTGTTGTATTTGATATCGAGGTGGTGTTTTTATATCCCTGGGCAGTAGCGTTTAAATCGTTGGCACTATTTGGCTTAATTGAGATGGCAATATTCATAATCATATTGCTTGTTTGCTATGTTTATATCTGGAAAAGAGGTGGTTTTGAATGGGAATAGAGACGACTTTTGGTGATACCATACTTACTACTACTATTGATAAAGTGGTAAACTGGGGAAGAAAAAATGCGCTTTGGCCAATGCCTTTTGGTCTGGCATGTTGTGCTATCGAAATGATGGCAAGCGTAGCTCCCAGATATGATCTTGCCAGATTTGGGGCTGAAGTATTCAGGTTTTCGCCGCGTCAGTCGGACTTGATGATTATTGCCGGTACTGTTACTTATAAAATGGCTGCTGTGACAAGAAAGATTTACGATCAAATGCCTGAGCCGAAATGGGTAATTGCAATGGGCGCATGCGCATCTTCCGGAGGTATTTTTGATACATATGCTACAGTCCAGGGCGTGGATGAGATTATACCTGTTGATGTTTACTTACCAGGATGTCCTCCTCGACCGGAGGCCCTGATTCATGCAGTAATGGAAATACAGAAGAAGATTAGCAAAGAATCCGTTCTAGACAAATAAGCGAAACAGACAATGAAATTGAAGGAAATATTTAACCATGTCTGAAGTGAGTGCAATAGCAAAAAGGTTAAAAGAGAAGTTCCCGAAGGCTGTAACAAAGGTGAAAACCTTCCGAGGTGAATTAACGATATCGATAGATAAGGACTATATTGGGAAAGTTGCTGAATTTCTCTATAATGATAAAGGGTCAGATTTTGACTATCTATCAGATTTATGCGGTGTAGACAAATCGCGCCTTGACGACAGTAATACTTTTGAAGTGGTTTATCACCTTTATTCCTTAAATCAGAATCACAGGGTAAGGCTTAAGGTGGAGATACCCGCTTCAAATCCAAGTATTGATACAGTTACTAATGTTTGGAAGACAGCGGACTGGCATGAAAGAGAAGCCTACGATATGTTTGGTATAATCTTTGAGGGGCATCCAAATTTAGAAAGGATATTAACACCGGAAGGTTTTGAAGGCTATCCTTTGAGAAAAGATTATCCTCTTAAAGGCAGGCAACCTAATTCTCTCAGGGAAGTTTATAGAAAAGGGAAAGAATGACGGCAACAACAACCCAACAGCTAATGACTATCAATATGGGTCCTCAGCATCCGAGTACGCACGGTGTTTTGAGGCTCATTCTGGAACTGGACGGAGAAACTGTAGTTAAAGCTACGCCTCACATCGGGTTTCTTCACCGTGGTGTGGAAAAACTTGCTGAATATAAAACATATCACCAGTTTATTACCCTCACAGACCGGTTGGATTATCTGGCGCCTATGTCTAATAATCTGGCCTATGTCATGGCCGTAGAGAAATTGTTGGATATAGAAGCGCCAAAAAGATCACAGTATATAAGAATAATTTTGTGTGAACTCACAAGAATATCATCACACCTTTTATGGCTTGCAACTCATGCACTTGATATAGGCGCGATGACTGTCTTTTTCTATTGTTTCCGGGAGAGGGAAACTCTTAATGATATTTTTGAAATGACAGCCGGTGCGCGAATGAACCTTTCGTACGTCAGGATAGGAGGAGTTGCCAGGGATTTGCCTGACGGTTTTGTTGAAAAGGTAAGAGAATTTGTTAATGATTTTCCTGCCAGATTAAAGGATTATGAAACTCTCCTGACAAAAAACAAGATATGGTTAATGAGGACAAAAGATGTTGGAGTAATTTCTGCTGAAGATGCAATAAATTATGGATTAAGCGGTCCCAGTATCAGAGGTTCCGGAGTAAAGTGGGATGTGAGAAAATCCGAGCCATATTCATCATATGATGAAATGGATTTTATAGTTCCCGTAGGTCAGAACGGTGATGTGTACGACCGCTATATTGTTAGAATAGAAGAAATGCGGCAGAGTAATGAGATTGTGCGTCAGGCTATGGATACTATACCTAAAGGTGAATTTATTGCAGATATTCCTGATGTGGCTTTGCCTCAGAAAGAAAACCTTAAGAAGAGTATGGAATCCCTGATACACCATTTTAAAATAATTACTGACGGTATTTGTCCTCCTGCCGGTGAAGTGTATTCCTGTGTTGAAGCTCCCAAGGGTGAACTGGGTTTTTACATTGTCAGTGATGGAACAAAGAATCCTTACAGGATAAAAATCAGGCCGCCTTCCTTTGTTAATTTAGAGGGCCTTCAGAAAATGATAGAAGGCCGTTTACTTGCTGATGTAGTTGCCGTAATTGGGAGTCTGGATATCGTTTTAGGCGAAATCGACCGTTAAGTATTTTGAGACTAAGAGAATGAGTAAATCAAAAAAGAAATCTGTGCCTAAGCAAAATGAAACCTTGGATTTATCTATGGCAGAAAAAATACTTGATAGTTATGAGGGTATGGATGGGAGCTTAATACCTGTTTTGCAAAAGATACAGTACGAATATGGATATTTACAAGAGCCTCTCATTAATCTTGTCGCTGAAAGGCTGAATATCAGTGCCAGCGAAATTATAGGTGTTGCAACGTTTTATGCTCAATTTCATTTGCAGCCAAGAGGTGTTCATATAGTAAAAATATGCTGTGGAACGGCGTGTCATGTTAAGGGCGCTACAAAAATTGTAGATGAATTTTCCAAGAAGCTGGATGTGAAGGTTGGTTCTACAACCGAGGACAAGTTGTTTACTCTTGAAGAAGTGGCCTGCCTGGGAGCATGTTCGTTGGCTCCTATTGTTACGATAGATGAAGATGTTCATGGAAATCTTGTTCCTGATAATGTTGATAATATAATTCAAGGAACCAGACAACAAGGAAGAGCTAAGTAAATATGGCGAAGAAAAAGACATCAACTGCAAAAAAAAGAACGGCCCAGAAAAGACCAAAGATAATGATTGGTATGGGAACCTGTGGTTTAGGCGCCGGCGCTAAAGGTGTTTTGGCAAGTATAGAGAAAGAGATAAAAAAGCAGAAACAGCCGGTTGATCTGGTCCGTACAGGTTGTATTGGTATGTGTTCGCACGAGGTGCTAGTAGATGTGATTCTTCCTGGTAGAACAAGGGTTACATACTCAAAAGTAAAACCGGATGTAGTGCAGCAAATATTTGAGGAGCATTTAGGACAGGGAAAGGTGGTAAAAAAATATGCTTTGTCTCAGATGCATCATAACGGCAAAGGTGGCAGACAATATAAAGGGTTGCCATTTTTTGATGATCTGGATGTTAATAAGAGTCAGTTTAAGCTTGTAACCAAAAACTGCGGTATAATTGATCCTGACAGAATCGATGAATATATTGAGGGTGATGGATATACAGCGCTTAAAAAAGTGCTTACATCCATGTCTCCGAAAGATGTAATTAATGAAGTAAGTAAAGCCGGACTGAGGGGTCGTGGCGGCGGTGGTTTTGAGACTGGATGGAAATGGGACTCTTGTGCCAAGTATGATGCTGACGAAAAGTATATTCTTTGTAATGCAGATGAAGGAGACCCCGGTGCATTTATGGATAGGAGCCTTTTAGAGGGTGATCCGCATGCCGTCCTTGAGGGTATGATTATTGCCGGTTATGCTATTGGGGCTACAAGCGGTTATATATACGTACGTGCTGAGTATCCACTGGCTGTTCGAAGATTAAAACACTCTATTGAGCAGGCAGAAAAACACGGCTTCCTTGGGAAGAATATACTGAAGAGTGGTTATAGTCTGAAAATACACATAAAAGAGGGGGCAGGCGCTTTTGTTTGTGGTGAGTCTACTGCGCTGCAATATTCTATAGAGGGTAAACGGGGTATGCCGAGAACTAGGCCTCCTCAATCTGTAGAAGCAGGCTTGTGGGACAAACCATCATGTCTGAATAATGTAGAAACTTTTGCCAATGTCCCCCTGATTATAAATAATGGAGCTGCCTGGTACTCTAAAATTGGCACCGCAAAAAGTAAGGGAACCAAGATATTTTCATTAACCGGTAAGGTAAAGAAGGCGGGTCTTATTGAGGTTCCAATGGGTACTACTATCAGACAGGTTGTGTTTGATATGGGTGGCGGAATTCCAAAAAAGAAGAAATTCAAGGCTGTGCAGATCGGCGGCCCTTCCGGTGGTTGTTTGACGGAAGCGCATCTTGACTCTCCGATAGATTATGAATCACTGCTGGAGGCTGGAGCTATGATGGGGTCAGGAAGTCTTGTTGTGGTGGATGAAACAACATGCATGGTGGATATGGCAAGATTCTTTCTGGATTTCTGCGCAAAAGAATCCTGTGGGAAATGTCCGCCTTGTAGGGTGGGCACTACTCTTATGCTTGATATCCTTATCAGGATTACACAGGGAGAAGGCAAGGAAGAAGACATTGATATATTAGAGAAAATGAGTGATGAGATAAATACAATGTCTTTGTGTGGATTAGGTCAATCAGCGCCAAATCCTGTCTTATCAACTATCAGGTATTTTAGAGATGAATATTTAGCGCACATTCGAGACAAGGAATGTCCAACGGCATCTTGTGTTGCGCTTCATAAATATACGGTAATCCCGGATAAGTGTACAAAATGTACGCTTTGCATCAAAAATTGTCCTGTTGATGCAATATCCGGATCCAAAGATGAAGTGGCATTTATTGACAAGGAAAAATGTATAGAGTGTAATTTGTGTTATGATAAATGTAATTTTATGGCAATAAAATGAGTGATATAAAGCTTAAAATAGATGGCAAAAATGTAGCTGTTCCTAAAGGTACTAATATCTTTATGGCGGCGAAGAATAACGGAATATATATCCCGGGGTTGTGCTATCATCCTAAATTAAGTCAGTATGGCGGGTGCAGGCTCTGTATGGTCGAAGTAACTGAACGTGGTAGAACAAGACATAGATTTTCCTGTGCACAGCCGGTATCTGAAGGTATGGTGGTAAAAACCAAAACTTCCGAGGTGGATAAATATACGAAGTCTGTTATGGAATATCTGCTGGCACACCACCCTCTTGATTGTCCGACGTGTGACAAGTCCGGAGAGTGTGGATTGCAGGATGTTACGCATGATCTTAAATTGTCCGCCGGTAGATTCAAGACTGCAAGATTGGACGAACCGATGAAGAGGGACAACCCCCTCTTAGAATATAACACAAACAGATGTATCCTTTGCGGCAGGTGTGTTAAGGTGTGTAAGGAAATTGAGGGTGTAGGCGCTATAGACTATCAGAACAGGGGCTTTGGGACAGTAATCGGCACCGCTTTCGATAAACCATTGGATTGCACTTTTTGTGGCGGTTGTGTATCTGTATGCCCTACAGGTTCCTGGCAGGATAGAACTCTAAAATTCAGGGCCAGACCCTGGGAACTGAAAAAGACGTCAACGATTTGTACTTACTGTGCTGTCGGTTGTACTGTTGTAGTAAACACCAAGAAGAATGAGGTCATGAGGATAACCTCGGATGATGATTTGGGTATAAATGAAGGTAATCTGTGCGTAAAAGGGAAATTTGGACACGAGTTTATTAATTCAAGCAGACGGGTTAAAACCCCTTTAATGAGAAAGATTGGTATCCTGTGTCCGGTGACATGGGAAGAAGCCCTTGACTACGTAGCAAAGAAACTCGCTGAAATCAAAAACGAGCACGGAGGAAAAGCAATAGGTGGTATCGGTTCTGAGAAATGTACTAATGAGGATAATTATCTGTTTCAGAAGTTCTGCAGGACGGTATTAGAAACCAACAACATAGACAATATATCTAATATAAAGTCTCCTTCGTTAAATCGAATGATTAAAGAATCTGTTAAGCATGGGATTGCTGCGTCGTCAGTGGAAGAGATAGAAACGGCAGATACGTTGTTTTTTGTGGGAGCAGACGTATCCGAAGCGCATCCGGTGATCGGTAGCATGGCAAGAAAGGCAATAAGGGTAAATAAAGCAAAACTTATTGTTGCGAATGCAAGAAACATTGAATTTAACAGCGTTGTCAGGAATGATATCCGTCTGCAATATAAAATAGGAACACAATCATTATTAATTAAGACCTTGACAAGACTCATTGTAGATTCAAAGCTCCTTGATTTGAAAAAGGTAGAAGACACAACTGAGAATTTTAAAGAATTGCGTTCATTGTTAAAGTCATCAGATTTTGGTATAAAGAAAACATCTCAGTTAACAAGTATCCCTGAAGAGGCGCTGAAGAGTGCTTCCGGTTTATTGGCAAAGCCTGGAAAATGTTATATTATCTGTGGTAAGGATATAGAAGAAGATCCTTCGGCTGAGAATACGATTAAGGCTTTGATGGATCTTTGTGTATTGATAAATGCCGGCGGTTCTGATAAGGTTTCACTTGTGTTCTCCAGGGCTAATAATAATTCACAAGGTGTAAACGATATGGGAGTTGTCCCAGACTTTTTACCCGGTTATCTTGGTGTAAATGATCATACAAGCAGGAAAAAGATTGAGGACTCGTGGCGTGTTACATTATCAGATGATGTCTCTATGGAAGATTCAGATAATGTATTTGATCTTGCCTCGAAAGGTAAAATCAAAGCCCTCTATGTCATGGGAGAAAATCCCATTGTGAGTTATCCAAACGGCAAGAAGGCAAAGGAGGCTTTTAAGAAAGCCGATTTTGTCGTTGTTCAGGATAACTTCTTGACAGAAACAGCACAACTTGCAGATGTTGTTTTTCCAGCTTCAACATATGTTGAGAAGGAAGGCACATTTACAAATATGGGAATGACCGTACAGAGGCTAAACAAGGTAATAGAGCCCGTGGGAGAATCCAGGCCTGACTGGCAGATTGTGTGTGAGCTGGCTAAAAAGATGGGACATCCGTACTATTATATATCTCCTAAGCTGATTAGAGATGAAATAGGGAAATGTGTTCCGATATATGAAGGAATTGAAAATAACAATTTAGAAAAGGATGGTTTCCGTTGGGTATCTTCGGTATACGATAAATTTGAATCCTTAAAGTATAGTTTTGCGATTTCCGGAAGAAAATCACCTGCTTTAAAGAGAAACAAAGATTATCCTTTCATATTGCTAACAGGTTCCAGCTTAAGGCATCAAGGGACTTATTCAAGAAACTCAAGTTCTCTTGTTTCTCTTGCCTCTGAATGTTTAATAGAAATCAATAAAAATAATGCACAGAAGGCGAAGATTGCGGACGGAGATATGGTAAAGATTGAGTCTGCACAGGGCAAAATGAAGCTTAAGGCAAAGATAACGACCAGGATACCGGAAGGTGCGGTCTTTGTTTCGGAGGATTATGAGTGGGCACCCATTAATAATCTGCGTGTTAACGGTTATACAAATGTAAAAATTTCTAAGGCAAGATAAAGATGAAGAAAACAGGGAAAACATATTTTTGTGAAATTTGCAGACAAAAAGTAGTAGTTGTTGAAGATGGGTTTGGAGTACTTGTCTGTTGCGGGCAGGAAATGAAGCTGGTTGCCGAGAAGAGTATGATGGAGACTTGGACATCGGTTCATCCAAAACCAAAAGGGGATGTGGGTGTGATTTACGTTTGCAAGGAATGCGGGCAGAAGATAAGAGTTGTAGAAGAAACTACCGGTATATTGGAATGTTGCGGCCAAAGAATGCAACGAGAGAGTGATAGTTAGACTGTAGGGAAAATATAAAATGTTAAATGCAATTATATATGCGTTACTTTCTGCGATCAAAATAAGTATAGTAGTTGGTATCCTGTTAGGAACCATAGCTTATCTTATATGGGTGGAAAGGAAAGTAATGGCTCATATGCAGGTAAGGCTTGGACCCATGAGAGTAGGATGGCATGGATTGCTTCAGCCTATTGCAGATGGAATTAAATTAATTTTTAAAGAAGATATCATTCCTTCGCAGGCCAGTAAAGTTGTATTCGTCCTTGCTCCGGTGATCGCTACAGTTCCCGCGCTGATTTCCATAGCAGTTATTCCTTTTGGGAACACGATAAGCATAGCCGGCATAAGCATTGATATGGTAATAACAGACGTTAATATAGGCATACTCTATATTCTTGCTGTTACTTCGGTAGGTGTCTATGGTATCATACTGGGGGGCTGGTCGTCTAATAATAAGTATTCTTTGCTTGGTGCTTTGAGATCTTCTGCTCAGATGATAAGTTACGAACTTTCATTGGGTCTGTCCCTGATAGGTGTTATTATGATTTCTGAGTCACTAAGCCTTGTAGATATTGTCAATTCTCAGGCTAAATGCTGGTTTGTTATACTACAACCTTTAGGCTTTTTAATATACGCAATAAGCGCTATTGCTGAGACAAATAGATGCCCGTTTGATTTACCGGAAGCAGAAACCGAATTAGTTGCGGGTTTCCATACAGAGTATAGCAGTATGAAGTTTGCATTATTCTTTATGGCCGAGTACGCCAATATTATTACAGTGTCGGCGGTTGCCGTTACTTTCTTTTTTGGAGGCTGGAGAGGTCCATTCTTACCGCCTGTAGTCTGGTTCTTGATCAAGATGGCTCTGTGCATATTCTTCTTCGTATGGCTGAGATCTACTTATCCCAGATTCAGGTATGATCAGCTAATGAAGTTTGGATGGAAAATCCTTCTTCCTGCTGCATTAGCAAACATTTTAATAACAGGGCTTGTTATGGTCATGTTGTGAATTATCATGTTGTGAGGGAACATTCGTATGATAAAACCATTAATACAGGGTTTAGCGCTTACTTTAAAGACTTACCTGAATCCATTTAAAGTAGTGACGATGCAGTATCCTGACGAAAAATGGACGCCATATCCGCGTTTCAGGGGTTTGCACGAACTACAAAGGGATGAAAATGGAAAAGAGAAATGTGTGGCATGCGGTCTCTGCTCTACTGTTTGTCCGGCAGAATGCATCGAACTTGAAGGTGATGAAAATGCACATGGAGAACGTTTTGCTAAGACTTATGAAATAAACATGCTCCGTTGTATTTTCTGCGGGTACTGTGAGGAAGTATGTCCAGAGGAAGCTATATTCTTAAGGCAGGATTATGAGCTGGCCTCTGAAAACATTAAAGATCATATTTATAATAAAGACAAATTATTAGTTCCTTTAAAGAAGAAAAAATAACTAATTTTAGGATAACATTACATGCTTGAAGGTTTACTATTTATAATAATGGGTTTGATAACGATAGTCTGTGCTCTTTGCGTAGTCTTTCAGAAGAATCCAATATATAGTGCAATATTTCTTATTCAAACAATGGTCTCCCTGGCAGTATTGTACGTTTTGTTACACGCACAGTTTATTGCTGCGATACAGGTAATGGTATATGCCGGTGCTATAATGGTACTTTTTGTTTTTGTAATAATGTTACTTGATTTAAGCAAAACAGATGTAGAAGCAGGGAGAGACAATCTGCTGTTTCAAAAACCTTCAGCCGTTATTCTGGGATTTATATTGGTTGTTATGATTGGTATTGTAACATTGAAAACCGTATTCCAGGGTACCAAGGGTGAGTATACGCCGGAAAGTATAAGTCAGATCGGGAATACCCAACTTGTAGGTAAAATGTTGTTTACTAAATACGTTTTCCCTTTTGAAATTGCTTCAATTTTGCTGTTTGCGGCCATTATCGGTGCAATAGTATTAGCTAAAAAACAAATTATTGAGGATAAAAAGGTATAATGATTCTATTTACATGGTACTTAATATTGTCCGGCGTTCTGTTTTCAATTGGTGCAGTAGGCGTTTTAATTAGAAGGAATGCCATAGTCATTTTTATGTGTATTGAATTAATGCTGAATTCAGTAAACCTTGCGTTTGTTACATTTTCTCGTCAACTGAATTCTATGGATGGCCAGATTTTCGTATTTTTCATAATGACGGTTGCAGCGGCAGAGGCGGCAGTAGGGCTTGCAATAATAATCGCTATATATAGAAATAAAGCGACTGTCAATGTTGATGATATTAACTTAATGAAGTGGTAAAAGGATAGAACAATGCCATATTTCTTTGGGTGCTCATATTTGGATTTAATCGGATACGTACTATTGTTTCCGCTTGCCGGGACCATAATAAACGGATTACTAGGGAAGAAACTTAGTAAGTTTGTAGTCGGTATAATTGGATGTACAGCGATAGGAATATCGTTTATTCTTTCTTTTTTCGTATTCATTGACTTGCTGAAACTCGATCCTGAGCACAGGGTGTTTGAGATTGACTATTTTACATGGATAGGTTCCGGCTCATTTGAAGCGATTGCCGGTTTACAGGTAGACCCGCTTTCCGTAGTGATGATATTGGTGGTAACGGGTGTTGGATTCCTAATCCATGTGTATTCTATAGGATATATGCATGATGATGACGGGTTTTACAGATACTTTACATACCTGAATTTGTTTACCTTCTCAATGCTGCTACTTGTCCTGGCTAATAATTTTCTCCTCATGTTTATTGGCTGGGAGGGTGTTGGGTTGTGCTCATACTTGTTGATTGGTTTCTGGTTTGAGAAGAAATCTGCATCCACTGCGGGTATGAAGGCATTCATAGTGAACCGAGTTGGTGACTTCGGCTTTATTCTTGCCATTATGTTGATTTTTGTCACCTTTAAGACTATAGATTTTACTGAAGTATTTCATGCAGCGCCTGAACATTTACAAATGGGTAGTTTTGTAGCGATAATGATTACTCTCTTATTGTTTGTAGGCGCTGTAGGCAAGTCTGCACAAATACCTCTTTATACCTGGCTTCCGGATGCAATGGAAGGCCCTACCCCGGTCAGTGCACTCATACATGCTGCTACAATGGTGACTGCCGGCGTTTATATGGTTGTAAGATGTAATGTGTTGTATACTCTAGCACCATTTTCTTTAACGGTGGTGGCTGTAATAGGAGGGGTTACAGCATTATTTGCTGCAACAATCGGACTTGCACAGAATGATATTAAGAGGGTACTTGCTTACTCTACCGTCAGCCAGATAGGCTACATGTTTCTTGCCTGTGGTGTGGGGGCATATATAACGGGTATTTTCCATCTGGTTACACATGCGTTTTTTAAGGCCTTATTATTCCTGGGTTCAGGCAGTGTAATTCACGGGCTGGGTGGTGAACAGGATATGAGAAAAATGGGCGGACTTAAAAAGTATATGCCTACGACATACACCACGTTTTTGATCGGTACACTTGCAATTGCGGGTATACCTCCATTTGCGGGTTTCTTCAGTAAAGATGAAGTCTTGCTAGATGCTTTCAGTAAGGGGAGCCTGTTCTTATGGGCATTAGGAGCATTTGCGGCCTTGTTGACGGCTTTTTATATGTTCAGGCTGCTATTTATGACCTTTTACGGAAAATCAAATATGTCAAAACATGTTGAAGAGCATGTCCATGAATCTCCAATGAGTATACTTATTCCGTTGCTTGTTTTAGCCCTTCTTTCCATCCTTGGTGGGTTTATTGGCTTTCCGACGGCTAGCGCAATAAATAGTTTTCTTGCGCCGGTTATCGGCGGCGGACATCACGGTATGATTGACGGTGGAGATTTGCATCACGTGTCAAATAGTCTGATGTTTTCTATGATGGGAATCTCAACCGGTATTGCCGTTGCGGGTATATTATTAGCGTATCTGATGTACGTAAAACAGCCTGATTTACCTGCGAAGTTAGTTGGGAAATTTAAGCTGATATACACTATTATATATAACAAGTATTATGTTGATGAAATATATGATGCAACTATTGTTAAGCCGACTGTGAAAACATCGTTTATTCTCTGGAAGATTGTAGACGTGAAGATTATAGACGGTTTCGTAAATGCGATTGCCAGGATTGTCGAACTTAAAGGCGAGGTTTTAAAACTCTTCCAGACTGGATATGTACGCAACTATGCATTGTCTATATTATTGGGCGGAGTTATCATAATCGTTTGTTCCCTGGTTCTTTTATAAACATTTTTAATTTTAAGATTTTTATATAATGAATTTACCGATACTTACCATAATTACGTTCTTGCCATTGTTTGGGGCAATATGGCTGCTGTTTGTAAATGGTGAAAATCAGGAGAAAATTAAGCGTATTGCTCTTGTAATTGCCATAGGTGATTTTATAATTTCGCTGCCACTGTTCTTCAAATTTAAATTAAACACATCTGAATTTCAGTTTATAGAGAATGTGTCATGGATAAAGGAATTTGGTATCAGCTATCATGTGGGAATTGATGGTATAAGCCTTTTCCTCTTCCTCCTGACTAGCTTCCTTACACTCATTTGTATCCTTGCATCATGGAACGTAAAAGACAGAATTAAAGAGTATATGATAGCGATGCTTATATTGGAAACAGGGATGCTGGGAGTATTTATTTCACTAGACTTGTTTCTGTTCTATGTGTTCTGGGAATTGATGCTGATCCCAATGTACTTGTTAATTGGCGTATGGGGAGGTCCCAGGAGGATTTATGCTACTATAAAGTTTTTTATATTTACAATGGCTGGGAGCGTATTAATGCTGGTTGCTATCATTGTAATCTACTTTATGAATTATGAGGCTACCGGTGAATATACATTTGATTTGCTGAAGATTTACAATCTCGACATCCCGATGGGAGCGCAATTCTGGCTCTTTTTGGCTTTCTTTTTCGCATTTGCGATCAAGGTGCCAATGTTTCCATTTCATACATGGTTGCCGGATGCTCATGTGGAGGCGCCAACTGCCGGTAGTGTTATTCTGGCAGGAGTGTTGTTAAAGATGGGTACTTATGGTTTTGTGCGCTTCAGTCTGCCGTTGTTTCCTTACGCAAGTCATCAATTTGTGCCACTCATTGCATGGTTGGCAATTGCGGGAATCATCTATGGTGCTCTTGTCGCGATGGTACAGGAAGACCTGAAGAAGCTGGTTGCGTATTCCAGTGTCAGTCACCTGGGTTTTGTTATGCTTGGAATCTTTGTTTTTAATATCCAGGGAATGGAAGGCAGTATCCTGCAGATGATCAATCATGGCTTAAGTACCGGGGCATTATTCTTACTTGTCGGAATGATATACGAAAGAAGGCATACAAGGTTAATTGCTGATTTTGGAGGTTTAACAAAAAAAATGCCGATGTTTGCAATTTTCTTTCTTATTATTACGTTATCCTCTATTGGATTACCCGGATTAAATGGATTTGTAGGAGAATTCCTGGTATTGGTTGGAGTATTCAAGACTAATGTACTTTATGCGGTCCTGGCGACTACGGGTGTAATCCTTTCTGCATGTTACATGCTGTGGATGTTTCAGCGAGTTATGTTTAATAAGCTTACAAATCCCGAAAATAAGAAGCTCAAAGACATAAATATGAGAGAGTGGGCATTATTACTGCCAATCACGATACTTGTCTTCTGGATTGGTATCTATCCAAAACCTATAATATCCAGAATGGATGTTTCTGTAAATCATCTACTGACTCAGGTAGATGAGAAATATAAAATAACACTAAACAAGCTCAAAATCGAAGACGAAGAGGCTGCATATGCTATTAAAGAAGATGAGAGCACAGAACATACGATAGAGGTAGATTAATTTATGGAAATTGTAATTCCACCATTTGATTTAAAAAGTATTTCTCCCATTCTCATTATTACCATCTCCGCGATGTTAATACTTGTGGCAGATGTATTCTTTAGAAAGACATTCAGGGATAGCCTGGGATATATAAGTTTTCTTATTGTTGTTTTGACAGCCATGGTTGCCTGTACCCAAATGGGTAAAACTGTGTATTCATTCAGTGATATGTTTGTGGTAGATAATTTCTCCGTCTTTTTTAATCTTATCTTCCTGGTTAGTACGGCTATCGTAATACTTTTATCAGTCAGCTATATAAAACAAGAAGGTATTAATTATGGTGAATACTATACATTGATACTATTTGCCACTATGGGCATGATGCTGATGGCAGGCGGGGCTGACTTGCTGACTATCTTTCTCGGACTTGAGATAATGTCCATATCGCTCTATGTGCTTGCTGGTTTCAGGCGAGATTGCGTTCGTTCAAACGAGGCATCATTGAAATATTTCTTGCTTGGTGCGTTTGCTACATGTTTTCTGCTTTATGGTATAGCGATGCTTTATGGTACGACTGGCACCACGAACATAAAGGAAATTGCTTCTTTCCTTGCAAACAACCCTTCATTATCAAACCCAATGATTGTAACAGGCACATCGTTACTTATCATAGGCTTCGGGTTTAAGGTGGCATGCGTGCCGTTTCATAAATGGACTCCTGATGTTTATGAGGGGGCACCGACTGCTATTACTGCATTTATGTCTGTTGGGCCAAAGGCCGCCGCCTTTGCGGCTTTCACAAGGGTATTTTTAGTTGCTCTACCTGATGTAGAACAGAAGTGGTCTATAATATTGTGGGTGCTGGCTGTCCTTACAATGACTGTTGGTAATCTTGTGGCTATCGTACAAAAAAACATAAAACGAATGCTGGCCTATTCGAGTATAGCGCATGCAGGTTATGCGCTAATGGCCATTATAGCAGGGGGTGATTTTGGATCATCCAGCTTGCTCTTTTATATGTTGGCATATACCTTTATGAATCTGGGGGCGTTTGCCGTTGTAATCGTGCTTGGAAGAAAAGGAAAGGAGAACGCTAATATTGAAGACTACAGCGGTCTCGGTTTCAAACATCCTCTGTTGGCGGTAACAATGTGCATATTTATGTTTTCACTTGCCGGTATACCGCCATTTGTTGGATTTATTGGGAAATTCTATATATTCAGCGCCGCTATTAAAAATGGATTTATCATTCTGGCGATCATTGGTGTGGTAAATAGCGTAATATCAGTTTATTACTACTTAAGAGTAACTGTCGTAATGTATATGAAGAAGCCTGTGCGCGAATTTGCACCGCTTTCATTATCGCCATTTGTAATTCTTGCACTTATTATAACATTGTGGGGAACAATACATCTGGGCATATTCCCTGCAAGATTAATTGATCTTGCCCAGAAGTCCACACTTTTGTATTAAACATTTCACAGTATATCCAACCTGCAATAAAATATTATTTGTGGCACTCAAACATGCTGAATATAAAAGAATCTCAACGTTTTATGTTTGTAAGCCTGTAAGTGATTAGAGTCAGATGTTTATGGCAAATCAGACAGAGAAAAAAATCAAGAATAATGGTCTCACTTTTTATACAGTAACTTTTTTTAATATTTGCTTGCACTTTGCTCATCTCAAAGATTTATATTGCAGCGAATAAAGTACATTTGTTCGCATTGTTTGGTAATAATAATGTTCAGGTTAATAATGAATCAATTCTTATTTTATCTCTTGAAAAAGGATGAAGTGGCAGATGGTAAATGATATTGACAAGGAGATTTCAAAGAAGTACTGTACTCGGTTTGGTTTGATTGCAGTAAACAAAGGATTTGTAACTGCAGACCAACTCAAAGAAGCTTTATCTGAACAGGCTGATGATAATCTTTCCAGTAGGCCACACAGACTAATAGGGAGAATATTCTTCGAGAAGGGCTGGATGACAGATGAACAGATTAATATGGTTTTGAATGAGCTGGAGAGAATGAAAGAAGAGACGGAATAATCTAAAGATTGTAAATATAGCAATAGTAACTATTAAAGTGCTTTTAATATATTATTCAATTCTGTGTGCGTTTGGTACTGTCAGCATAAGAATTAAGAGGTATTATCAATACTTGACCAACAGTCAGTTCATTCATATCTTCAATTTCGTCTTTGTTTTCTTCGTAAATAACTGGCCATTTCCTGCCATCATGGTATAGGTCAGATGCTATATTGTATAGTGAATCTCCCCACTTTACTTTATAAACAGCTTTTGTGTAATTTTCTTTATCAATCAATTTCGCATCATTCAGGTTTACCAGAACTGGTACTCCTGGTAAGACTAAATCATGGCCGATATTCAACGATGTACTTTGAGTGTCAACATTTGCGTTCTTTATAATCTTCCACTTGGAGCCTTGACCGTAAAATTTTCTTGCTATCTTGAATAGGGTATCGTTTGGTTGTACCTTATAATGTACAACTATGCTATTATCAACATCTTCAATTTCAATAGAGTAAGCTGTTAAAACTTCAAAAATTTCACAATCAGGAATATTTTTAACTAATTTTTTTGCAAGTGTGTCTGCGGTATCAACTATAACTTTGTCTCTCACATTAATTGAACTTTCGATTATTTTCTCTGGAATACTGAATGGAGACATGGGCGGAGTGCCGCTATGGGTTAACTCTTCATGATTTGCCTTCCATATTGTTTTGGAGTCAAATGCATCAACCAATTCCAGCTCTGCACTTATAGTTATGCGCGAGTAAATAACACTAAACAATTTAGAACATTTTGTGACAGTTCCGTGCATTAGTGCATCAGCCTCCAGGATCCTGCCGAGTTTGTGATTTCCTATAGTGTTAATTTCATTTGTATGATATGAAGCCATCTTCAGCTTTTGATCTATCTGTTTTAACCTTATCAAATCATATCCTTTTAAACTTAAGTTACGAAAAACTGCATCTCTCAGGATTGTGGATATTTCCTCATTATCTGTCTGGTTATTAAACGGCAGGATTGCAATCGTCCTGATGTGTGTTTCTTTTTGTGCCAGGCTGGTTGTTATTTCTGGCTGAGAAAACTCCTGATAGTAATTGCATGAGGATAAGGCTAAGAATAAAAATATGAGCTTACGTTTAATAATTAACGTTTTAAAATGAACTCGTAGCATATGGCAGTGTTTGAGCATGACCATTAAGTTAGCGCTTTCAGGAGACAAATATACTTACTAATATATTATACATTATACAGTTTTGCGGATGAAACTTTGGTAAAAAAATATATATACAAAAAAAACATTCACAGAAGGCTACGGGTTATTAAGGTGTTGAACAGACTGAAGATACAGCCCCTATAGGTAAGATTATGGCATAATGTTGATGGTAGGCAGGTACTTTTATATTGATAGTCTAATAACTTCTTATCAACATAATAAATTATAATATGCAGATGTGTTATTGCAACTATTTTTTGTTACTGATGAGCATTATTTTACAATCTAGAATTGCAATATGTGCATAATCAGGTAAGTATCAAAAAAAATTACTGTCATTTTTAATCATTTCTCTATTATGTTTCTTAAGCTTTACTGACATAGCTTCTATGGTTTGGCTACGAACAAATCCGTTTTTTACAAAATATTCTCCAATGGGTCGCTGAAGGCTCTTTTGCTTTCCTATAATAGATAGAAATTCAAAGTAGGTTATAAATCCGTTGCGAAGGGCATGTTCGCCAAATCTTTCGCTACCGCTTCGCTCTGTCAATATTCTTTGTATTGCATCATATGATAGAATTCCCCAATCCAGTGCGATCTTCCCGATGATTGGACGCTGTTTCCTCTGCCATGATATCGCATTAAAAAGGGTTCTCCATGAAACGAGCCCAGAGTAATATAAATATTGGCCAATTAATAATTTACGTTTTGGCACGTTACCCTTGTAAAAATGGTCTGAAGTGGTCTTTTGCCTCTTATGTATGCGCTTAGATTTTCTGGCATTACCAGCAGAAGAAAAACCTGTCGCATTAGTTTGTTTTGTTTGAGTATGGCGATAGGTTCGGCTAACATTATTTTTCTTTGATGCCTCATCCTTTAAAATATATTTATGCTCTCCATGTACTACGGAGCATAACCTTTCATATGCCGTAATCACATATTTAAAAAGTTCATCCAATGTCTCACGATCTTTACCAAGTGAGTGTGCTCTGTCAGGGTGTGTCTCAAAAGCTTTTTTTCTGTAAGCTGTTTTAAGTTCTGAAGGAGAGAGGGCTTTTAAGAAATCTGCAGAATTGAAAATTTCAGAGCCAAACAACAAATAGCAATCATTAATAAGATTCGTTTTAGATTTCGTATTTGACATGATTATACCTTGGTAATTATAAAATTCTATGATTCAATATGAGCAAATAATATGCCAATAAAAACCTGCAAAGTTTAATTAAGTATAATAAAATTGAAACATAATACCCAAATAAATCAAGTTTTAAGCAACTTAATCAAGTTGTTGATGCTGTCTTTAGCATCGCCAAAAACCATCATTGTCTTCTTCTGGTAGAAGAGTTCGTTGTCCACACCGGAAAAGCCGGGGCTTAAACTTCTCTTGCATATTATTACAGTCTTTGCTTTGTCAGCATTGAGGATAGGCATGCCATATAGCGGACTGTTTTTATCCGCTCTTGCCGAGGGGTTAACAACATCATTCGCTCCAACGACCAGTGCAACATCTGTATTCTGGAAATCATTGTTAATATCGCCCAGGTCGGAAAGAAGGTCGTAAGATACATTTGCCTCTGCCAGCAAGACGTTCATGTGCCCGGGCATGCGCCCCGCAACAGGATGGATTGCATAGCGTACATTTATACCCATATCAATTAGTGTCTTTACAAGCTCCTGCAAGGCAAATTGTGCCTGAGCGACTGCAAGTCCATAACCCGGAATGACAATAACCGTTTGGGCGATCTCAAGGATCATTGATGCGTCTTCTTCAGTGTATGTAATAACCTTTCGATTATCATCTTTATTGATATTCTTTGAAGTTGCCCCCACCGCTCCAAAGATAATATTAGGAATAGAACGATTCATGGCGTTACACATAATGCGGGTAAGTATCACTCCTGAAGCGCCAACCAGAGCGCCGCATATAATGAGGATATTATTGGAGAGCACAAAACCTGTGGCAGCCGCTGCCAGACCGGAACAAGAGTTTAGTAGTGATATGACTACCGGCATATCTGCACCGCCAATTGGAATGACAAGCAAAATTCCAAGAATCATAGCTATTGCAAGAATGGCAAGTAAGTATGCATTGTTCGCAGGATTGATTATGAAAATAATTCCGGCAATCAGAAACAGCGTAAATATTAGTAAGTTGAGAAAGCGTTGAGCCTTGAAAACTACTGGAGCCGATTTAATAATCCCCTGTAATTTACCGAATGCTATAAGGCTGCCGGTAAGCGTTACAGCGCCAACAAACAAGCTGATTATCATTGAAATGCTAACATTGAATTTTAGCCCGCCCGTTAAACGATAGTACTCTGCTAATGCTACAAAAGCAGATGAGCCGCCTCCAAGGCCATTAAAGAGCGCTACCATTTGCGGCATAGCCGTCATGCTGACCTTCCTGGCCGCTGTTACGCCAATTGTACTGCCGATAATCAGGCCAATGATAATAAAAGTGAAATCAACAATTTCATTATTTATTAGTGTTGCTACAATTGCAATGAGCATCGCAATCATAGCTAACAGATTGCCGCGGCGCGCAGTCTTTGGTGAACAAAGACTCATTAGGCCCAGGATAAATAATACGGATGAGAGAAGATATGCAATCGCAATTATTATTTTCATGTTTTAATGACTGGAACGCTTTAGCCTTTCCCTTTATTCTTTTTAAACATCTCCAACATTCTGTCTGTAACCAGAAACCCTCCTACAACGTTAATGGTAGCTATTACTACAGCCAGTGTGCCAAGTAACGTACTGAGCACTGAGTGGCCTGCGCCTGCACTGATTAACGCTCCTACCAGGGTTATGCCTGACATTGCATTGGTGCCGGACATAAGTGGCGTGTGCAGAAGAGGTGGTACCTTAGTGATTGTCTCAAATCCGACAAAAATTGCCAGGACAAAGATATAGAGCGCTACCAGTAATGGATCAATCATGTGTGTTTGTTCCTCCCTTCTGAAGAGCCTTTTTTACAATTTCATTTACGATTTCACCCTTGTATATGACACACGAGTCTTTAGTAATTTGGTCTTCAAAATCAGGAGCGCTGTCGTTTGTTTTGTATAAATGGCTGAAGAAGTGTGTAATATTTCTGGAATACATTCTGCTGGCATCTTCAGGAAGAGTTGATGGCAGATTCACTGTGCCGCAAATGGTAACATCATATTTTTTGATGTTCTTTCCAGGCTCAGTAAGCTCACAATTACCTCCCTGCTCTGCTGCTATATCTATAATGACTGAACCTTTTTGCATCCTCTTTACCATTTCTTCCGTTATCAGGACAGGCGCCTTCTTGCCAAAGACTTGGGCTGTCGTAATTACGACATGGTTTTGCGCCAACCTGCTGCCAATAATTTCGCGTTCCTTTTTCAGATATTCGTTTGTCATCTCCTTTGCATATCCGGTAACTGTTTCAGCGTCTGCAACAAGTTCCATCTCTACGAACTGTGCCCCAAGACTTTCTACCTGTTCTTTAACTGCAGGACGAGTATCAAATGCCTCAACTTTTGCACCCAACCTGCGTGCAGTGGCAATTGCCTGTAAACCGGCAACCCCTGCGCCGATTACTAAAACACTTGCCGGTGGAATAGTTCCTGCCGCTGTCATCATAAGCGGGAAGAATTTTCCAAGTTGTTGAGCTGCGATTAAGACTGCCCGATAACCGGCAATGCTTGCCATGGAACTGATTGCATCCATACTTTGAGTACGCGCAATACGTGGAATAAACTCCATGGCAAAGCTCGTAATATTTTTTTCGACCATCAGCTGTATTATATTCAGGTTTAAAACAGGAGCGAGAAAGCCGATATAAATTGAGCCTGTCTTCATCATCTCAACTTCATCTCTTTGAGGAGGCTGAATCTTCATTATCAAATCAGCTCCTGAAAAAAGAAGTTGTGTGCCTTTAACGATACTGGCGCCGGCCTCTTCGTATTCAAGGTCAGAGAAATACGCAGATTCTCCTGCTCCGGATTCGATGAGTACTTCCTGGCCGTCGCTTATAAGCTGTTTGACCATTTTAGGTACTATGGCCACACGCCTTTCCCCCTCAGAGATTTCGTTTGGAATACCTATCTTCATTTTAAGATAATTCTCAAAATAATTTAATAAAGTTGTTGCTAAGATTATACCTTGATGTGACAAATATACAATTGCTTTTAAAAATGATATTTTTTATATTTTTACAATTGCAATATGGGCAAGAGAATTTGATATGGTTCTTGATATGTTGGAAAGGCAGCCACTCACAGGTTCCATGATGGAAGCCATAATTACGTACATAGGAATTTCAATGTTGATAGCACTTCGACTCCGCGTGACGTCATCCTGAGCGGAGTCGAAGGATAGTCTTTTGCGCGAAAGTCGGGCTAACTTGACAAATGGAAAAACTATTATCTTTTGGTTTGTTTTTTTAAATTCATTTTTCTTATTGCTTGTCCTCGGCGCTTTTTGTCTGGGGAATCTCTGTGCCCGCCCGAACGACGCAGTTGGGCAGGTCTCTGTGTGATGATTAGTAATTTAGTACCGTTGGATATGAGTGTAAGGTTGCATTGACAAACCTATCTATCATCTCTTTTTCGTGTTCTTCTATTTCCGTAAACGCAGTTGCGATACCAAATATAGATGTGTGCGGCTGTTCTTTTACGCGGGTGACAATTCCCTTACACTTAACAGGAACTGTAGATGTGGAGAAACCAATCCTTAAATCCAGGACGGTTCCGATTTCTATGTTATAGCTGGAATTAAAGAACAAACCTCTGGCACTCAAATCATTTACACCTACCATGTCCCAGTCAGAAGGCGCCAGTGCCTGACCTTTTTGAGGCCTGATTCGAAATCTTATAATAATTGCCTTCTCAACTCTTTGATACTTTCTTCTCTCTGAAACCTCACACTTTGAAATATTAATTTGATTTGTTTTTAATTTAAGCATAACTAACTACCTCTCCCGCTACAATTATTTAAATTTATTTAGTGTAAACTCGCAATTAATGTGCCAAGGCATTGTAGATTTAAAATAGATGTCGTATAGTACATGTATTATAATACTTACGATTAGTTATCCAACTGAGTTGCTTGAGGGTGCTCACTCTTTTAAGTAAATAGTACCTATTTTTACAACACACAATGACCAGAATACATTTATTTCTTGTGTGAAATATTATTAGGTAGTAACCGGCAAAACATAATGTTTTGTCATGATAATAAATCATAATTTACAGTAATGACTTTCTGTTGACAGTCATAATTATTACCGTAATATATAAAAAAACTGTCTTCAGAGTCTTGATTCTGATCATTCAGACATTGTAATTTGTTATTTGAGTTTTGTAATTTACTGAACTCCTGTTATTCTGGTTTATTCAGGTTGGGGTATTTATAATATGAACTTGGCTTTAATAGCTATAACAAGTGATGGTATTAAGGTGGCGGAACGTATTAGTGAAAAACTTAACGGAGAAGTAACGGTTTTTTTACTTCAAAAATTAAAGCAATCAAAACTAACTGCGACTTATTTTTCAAAAAAACTTGTTGATCATGTGGGAGAAATCTTTTCTGTTTATGATGGGCTAATATTTATTATGGCGTCGGGTATTGTAGTACGTGTAATTGCGCCGTATATTGAAAACAAGCATACGGATCCTGCAGTTGTTGTGGTTGATGATGTGGGACGATTTGTTGTCAGCTTACTGTCAGGGCATGAGGGAGGAGCAAACAAATTAGCTCAAAAAGTTGCAAATATCCTTAAAACGGAGGCTGTTATTACTACAGGAACAGAGGCAAAAAAGGATATTATAATCGGTATAGGCTGTAAGAGAGGCATAGGCAGCGCCGAGGTCAAAGAGGCAATCCACAACGTTCTTGCCGATGCAGGTCTGTCTATTGACAGAGTCAGGCTGGCAGGGACTGTAGATTTGAAGGCTGATGAAGCAGGATTATTATCTGCCCTTGATGAACTGGCTATTCCATTGAGGGTGGTTTCAAGGGCAGAGATTGAAACTTGTGCAAAAAATTATTCTAAATCAGATTTTGTTATTGAGAAAATTGGAGTGGGGGGTGTCTGTGAACCGGCAGCCCTTCTTTCAGGAAGGAAAACAAAATTAATATTAAAGAAACGGAAATATCCGGGAATAACAATAGCAATAGCGCAGGAAAACTTTATGTGGTAGGAATTGGTCCGGGTAGTCTGGATCACTTGAGCGTCAAGGCTGTTGAGGTCTTGAAAGGCTCTGACTGTATTATTGGCTATAAAACATACATTAATCTAATAAAAGAATTAGTTAAGGGCAAGGAGGTAATTACGTCAGGGATGCGTGCGGAAATAGAACGTGCCTCTCTAGCTATTGAAAAGGCAGAATCCGGAAAGATAGTATCCGTTATCAGCAGTGGTGATCCGGGTGTGTATGGTATGGCAGGATTGATCCTGGAAGTTGTGAGAAATGGCAAACACAAGGTTAATGTTGAAGTCGTCCCCGGTATTCCTTCTGAAAACGCAGCGGCAGCTCTCTTGGGTGCACCTTTAATGCATGACCATGTTACCATAAGCCTGAGTGACCTACTTACTCCCTGGGATGTAATCGAGAAAAGGATTGAACTCGCTGCAGAGGGTGATTTTGTAATTGTCCTTTATAATCCGAAAAGCTCTGAGAGGAAATGGCAGATTGAAAAGACGCTGGAAATATTATTAAGCAAAAAACCATCAGGTACCCCTGTTGGTATAGTCAAAAGCGCCATGCGTGATGGACAATCTTTAGTGATCACGACCCTTGGAGAAGTGCTGGAACATCCGATAGATATGACTACAATATTGATTGTCGGGAATTCCACAACATTTGTTTACAATAATTATATGATAACAAAAAGGGGCTATAAAGTTTGATATTAGTGATGTCAGGGACTGAAGAAGGCAGAGAAATAGTTAAAAGACTAAGTGATAGAGGAGAAGGCGTAGTTACAACAGTAGCAACGGAATACGGTCAAGAGATTTATGAGAAAATTGGTTTAGGCCATCTGTGCCTTCAGGGAAGACTTGACATAACGGACTTGTCTGAACTTATACGAGATAATAACATTAAAACCCTCATCGATGCAACTCACCCTTATGCTGCTCAGGCGTCTATTAATGCAATAACGGTGAGTGAAGAATGTGGTATTAAATATATCAGGTTCCAGAGGCCCTCCTCCGTTTCGGACTCAGCATGTACGGATGAGGAGGCTATAAAAAAACCTGAGTCAGTGCATTTTGTTAAAAATATGGATGAGGCTGTAGAGTGGTGCCGTAAATCAGACAGGAAAAACATATTATTAACAACCGGCTTCTCCTCTGTCGAAAAGTTTGCAAAATTAAAGGATGAGAAAAATATTTACGTCAGGATACTGCCTATGTCCGCACATATTGAACAATGTGTTAAGATGGGTATTGAATCGTCAAACATACTCGCCCTTCAAGGGCCTTTTTCACTGGAATTTAATCGTGCGGTTTTCAATCAGTATCATATAGAAGTTGTGGTTACAAAGGATAGCGGCAAGACCGGTGGCGTCCCGGAGAAAATTCAGGCAGCAATTGAGATGGGAATAGACACTGTGGTAATTCAGAGGGAAGAGATATATTATCCTGTGATATGTTCTTCAATAGATGAAGTTTTTTGTATGTTGGGGTTGGAAACTGTATAAGTCTAGACACGAATTGCACGAATTAACACGAATTGGCTGTTATTAAAAGATCATGGATGATAGGTTAATTTATAGGGAAGAATCGTATAGAATTATAGGTTTGTGTATAGAAGTGCATGGAATACTTGGCAAAGGGCATAGTGAGGTAGTTTATAAGGATGCCCTAGAGTATGAGTTCTCAATCAACCAAATACCATTTTCAAGGGAAAATAGTTATAAAATAAAATACAAAGATATTATACTGCCAAGGGGATATAATGCGGACTTTGTAGTATATGATAAGATAATATTGGAATCAAAAGCAATAGAGAGTCTTACCAACAGCCATGTAAACAAACACTAAATTACCTTGCCGCATCAAAGCTCAAATTAGGATTGCTGGTTAATTTTGGCGAAGACAGCCTGATCCACAAAAGAGTTGTTTTATAAAAATTAGTGCTAATTAGTGAAATTCGTGTCTGAAGTTATAATATAAAGAAATCATGAAAAAAGTAATTATTAATGGTGAGGATCTGACACTAACTCAGATTGAGCATGTCGTTAGAGGTGGTGTAAGAGTATATCTTGGTAAAGAGACCAGGAAAAGGGTGGACTCTGCACAAAGAACTATTAAGAAAGCAATTGATGATAAAAAAGTAATATATGGAGTAACAACCGGTTTTGGCGCATTGAGCGATACTGTCATATCTAAGGGCGAAAGGAAACAGCTGCAGAGAAATATTATTTTGAGTCATTCTGCAGGTGTTGGTGACAGGTTTGATGAGGAGGTTGTGCGTGCCATTATGCTATTGAGGATTAACGGGCTTGCGAAAGGTAATTCCGGCGTGAGATTTGGTACCTTAAATACGTTAACAGAAATGTTAAACAAAAATGTACTCCCGGTTATTCCAGAAAAGGGTTCAGTTGGGGCCAGTGGAGATTTGGCACCGTTGGCGCATATGGCATTGGTCTTAATTGGTGAAGGGGAAGCTCTTTTTAAAGATAAACTGCTTTCCGGGAAGAATGCAATGAAGAAGGCTGGAATTGGATTATGTGAACTCGAGGCGGGAGAGGGTCTGGCATTAATAAATGGAACACAGGTAATGACCGGTATAGGTGCATTGGTCGTGAATGATTCTATCAGGTTGTTGAAAACGGCTGAAATAGCGGCGGGAATGAGTCTTGAAGTATTGCTGGGTTCAAATATAGAGTTAAACGAAAAGATTCATAGAGTAAGACCTCATAACGGACAAATAACCAGTGCGGATAATTTGAGAAGGATAACGAAAAACAGTGAGATAATTTCTTCTCACAAAGATTGTTCCAGAGTCCAGGATGCATATTCTATAAGATGCTGTCCTCAGGTACACGGGGCTTCAATGGATGCCCTTAATTATGTTAAGGCTGTCATAGAAACTGAGATGAATTCTTCTACTGATAATCCCCTGTTTTTTCCGGAAACAGGGGAGATATTCAATAATGGTGGAAACTTTCATGGTCAACCGGTTGCATTAGCTATGGACTTTCTTGCAATTGCATTGTCAGAGATAGCAAATATTTCAGAGAGGAGAATAGAAAGGCTGGTGAATCCGCTCCTGAGTGGGCTGCCTGCATTTTTGACAAATAACCCGGGCCTTAATTCAGGTTTAATGATAGCACAATACACAGCTGCCTCACTGGTTTCTGAAAATAAGACATTGTCGCATCCGGCCAGTGTTGACTCAATTCCAACTTCGGCAAATAAAGAAGATCATGTAAGTATGGGTACTATTTCGGCAAGGAAGTGCAGGCAGGTGCTCTATAATACAGAAAATGTAATTGCAATAGAATTATTGTGTGCGGCACAGGCTCTTGACCTCTTTACAAATCTCAAGGCCGGTGCAGGGAGTAAAGAAGCTTACGTGTTAATCAGAAAGCATATTTCACATTTGGAAGCAGACAGAATTATTTCAAATGATATAAAAATACTGTATAATCTGGTTCATGATGGAAAAATAGTTTCAGTGGTTGAAAAAAAGATTGGAGCGTTAAAGTAGAGTAATGATTTTTATGGAAATAAAACTTTGTAAAAAAACAATAATTTAATATGATAGAACACATGATCTTAAATAAATAGCAGAATACTTAAATGAGAGGAGAAGTTGATGAAAGGTATCGTGAAAGTCAAAATAGTTTTGGCTGTCTTTGCTTTTTTTGCTTGTATTAATGGTTTAATATGGGAAACGGTTTATGCTCAACATACCGATGTTTTCAATCTTTATCAAGACAAGGTTCCCGGTAAAGATGAGCGTATGAAAAATGTAAAACCTGATGCACCGGAGGCGAAATGGATTAAAGTAGAAGATAACTACAAATATGAAGTCTCAGTGGAAAAGAGCAAATACGAAGCAAAAGATCTTACAATGGCAGATATAGAATTATGGGAGATAACCGATAAATCACCGTTTGAGTGGCACCAGGTAGAGTACTACATTGAAGGTGAGATAAGGGAGACACACACAAGAACCTTTGGTAAACAAAAGTGTGATCGTGTGCGAAAGGGTACGCTGTTCTGGCTTAAAGATGGAAAGAAGTGTGTTTACTGGACAAAATGGACAACATGGGACTGTAGGCCTGAGGGTGAAAGGGATACTGAAACATATATATATCCTGATGAAAAGCCTTGAAGGTGAATACATATGAATAATACAACATTTACGATTGATGAAGAAAAGGCATTAACGAAATTAAAAGATAGCCTGAATGAATTTTTGGGTGATCGTATAGTAGGATTAATTATATATGGATCAAAGGCAAGAGGTGACTATGGCAGCGAATCAGATATTGATATAGCTATAATTATACGAGAGTTAACAAGAGAGCTTAAGAAACAAGTATTCGATATAATTGTAGATATAGAACTAGAGTATCTCACACCACTTTCTACACTGGTACTTTCAGAAGAGCATTTTGAGTTTCTTAAAAAAAGGGAAAGGAGAATAGCTCTTGATATTGAAAGGGAAGGGATACCGTTGTGACAGAAGAAAATAAGAAAGAAAACATTAATATTGAATCGGATAGAGCCCAAAAAACTTTCTTAGAGGCAGAATTGCTATTCAAAAATGGGTTTATCATCGGTGCAGTATCAAGACTTTATTATTTTCTTTTTTACCACTTCAGAGCGTTACTCTTAACAAAAGGACATGAACCTCGAAGTCACGAAGGTACTCTTAGACTTGTTAGTCTCCATTTCATAAAGGAGTGCATTTTTGAACCAAAAGTTTCTCATATATTTTCAAAACTTATGAAATATAGGGAAGAAGCTGATTATAATCCCTCATACATTTTTAATGAAGAGGATTTTGTTGAGTTAAAAAATGAGGTTGAAGAACTGTCATATAAAATAAGGACTTATCTAAAAGATAAAGGCTATGTTTAGAGTTCCCGAGGATTATGGTAAAAAAAGAAATATAAAATTCCTGTTTGACTTACACTGTAAAATATGATATTTTCTAATCTGTAATGATTATTATTTAGAAACTGCTTTGTTTTGATGAAAGGAGAACTGATATGAGTGTATTAGTTACTAAAGAAGCGCCTGATTTTACAGCTGCTGCCGTAATGCCGGATGGTACTATCAAGGAGGACTTTAAACTGTCTGATTTGAAGGGAAAATATGTAATGCTTTTCTTCTACCCGCTGGATTTTACATTTGTGTGTCCGACAGAGATTATTGCTCACGACAAGCGAATTGATGAATTTAAGAAACGGGACGTGGAAGTTGTATGCGTCTCTATCGATTCACAATTCAGCCACTTTGCATGGCGAAACACGCCTGTAGAAAAGGGAGGTATTGGCTCGATAGGATACCCAATGGTAGCGGATGTTAAACATGAAATTACTCAGGCATATGGCATTGAACACCCGGCCGGTATTGCTCTACGCGCATCATTCTTAATTGACAAGGACGGTGTGGTAAGACATCAAGTGGTAAATGATCTACCTCTCGGACGGAATGTCGATGAAATGCTTCGTATAGTTGACGCCTTACAGTTTCACGAACAGCATGGTGAAGTTTGCCCTGCTGGCTGGCAGAAAGGTGAGGACGGTATGAAGCCATCAGCAGATGGTGTGGCGGACTACCTGTCTTCTCATTCAGAAAAGCTTTAAATACTAAAATAAAGCATTAATCAAATTAAAGCACTAATATATTGTGTACCATGGATTTAGTCATTGAGAATGGGAAACCTCAGCTTCAGAAGGTTCCCCATCTCTTGAAGACCACGACTCAGGCAAAGTCTCTGTCCATAACAGTCTTGCGTCTATCAGCCTTTGCTTTTTCGATTGCCTGTGCACATAAACTTCGAATGATATCGGACAATGCAGGTGCAACATTGGCAGCCGTACTCATTCCAGCAGTTGAACGGATGTGTTTCTTAAGTTTGGATGCAACCACAAGTATTTCTTTCTCACTACTGGAATCGCTCATAATATTCTCCTTGTTGAATAATTCTAAAATTGTTTACTGTTTTACGCTTAGGATCTATAACGCAAAATGTAATGTAACAAAACCATTAATATATTGAAGAAACTGAAGCCTTTTACTTACTCATGCGATGGATATCTTTGTGATAGGATAGGTAACATTTGCACCTCTGCTGTCTTTGGCCTGTACATGAGTCCATTGTTCATCACCATCTGTCATTCTTACAAAGTGAAAAGGTGATGGTTGACTCTGTTTAGGCCCGTTGCCCGGATTTATTATAATATTAATTGTTAATATCTTTTCATTGTGTTCATGTTCCTCGCCTTGTTCCGCAATCACTTCGTCATCAAAGGCATCGACCATTACAATTCCATCAACCCGCAGGAATTTAGTTTTTGCCCTTAAATCCCATTCTGCTTTTATTATCTTAATTTGCATTGTATCCATGAGATCTATTTCCTTCTTGTTAAAAAGAATTAAGCACCTGACCTTGCTGGAATATAGGAGATACATTAACAGATACAGAAGGAATTGCAAGTCTAAATAGCTAGTATATTGTGCAAACAACGGATAGTATTACAGCAAAGGGAATTGTTTTTAGCCACAATTAAGAAAGTAGATTCATTTGTATTTTATAATTTAATATATGTAATGATTTTCAGAGAATTTTATTATAAAATAATTGATATAAAAGAAAATTCGTAACAAACATTAATGAAGGGAGAACGTGATGTACGTTATTGGAATTGGCAGGACAAAGTTTGGAACTTTAAAAGATACTATGCCGGAATTGATATACCAGGCAATGTATAATGCCATTAACGATAGTCCGGTCTCTATTGAAGAAATAGGCGCCGTTTATGTCAGTAATTTTCTGGGTGGGCCATCGGAGAAACAATTGCATCTGAACTCTGTTGTGTCAAGTTTACTGCCTGAGTTAAGGCTGCCGATTATTCGAGTTGAGACTGCCTGTGCATCAGGCAGTAGTGCACTGTATCAGGCCATAATAGCTTTATCTAGATTCGAAAATATCCTGATTGTTGGTGTAGAGAAAATGAGCAATGCGACCACTGAGGAGAGTTCCCAGAATCTTGGAATGGCAGGTGATCGAACGGCAGACCAGTTACAGGGTTTGATATTCCCCGCTCATTATGCCCTGGTTGCCCAACAACACATGCAGAAATACGGCACAACCCATGAAGACCTGGAATTGGTCTCATTCAAGAACCACTGCAACTCCTTATTAAACCCGTTAGCTCACTTCAGTCATAAAGAAGTAAGCCGTGAAATGATAAAGAATGCAGCCGTAATAGCTTCTCCCTTGAATCTCTTTGACTGTTCACCTATTTCAGATGGAGCGGCCGCCGTTGTAATTTCAAAAAATAAAATGAGTGACAGAGATGTGAAAATAACCGGGTCAGCTCTGGCTACAGACCATATCTCTTTATCTCATAGAAAAGAACATACCTCACTAGAGGCTGCAAAAATGGCAAGTAAACAGGCATACGACCTTGCCGGAGTCACTCCCAGGGACCTCGATATAGTGGAGGTTCATGACTGTTTTACCATCAACGAACTTGTGGCCATGGAAGACCTGGGAATTTGCAAACCGGGCGAGAGTAAAGATTGGGTCAGAGAGGAGAGAACAACTATCAAAGGTGACATGCCCATAAATACGGACGGCGGTTTAAAGGCGGACGGGCATCCAATTGGAGCTACCGGTCTTGCGCAGGTTTTTGAGGTTGCTACTCAACTGCGGGGCGAAGCCGGCAAGCGCCAGGTAGATGGAGCTGAGATTGGACTTACACACAACATTGGCGGTGTTGGTGGAACAGCCGTAATACATATTCTTGAAAGGAGGAGTTAACGTGGTATATGAATGTGAAGGTTGCCATAAGCAATGGTATTATGACGTTAAAAATTGTATCTTCTGCCGGGGAAACGTTAAGGAACTGGAACCAAGTAAGAGTACTGTCAGAGGGTTCACCAGGATAGAGATCCCGTCTCCGGGGCATACAAGAGTTCCATATTGTGATCTTTTGTTAGAGGATGAATATGGAAACTTTGAAATAAGGAAATCATTCTCTGACCATGAGCTGGGAGAATTAATAGAGGCGGAGCCGAAAGAGTCTAAAAAGGTGGTCAAGAGTAGGACGGTTGGAATAGTGGGTACAGGTGCTATGGGTACCGGTATTGCACAGATTTGTGCCCAAACAGGATATCATGTAATAATGATTGACAGGCATGAAGATATTGCCAGGAAAGCTCTGACAAGAATCGACAAAGCACTTTCTAAAACAACAAAGGAAGAGTTAAAAGAGGAAATTCTCAGCAGGATCAAGATAACTGCGAATCTGTATGAGTCTGAACATGCGGACCTTATGATAGAGGCGCTGACAGAGGATATGGAACTGAAAAAAGAGGTATTCAGGGAATTGGACAATGAGTGCTCTATAGATACAATATTTGCAACTAACACCTCATCACTTTCTTTAACAGAATTGTCTCAGGCTCTTAAGGACCCTGGCAGGTTGGTAGGCCTTCATTTTTTCAATCCGGTACCGAGAATGAAGCTGGTTGAGATTATAAGGTCAAAACACACATCTGATGCAGCCGTTGAATATGCGAAGGAGGTTGCATTCGAATTGGACAAAACGCCTGTGATTACTGGTGATGCGCCGGGCTTTATCGTTAATCGCCTTCTTCTGATATTCTTGAATGAAGCGATGGATAAATATGCCGACGGTACTTCCACTGCAGAGGATATTGATAAGGCCGTGACATTGGGACTTAATCATCCCATGGGGCCGTTAGCATTGTCAGATTTAATTGGCCTGGACGTTTGTAAGGCCATTCTGGATGAGTTATACGAAGGATACAAAGACAACAAATATAAACCATGCAAAACACTCTGCGAGATGGTAGAGAAAGGTAATCTTGGGAGAAAGACAGGAGAGGGGTTTTATAAATACTAGGAGAATATTAAAGTGAATGATAACGAAAAACTTGTTGAAGAGCTTGCAGGCAAAATTAAAACCGGTGAGGTCCAGCCATGGAAGACAGAGTCAGTTCTGCTGGAAGAATACGATGCAAGCGCTCCTGATCATTTTCGTACTGCGGCCCTGAGCAGAAGGACGTGTATAGAGGAATTGACCGGTCATAAATTCAACTATTTAGAGTTGCCGGACAAACCGTATCTGATGCAATGGCGTTGTCCAAAAGATAACTCTATATGGCATCTGGAGGCGAGGGATACGGATACTGCCTGTACTCGATGTGGGTCAGCATTGGAGCCTTATGGAACTGAAGCAGAGAGATTTCGTCCATTGGTCAACAATTATATAGGCGGAAAAGAAGAATACTACTCCTATGCAGGCCAGATAAAGGTCTTTGGGGATGTTGACAAAACATTTACAAATATATTGGCTTATGGTCCTGGGTTTGGTTCTATTGGGATCAGTGTGGGCTGTTTCAGGGTTAATAAATTGGGTGGTGCTGAGGTAAAGGTTGGCAGGTGGGCAGGAGCGGCTCGAAATTTAGGATACATTTTTGAAAGCGAAGAAGAACGTGAGAAAGCTGTTGTGGCGGCAAAGATATTTTTACCCGAATTGAGAAAAGAGATGGAGGAAAAATTTCTGTCTGAATTCAGAGGAGAAATCTATGAGGTAGAGTTTGTGAGAAGACAGCATCATGGACAGTTTTATATCTATATCTGTTTTTATACCAGATTTGAATATGCTCGGGGACATGGTGATACGTCCTCTGCTGTAGGATTTGCCAGGGGACGTATGGATGCAGAATTTAACGAGAAAGGCGTTGCATACACGCAGAGCCTTATTGCCATGGGATTTGATGGAGACCTGAAACCGTCACCTCGCAACCGGCGAGGGCGTTATGTTTCCGCTCAGGTGAAGGTGCCCATACCCGCTTACGAGAAAATGAGCAAGACTGGCATTGATAAATTGATGTCGTATATGGAGATTGACCGGCAGGGGGTTATGCAGGAACAGGGAGGGTTTGTTTACTCAGGAATGGGAGGGGAAATTATTCCCGCACTCTACCGGGGAACCAAAGTAAATCCGCGACCGTACAACGTTTCCTGTACCGAGAATGTATACGTTGAGATCAAGGGAAATGATGTAATCTTCGGAGTGGAATTACCTAACCTTGAAGTAGGCGCCGCTTCAAACAGAGAAGGGCTGATTTGCCCAACAGCCAGAGAAGTCCTGAAGTTTATGGGTATAGGGACATCTAAGGAATTCGCTGCTGCCGCCGCCGCTATAACCCTGGCAGGAGAGTTCAACTTCGCATTGCTTCACCTGCGTGGCGAAATGTATGCCGGTAAATAGCAAATGCCATAATGGCAGCAAAAAAAGTGGCTCGTGGATTTGTGTGCCAATGTGGCAGGGGGTATTACTCTTTTTGTGATTCTCGTAAGTAGTTTCTGATATATTGCTTACGTAAATTTAATTTGTGCCTGACCTCTAAAATAAGTTGGCATTTATTTTGCTCTATAACATTGATTAGGCGAATTAATATTTTGTTTTGTGGATAAATAATCATGATGACATTATTGAAGCGTGATAAGGTTAATTATAAAATCTTAATAACCGATGATGATGACGATTGTCGATATGGTTTAAATGAAATATTTGAACCGGAAGGCTATACGACATACATGGCCAGTTGCGGGAGAGAAGCTGTTGAAATTGCAAAGCACAAGTTCTTACACCTGTTGATCCTGGATGTGCACCTGCCGGATTTCAGCGGTTTCGATACATTTGAATTCATAAAGGTAGAAAAGAAGATACAAATCCCATGTATTTTTGTATCTGCTGATACCTCCAAGGATATGAAGTTTGAGGCATTTGAGGCGAATGCTTATACCTTAATTTCAAAGCCTATAAACAAAGAGATAATAAAATATGCTGTAGAGCAGTCACTTGAAAAATTCTATTGGAGATAAATTCTAAATTATTAAGTTAATCAATTCAGAGAAAGGGGATAATAAACTATGAAGACAAAACCGTTAGGAGAAAAGATTTTGGTAAAGAGATTTGAAGCGGAAGGGAAAACTGCCGGAGGTATTCTGTTGCCGGATGCAGCCAAAGAAAAACCAAAGGAGGGAAAGATTATTGCATTGGGTGATGGAAAATTACTGGACAGCGGTAAAAGAGCAAAGTTTCAGGTCAAAAAAGGGGATAAAGTAGTCTTTACATCTTATGCAGGAACCGAGATTGACATTGATGGTGAAGAATACCTGTTAATGTCTGAGGATGATATTCTTGCTATAATTGAATAATTAGGAGAACAGAATGGCGGGTAAAAAGGTACTGTGTGGTCATGATGCCGGTATGGCCATAAAGAGTGGAATAAATAAGTTGGCTGGGGCTGTCAAAATAACGATGGGACCTAAAGGAAGAAACGTAATAATTGAAAAAAGCTTCGGCTCTCCAACAATAACAAAAGACGGCGTAACAGTTGCGAATGAACTGGAGTTTGAGGACCAATATGAGAACATAGGTGCACAACTGGTAAAAGAGGTTGCGTCTAGAACAAGCGACATTGCAGGAGACGGTACAACAACTGCCACTGTATTGACAGAGGCAATATATACAGAAGGATTAAAGAGTCTTGTGGCCGGGTCGAATCCGGTTGGAATTAAACGTGGAATTGAGAAAGCCGTTGAAGCTGTTACAAAAGAGCTTGTTAAGATGAGTATTAGTGTCTCAGGAAAGAAAGAAATAGAGCAGGTAGGCACGATTGCGGCAAATAATGATCCGGAGATAGGAAAACAGATATCTGATGCAATGGAACAGGCCGGCAGGGATGGCGTTATTGCTGTTGAGGAAGGAAAGGGACTGAAGACAACGGTGGAATTAGTTGAAGGAATGCAATTTGATAAGGGATACCTATCTCCTTATTTTATTACAGATACGGAGAAAATGCAGGCAGTTTACGATGATCCGTATATTCTTATCCATGAGAAAAAAATATCTTCTATAAAGGACCTCTTGCCTATAGTGGAAAAGGTATCACAATCAGGGAAGCCGTTATTGATAATTGCTGAAGACATGGATGGAGATGCCCTTACAACTCTCGTGGTCAATAAGATGCGTGGAACATTGAAATGTGTGGTAGTAAAGGCGCCTGAATTTGGAGACAAACGAAAGGCTACACTTGAAGACATTGCTGCGTTAACGGGCGCTAATGCGATATTTGAGGATTTAGGGGTGGGACTTGACAGCCTTAAGCTGTCTGATCTGGGCGGAGCTAAAAAGGTTGTTATTGACAAAGATACTACAATGATAATTGAAGGTAGCGGCTCAAGAAAGGAAATTCAGGGTAGGGTCGAACAAATAAGAAATGAGATCGAAAATTCTACTTCGGATTATGATATAGAGAAACTGCAGGGAAGGTTGGCAAAATTTGCGGGTGGAATAGCGAAGATTAATGTTGGCGCTGCAACAGAGGCAGAGATGAAGGAAAAGAAGGCGCGATTAGAGGATGCGATGCATGCTACTAAAGCTGCTGTTGAAGAAGGAATCCTGCCGGGAGGAGGAGTAGCGCTTTTAAGGACAGAAAAGGCCTTAAAAAAGATAGAAGCAGGACTTGATGAAGACGAGAAGGTTGGTTTAAACATAATACGTAAAGCTCTGGAGGTACCGCTCAGACAAATTGCAGATAATGCAGGTCTCAACGGGGTTTTAGTTGTTCAAAAAGTAAAGGAATTAGAAGGTAATTCCGGTTTTGATGTTGCCAGCGAAAAGTATACAGATTTGGTTAAAGCAGGTGTGATAGATCCGACAAAGGTCGTAAGAACGGCGCTTCGGAATGCAGCAAGCATTGCAGGGTTGTTACTGACAACAAATGCTATAGTTAGTGATGCTCCGGAGAAAGAAGAGAAAAAGAAATAAAAAAAGAAGTAGACGTTGAATTAATGTAAGAAATTTTATATGATAAAAGCCATCTTTGCATAAGATGGCTTTTATCATTTTACTAACATATATTTTGAGCGATTTTATATTATATGCCGTTGTAGCCGATGGCTTTAGCCTGCGTTTTTCATCACTTGATGGGTTTGCGTAAGTTACGCAACCTCAAGTTGCGGCTACGAAATCGCTCAATTCAGGTAACATTGTAATCGGTACGATATGGACTTAAAACAATTGGGCACGGAAATAATTGAGACATCGTATAAAGAGGGAGAGTTTACCTTAAGCTCCGGCAGGAGTAGTACATATATATTCGACAAATACGCATTTGAAACACGTCCAAAACTGTTGGATGCTATTGCAGATGGCATGGCGAAGATGCTTGATAGTGATGTTTCGAGAATAGCCGGGATGGAATTGGGTGGAGTGCCGCTTGCAACAGCACTCTCTCTCAAGACAGGCCTGCCCTTCGTTATAGTAAGAAAAGGCAAGAAAGGTTATGGTATTGACCGGCCAATAGAGGGAGACCTGATTTCTGAAGACAGTGTTGTCATTGTTGAGGACATTGCAACCACCGGTGCACAGGCATTATTAGCGGCAGAGGCTGTCGAAGAGGCAGGAGCAAAAGTATCGAGTATTCTTTATGTAGTTGACAGGGAAGAGGGTGCAAGAGAAGGGATTGAGAGCAGAGGTTACAGATTTGAGGCGTTATTTACTAAATCAGGATTGGGTGTGGGATGAAGAAGAAAAAGAAAAAGAATAGTAAATATGATAAATACCAGAGTCCGTTGGCCGAGAGATATGCCAGCGAAGAGATGAGCTATAATTTCTCAGATCAATTGAAATATAGCACATGGAGAACACTTTGGATTGCGTTAGCGGAAACAGAAAGATCTCTTGGAATTAAAGCAATTTCACGGAAGCAGATTGATGAAATGAAAAGATTCCGGGACAAGATAAACTTTGATGCGGCAAGGAAACATGAAATCAGGGTGAAACATGATGTGATGGCACATGTTCATGCTTATGGTGATCAGTGTCCTGTCGCAAGTCCGATAATTCATTTAGGTGCAACAAGTGCATTTGTACAGGATAATGCTGATTTGATTATCATGAAAAACGGTATGAATATCCTGTTGAAAAAACTTGTTAATGTCATTGACGCACTTGTTGTGTTTGCCCATAAAAATAAAGACTTAATTACCCTGGGTTACACTCATTATCAGCCGGCTCAGCTTACGACCGTTGGGAAAAGGGCATGTCTATGGATGCAGGACTTTATTATTGATCTAGAAGATCTGGAAAACCGGATAGAAAATTTAAGATTCAGAGGCGCTAAAGGAACTATAGGCACACAAAACAGTTTTATGTCCCTGTTCAATAGAGATGAAAAAAAGGTAAAACAGCTTGATCAGCAGGTATCAAAAAAAATGGGATTTGATAAAATCCTTCCTGTTGCCGGCCAGGTTTATACCAGGAAGATTGACAGTCAGATTTCAGATGTTTTATCGGGCATTGCTCAATCCGCGCATAAGTTTGCAAATGATCTCAGGCTTCTGCATAATTTGAAAGAAATTGAAGAACCGTTTGGTAAAAAGCAGATAGGTTCCTCTGCCATGCCATATAAAAGAAACCCTATGCGTTGTGAAAGGGTGACGTCATTGGCCAGGTACATAATTTGTGACAGTGTGAATACTGACCTTACGAGCGGGGCTCAGTGGTTTGAGAGGACACTTGATGATTCTGCAAACCGGCGGCTTGTACTACCGGAAATGTTTATTGCGACTGATGCAATGCTGGATATTATTCTTGGTGTTGTCAGAGGTTTAACTGTTTATCCAAAGGTGATTGAGAGACGTGTCAATGAGGAATTGCCATTCTTAGCCTCAGAAAGTATATTGATGGAAGCCGTTAAGGCAGGCGGAAACCGGCAGAAACTCCATGAAAAAATACGTAAATATTCAATGGAGACTATTACGCTTATCAAAGAGAAAGGTGCGGATAATGATTTCCTGGAGCGAATAAAGAAAGATGAAGATTTTGCAAAAATAAAAGGTAATCTAACCGACATCTTGAATCCAAAGAATTTTATTGGCAGGGCGCCTAAACAGGTGACTGAATATATCACAGAAGTTGCGAAACCGTTGCTTAGAAAGTTTAAAAAACTGCTTGGTGTAAGGACAGAATTCAAGGTGTGAAGATGGAGACAAATTCAACTGCAGGATTAAAATTTATCTTGATAACTAATAGGAAAACCTGCGAAGCAAAGCTCGCTGATATAATAAACCAGGCCATTGACGGGGGAGTAGAAACAGTTCAGTTGAGGGAAAAAGGCCTGAGTACTGTGGAATTATATGTTCTGGCAAGTAAGATTCGTGAAATAACAAGGGAAAAAGGAGCGAATCTGATAATTAATGACAGGGCTGATATAGCGCTTGCCGTTGATGCAGACGGTGTGCACCTCGGCTGGCAGTCTTTGGGCATCGAAACAGTTCGAAAGATGATAGGACTTGATAAGTTGATTGGTTTCTCTGCGCACAATCTGCAGGAGGCAGAAAATGCAGAAAATGCAGGGGCAGATTACGTTACCATCAGTCCAATATTTGATACAGCGAATAAAGAGTACTTTGTAGAGCCGTTGGGGACTGAGAAGATAGGAAAGATCAAGGAGGAAATAGATATTCCGGTTATTGCGTTAGGAGGTATTAACGAAAACAATGTCAGCAGTGTCCTGGAAAGCGGTGCTGATGGTATAGCCGTTATATCCGCCATACTTCAATCTGAAAATCCCAGGCAATCTGCAACCAGGTTATACAAAGAGATTAAAAAGAACGAATCAAAATCAGAAGAGAACATATTAACAGGGAGGGAAGATGCAGTTATTAACTAACTTGAAATTTGATGATAAAGGCCTTATACCGGCCGTTATTGTTGATGTAACTGATAACAGGGTTTTGACACTATGCTTTATGAATCAGGATGCCCTGGAGAAGACTATTGAAACAGGCAAAGTACATGTGTTTCGTCGTTCAAAGAATAGATTAATGCTTAAGGGCGAGACTTCAGGCCATACACAGTCAGTAGAGGAGGTTTACCTTGATTGTGAGGGTAAGTCACTTGTTATTAAGGTTAAACAAAATGTTGCTGCCTGTCATGCCGGCTATATGTCGTGTTATTACAGGAAGTACAACGATAAAACAGACAATATAGAAATAATAGAGGAAAAGGTCTTTGATCCGGAGAAGACGTATTAAGGCATGGCAATAGTCAGAAATTGCTTGCAAAGAATATTATCAAGTGTTATATTCTTTACTTAATATTATATTTATATTTACTTACTGGATGGCAGGAATAGTGGGGGGAAGGCAAAACATGAATAAAATTATTGGGCGTTTCGGACTCGTGTTTTTGGCTTTGTCAGTCTTATTGGTACAGGGATGTGCTGAAATGAACGAACTGAGGATAGCTAATCGGCGTCAGGCAATTACCATTCGCGACCAAATGTCTGAGCTTGATAAGTTAAGGACTGAAGTTGGTTCCGCTAATAAAATTAACAGGGCATATGAAGAACGTGCACAATCGGATGAGGAAGTAAAGAGAAGGCTTCGTGCCGATCTGGAGAGCCTTGCAAAATCTATTGGTGGTGGTGCGGCAGTAAGGGATACAATAGAAGGCCCTGTGATTCAGCTACCAGAGAAGATTTTATTTGATTCAGGTCTTGCAAAAATAAAACCGGATGGTGAGAATGCCTTAAAAAAGATTGCAGAACACCTTAAGGCAAACCCTGCTGCGTTGGTAAGGATTGATGGTCACACAGATATTGATCCGATTGTAAAATCAAAATATTTATGGGATTCGAATCATCATCTATCGGCAGGAAGGGCGTTAAGTGTTTTCCAATATCTTGTTAATAAAGAAAATATAAATGAGAAAAGAATACACATAGCAGGTTATGGGCCAAACAGGCCAATCGACTCCAATACTACCAAAGCAGCGAAGGGGAAGAACAGAAGAGTTGAATTTCTTATCTTACCTCCAGCAACTGAGACAGGTAGCGAGTAGCATGGCATTTTTAACTTAATAATTTAAATTTAAAACACTTCTTGCAAAACTTAAAAGCCTTGCTGCTATAAGTAGTGTTAGAGTGCTTGAATAATAAAGAAAATATTACAGTAAGGCAGTATGACAAAGGTAGCAAAGCCGCAAGGCAAAAAAATAAAAAATGATAGTAAGTCTTGGCAGTTTTTATGTTCTGTTAAGCTTGCAGTAATCATTATAATCATTCTGGCAGTCGCATGTATCTTAGGCACCGTAATTCTTCAGATGAGGCCGCCTGAAGATTATGTGAGCAGATATGGTGAGGTCTTTGGTAAGCTCTTCCTGGCAATTCAATTCACAGATATCTTTCATTCCTACTGGTTCGCATTTCTTCTGGTATTGTTGTGTGTAAATCTGGGTTGCTGTACAATCAAGAGATGGCGGAATACCGTACTCCAAATCGGCTTTCTGGTCACACATATCAGTATAATCATGATACTGGTAGGTTGTGTTATCGACATGATGCTGGGAGAAAAAGGAGGAGTGAATGTTTATGAGGGGAAGTCGGTAGATTATTACCTGAATCGGGCTGATTACAGTAAGGTTCCGTTGGATTTCCAGGTATATTGTGATGACTTTATTATAGAAAGACATCCACCGAAGTACAGATTACTTACCTTTGTGAAAAACAAAGAACTGGAAAAATTTATTCCGCCAAAAGTAGGCAATAAGATTAAAATCCCGGGATCCAACTATGCGGTTACGGTTAAAGACCATTATCCGGATGCAGAATATAGTCATGAACCAATAAACACGTCCAATGAACCAGGCAATCCTGCTATATATGTTCAAATGTTGGAATCTAACCATGTTACTGCCGAAGGCTGGCTTCTCGCTAAAGACCGTAACTGGTATAATGACGCTAAGCGTGATTTAAAGATTGAGTATCTGTGGGCGGATACTGATGAAGACTATGAGAGGCTTGCTAAGACTGTAGGAAAAGGTACAAAACCAAAGCTGGATATTGTTATAGAAGGAAAGAATATTTCTAAAAGTGTGCCGGTTGAAGTAGGAAAAAGTATTCCGATTGACGGCACTGATTACGTGGTTGAGATTAAACAATTGGCGCTTGATTATGCTAAAAGAGATGTGCCATTAAAAGAGCAATCTTCAGACAATCCGGCTGTAAGAGTTGAGATTAGCGGCCCTCAGGGAGTAGAAACACGTTGGACATTCTCGAAGTATCCTGATTATAAGGATAAGGCCCATCAGGCAAAATACAAGGATGTTAAGCTGACGTGTTATGTTCCGGAAGATTTCTCTGAATCTGCTAATGGATTAAAGATAGTCCAGAGTAAAGATGGAAAACAGACACTTTCATACATTAAAGCTGGCAAGCTGATTAACATCACAGATTGGGAAATTGACAAGAGATACGATATAGAAAAGACAGGGCTGCAAATGAGAATACTGAAATATTTCCCTTCGCATAGCGTAAAAAGAGAGGTGGTTGAGAGGTCTGGTAATCATGAGGGTCATAATCATGGGCCCGGTGAACATGTGGGTACTCCTGCAATATTTGTTGAAATTGAAGGCCCCAGAGGTACAGTGTCTGATTGGATGCTCGCAAATAATCCGCCAAAATGGTATCCTGACAAGAACTTTGCGCTTTTATACGAACAGTCCGGTATGGCTGTTAAAGATTATAAAAGTATACTGAGGGTTGTGGATGGCGGAAAAACCGTGGTGACAAAAACTATTGAAGTTAATGACCCTTTGAAGTATAAAGGGTATGTATTTTACCAGTCAAGCTACGACCCTGAAGGGGAAAGGTACACCGGACTTCAGGTAACCAGAAATCCCGGCATTGCAGTGGTATACACCGGATTTATCCTTCTGTGTGTGGGTGTTGTTTTCATCTTTTATGTAAAGCCGTTCTTAAGACGAAAATTGAAGAAAGGCCAAAAGGTGGAAGATTATTATTCTGCTGATGAGATTGCAGCAGAGCATATTGAGTAATACGTACCACCCGGATAGAGTTTCAAATTTTAATTATAAATTGATGATAAATAGTTATCGTTTAACAAAATACAAAAGAGAGGTGTGTTGGTCATGGATTTCACGCTGAATATTACTTTTTATGTCTATATTGCAGCCATTGTAGCTTACGTGGTCAGGGAAATATGGAGGACGAAGGCCTTACGTTGGGTTGCTTTCGGTGTATTTTCAGGAGCTTTAGTATTGAATACAATTTTAGTAATGACAAGGTGGTATGAGGCAAATCATGCTCCAATGTCTGATAAATACGAATCTTTTGTATTCTTTGCCTGGACTATCGCCCTTGTGTACCTGATTATGGAACTTGTTACAATATTTATTGCTCGAGTACATGAATCTCGCTTGGGTATTATTGGCGCACTACAGTCTCTTTTGTCTGCCTGGATGTTATACTCTGCAATCAATACTGACAGTACGATTAAAGAGTTGCCTCCGGCGCTTCAGAGTAACTGGCTGGTTGTGCACGTGATAAACTATTTTATATCTTATTCTGCTCTGAGTATATCATTCTCTGCTGCAATCATTTACTTAATATATAGAGCAATATATCGCGGAAGAGCACAAGAAATAGTTATGTCAGGTTCTAACAGTCAATTAAGAAAGGACGTAACCTTTGATAAATTAGCCTATATTTCCGTCACCATAGGCTTCCCATTTTTAACTGTTGGTTTGATTACCGGTTCAATCTGGGCAAAGGGGGCATGGGGTACGTATTGGGGATGGGATCCTAAGGAGACCTGGTCTTTAATCAGCTGGCTTGTTTATCTTGCCTATTTACATTTGCCAATGATTTTACCCAAGACAAAGATAAAGAAGACCATTGCTCCTATTATACTCTCAATAGTACTGTTGGTTGCATTTCCTGTGGTTTTGTTCACATTTATGGGTATGCATAAACTTCCTAGTGCTGTAGATAGTGATCACATTTATGCGGAATGAGACTCGATACTGTATTCCTGACTTGTGTTAAATTCTGGTATTTTTCCTTAGAAATGTTTACGGGTATTGCCCGGATTACATAAAATAAAGGAAAAACTCCGTAAAAGAGTTTTAACCACCATATCTCCATAATCACTCCATTAACTGGAATTTCAGAATATTGCAATGCAGGGGCGTGCCTGTGTCTATACGGGCAGGTTGCATGTATACTTACATTCTTAATAATGATGGCCAAAGCGAGGTTGCATGTCTATATCGAAGGACGAGTTCAGGGGGTCTTTTTCAGAGCCAGTACAATGGAAGAGTCCTGTTCGTTAGGTTTAAGCGGCTGGGTGAAAAATTGTTCAGATGGACGTGTTGAAGCAGTCTTTGAAGGAGAGAGAGATAATGTTGAACAGGTACTGGAATGGTGTCATAAAGGACCACCTGGAGCAATGGTTAGAAATGTTGAAGTAAATTGGGAAGATACAACCGGAGAGTTTGATTCATTTTCAATAGAATATTAAGATAAACATGAAACCTCTCTTTCAAGAGGATTCCAGTACTGGATTCCTTGCGAAAAGTCCTCGGCGCCTTTTGTCCGGGGAAGCAAGGTTCTACTAGTTCCCATGTTCTACGTGGGAATGAAGTCTTTGACGCTCTGCGTCACATAAAGTGATTTATCTATGGAAAGTAACAATTATAAGATAATAGAGAAAAATTTATCAGAGTTGCAAAAGCGTATAAATCTGGCCTGTTCACGTTCCATATATAACCAGGAATCAGTTGAATTAGTAATCTCAACAAAGTACGTAGAGGCAGACATTATAAGGATATTATCTGAATTGGGTATTTCATGCATAGGTGAGAATCGATTACAGGATACTGAGAGCAAAAGAGAAGAACTGAAGGATCTGGAATTAAAGTGGCATATGTTTGGCCACCTTCAGCGAAAGAAGGTTAAGAAGGCTGTCCGTATCTTTGATTTGATCCATTCTGTGGAAAGTGTAACTCTCGCAAAGGAGATAAATAAGGAATCTGAAAAGCTGGGAAAGAATACGAAGATATTAGTAGAGGTTAATGTAAGCGGTGAGGAAACCAAGTACGGCCTTTCCCTGGAAGAGGCTATTCCTTTTTTGCACGAAATAAATAATCTTGAAAGAATTAAAGTAGAGGGTTTAATGACGATGACGCCCATTGCTGATGACCCTGAAATATGCAGGCCTATGTTTAAGGGACTGAGGGAATTAAGTGAACGAATCAGAGATGAAAATATTCAGAATGTTGAGATGAATATTCTGTCCATGGGAATGACGCAGGACTTCGAAGTTGCAATAGAAGAGGGCGCTAATTTAGTTCGTGTTGGCTCGGCAGTATTTAAAGGAATACAAAATAAAAATATTATCTGGCCATTAACAACTAAATGATCTGACGGAATAGATGATTAAGATAAGAGCAACGGATGGCGGGTTGGTTGTATCTGTTAAGGTGCAGCCAAATTCCAGCAAAAACCGGGTGGTAGGGGAATATGCTGGCCAGATAAAGATTGCAGTTACTGTTGCGCCAGAAAAGGGGAAGGCAAACAAGGCCTTAGTCAAATTATTTGCCAAATGGCTGGGCATAAAGAGCTCAGATATTCAAATAATATCCGGTGAAACGTCAAGAGACAAAGAACTGTTTATAAGAAATATTACAGAAGAGGATTTGTATGAATTAGTTTCACAAATATATTGAAAAGAAGAAGAATGGATTAAAGTCCTCGGCGTTTTTTGTCCGGGGAAGGCAGATAGACCGAATCCACCACTAATCAAGTGTGAAGTGATTTAAAGTGCCTAAAGTAGAAAATTGTTTTTCTGCCGCAACTTTAGCTCACTTCAAACTTTAGGCACTTTAAACTTAATAAAGGGATGTGTCCCTATTTTAAGCCTATGAGTTATAAAGATACTATTAATTTGCCAAAAACAAAATTTTCCATGAAAGGGAATCTCGTTCAGAGGGAACCTGAGTTTCTTAAAAAGTGGGAAAAAGATGGCCTGTACGCTCAAATAAGAAGCGCCAGGGCAGGCGCTAAGAAATTCATTCTACATGATGGGCCTCCATACCCTACAGGAGACCTCCATATAGGAACAGGATTAAACAAAATACTGAAAGACATGATTGTCCGGTTTTATACCATGAGGGGCTATGATGCCCCGTATATACCGGGCTGGGACTGCCATGGCCTGCCTATTGAACACAGGGTAATGCAGGAACTGGGTTCAAAGGCAAAAGAGATGGAAAAGATTGAGATTCGCAAGAAGTGCAAGAAATATGCTGAAAAATTCGTAAAGGTACAGATGAAGCAATTTAAGGCACTGGGTGTATCAGGTGACTGGGAATCTGCTTATCTAACCTTCACACCTCAATACGAAGCAGGCATAATAGAGGTGTTTGGGAAACTTGTTGAAAAAGGATATGTCTACAGAAGTCTGAAACCCATACATTGGTGTATGCAATGTGAGACTGCGCTTGCTGAGGCAGAGTTGGAGCATCAGGACAAGACCAGCCCCTCAATTTACGTCAACTTCAAACTGATAGATAATCCAGAAGATAAGTTTGATGGACTTCAGGATGAAGATGTTTATATGCTGATATGGACTACTACTCCATGGACGTTACCGGCAAACCTTGCAATCGCATTGCATCCTGAATATCAATACACTGCAGTGAGATATATAAATCCAAAGACACAGAAAAAGCAGGTTTCAATACTGGCTGAAGATTTAGTGGATTCTGTCATGAACCGGCTTGAAATAGAGAATTACGAACGCATGGGTACGGCCAAAGGCAGTTCGTTGGAAGGCTTGAAATACCAGCATACAATTATGAAGCGGGAAGGATCTGTCGTTCTGGCAAATTACGTTACTCTCACGGACGGAACTGGATGTGTGCATACCGCTCCCGGCCATGGACAGGACGATTACCAGACCGGTTTAAGGTATGATATGCCGATTGTAAGTCCGGTTGATGCAATCGGAGTATTTACAGAAGAGGCAGGCGATTTTGCCGGGCAGAATATATATGACGCAAATAAATCAATAACAGAGAAACTCGAGGAGTTGGGTCTTTTATTGCGTATGGAGAAAATAAGCCACTCTTATCCCCATTGCTGGCGTTGTAGAAAACCGGTGATCTTTCGGGCAACTGAACAGTGGTTTGTAAACATGGATCATCAGGATCTCAGGAAAAATGCATTAGCTGAGATAGAGAAAACAAACTGGATACCGCAATGGGGAGAAGTCAGATTATCCAATATGATAAAGGAACGACCTGATTGGTGTATTTCCAGGCAACGCTCATGGGGTGTGCCTATACCTGCTTTCTATTGTAACAATTGCAAGGAATCACTCCTGGACGTGAAGGTAGTGGACCATGTGCGTGATATGTTTTTGCAGCATGGGGCAGATAGCTGGTTTTATAAAGATACGAAGGAGTTCCTGCCGGACGGCACAAAATGTCCGAAGTGCAGCTCTTCTGACTTTGAAAAGGAGAACGACATCTTTGACGTATGGTTTGAATCAGGATCCAGCCATAATTCTGTAGTGAGGAAACGGGAGGAATTATCTTTCCCGGCGGATATATATCTTGAAGGAAGCGACCAGCATCGAGGCTGGTTCCAGCTCTCTCTGCTTCCTTCAGTTGCGGCATGGGGTTGTGCCCCATTTAAAACAGTAATAACGCACGGTTTTGTAGTAGACGAACATGGCAAAAAGATGTCTAAATCACTTGGCAATTTTGTATCGGTTGGAGATGCCCTGAAGGAAATGGGAGGGGATATCGTAAGGCTGTGGACGTCTTCCATGGAATACAGGAACGAGATGAACACTTCTCCTGCAATCATTGCAAAGTTGTCAGATTCCTACAGGCGTATCAGGAATACATTCAGGTACATTCTTGGCAATCTATTTGACTTTGATCCAAACAAGGATTCTGTAGAGTACACACAACTGCTGGAGATTGACAGGTGGGCGCTGCACAAAACGGAAGATCTTATAACTGTAATAACATCTGCATTCGAATCGTATCAATTTCACCGCGTTTATCATATTGTTCACAATTTCTGTGCGGTTGAGATGAGCTCCTTCTATCTGGATATTCTGAAGGATAGACTATATACCTTTTCGAAGAACTCTATTGAAAGGCGTGCAGCCCAGACTGTTCTTCACAGGATAAATTCCGTATTGGTAAGGCTCCTTGCCCCAATCCTGGCCTATACCTCAGAAGAGGTGTGGCTGGAGATGACGCATGATGATGACAATATTCCATCTGTACACCTGGCTGACTGGCCGGTTAATAATGAAAAGTTTATAGATAAAGAGCTTAACGATAAGTGGGAAAAGATTATCAAGATCAGGACGGATGTGGCCAGGGAGTTGGAAGGAATGCGGGCGTCAAAGCAAATAGGCAACTCTCTTGAGGCGTCGGTTGACCTTTATACTGACGATGTTGATATGCTTAATTTTCTCAAGGAATATGAGAGTGAATTCCCGATGATATTTATAGTCTCAGACGTAAGTGTAAGCGAAGAACCTCTGGATTCATCGAATAAGGGTGAGATATTTGAGAAGCTGTTTATCAAGGTAAGAGTTTCAGATAGTAATAAATGTGACAGATGCTGGAACTACCGTAAAGAGGTAGGCAAGATAGAGAAATACCCGACACTGTGTAACCGGTGTGCCGAGGTTATTGCAGAAGTAGAGGCACAAACTTGAGGGGAGGCGAATTGGCAGAAATATGGAGTGCATCATCCTTGATGATGCGTATTAAAGCAGTGACACGGTCACTGCACTCCAAAAAAGCAATCCTGTACAAAATCTGTTTTCCATAACACACCTTCACATCATCCATAATTAATCAACGACTCACTGCTTTTTCCAAGTCTTTTCCAGGTTTATCAGAAATTTACTTGAAAAATGCTTTAAAGTATTATAAATCATGGCTATGGTATTGGAAATATACAGTTGATGTATATTTAACTGTTGTCCATAAGTAAATATAACTCAACGAGGAATGCTATGTCCGAATATATACGTGCAGATAAACAATTATTCGTTGCTGCCTTTGGCATCACAGCATCGTTGCTTACTGGCATTACCCTTGGGTTGATCGAAGTTTATTCTGGTTTTGCGATTTATTCATGGATGTTTTGGTTTGTTATTCCTGTCGGGGCCTTTCTATCTGGTTTTGGTGCTGCTAGTGGCTATTATGCTGGAGCAATGCTATTTCACCAAAAACCGGTTGGTGGAGTCTTGCTCAACATGCTTAGTGCATCCATAAGCGCATTTCTTATTATCCACTACATTCCTTACTTTATGTTTGAGATTGATGGTATTCGTATCAAAGAAGTAATATCCTTCTGGATATACTTAGACATCGACATCAAAAATACATCTTTATCTTTTTTAAGAGGAAGTGCTTCAACCGGCGAGTTGGGTGGCTTTTGGGGTTATGCTTATGCCATCTTACAATTGATTGGGTTCTCAGTGGGAGGCTTTGCCGTATTTGCTTGGCTATCTCAAAACCCATATTGTGATAATTGTTCATGTTATTTGAAAAAGACTGGAAAACAAGAACGTTACACAAGCGAGGGAGAGATACTGATTGAACAAATAAAAGAGTTTGCTTCATTGCTTGATGCTCAACAATGTAACGATGCTATTCGATACCAAGCAGAAAATATGGGGGTAGCGAATAGTAGTGGTCATTATTTGAAGTCCAGAATTATTACCAGAACATGTCCTGGTTGTGGGATAAATCACCTCGATTTCATTACTGCTAAGCTTAGTGGTGATGATTGGAAAGACATCGACGGTACAGAAATAATTATTTTTACAAAAGAGCAGTTAAATCCAGTTGGAAAAACATAGAGCGCCAAAAAGGGTTAACAATGCGCTGCAGATTGACCAGTGGGGCTATCGGCCTTTAATTTTACATCTTCTTTAAGCGTTTATTCTTACTGGACTATTGCCAAATTTTTATCGCACTACTGGCAAGTGAGCCCAGGCGTTTAGTATTCTTTTTGATGAAAAGATAATGACCAATATGGAAATCTTACTCTCTTTCCGGTGAATTCAACATTGCAATTCTCGTGAATATATTTTCGATCAATAAATTAATATTCAGGCTATTATCAACGTATTAAGTTGGCTACAGTACCATATTTTATTGATATAGGCCTCCTGCAGGGTGAGGCCACAGTGTTTTTATTTTAAATACTTCTTTAACTTACGATAGAGATTTTTATGTACGCCTAACGCTATCAAAATCCTCGACTTTTTATTCCATTCATAAGCTAAAAGATATAGTTGATTTGTAATTTTAAATTTATAAACCCAGATACTGGTTAAATTTCCTTTTTTTTGTTCACCTGCTTTTGGGTCTTTAATAATTACCTTTATGGTCTTGTCTAACTCTTTTATTTGTGTTTTTCTTAGTTTTTTCTTTTGCTTTGCAAATAAAGGCGTCTGTAAGACTTGTATGGTCAATACGAGTCTCCTTCACTGAATTTATAAGGAGATAGAAGTTTATTATTGGCTTGCTCCTTACCTATTAAGATATCTTTTATAAAGGAATATGGAAGGTCAGGATTCTCCTCAACTATTTCACCTGTTGCCGCCCAATATTCAATCTGCCCTGCAATTGACCTTTTTTCTACTTTAGACCTTATTTTAGCCTTTTTGGCTAATTCGTCAGAAATTTTGACTGCTGTAGACATGTTCTTCTCCTTTTTAATTATTTGTTAAGATTGTTGCATTATGTCATATAGGGTGGCATAATGCAACTTATAATAAATGAATTTGATAGATTCCAGGATATCATTAATTATATCAGTTATCTGTTTTTGGGTTAAATAACCGGCACACCTCTGTAGTGCATCCTCATGATCTTCATTGAAAAGAGGTAATACTGGAAATAGTAAAACAACTCAAGCTTCTTTTGTTGTCTAGTGTTGGGTTTTATACGTTTTAAGCTTGCTTTGACTTTCTATAAGTAAGAAGTCTTTGTCATTATGTAAGATTGAAATATCGTTTTCTATTGCTACTGTTGCAATTAAACAATCCATAACTCTTTTAATAGTTGTTCCGTTCTTACGAAGTGTTCTATATAGTTGGGCAGAATTTATAAAGGTTGTATACGACATTGGAAGAAAGACCAGGCACTCTAATAGTCTTTTTGTTTTATTAAACTCTTTATCGTTCTTTATCCCTTGAAGAATCTCAGTTATTACAATTCCACAGATACAAATGTTCTTGTTCATAAGGATAAGTTTTTCAAGTGTTTCTACATGAGGCAAAGTCTTTGAGGCAAAGAAGTCTATCCAAACACTGGTATCAACCAATATCATGTTTTATAACCTTTTCTCATCTCATCTAAACTTCCTTCCCACGTAATCCTGCCTCTTAATTCCAGAATCTTTTTCTGCTTTTTATGCCGTAAAAGTTCCTTTAAGGCGTAATTAATTAAAGACTTCTTGGTTTTTATACCGGTTGCCTTGATACAATTATTGACTAACTCATCATCAAGCACTATGTTGGTTCTCATTGAAACCTCCTTTCTATACACATTATATTTGGAAATATGTGTATTGCAAGGGTTTTTTTAGATGGCTCTTTGAATGAGGTGATATATTTTTGGTTGTTTTCTTGCTGGTAGAATCAGAATACGAAGTGGCCAAAAGAGTTAATTTTACCCTCTTTCCGGCGAATTCAACATTGCAATCCTCGTAAATATGTTTTCGACCAATAAATTGATATTCAGGTTGTAATCAATGTATTTGATGGACTCCAGGATATCATTAATTATTTCAGTTATTTGTCTTTGGGTCAAATAACCGGCACACCTCTTTAGTGCATCCTCATGATCTGCGTTGAAAAGTGGCGGTATCTTTTTGCCGGCACCATATATATTCCTGACTTTAACTACCAGAAGATCACGGTAGAATTGCAGTATGCAATTTAAGATACGCCTGAAAGCCTCTCTTTTTTCTTCTAAAGTCTCACTTGGACTTAAATAGGTGTTGATAACTTCTTCGGCAAGAAGAAGGTTATCTATACTTGATACAGAAATGCGGTTTACAATATCTCTGTTTTTTTCGTAAAAATTATCTTCTAGTAGTTCAAATGCACTTCCGAGACTTCCGCTGCAAAACCTTGATATCCATCCAACCTTGCTTGTGTCAGCATCAAACCTCTTAATCAGCTGGTCTTCGATTATGTGTGTTGGTATCGGATGGAATCTGATTATCTGGCATCTCGACTTGATTGTCTCCTTAACAGGTGCAAGTGAGTTTGCGATGAGGACAATTATGGTGTTGGGAGGAGGCTCTTCAAGTGTTTTGAGCAGGCAATTTGAAGCCTCTTCATTCATCCTGTCTGCCGCCTTAATGATGAATATCTTGTAGTTGGATTCGACTGGGCTTAGTTTTACTGAGTGCTGTAGATCTCTGATATTATCAATCTTTAGAAATTTAGATCCTTCTTCTATTTCTATCCAGTGAATATCAGGATGATTATTATTTTCTATACGAACGCAGTTATGGCATAAATCACAGGAATCGTTCTTGTTTTCCGTACAAAAAATGGCCTTTGAGAATTCCTTTGCAAGAAGTGTCTTTCCAATCCCATCCTGTCCGGTAAAGATATATGCGTGAGATAGATGATTAGCGGCTATTGTTTTTCTGAAGTGGTCAGTAACATGATCCTGAGCGAGAATATCTGTAAATGGCATTATAGTTTTATATAAACATCGGTCATTTTAATAATCTTCTGTTTCTATTACTGCAATAATATCACCGACTCTTACCACGTCACCTTCCTGTACCAATATTTCAATCAGCTTTCCTGTATCAGGTGCTGGAATATTGAAAGTCGCTTTATGTGTAGAAACTTCCATAAGGTCGTTTCCCTCTTCAAATTCTTCATCTTCTTCAACATGCCAGAAAGATACGACTATCTTATCGTCTGTTTCAATTCCGATGTCCGGCAATTCAAACTCTACTCGCATTTGGGTTTATCCCGTTTACAAATAGTTTTTACAAAGACGGCGAAAGTATTACGGCTGTGATTAAAAATTGCTTTAAGTTAAATCTAAAGAGATTATACTGGCGGTTGTTTTGTTGTCAATAGTCTGGTGCTCAGAAGATGTTTTTATGAGTATTATTAGTTGTTGCAAATAATATGTTGTTTTTAATATAATGAATTCCTGATGTTGCTACTGGATTCATGTAAATTGTTGCAGTTACTAAATAGAGCTATCAATTAGCTATTATAATCCATAGTAGTAAATATAATTTATTTCCAAAATATCATCAGATTGCACAATTCTTTTCTATAATTATCGTTTTGTGTGACAAGACATGTTAAAGGCATGCTTGTAGCAGCGATAACAACAAACCAAAACAGGGGGCTTATGTAAATGTTCAAAGAAGGCATTATGAAGGCGGAATTAGTTGAACGTCTATATTGGCTGATTCATTTGCGCTGGATCGCTGTCTTTGGATTGTTTGTTACGACTTATCTTGCCAGTAGTGTTTTTGATGTTGTTACATGGGTCGCCCCTCTTTACATAATAGGAATAATTTTAGGGTTGTCAAATGCGGGGTTTATTTGCTATCTAAAAGTTCTTCGTAATAAGACATTTACTGCTGTACAGAAGCATGCGGGCATACAAATCATGTTAGATCTCGTTTTCTTAACATGCTTAATATACTTTGCAGGCGGTATCGAAAATCCTTTTATATTTTATTTCATATTTCATGCCATAATAGGGGGGATATTATTAGAGAAAAAGTATAGTTATCTACAGGCACTGTTTGCTGTCTGCCTCTTTGCTCTGTTACTGTTCATGGAGTATTATGCGTTAATACCTCACCAGCCTTTAAAAATCCTTTCTACATTTGAATTTGGTGAAGAACTCTGGCACTCTGAAGTGTATATACTGGGTATATTTTTTGCTCTTGCAAGCACGATTTTTATTTCAGTTTATTTTGTGACATCTATAATGGATAGATTGAGAAAGAGCAGAGACGATGTGCTGTTTGAGATAAGATCAACAATAGAAAACATGGCTGAGGGAGTTATATTTATAGACACTGACGATAAAATAACAATGTGCAATAGGGAAATTGAAAATGCATGGAAAGTGAAGAGGGAAAACATAATTAATAAATCAATAAAAAACGGTCAGATTCCTTATATAGGAGGCGTGGCGTCAAAAATTACTGAGAAATTTAGAAAGGGAATTGAGACTTCTCAGCACCAGGAAGTAAGGATTAAGAGTGGTTTTTTGTACAACACATATTCTGCGGTATTCGATCACGATGGCAAATATTGGGGCACCGTATTGACAAGCCATGATATTACAGAAAGAAAAAGACTGGAGCATCAGTTACTGCATAGTGAACGTCTTGCAACTATAGGTGAGATGTCTGCAAAGGTCGCTCATGAAATAAGAAATCCTTTAAGTTCAATTAGTTTAAATACAGAGCTGTTGTATGATGAAATCAGTAATTATAACGGACGAAAAAATAAAGATGCTGAAAATTTGATACAGTCTATTCTGAATGAAGTAGATAGTTTAACGGAAATTAGCGATGAATATTTACGTTTTGCAAGGTTTCCCAAATTAGAGACAAGGCCGGCATTTATTAATGATGTATTGGTTGAGCTTGCAAAATTCTTTAACAAGGAAATGTCACAGAGTGGCATTTCCTTGAAAGAGAATTATGCGCCAAATCTACCAGGAATATTGCTCGACACTAACCAGATAAAGCAGGCATTTCTTAATATCCTGAAAAACTCTTTTGAATCAATGCCTGATGGTGGCAAACTGAGTATATCTACAAGGCTTAAGGGTGATAATATAGAAATTAATATAACTGATACCGGTTCTGGCATTAGCAAGAGAGATATCCAAAGAGTATTTGATCCGTTTTATAGCACAAAGGTTAAGGGCACGGGGTTGGGCCTTGCACTGACGATGAAGACTGTGGAGGGACACGGAGGTGATATTATGTGCAAAAGCACGATTACAAAAGGTACAACTATGACTGTTAGTTTTCCGGTTAAAGGTTGTGGAGAGGAGAGGGTTGAATAACTTGGCAAAACAGACAGTCTTGATTGTTGATGACCAGGAAAGTATAAGACTTGCACTGTCAAGAATGCTTTCTAAAGAAGGCTACGAAGTCCTTTTGGCAGATGAGGGTGAAAAGGCTTTAGACATTTTGCGGGAAAAGAAAGTCAACGTAATGCTTTCAGATCTGAAAATGCCAAAAATGGATGGGTTGCAGCTGCTTAAGGCATCAAAATTGGTCAAACCGGAAGTAGAGGTGATATTGATCACTGCACACGGGACAATAGAGAAAGCTGTGGGGGCCATGAAAGACGGTGCTTACGATTTTATTACAAAGCCTTTCAAGAAAATTGTAATTGCCAATATGATTAAAAAGGCCATAGAGAAACAGGCTCTTATTGTTGAAAATAAATTCCTGCATGAGCAACTGGCACATTCCGAACACGATAGACACGCTGATATTATCGGGCAAAGTGACGTAATGCGTGATGTTATAAAATTAGCTGAGCAAGTTGCACCCAGTCAGGCGTCTGTTTTAATTCAGGGGGAAAATGGTACGGGAAAAGAGTCTATTGCATCACTTATTCATAGCGTAGGCGCAAGAAGTGATAAACCTTTTATAAGGGTGAGTTGTGCTGCTTTGCCGGATACCCTGCTTGAATCCGAACTTTTCGGTTATGAAAAAGGAGCGTTTACCGGTGCCGTCAGCCAGAAAGAAGGACGTTTCGAATTGGCCAATGAGGGGACTTTATTTCTAGATGAAATAGGAGAAATAACTCCCTCTATTCAAGTCAAGCTGCTTCGTGTCTTACAGGAAGGTGAATTTGAACGATTGGGAGGCACTAAAGTATTAAGAAGCAACGTACGCATTATTTCAGCAACGAATGTTAATCTTGAAAACGCTATTAAACAAAAAAGATTCAGAGAGGATTTGTATTACCGTTTAAACGTGATTACCATAAACATGCCACCTTTAAGAGAGAGAAGGGAAGATATTCCTTTGTTGATTAGCCATTTTCTTAAGATTTACCAGGAAATGAATAATAAGGTAGTAGACGGGATTGCAGAGGATGTTTTGGATATTTTGACCGACTATCAATGGCCGGGTAATGTGCGTGAAATAAAAAATGTAATCGAAAGGGCAGTAGTCTTAACACAGGACAGGGTAATTACACAAAAGGACCTTCCTGAAAATATCTCCAGGGAAAAGATTGAGGAGAGAAAGTTAACTATACCATTTGGTATGCCGCTTCGCGAGATCGAGAAAAAGGTAATTATTGAAACTTTGAGAAGGTCAAAAGGAGATAAAGAAATTGCCGCAAATTTGCTTGGCATTACGCCAAGAACTATATACAGAAAAATGAATTCCCTGGAAGAGGAAGAAAAGCAGGAAGAAGGAAAGGGGCAGGAAGAGGATGTTAATATAAATAGCTGATATGTTTTTCCGTTCTAAAAATAAAACTGATAATCATGCCCGGCTGATACTTTTATTGCTAGAGAAGTAAGCCTTTGAGAGTTAGATGGTTACAGCAGACAATCTGTATTTGGAAAATTGACACAATGTCAGATGTTTTTTTCTGTACAAAAGCGGATATGACATTATGTCAATTATAATGAAACTGGCTTCGTAACACAAAACTCTTATGTGCATTTGCCCATTATCATATATCTTTATAACCGTGGATGTTAAATGTAAAATTTTTTGTATGATTTAGTGTGGCACATTTATTGCTAAATTTATCAATTTGTGGGGGCACTTCATGGATTATTACAGTTATCATAGTACTGTACTTTTATTACCATTCCCGCACGACTCTGTTTGCCAGAGTGAAAAAAGCATCTTTGGCCGGAACTAATCAGCCGATCATTTCGTTTATTAAATGTATGTATGACTAAAATAACAGAATTTTTTTTCAGATTTATGATTTTGAGGTTGAGTTTTTAGTGTTACGTTTTATAATGATGTTGAGTTCCCGATTAAGATTAAGAAAGAAATAAATCCAATTTAACGAAAAGTGGAGGTAATTGAGATGATGAAATGCCTATTGCGAAAGTCTGTTTACTTCGGAAGTACCTTAGTCGTAATGTTTTTTTTATGTAGCGGTGTAACTTTCTCACAGGGTCTTGATAAGGAAATATCAATGGAAGAAAATATACCAACTGAAGAGGGGTTAACCGTCAAGTACATAGCGTCGGATTTAAATGGTGCTGATCTGGCTCTGGGGCAGGCAGAACCGTATACAGTAAATTTGCAGATGCAGGATCTGTCATTTCCTAACGGTGGCGGTTCTGTGCTGGAGGTAGCGATCAGAGGCTTCCATAACGGCGAAACGATTTTCTTTGGTATTAAATGGAGTGACGCCAGCAAGAATGACAGGGCGATAGCACATGCACAATTCAGAGATGCCGTTGGATTGATGTTTCCTTTAGAAACAGTTAAGGTAATATCGCCGGAGAAACCATTTAGTCCAAGGATGGGTGACAGAGGTAAAGCTGTAAATATATGGCATTGGAAGGCTGATTGGGAAAAGGAATTACATGTCGCTGGCGGAAAAGAACATATGGAAGATGAGTATCCCAACATGTTTACAGATTTTGATTTTAGTCCTGATCCAATACATTTCCATAAAGAGGCATTCGATAGTGCTGACCTTATGGCCGGTGGAATTGCTGCTGGTTCCTTGCTGTCGCTTCCCAGGGGCCGATCAGTGGAGGACCTGAATGCTGTAGGATTTGGGACTTTGACATCGCAGGAGAATCAGGATGTAAACGGTAAAGGTTCATGGAACAATGGTAAATGGGATGTGGTAATCTACAGGCCATTGTCAACTTCAGATGAAAACGATGTCCAGTTCGTACCCGGTATGTCAACATTCTTTAACATGGCGGTATGGAATGGAAAAGAGGGTGATAGAAATGGACAAAAATCTGTCAGTATAAGATGGCGTCCATTGAAGATTGAGACTGTAAAATAGATAAAATAAACACTGAATAGACAATTTAGAGAAATTCCAGATAACTAGAAATTAAGGAGGATAATTATGACGCTTGTTCACAATTGGCATCTTGGTAGAACGATGGAATATCCATACTTCGAATCAAGGCCGGAACATCAGTTTGCAGCGGTCTTTAATATAAACAGGTGTATTGCCTGTCAGACCTGCACTATGGCCCACAAAAGTACATGGACATACAGTAAAGGCCAGGAATATATGTGGTGGAATAACGTTGAGACCAAGCCTTATGGCGGTTATCCTCAACATTGGGATCATAAAATACTACAGTTGTTATGGGATAATGGCAACAATCCGATGGAGTGGTATACATCTGCCGAAGATAAGGATGAAACTAAGGCTCCTTACGGTCTATACAATGGTGACACTATCTTTGAATTAGCCAAGACAAAAGGACTTAATCAGGTTGCTGTAGGTTATATCCCAGACGATAAGGAGTGGAGATTCCCAAATATTTATGAAGACACTGCTGCGAGTGAGAAAACAAACTATGAGACAGGACCAGCGGCCGAATCTTCTGAGCTTCCGGAGCACAAGAGATGGTTTTTCTACTTGCAGAGAATATGTAACCATTGCACTTATCCTGCCTGCCTGGCTGCATGCCCGAGGAAGGCTATATATAAACGTAAGGAAGACGGTATTGTATTGATAGACCAGAAACGTTGCAGAGGATACAGGAAGTGTGTGGAGCAGTGTCCTTATAAAAAGCCGATGTACAGAGGTGAAACAAGGATGTCTGAAAAATGCATTGGATGTTACCCAAGGGTTGAAGGAAAAGATCCTATTACAAAAGGTAGAAGGATGGAAGCCAGATGTATGGCTGCGTGTGTAGGCAAGATAAGATTAAATGGATTGTTGACAGGAGATTATAAAAAACCTGATCCAAAGAATCCTATGGACTGGCTGATACATATTCACAAAGTAGCACTGCCTCTTTACCCTCAGTTTGGTACAGAGCCTAATATTTATTATATACCACCCAGGTGGGCGCCAAGGAGTTATTTGAGGCAGATGTTTGGACCCGGAGTGGATGAAGCGCTTGACAAGTATGCGGCTCCTTCGAGAACCCTGATGGCGGTACTGCAACTTTTCAGGACTACACAAACCATGCTTTCAAAGTTTGAAATTGAGGATGGAGAAAAGATTTATGAGTCTGAGATAATGGGGAAGAAGGTTGAAGTGTATAATGATACCGTGATTGGCTTTGCTTCAGACGGCACTGAAATGGTCAGGGTTAAGGTCGAGGAGCCAACATGGGAGAGTGATGAAAAGAGAATGATCACATATTAAAGTACATACTTTTAAGATAAACGTTTATATAAAGGGAGGTAACTGAAGATATGAAATACCCGAGATTGTTTTGTGTATTTAGCATGTTCTTCTTTATAGGTATTAGTGTTACAGGACTCAATTCCACAACTGTTCTGGCAGAAGAATGGACTGCAAGTTTTGAGGCATTTAAGCCTGCGGATGATCCTAAGTATCACCAAAGGAATACAGGTGGTATTCAGTGGGGCCTGTTTCAGGAAGAGCCAAATGAAGATACCAAATCAGGCAAACCGCATTATTCTGACGTTTACTGGATTCAGGGAGAAAAAGGTTGGGTAAATAGAATAAAACAGGCGGAAGGGCAGTCCAGGGTGAAATATTTGACTCCTGCAAATGTAGAAGCATCCAAATACCATAGCCCGTGTCCTTTGTGTGGGAATCCTACATATTTCTGGCTGGATAGCAGCCTGATAGATAGCGATACCGAGAAACTTATAAAGGCAGATTATTCCGGGTGGAGTAAGGGAGATGGTGTTTGCCGCAACTGTTTCGAATGTTATGCTGTCAGGTCTGGTAAATGGTATGATGGCAACCTGGCAACTACTACAGATGAATACGTTATCGGTTATAACAAATCAGCTAGTGTGCAGGATTATTTTGATAATGTGAAATGATTGGTTCATGTAGTAACCGCAACTTTTCGGTTACAAATTTATAGAGGTATTTTATGGAAAACAAAATCAGTGAGAATGTAGAGGATCTGCTCGCGGCGAGTCAGATATATCAGTTTCTTTCAACGTGTCTTCTCGAACCGAACAAAGAGGCTGTGGATTTATTAAATAATAAGGAGTATATGGAAGAAGTGAAAATCTGTCTGGGACTACACGGAAACGGCGAATTGTCTGAAACCTTTAATGATCTGCAGGAAGGGTTGCAGGGGGCTGATGTTGAAACATTATCTCAAGGCTATCATGCTACTTTTGGTGGAGCGACTGTTGCAATGGATTGTCCGCCATACGAAATGTATTTCAGCGGTTCACACATATGGCAGCAAACACAGGATCTTTCAGATATTTCAGGATTTTATAAAGCTTATGGTATAGAGATTGAGGAAGATAAGGCATCCAGCAGAAGATGGGACCATATTGCCGTTGAACTGGAGTTCCTGCATTTTCTGACATATAAACTGGCATATGCAATAGAAAACCATAGTGATGAGAAGCAGGAAGCCTGTCTGTCAGGCAAGAAGAAGTTTTTAAATTCACACATTGGCAGATGGATACATGCATTTGCAACGTCAGCATCGAAGAAAACTCCGGAAGCATTTTACAGGCACGCTACAAAGCTGGCAGATAGTTTTGTTCACATAGAAATGAAAAAACTTAATGTCGATCCAGAAGAGATAGATGAATATCAGGGTAATGAACCTGACTATATGTCGAGACTTGAAGGTAAAAGCGCAATGGCGTGTGATTCTTGTATGGACGAGGAGGAATATGCCTAAACTACAGGAAGAAGATACTAAAACACTTGAGATAATGTACGATCAGCAGTTGGTTGATGATATCGTATATAAGGGGCTGGCAAAACAGGAAATGGCCGGTGATCTTGAGATTTATAAGGAATATCACGAAAGAAGAGACGCTATCTATGAGTTGGAACAGGAAAAGAGAGCAAGGAAATTCAAAGAACTGGATAACGATATCTTCAACAAGCTTGGGTACGACCTTTATGTCAGAGGTATATTTGATGAATACCCTGATATTGAAGAAGTTGTAGAAGAGATACATGTCAGAAGGGCGACTACCAGGCAGAATGAAGGTTCGAATGTTGTAGATGAAGGAAAGAAAGTCATCATAAGGCTATACCCAGAGCTTTTCATTGAGGACGGCAGAGAGATACGCAGGGTACTCAGGCATGAGCTTATGCACGTTTCTGACATGATGAATAGTAAATTCAAGTATAATGTAAATGAGGAGTTTAGCCCGTCTCCTATGGAAGATCGCTTAATGAGGGACAGATACAGGCTTTTCTGGGATATCTCTGTTGACGGCCGATTGGTTAACAAGGGACTGGAAACTACAGCAACCAGAGAAGAGAGGAAGAGAGAGTTCGACTCTTTCTTCAGTAAAATACCTGATGAAACAAGAGAATTGATATTTAGTAAAATGTGGGAAGCTGAAGAACCTATGGCTCATGACAGGATGGTTGAACTATCAAAGGATAATAACAAAGTCCTGGCATTAGCGGCAGGAAGTCGTTCAGCAGAAGAGCTTATAGAGGAGACAAAGAAGCTGGGCCCACTACCGGGTACTACATGTACACTCTGCGGTTTTCCATCATTTGATTGGGCGGAGGAAGCGGCGGAAGATGAAGATATTGTCAAAGTCTTAAAAGAAGATTTTCCAGATTGGAAGCCACAGGATGGCGTGTGTTCCAGATGTGCAGAATATTACAAAATTAAAGCAGGAAAGTGGTAAGACGAATAACTACGTAATATCATAGTATTAAATTTCCATATATAAGGAGGATGTTTATGAAGCTTACGCGAAGGACATTTATGAAGGTTGCCGGAGGGGTAACGGCTGCTGTTTCGATACCTATGAGAGACGCATTGGCCTTTAGATCATTGAAGCCGGCGGTAGAGGTTGATAACCCTCTCGACGCTTATCCTGACAGAAACTGGGAAGATGTATACAGGAATCAGTACAGGTATGACCGTACATTTGCGTTCTGCTGCTCACCTAACGATACCCATCAATGCAGGGTAAGGGCTTTTGTCAGAAATGGAGTTGTTGTAAGAGTAGAGCAGGATTATGAACATCAGGATTACGGTGATATTGAGGGTCGAAAACCGCAGAGAACATGGAATCCGAGAATGTGTTTGAAGGGTTACACCTTCTTTAGAAGGGTATACGGGCCACACAGGTTAAGATATCCGCTTCTTAGAAAAGGCTGGAAACAGTGGGCAGATGACGGATTTCCTGAACTTGACTGGGATAATAGAGAAAAATATAAATTTACATCCAGAGGTACTGATGAGCAATTAAGGATGCAATGGGATGATATTATTGATTACGTCGCCAGGGGTATGATACATATAGCTAAGGCATACAGTGGTGAAGAGGGCAAGAAGAGACTGCTTGAGAGAGATAAGTATGCTCCTGAAACCCTCACGCACTGGAATGGCGCCGGGACAAGATGTTTTAAGAATCGCGGCGGTATGGGCCTGTTGGGGGTTATTGGAAAGTATATGGGAATGTATCGTTTCTCAAACATGCTTGCCTTGCTTGATGCCAACGTAAGAGGTGTTGGTCCTGATAAGGCGATGGGAGGAAGAAGGTTCTCAAATTATACATGGCATGGAGATCAGGCTCCGGGACATCCATTCGTTCATGGTCTGCAGACATCTGATGTTGACTTTGCAGACCTCAGATATTCAAAACTGACTATACAGGTGGGAAAAAACCTGATTGAGAACAAGATGCCTGAGGCACACTGGTTGACAGAGGTTATGGAAAGGGGTGGAAAGCTGGTGGTTATTACACCTGAGTACAGTCCTTCAGCGACAAAAGCCGATTACTGGATTCCTTGCAGGACCGGTATTTCAGATACAACAATATTCCTTTGTATGACAAAGATCATAATGGATAATAAGTGGTATGATGCGGATTTTGTCAAGAAATTTACGGACTTTCCTCTGCTTGTCAGAACAGATACACTGAAGAGACTTAAGGCTGATGAGGTGTTTGCAAACTACAAAGCTCCGGAACTTGATTATAGCCATACGGTACAGGGTATGAAGAAGGAACAGCGCGAGGCTTTAGGAGACTATGTTATATATGATACAAAATCCAAGGATTTTAAAGCAATAACCAGGGAAGATGTGGGTAAGAAAATGGTGGCCAAAGGCATTGATCCTGCCTTGGAAGGTACATTCAAGGTTAAGACTGTTGATGGTAAAGAAGTCGAGGTTATGACTCTTTTTGATATGTATAAGATACATCTCAGGGACTTTGATGTAAAGACCACGGCTGATATTACCGGTTCACCTCCGCACCTCCTTGAGAGGCTTGCAAAGGACTGTGCAACGATCAAGCCGGTTTCCATACATTATGGAGAAGGTATAAACCATTATTTCCATGCAACACTGCATAACAGAGCCACTTATCTGCCTCTTATGTTAACAGGTAATATAGGATACCATGGTTCAGGATCTCATACCTGGGCGGGCAATTACAAAGCAGGAAACTTCCAGGCTTCAAAATGGTCAGGTCCGGGATTTAAGGGAATTATTGCAGAAGACCCATTTGACATGAGTCTTGATCCCCACCTGGATGGCAAAAAGGTACATGCACACAGTTATGCAATGGACGAAGAGGTTGCTTATTGGAACCATGGTGATACGCCTTTGATCGTTAATACACCAAAGTTTGGCAGGAAGAGTTTTACCGGAGAGACACACTATAATACTCCTACTAAGGTAATGTGGTTTAACAATGTCAACCTGATTAATAACGCTAAATGGGTATATGAGATGTTTAAGAATGTCAATCCCAGGATTGACCTTATTATATCCAGTGACATCATGATGACATCATCCGTACAGTATGCAGACGTAGGTTTCCCGGTAAATTCATGGATGGAATTTGAGCATTATGAGGTAACATGTTCATGTTCGAATCCATTCCTGCAGGTGTGGAAAGGCGGAATAAAACCTCTTCATGACACTAAGGACGATGTTGTCGTACCTGCGCTGGTGGCAAAGAGAATGGGTGAAATCCTGGGTGATGGCAGGTTTGCTGACTACTGGAAATTTGTATTGGAAGGCAGGCCGGAGATCTACATGCAGAGACTCTTTGATGGTAGTGTACCAACAAGAGGTTACAATGTAAATGATATGATTGCCGGCAAGTATGGCGTTCCGGGCGGTGCGCTTTTGAATTTCGGTACGTATCCGAGGACGCCAATGTATGAGCAGGTTGTCTATGACCGTCCATTTGCAACTGATGATGGAAGGCTACACTCTTACTGTGATATACCGGAGGCGATTGAATACGGAGAGAACTTTGTATGCCATAGAGAGGCGGTCGAAGCAACACCGTATCTTCCAAATGTAATTGTCAGTACAAATCCATATATACGTCCTGAAGATTACGGAATTTCAAAAAGTCACATGGGTGCAGATGAACGTCACGTAAGGAATATAAAGATGCCGTGGAATGAGGTCAAGAAAACAAAAAATCCTCTATGGGAGCGTGGCTACAGGTTTTATTGTGTGACCCCCAAGACGAGGCACAGGGTTCATTCGCAGTGGAGTACGGTGGACTGGAACCTTATATGGAATAACAACTTTGGCGATCCATATAGAATGGACAAACGTAGCCCCGGTGCAGGTGAACATCAGTTACACATAAATCCGGCTGCGGCCAAGGATCTGGCAATTAATGATGGTGATTATGTATACGTAGATGCAAACCCTGTTGACAGGCCATACAGAGGCTGGAAGCCTAATGATCCTTTCTATAAGGTTGCCAGGCTAATGGTCAGGGCAAAGTATAATCCATCATACCCTTACCATACAACTATGATGAAACACTCTACTTTTGTTGCAACAGAGAAGAGTGTTAAGGCCCATGAGACAAGGAAGGATGGTATGGCTATGTCATCTGATGGTTATCTTTCTAACTTCAGATACGGCTCACAGCAGTCAATAACAAGGTCATGGTTGATGCCTATGCATCAGACAGATACCCTTTTCCACAAGAAGAAGGTTGCAATGGGTTTTATGCACGGTGGAGAGGCGGACAACCATGTGGTAAATACAACGCCAAAGGAGACCCTTGTCAGGATTACCAAGGCAGAAGATGGCGGCCTGGGCGCCAAAGGCGTATGGGAACCGGCAAGGACTGGATTTACTCCTGCGAACGAGAGTAAGTTTATGTCACTGTATCTTGGTGGTGGTACTACGAAGGTTGGATAATATAAGTAGCACATGATGCAGTATCATATTTAAAAGATTGTATTAACAAGAAAAGCCCCTGACAATTATGTTAGGGGCTTTTTTACTTTGTAGAAACAGAAAATGCATTTATAATATTACTATATAAACTATTAATCTAAAAATATACATACTGAGTAACAATTAGTTAGGAGCAGATTTGCAGGTTTCATTGATATTTCCACCTTCCTGGATTCCTTCTCAGCCATTCTTAAGCTTGCCTTCATTACAGGGTTTTCTAAAAAAAGAGGGTGTGGAGGACGTTTCAATACGTGATCTTAATATTGAGATAATGGATGCCTTGCTTTCTTCTGACCAGGTAAAGAAAACGCACACTAGACTTAGTATGGGCGAACGGCCGTTCGCCCATACTAAGTCATTCGGGCATGCAGAAAATCAAGATGAGGTATTTTCAAGACTTGAATGGGCAAGAGATGTGATAGAAGGCGAGAACATGGTACAGAAAGTAGAATGGGCCAAGGCGACTTTGAAGTCTGAAGGATTTTACAATCTGGATGATTATCTGGAAAGCTGGAAGATAATTGACAGATGGCTGCAGGCATTCGGCATGTTGTACTACCCATCTGAGATATCAATTGCCGATAATTCCATGAGATACAGTGTGTATTCATCTGTTGATGTTGCGAAGGCGTCAGCCGATGAATATGAAAACCCGTATCGTGACTTGTTTAAGGATTACGTGCTTGACTCAATAGTCAGTCAGCAGCCTGGACTCGTTGGTATATCCGTAACAGCAACATCACAGGTAATGCCGGCATTTACACTGGCAAGGTTACTGAAGGAAGTGAACAGCGACATTCATATAACAATGGGTGGTAGCGTTTTCACAAAACTCATTGATAATCTTCAGGATAATCATACACTTTTTGAACTGGTGGATAGCTTCATAGTATTTGAAGGGGAACATGCGCTTTTAGGGTTGATAGAACAACTTGACGGCAAGAAGGATTTTGCCAAGGTTCCTAACCTGGTTTATAGAGATGGCAATCAGATTCGGGTAAATAAGCCATTCCATATTGAGGATATAAATTCTCTGCCTACTCCCGATTACGATGGGTTCCCTCTGGATCAGTATTTGTCTCCAATGAGGGTTTTGCCCTTGCAGGGATCAAGGGGGTGTTACTGGAGGAAATGTACATTTTGCAACCTCCATGTCGATAACCTGAGATTCCGATTGAGGAGCCTTGATTTAGTGCTTGAAGATATAGAAAAACTGAAAAAGAAGTATAATACAGAATTCATGTTCTTCAGTGATGAGTGCATGCCGGTAAAGCAACTGGAAAACATGAGTTCCAGATTAATTGAGGATGGCAATGACATAAAGTGGATGGCTGGAGTCAGGTTTGACAAAGGGCTGACTAAGGATGTATTAAATAAGGCAAGAGCTGCTGGATGCCTTAAGATGGTATTCGGTCTGGAGTCATCTAATAAAAGAGTTTTATCCTTAATGGACAAGGGGATTGAGACAGAGATAACCAGAAACATAATAGATTGTTGTCTGGATGCAGACATTGCTGTACATATGTATGTTATAGTCGGTTTTCCATCAGAAACCAGGGAGGAAGCTCTTGAAACTCTTGATTTTGTAATATCTAATAAGAGATACATGGAGTCTAAAGGTGCGTCATGTCTTGCATGTCTGTTTGAATTGGAAAAGCATGCACCCATAATGCGTGATCCCGGAAAGTATGGATTAACGAAGATAGGGCATCCAAAACAAGACGACCTAAGCCTTGGTTTCTTTTACGAGACAAACGAGGGGATGGCTCCTGAAGAGGCAACCAGTGTATACGAGTACGTTAAGACGGAAATTGACAAAAGACTGCCTATATTTCCATATAATTTTTCGATGTCAGACGGGTTGTTATATTTAGACCACTTTTCAGACAAAGTTCATGAAACTGCTGAACGTGGTACACATAGTGAGGTTATATAAATGGATGACGAGATAATAGACCGTGGAAGAAGGGCGTTTTTCAAGGAATCCTTTTCGTATATTGGAAATGCTGTTAGTGATATAGTTAAAACTAAATACGAAGCAATAACTAATCCGGACTCTAGTCCCGATGAGAACTCTAATACAAGACGATATATCAGGCCGCCAGGTGCATTGAAAGAAAAAGAATTCATTGCCCTGTGTACAAAATGCGATGAATGCGTGAAGGCATGTCCGCATTATAGTATAGGAAAGCTAAATAAAGATTTTGATATTGCAGACGGAACACCTATTATTATACCGGAAGAAACGCCCTGTTATCTTTGTGAAGGCATGCCATGTATAAGTGCGTGCAAGGAGGGCGCTCTTGTAGAGGTGGAAAATAAGGAAGACGTTGCGATGGGCAAGGCATATATCGATGAGTCTAATTGTATGGCATACGGTGTACAGTTCTGTGAACAATGTGTAAGAAATTGTCCTATCCCGGATGCAATGTATCAGGAAGACAACAAACCTATGATAAGAAAAGAAAAATGTGTGGGTTGTGGTATTTGCGAGACTGTGTGTAAGACTGTAAATCAACCAATAGCCATCAGGGTAGTTCCGGAACAGTAATAAATTTAATAATTTAAGAATTCTTTAATACCTCATTTCCTTAATTTGTTGTAAAGGTGAAATATATGAACGAATGTAAGAAACTGTCTACGTGTGAGTTCTGCCGCGATTTTGAAACGTGTAAAAAACCTGAAAAAGGATTGAAGCACAATGAATGGGCCTTGAGTAACAGAATGGCCACGATCAAGAAAAAGATTATGGTTATGTCAAATAAAGGCGGCGTTGGCAAGAGTACAGTGACAGCGAACCTGGGAGTGGCTTTAGCTGAGATGGGTTATAAAGTAGGGATTGCGGATGTTGACATACACGGCCCGAATATTCCCAAAATGCTCGGTGTAGAAGGTGGAAGACTTAAGGACAATGAGAACGGTATAGATCCATTATCTGTTAATAAGAATCTCAAGGTAGTTTCGCTGGCTTTTCTCATTGAAAGCCCTGATCAGCCGGTTGCATGGAGGGATACGGCAAAGTATGATTATCTTCGTGAACTGGTGGGCAGTATCAACTGGGGAGAGCTTGATTTTCTATTAGCTGATTTGCCTCCGGGTACGGGTCATGAGCCGATTACAATGATTGAACTGATGGGCAAGGTTGACGGGGCCATTATAGTGACGACACCTCAGGATGTTGCGCTCTTGGATGCTCAAAAGGCAATAATATTTGCAAAAGATAGTGATGTGCCTGTTCTGGGTGTTATTGAAAACATGAGTACCCTGACCTGCCCTCATTGTAAAGAAGAGATTGATGTATTTAAATCCGGGGGTGGAGAGAAAATTGCGGCCAGGATGAAAGTGCCATTCCTTGGGAAGATACCTCTTGACCCGGAGATTGTCTCCAAATCTGATGAGGGAAAGCCATTTGCGGCAGGTGATAATGGGACAAAGAATTCCTCAGCATTTATAGAAATAACAAAAAAGATTGTTGATTGTTTGTGACTTTTTAATGAAAGCTTTTTATAATAAAACGAGTAGGAATTCCAAACTTGTCTTAAAGTAGGGGCGTAATGTCTTGCGCTTCTTACATTTTATGTGTCACCGTGTCATAATATCTGCCAAAGGTAAAATATTAAATGATTGATAAACATTCAAGAAAAATTAGTTATCTGCGTATTTCTGTTACAGATTTGTGTAACTTAAGATGTATCTATTGCATGCCGCCGGGTGGTACAGAGCTTAGCATGAAAGAAGAAATTCTCAGCTTTGAAGAAATTCTGAAGATTATTAAACATGGAGTAAGTCTTGGCGTAAACAAGATAAGAATTACGGGTGGTGAACCACTTGTCAGGAAAGGTATCACCTCTCTTATTAAAGAGATATCGGCGATCAGTGGTATTAATGATATAGCGTTGACCACAAATGGAGTCTATCTTAAGGAATATGCCACTGCATTGAAAAAGAGCGGTCTCTCCAGATTGAACATCAGTCTCGACACAATGAGAAAAGATCGTTTCTCGGAAATAACAAGAGGAGGCAATATTGTTGACGTCTTTGATGGGGTTGAGGCAGTATTAAAAGCAGGTTTCAAAGGCACAAAGATGAATGCAGTGGTGATGCGTGGTGATAATGATGATGAAATCCAGGATTTTGTCAGATATATCATGGAGAGAGATATAGAGCTGAGATTCATAGAACTTATGGCTTCCGGATGGAAGGATATGGTTGATGAAGATCGCTTTATGCCGACTTCAGAGATAATGGAAATGGTCCGGGAGGTTGGTGAGCTTGTACCGGATAAACAGCGTATTGGAGGTGGTCCTGCCACTATTTACAGAATAAAGGGTGCTCTGGGGTCAATAGGATTTATTTCAGCGGTGTCAAAGCCATTTTGCAAAACCTGTAATCGCCTGAGGCTTACATCTGACGGCAAACTACGTTCGTGCCTCCTGACTGGTGGAGAGGTTGACATAAAAGATATCCTGAGATCTTCCAATTTAGATGAAAACGAGATGCAGCGTAAACTGACAGATGCTTTCCTCAGGGTTACAGACATGAAGCCAGTCGTCCATTCAGGAAAGAACAGTGCCGTAATGAATCGGATCGGCGGTTGATCATAAGAGCATAGCTGTGCAAGAGGGTTCAAATTCTGGAATCCTCTCGAAAGGGAGGTATGCCATGTGGATTAGAGTAACACAGATAATTAATTTCTTTTCCTGTTAATCCGGATATATCATGTCAAAAGAAACAAAACTATCTCATATCGACGAAAATGGAGCTTCCCGGATGGTAGACGTCACACAAAAGAAAATTACCGAACGTGTCGCTGTGGCTCATGCCACGGTTACAATGACTCCGGAAACATTCAATTTGATTATGGATAAGAAAATAGTTAAAGGTGACGTCCTTGGAGTGGCTCGTGTGGCCGGCATAATGGCTGCAAAGAAAACAAGCGAGCTTATCCCGATGTGCCATCCACTTAATCTGAATTCTGTTAAAATTGACTATGCAGACAATAATAAGGATTGTATCGAAATCACTTCTGAGGTGAAGATCACTGCTAAGACGGGTGTTGAGATGGAAGCGCTCACTGCGGTCTCTGTTTGTGCACTCACTATATATGATATGTGCAAATCTGCAGATAAGTCAATGCTCATAAGTGATATATTCCTGGCCAGAAAATCCGGTGGAAAGTCCGGTGACTTTGTAAGAGATTAGAAACAAGGATTTTGAATTATACCTGTTTATTTTACACCCTTCTTTTGTACCTTTGCCCATGTGTCTCGCAGCGTAACAGTTCTATTAATAACCAGATTTTCCTCAGTAGTATCTGTATCCACACAGAAATATCCGAGCCTTTCAAACTGAACCCTGTCAAATGGTTTTGCATCTTTAAGGCTTGGCTCTACCATACAGTCTGAAAGAATCTGAAGTGATTTCTGGTTCAGGTTTGATCTGAAGTCTTCTCCCTCTGCCGCTTCGTCAGGACGTTCCTTTGTAAAAAGATGGTCATACAATCTGGCTTCAGTACGTAATGCATGGGAAGCAGATACCCAGTGAAGTGTAGACTTGACCTTCCGTCCGTCAGGAGCATTGCCGCCACGGGTAGCCGGATCGTAACTGCAGTGCAATTCAACGATCTTTCCGTCATCATCCTTTATCACATCAGTACAGGTCACAAAATAGGCATAGCGCAGTCTGACTTCTCTGCCCGGTCCTAAACGAAAAAACTTTTTAGGAGGGTCTTCCATAAAATCATCCTGTTCGATGTATATCACTTTAGAGAATGGGACCTTCCTGGTGCCGGCGCTCTGGTCTTCAGGATTATTTACGGCGTCCATCCATTCCTCATCATTATCTGGATAGTTGTCTATGACCACCTTCAATGGCCTTAAAACGGCCATTACGCGGTTCGAAGTCTTATTCAGGTCTTCACGTATGCAATGTTCCAGAAGGGCTATATCAATAGTGCTGTTAAACTTGTTTATTCCGATGCGCCTGCAGAATTCACGAATGGCTTCAGGGCTGTATCCACGCCTTCGCATACCGGAAATAGTCGGCATGCGGGGATCATCCCAGCTTTTGACGCGTCCTTCTTCAACCAATTGCAGAAGCTTTCTCTTGCTCATGACGGTATAGGTAAGTTCCAGGCGCGCAAACTCAATCTGTTGGGGATGATGAATTTCCAGCTTATCAAGGTACCAGTCATACAGAGGCCTGTGGTTCTCAAATTCCAGTGTACAGACAGAATGTGTAATATCCTCAATAGAATCTTCCAGGCCATGTGCCCAATCGTAGGTGGGGTATATACTCCACTTGCTGCCTGTACGGTGGTGTTCTGCATGCAAAATGCGGTACATGACCGGATCACGTAAATTCATATTAGGTGAAGACATGTCTATTTTGGCGCGAAGAACACGAGAACCGTCTTCAAATTCCCCCTCTTTCATGCGCATAAACATATCCATATTTTCTTCAACACTGCGGTTTCTATAAGGGCTGTCTTTACCTGGTTTTGTCAGGGTTCCACGGTACTCTCTCGTCTGGCCGGCATCCAGATCGCAGACATAAGCGAAACCATTCTTGATTAATTGAACAGCATACTCATACATCTTCTCGAAATAATCTGAAGCGTAGTATAAATGTCCTCCCCAGTCCCAGCCCAGCCAGCGCACATCATCCTGTATAGAGTTGACGTACCTGCCTTCTTCTCTGACAGGATTGGTATCATCAAATCTTAAATGGCAACGGCCACCTTTGTTTTCAGCGGCAATGCCGAAATTCAGACAGATTGATTTGGCATGACCTATATGTAAAAAACCGTTTGGCTCCGGCGGAAATCTTGTTATCACCTTTCCGTCCCATTTATTCGAACTGACATCTTCGGCGACAATTGTCCTGATAAAGTCTACCGAACCCTCTTTGCTTCCTTCACTCTCTCTGTTTTGATCGTTATCTTGCTGTCCCAATTAGTTTACCCCAATTATTTTTTATCGGCTATTCTCTAAATGACTTGAATATATTATCAAAAAAGCCGATTATTTACAGTTTAAAGTTTCAGTTGTAATTTTAAAGTAATCCATGCCCTTGACATGCACGTATTTGTCAGATAGATTATATTGTATAGTGTATGTATTTGAGTGTTATTAGTGGGGGGGGGGGTATTATATGAAGAATGTATTGATTGTTGGCCATTGTGACCAGGACAATCCTCAAATTACTTCATTGATTGAGAAAAACTTTTCCGCAAAGGTAACAAGGGAGAAACTCTTAAAGAAGATAATAGGTTGTTTAGAGAAGCAGGATTACGACCTGGTCATAATTAACCGGATAGGGGCGTTTGATCAAGAGGGCGGTCTGGAGTTGATAAAGGAGATAAAAAAGGACGGTCGTTTTGATACACCTTTGATGATGGTTACCAACTACAAAGAGCAAATGGACAAAGCCATAGAATGTGGCGCTGTAGAAGGATATGGCAAAGACAAACTTCATGATAAAAAAACTGTAGAATTGCTGAGAAAGTATTTAGGCTAGATGCTGATATTATTAAGGGATTTAAGGATTTAGGAATTGAGGGATTAAAAGATTATGTTTATTTCTCAATTCTTAAATTACTTATCGTAGTTCAGTTTTTCACCTTCAGTTTTGGCAATTACTACTGCACCGCAGCTGTCACTCCATACGTTGACGGATGTCCTGAACATGTCGAGTATCCTGTCAACTGCCAGAATCAATCCGACACCTTCCAGCGGCAGTCCAACGGCAGTTAGAATTATCGAAATCATTACAAAACCGGCCATTGGGATTCCTGCAGCACCGATAGAGGCGAGCAGGGCGGTTGCTACTACAATTCCCTGTTGAAGGAAGCTTAACTCTATGCCATACGCCTGGGCTATGAACATGGCAGCAACACACTCATAGAGAGCAGTGCCGTCCATATTTATTGTGGCTCCAAGTGGTAAAACGAGACTGCTTACCCTGTTGGAAACTCCTGATTTTTCTTCGACTTCCTCTAGTGTTAAAGGGAGGGTTGCGGACGACGATGAAGTCGAGAATGCCGTGATAAGTGGAATCCTGAGGGCTTTAAAGTGGGTATATGGGTTGATTTTTCCCACCAGTCTCAGGATTAATGGAAGGACGATAATCGCGTGTATAAACAAACCGGACATTACGGCTATCATGTAAAGGCCCAATCTACTGGCAATATTCAGTAATGCCGCAGTGTCACCTGCCTGTTCTGCCACCGTCACTGCAACTATTCCAAACACACCATAAGGCGTAAACTTGATGATAAAGTGTGTTATCTTCATCATCAGCTCAAAGCCGGCATTAAGAGCAGTGACGCAGAATTCCTTATGTTTTCCTGATATTTTTGTAATAAAAATACCTGTCAGGATAGAGAAAAAAATAACAGGCAACATCGTGCTGTTAACAAATGCTACAAAGATATTTTCAGGGATTATACTTATTAAAGTACTCCCGAATGATTCTTTCGCACTTGCAAGTCCCTCTATGGGTTCTGTAAAACCCATATCCGCACCCACACCCGGTTTTAAGAGGTTAACCATTAACAATCCGGCAAGTATTGCGAATATACTCGTGATCACATAATATGAGATAGTCTTCAGGCCGAGTTTGCCGAGTTTGCCGGAATTGCCTATATTTGCAATGCCGGATGCTATTGAAGTAACGATTAATGGTATTATCAGCATCTTGAGTGCACGCATGAATATCACACCCATCCAGCTGATATAGCTCACATATTCAGTCAGATAAAGGCCGTATAATATGCCTGATATCAGCGCCGTTAAGATTTGCCAGTGTAATGGAAACTTCTTCATAAGATCAACCCCTAAATCCCTAAACCCAATCTATCATATACTGTGTTGCAGCAGGATTCCTTCTATTGTCTGGCGAATAGCCGTATCTGTGGCAAGTACAATTGTATTGTTTATAGTAATTGTCGGATAAGACTCTATGCCGCGTTCTCCTGCGTGTTGTTGATCTTTAGCGATCTGTCGTTCAATCGTAATACTGTTAATATATTCATTAATTTGTTGTGGTATCTGATCGTATTTGGCAACAAGATCAATGAGAGTACGCCAATCCCATGGTCCATTATGATTAATCAGGGCTTCCTGGATTATGCTGAATTTTCCTTTAAAACGCGCATACTCTGCGATTTTAATAGCGCGCTGAGCCTCCCTTGTCAAGCCCGGTGGGCGTAGTACAACCCTTCTCTGATGAAGTTCAGAAGAGACAGTCCTGGCCAGATTCCATATTCTAGATATTTCTGGATTTGTGTAGTCAGCAAAGATATCAATTATGATGGGGCTATCAAGGTTCAATAAAATCTCATCGGTTTCCTTTCCGGATTCAAGGCTTTCCAGCACATAACTGATTTCGGCCTTACCGGCACTGCATCCAAAACATGCAGGTAGACTGGGACTGCCAGGCAGGTATTTGCCGCATTGGCAGGGACATTTGCGATTGGCGAGAATTTCTTCGACTAACTCGATGGTTTCATCCTGTTGGATTGTTTCCTCAGCTTCACATTCCGGATAAATTGATTGTGTAACCGGCACTACTTCAATAAAGAAGATGACGGAAATCAATAATAAGAAAGTGCGTAAAGAATGCTTTACCGGAGTATTTAAGAGATTATAAGATTTAATCATCATATTAAACTTGTGGATATCATTAAATGTGTATCATCTTACGCAAAAGCGGATATATAATCAAGAAGGTATTATGTGGATGTTAAGAATGAGTGGGGACTTTGAGAATAGCATTTCTCAAAAGGCAGCTAAACAAGATAATGTATGATGGTCAGAAACATTTGTCACTTTTTAAGATAGGTTCTCGGCGCTGTCTGTCCGGGGAAAGTCCTCGGCGCTTTTTGTGCAACTGCCTACCGGCAGACAGGCGGGGATCTACCCCATCTGTCCACAATAAAACACACGTTTTTCCAGGCTGTAACATAGTAGTTGACAGTGTGTCAAATGATGGTACAATCCTGATAATGATTAAGAGCTTCAAGCACAAGGGGCTTGCCGAGTTGTTTGAGCAAGGCCGTACACGACGGATTCAACAGAGTTTACAATCACGTTGTTTAAGACGCCTGGATGCTTTGGATCAAACAGAGTCTTTGAAAGACCTAAATGTACCCGGTTTTAATTTTCATGGCCTTCAGGGCACACCTGAACGTTACACTATTCACGTTAACGGACCATGGTGTATCACATTTGAGTGGAATGAAGGTGAAGCGCTGAGGGTTAATCTTGAACAATATCATTGAGGTAAAATCATGAGAGAGTATTCCGTTAAACGTCCAGTAAAACGTTCACCAACTCATCCAGGTGAGATTTTCTGTAAAGATGTGATTCCAAAGCTTGGGATATCAGTCAGCGAAGCAGCCAGACGACTGGGCATATCCCGACAGCAATTACACCGCATCTTGTCCTGTACTCAACCAATCACAACAGAGATGGCGCTCAGGATTGGCAGATTTACGGGTAACGGGCCGGGGCTATGGTTGCGCATGCAGCAGGCATATGATTTGTGGCATGCTGAAGAGCAGATGAAAGACGAACTGTCCAGGATAGAGCCTGTAACATCAGTTTGAATTGTGTGATTAGGCCTGATCCTGTTCCGTCATTGAGTTATAGATTTTCCCACATCAGGAGAAAAGCACCTTTGGATTTTTCTCTGCAATGCGCAATAATGCCATTGCTGGCCCGCGTGGTTCCCTCGTCCCTTGTTCCCAATTACGATGTGTCTGGATGGATATTCCCAACAAACCTGAAAATGCCTCCTGTGTCAGGCCCAGGGATTGAATTATTTGTCAAGTGGCGAGGCGCGCCCTAAGCTTGGCAAGTTAAGCCACAAGCAGACTTGACCCTGAAAACTTCATATTCAACCTTCATCTTTCACGTATAGATTTTAGATTTTCTTCAACTAATTTTATACGATGTGGTAGCCCAGTTTTTTTTACACTCTTTAAAGCTTTTTCAAAATATTTTTTCGCCTTGTCGTATTCACCTTTTGCATTCCAGGCACTTCCCAGGTTGTTCCAGCCTCTTGCAACGTTCGGATGGTCTTCTCCAAAGGTCTTTAAGTCAGACTCTAGCGCCTTCTCATAATACTCAATCGCCTTATCATATTCACCCTTTTTTCTCCAGGCTTCTCCCAGATTGTTCCTATAAATAGCAACTTGTGGATGATCTTTACCAAAGGTCTTTAAACCAGACTTTAGAGCCTTCTCATAGTACTCAATTGCCTTGTCGTATTCACCCTTTGCATCCCAGGCCGCCCCCAAGTTGTTCCAACTAGTAGCAACATCTGGATGACCTTTACCAAAGGCCATTAAATCAGACTTTAGAGCCTTCTCATAATACTTAATTGCCTTGTCGTACTGAGCTAACGTGTGGAATGTATAACCTGCTTCGTTTAAATAGGTTGAATTATCAGGAGCAAGTCTTACGGCATCCAGATAAGCCTCTAGTGCTTTCGAGAAATCCAATTCAATAAAATATACATTGCCCAGGTTATATGCCGTTTTAGCATGCTCTCTCTCTTTTTCCTTTTCTTCCTTTCTGAGTGTTTCAAAAAGTTCCCTGGCTTTCTCATAATTACCTGCTTTAGAAGCAATCAAAGCTTCTTCAGCGCGCTTATCTTTTGTTGTACTTGTGCGCTCCTCCAGCTCTTTTTCAAGTTCTTGGATTTTCTTTTCCAGATCATCTATAAGTTGCTGTTTTGGTTCGATGCCTTTTGCAATTAATGACTCATGTATTTTCTTTATGTCTTGTTTAATTTTTTCGGTGTCTTGCTTTATACTAGTCTGTTTTTCTAAAACAGGGGCGACAGCTTCCTGTGGTGATTTATCAAAGAAACATGTTTTAATCCCTATTACGCTTGCCACAAGACCAATAATTGCTATAGGGATTGTAATATAGGGAGATTTCATAGCTTAAGTTCCTTTGATACATTTCTAAACATGATGAATTGAATCATTTGTCAATAGGGGATTAGGTTTATCCTTAACCGTGGTTAAGTGTAACAAGTTTCTGTCTTTATTACTTTTATCAACGACAAGACAAATATAATTATAATCACTAATCAAGGTTTAAGGTTTGACGTCAGAACGCCACGTGCTTTTCCTTCATGTTTTTCTTGCCTCCCCAATCCTCTTTAATACCTGATTCATAGAAATAAGTAGGTACCCGAAATCAGGAGAAGTTCATGAAGAAATTTTTCCTAATTGACATAATGTCAGTTTTGTAATGTTTTTCGTAGTAGTGGCATGTTGATATGATTGGAGTTATGACTTGCGCTTGTAAGATCCCTTCTTTTATTAATTTTATTGCTTGATTTATTGCATATTAATGACATAATGTCAGTGCTTAAAAACGTAAGCCTAGTAAGTTCGTGACAATTTGACAGAGTATTACTTGTCTTTCTACATTTTGTATGCTATCTTGCCGTAGCATTATAGATGTACTACTATAGACAAAAAAAAGACTTAAAGGTATTTTAAATTTGGAAATGAAATATACTATGATAGTTAAGGTGCGTGGGGTTTATTTTTTTACCTTGGGTAAAAATCCCCGGAAAGGTGGTGATTGCTTATGGCTACAAAATGTAGACCTGAAAGAACAGGTAAACCTGGGCCAAAGACCGTTGTAGTCCCAAGACACAAACGGTCAAAGCCGAAGCCAATAAAGAAAAAGTGCTAATTTAGTATAGCTTATCCTACCCACGCACCTTTAATATAATATATTATTTTTAACAAAAGTCAATTTATACATTTTCTAGGGTCACCTTCATATATCATTTCAGTATTGAACTTGCTTACTTCCAGACTTCTGCTTTCTATTCAAACATTTTGACTCTTTTGTCTTTAACACTCTTTATCAAATTGTGCAGATTTCCGCCTTTTGTGTAAAATGCCAGAAATATTTCGTCTGCTAATTCAGCCATTAATGCATTTCTCCTGTTTGCTGTTTCCTGTGTTATGTATTTGACGCTATCATCAAAAGGGCTGATTATGAGCAGTCTGTTATTTTCAACGGCTTTTTTAATTGCTGCAGGCCACCTTTTTTTCATCCCTCTTGCCAGAACAAGAATTATGGGTTGATTACCTTTCAGCAGGATGTTGAAAACATCCTTTTCTATCTGGCTGTGGAAGCCTGAAATAACACACTCACCCCTGTCTTTTTTTTCTTTTGCCCAGTCCAGTGATTTCAGGATGATATCGGAAGGGCATTTTCTTGAACAGAGAAAGGTTGTTTTATGTGTTTCGAGAAGTTTCTGGTTACCAAGATATTTTAGTTTCATGTATAAGAATGAGAATTATAAAAGAGACCACAAATTATACGAAAAACACGAAAATAACTTATTGTTTATACAAGCAAATTCAGAATAACCTTAATCATTATATCTTTTTCTGATGGTTTGCTTGCTGCAATCATCAGTGTCAGTGCGACCAGGGCATTATTATCGATCCGGTGCGCTCCATCCTTGCGATACAGCAATCCGTTGCTTTCTAAAAAACAAATGAACAATGCGGCAGCTATCCGTTTATTACCATCAACAAAGCTGTGATTCTTCGTCACAAAATACAACATATGAGCTGCCTTCTCTTCAACCGTGGGATAAACATCCCGGCCATCAAACGTTTGATAGATTGCTCCCAGTGAACCTTGAAAACTCTTATCTTTTTCTCTCCCGACAAGCGGGGAACTCTTGAACCTTTCCCTCATTGCCTCTATGATTTTACAAGCCTTTTCATACGTAAGTTCGTATCTTAAGCGTTTTGTACCTTTTGGTATAGAAAGCCGCTCATGATCAAAATCATCCAGGATATCAAGCGCATGGCTGTACTGCGTAATAACTTCTATTAAACCTTTGGCTTCATCTGATACGCCTTCAAGACGAGCCACATTGTCCAGAAGTTTTAAAGATTGCTTAAGTTGTTGATACTTGTGTCTGGATGCTATTAAACGTTTTTCATTGATTGTATAGCCGTCCACGAGGTGTTTCTTAAGCACATTCGTCGCCCAGATCCTGAACTGCGTTCCCCGTTTAGAATTAACACGGTAACCTACAGAAATAATTGCATCCAGATTAAAATATTCTACCTGATATATTTTGCCATCCGTGGCAGTTGTTGCAAATTTTGCAACAACTGAATTACGGTTTAACTCTTTCCCATTAAATATGTTACGTAAGTGACGCGATATGGCAGATTTATCTCTTTCAAAAAGATCGGCCATCTGATTCAAGCTCAGCCATACGGTTTCCTTCTCAAGCCTGACCTCAAATTTATGTTTATAGATAACAACTTGTCCTTTTGGTAATTTCTTATTCTTCACTATGCCTCCCTCATACCAATCTTACCGGCATTAAGCGTGGCAACCTGCCCGACTACGTCGTTCAGGCGGGTAAGATAACCCTGGATTTTCTTAATGAAATATCTTTTATTCCTTAAAAAACTCTTTTCGTGTATTTTGTGGTTCATTTCAAAGGCGTATTGGTTTTTAATGAAACAAAATATAAAGTTGGACATTTCTTATCCACGTTTTCTTCTTTTCGCTTAAAAATTTCAAAATCCATTCGATGAACCCAATTATCTCTGACGCAAAGTACAAACAATTCTTCGAAAAAAGCCAACATGTTTGATAAATGAATATCCATATCTTTTATGATATCGGAGAAATCATCCTGAACTTCCCCTTCCTTTCCACTAAAATCATATTTCCAACGTGGGCCTGAAAATTTGTTACCAGCTTGAATTTTAAAGTTTTCTATTTCTACTTTAAACTGAGGTTTTGAGTGATTGATATCAAGAGCATTTCGGCTCCATGCAATTAACCTTATCCAGTCTTTATCAAGTTCTAATAAATCTCTAACCTCTGTCTTGCTTGATTCATTTGCTGCCATCCAACTTCTGTATTTCTCAAAGTTTGCATTACTTTTAGGTGCCCCATAAAATACACAAAGTAATTCATGTGATTTTTCCAAGAATCTTTTAGCATTCCCTAAGAATGTAACAACATGCTGAGTGAGGCCATTCACTTGTGGCAAAGATGAAATATGTGATCCTCTTTTACCTTGGTTTACTATAGAATCGCATTCATGCATTAGATTCATCGCCTGGGAATAAATGCTATGTAATGAATCCTCACACAAAAAAAGTAGTTTTGAACAATCCCACACATGGTCTATGATTATTTGTTTATCAAGCTCGTCCCTCAATATCAGGGAGTTTAAAATTTCATTTGCTTGAATGATTGTTCTGGCTACGAATGAGTTTTCTGTACCAATTGAATAAGCCTTTTGGTAGCTATGTCGTGTGTCAGGCTCTTGGTTGCCAGGGTCAATTGTTTCTGCCGGTAAGAGTTCGAAAATACTCTTTCCTGAGAAAGCAAAAAGTTTTCCTTGAAGTACTATTAAGTCTTGAATAGAGATTACTTCATCAGAATTAGGATCGGCTATGTTGACAGAAAACGCATTCTTTCTATTAAACTTATTTTTCTTATCATTTTCTTTCATCTCTTGTTCTTATTGCTTTTTTTCAGATTTATGGTTTCTATCCGGTTGTGGAAGCCGGAAATAACACATTCACCCTTGTCTTTTTTTTCTTTTGCCCAGTCCAGTGATTTCAGAATAATATCAGATGGGCATTTTCTTGAACAGAGAAAAGCTGTTTTGTGTGTGTCGAGAAGTTTCTGATTTCCAAATAATTTTAAGTTATTCATCTTCAGCTTCAGACTCATCCTCTCCAAACAGAGCTTTACCCATGCGGTATTTGATATCGTAGTTGATGATGAAGTCAAGTTCTTCTTCGGTGAATCCGTAGTGCTTAGCAAGGATTTTGTCGATTTCGTCTATGATGGGTTTGGATTTTCTAGGTTCAAAAATTTGAACTTTTCTTTCAAGCCCACTTCTGTTGTCTTTTTCAATTCTATATTTCGAATTTTTATCAAAATCAGTCATAAGAATTCGACTTAGATACATCAAATTATTTTTAAATTCAGGGGCTAAAGTATTATATTCAAAATAAAAGTTAAGAAACTCTTTTTTTGTAATATGATAGTTGTCAGAAAGAACTGTCCAAAACCAGTGAAATAAACTACTTGAAAACAAACAATGAAATATCTCTTTTTCGAATATTAAATATATATCTTTTAGTGTTGTTGAAATTGATGGTTTGTCGTTGATAAATAATATTGGTTGATTGGTTAAAAATAACCGATAGTATGAACCGCTAGCGTTTCGATAATAAAGAATGTTTTTGGACTGTTTTATAAAACAATTTGCGACAGAATGTTTCTGTAACTTTAATTTTTCAAGAATTCCATTTTCGATATTTGAACTTATTTTATTGAAAATTAGATTTTGTATTTTTTGCTCCACTAAAACTAAATTAGAAAAAAGATTATTTCGATATTCATCAAACCAACGTATATAGTTTGTTGTGCAAACTTTGCCATTATGATTCTTTGAAATTAAATGTATTGATAATTGACTTTTAACACCATTAAATAGCATACTTGGATTTGAATCTCCCGCATAAAAGCTTAAATGTAATTGAAGCTTATTCTGGACATATAACTTTGTTAAATTTTCCATTCTTGGTGTTGACACACTGCTTAAAGGCATAATAAAACCGAACTTGCCATTTAAGGTTAAGATAGTAATACTTCTTTCTGTTGCGTACGCATAGAGATTTCCGCATTTCTCTGTTAAATAATTCTTAATTTTATAGATATTATTAACTTTAGCATATTCCACATACGGCGGATTTCCAATTATCACATCAAACCCGCCACTCCCATTTATAATCTCATAAAACTCTGCAAACCAGTGAAAGGGCTGGTGGGATGAGTGCCATTCCTCGTATTTTTTATTAAATTTCTTCTCATCGGAAAACTTGTTCTTATCAATTTCATAGGTAGAAGCGAGATAAACGTTCAGTTTCTCATTAAGTGCAGCAAGCCTAGTCTGGAGTTCCGCTTTGGCCTTCTTATGCGTATCTTCCCCTTTGTCTGTAATGAGCTGAACGTCTTGGAACCGTTTAAATGCTGTGGCCGTAATTCTGAATTCGTCTTCAAAATCTTTAATAATCTTTGGGGCAAAGAGGGGTTCTATAGACTTTACCGCATTTTTAAACTCTGCTTCCGTAGCGAAACCAACCAGTGTGTTCCCTGCCCTGATATTGAAATCGATATCGGGGAGCGGTTCCAGGCCAAAGTTTGGTTTGCGCAGATTCATGTCAACGGCGTCAACCATTTTAAGGAATAGTCTCAGTTTGGCAATCTCCACCGCTTCATGCATAATGTCAACGCCATAGAGGTTGTTGAGTATTATCGTTTTGTAGATGTAGTACTGTAGATTGGGGTGTTCTTCACTGTTTACCCTAGCAAGGACTTCATGAAAGAATTTATACCTTCTCGGTGTTTCCGCCGTAAACTGTTCCATCCTCTCAATGCATGCTTCGTACAACGGTTCAAGGATATTGAGGGCAGCAAAAAGGAAGGCCCCCGAGCCGCAGGTGGGGTCGAGAATTGTTATTGTAGTTGCCCCTGAAAAAGTCACTTTTTCAGAGATTAGTCCTATGTGCTGTTTGTTTATTAAATAGTTTTAGCCTGTTGTTGATAATTTCTGCCTGTAGAAAAAAAGATAAAAAAGAAGCACCGTTAGGAGCTTCCTCATGTTGTATCCACATCCAGACAAGATAGCATTAATATTATCTCCCTCTCTCCCATGAAGATAGTTTCTTCCTAATCTACCATCCGTCTTTGTGTGTCCAATCACTGCTTCAATTGCAGATCGACGCCTTATCCATTTCCTTACAGATGCTTTTAATTTCCTAGTCCCTCTGCCTGCAATATGTACCAATGCCTCTCCTGTATAGTTGTGTCCACGATATCCACGGTCAACATAAATATCCCTTGCCTTAAGACCTGATATTCGTTCCGTCTGAATGATGGCTTCTTTTAATGTATGTCCATCATATGGATTTCCATGAAGTGCCTTCATCCCAACCACAAAACACTCTTTAGATGTTGCCGTTACACTCACCTTACAACCAAACTCATATTTCTTATGTGCCTTACCCTTGGAAATACACTCAACCTCAGGTGCATGAATACTGTATACTTTATTCTTATCTTGACGCTTTTGGCTCAATATTTTTCTCGCAAGAAACAATGGCTTAGAAAACACACAACTCAATTCCTCATTGTCTGCTATCTTCCTCTCTATATCTCGTACCACTCTACCCAAATATGTCCTTAAACGTTTCTGTTCTTTATTTGACCTCCTCATTTGTCGACAATGTCTATAGCGGCCTCTCATAAGCAATGAACGTTTTGACTTAAATTTATAACTCTGACGAAGCGTTACTCCATGTTCCTTAGACATGCTTACCAACTTCTCTCTCATACTATGATAAAGATTAGCATCTGTAGGAAACCTTATTGCCTTTTCCTGCACTGTCGTATCGACATTGAGTTTCTTTATGCTTGTCTTTTTCAAAGCTCCTATCTTCAAACCTGCCTTAATTGTTTCCTCCAAAAGCTTTTCCATGCCTGCTTCTGATACACGTTGGCGCCAACGTGTCATTGAACTGGCGTCTATGGGAAAATCATGTTCAAAATATTCATTGCCACAAAAGTATTGCCAGTATGGATTTTCTAACCACTGCAACACTACTTCTTCATCACTCAAGTCGTATGTATGTTTCAAGTAGTGAAGTCCGACCATTAAGCGTGTTGGATTGCCAGGCCGACCTTTACCCTCACAGTATAGTGGACCAAAGGCATTATCAAATTCATGCCACTCTATTTTTGCTTCTAAAATACACAAACGGTGTTTGATATTTATTATCTTTTTCAGCGGGGTTTTGAACAATTTCATCTGTGGAGACTTCGGTTTTGCTTGCATAAAATCCTCCAGTTTTTGAGAGTTTTTACTTGTTTCCTTGCAATTTTAACATACTCAAAAACGGCTGTCTATCCTTTAGTTACAAGCATTTGAGACTTATTTCAAGTTGAACTATTTAACATCTGGATAATAACGCCTTACATATTTTAGGAAATATAATGAAAATAAAAAACGGAGACTTGAAAGTGATGCTATTGTAATTATTACACACCTCTTATTGTAATAATTACAATATCCTAAAATCCGGAAAGGACAGGCGGGGAGCCCAAAGGACCTATTCAGGTACAGACGCTATCTGTACAATTCCATCATATATTTTTGGAAACCATTTCATCACTAAAGGTCCATGTCCGGGAAGTATGTAATATGGAGTTGCTGCCAATTTATGCATTTCTCTTATTGTTGACAGGTTAACCTGAGGGTCTATGGAATTTCCGGTTGGTATATGTCTGCGATTATTCTTATATGAATAACAAACGTCTCCTGCAATAATTACAGGGC
>JAIQZU010000032.1 GCA_021776915.1 Candidatus Scalindua sp. | reverse complement strand
TACCATTTCTTCAGACCAGTTTGTTTCTAACAAAGTTGTTTCAACCTTGTCTATATTGAGATGTTTTAATAAACTTTTACGATCTTCTATAATTCCTTTTGCGAACCGGTATTCATAAGCTTCTTTTGCATGCATGGTGAGAAGCTTTCCCTCTTCGATTATCAACTTCCTGGATTTAAACTTCTTTTTTTCTTCTTCGTTCATTTCCTTTAGTTCTCTACTTGAAATATAGAATCCGTCAGGTCTTTCTTCCGTGACTACACGGTATACTTCTATTTCTTTTGTTACCATTGCCTCGGCAAGTAGAACCGGATAACCGTTCTTTTCTGCAAACTTTCTGAACTTTGTTCTTAATACAGTTTGTATTTTCTCCCCTACGGTTTTGTAGCCGCCTTCTGAGGATGGTACGATTGGTTCACAATCACCTAATTCCGCCTGTGGCGCCATGTATATCTCGTTGCATGAAATTGCTATCAATGAACCTGCAGAGATTGCTTTTGTAGGAATGAAAGCTATTGTTTTTGCCTTTTTAATATTGCTGATATATTCTGCCATTTCGAAGGCAGGTTCTAATTGCCCTCCATAAGTATCTATCTCAAAAATTATAAGGTTCGAATCATCCTCTTCTGCAATCTCAACCCTTCTTTTGAGAGAATTGTAAATACCTCCATCTATCATCCCACTCAGAGGTATAATTGAAACTTTCCAGGGTGAAACATTTTCTTTCGGAACCGTAGAATCTTTTGTGTCTTCTGCGTAAGCTGTTACCAGTTGTGTAAGTATGAAGTGAGTAAGTAGCAGAGAGAGAATGATTTTTGTAATTTTATACATGATAGGGACTTACCATAGAGAGAATTAACATTATATAGTCTTAGATTGAATTTATCAGAAAACAGAATACTTGTCAACTTCAATAGTATATACAGAAAAACATCTTTGATTAAATGTAATAAATACGTGCGGGTGGGGTATAAAATACTCGTTGTATAGCCTATTAGATCAGGATGGTGCATTGACTATTACATATTAATCTATGTAAAATTTTGAATATGACTCCAGTGCTTTCTGTAGATGGGCAATCTTCTGGTAACGGTCAGAAGGGTTCTTTTCCAGACATTTCAGTACTATTTTGTCTAGCCATCGTGGAATTTCCGGATTTTCTTTACTCATGGATTTTGGTGATTCATTTATGTGCTGATACGCAATATCTCCTTCATGAAAAGGTAAATGTCCCGTAAGCAATTCGTAAAGTGTGATTCCCAGTGAATAAATATCGCTTCTTTCATCTATTTCTTCTTCAACTCCTCTGATTTGTTCCGGTGACTTATAATAAGGCATTTCGGCAGTCTGGATTGCATTATTTGATTCTGGGAGTTTAGCGATATGTGCAAGTCCAAAAGCTGATATTTTTACATTATTATCTACAGTTAACCTTATATTGTCTGGTCTTATATCTCTATGAATGACTCCATGTTTATGAGCACATTTAATAGCATCACAGGTATCTACTGCAATCTTTAAGACTTCCTTCCAACCAAACGACCTCTTTTTCTCAATAGACCGAAGGCTTTCACCATCAATATGTTCCATAACTATATAAAGAAGTATATCTATATTAACGTCATATACTTTGACTATACCGTTATGTTGTGACTTGCTGAGATATTGTGTCTCCATAATAAAGCGATCAATTGCCTCCGGGTTATACCTGAAGTCTTCCCTGATTATAGTAATAACGACTTTACGTTTGAGTAATTTGTCTACAGCTTTGTAAAAAACCCATATGTTTCCCTCGCCTATCTTTTCAATATTCTCAAATTTTTGATTTATGTTTGTCATTAAGGCTTCACTTGCTGCTGAGCTGGATAAAACAGATATTCTCTCCATACGTCCTGGTACATCCTTATACTGCAAATCTATAGAAAGAATTTTGCCATAAAAGAACTTCGCTTTATTGAGTAAATTCTTTTTCTCACAGGCAATTGCTATTTTATATAAAGATTGCAGTTTTTCTTTATCTGGTATGTATAGAGCAAGTATATTATTGAAATTATCATAAGCGATATCATTGTAACCTTTGGCGAGGAAATTCAAGCCTACCTGTAAAAGAGCTTCTGCTTTCTTGCTGGAGTCTGACTTAGATACTTTTTGAAGAAGTGAGATGGCGCGTTCTTCGTTAGTACCAGCATTAATATAAAGCATTGCTAAATCAAAGCGTATTCTGTTTACATCTCCAGGTTCAGCAGAGAAGATCTTTACGTCATTCTTGATTGCATCTGAAACATTGTCATGAAGTTCTATAGAACTCAATCTTTTTTCATATTCAGGGATTTTCTTTCGGATATTCAACCCCTGGACTTTCTGTAGTTTGTCCCTGTATCTTATATTTTCCGGCCTGAGCTCTATCAGTTTTTCTATCTTCGATATACAAAACTCCAGCAAGTTACTGAGTAGCGAATTCTTAATCACCTTGAGAAGCACTTGTTCCATTTTGTCCTGATAATTAACAACATCTGGCTTAGTTCTCAAAAGATGATCAAGTGTTTTCTCCGCTTGTGACAGCATGTTTTCATCAATATAAAGATTTACAAGGTAGTTAATAACATCGTCACCTGAATCCTTATAGTCAGGCATTCTTTCTATTGATGATATAATATTTGTTTTTCTGGAAGTATCCAATTTGATTACCTGATTATATTGAATAATTGCATCCGAGTATTTACCGGTTTCCATATAAATATTTCCTAAGAGGTAAAAGGGCTTAGCATCGTTAGGGTATCTCTTCTGGTGTTGAATAAGGAGTGGAATCGCCTGTGTATTTTGTCCTAAAAGGCAATAAAGATGTTCAAGCGTGCCAAGAAGGCATTGTCTGTTATGTTCATCTTTTTCGACTTTACGTTTAAATTCAGAAATCAATGAAGCCTCTTTTCCTCTTTTCTTGTACAGATTAAGTATGAGCTCGTAAGATCTTTCAACAAAAGGATATTGATTAATAATATCTAACAATCCGCTTAGAATTGATTTAAAGCGTTGTGGGCATTCATTGGTCATCTCTTCGTATTCCAGGAGCGCCTTTGTGCAATCATCGTTTTTTAGATGTGTTTTTGCTAAAATAATATATTTGTCTGAGAAGTGCTTGCCAAGGGATTTCAGTCTATTTAGAATTTTCTGTGCTTCCGTATAATTACCCTTTTTGTAATAAGTTTCACCCAAAATCATGTGGTAACGCATATGTTCTATGCCCAGATCAATACTCTGTTTCAGTATATCCGGGGCAGGGTCCAACTCGATAATCTTTCTGCAGGCTTCATAAGCCTTTTGCATATTCTTTTCTTTGTGGTATTTAACAGCAAGGTCATTTAATGATATGATCTCTTTAATATCTGGATGATAACGGTTTGACTTTAACATAATATTGTTTCTGAGATTCTTCCCTGTGTTTTGTTCAGGATGGTGAGGGCTCCGACTGAGATTAACCGAACGACCCTTAAATTATAAGGTATTATATAGTGCTGATATTAAAAGTACCATTGTTTATGTAAAGACATGAGAATCTTTAGTGATTTTCTTCATTTCTAATACAAGGTTTAGTATCTTTCCATCTGTTATCCTGATTCGCTGACTCATTTTTTCAAGTATTCTGAATGCTAAGCTGGGGTCATTGCTGATTCTTTTCAGGAAATCCTTCTGGTTTATTTCAAGAAGCCTGGTATTCCCTATCGCCTTTACGGTAGCAGAACGTGGGTTGTTGTCAAACAGTGACATCTCTCCAAAGAACTCACCCTCTTCCAGGATTGCAAGTATAGTTTCCACCGTACCCTTTTTCTTAATTATCTTAACTTTACCTGATATGATGATATACATTTCCTTGCCAATCGAGTTTTCTTTGAAGATAACGCTTCCATCTTTATAATGTCTTCCTAAAGAACTTTCTTCATTCTTCATTTTATTGTCTCCACATATTCTTAAACCAAATAAAGATGACGTTAAAGATGTTAATTAGAAATCTTAGTAACAGTCTGGGGTTAAATGCTCGTATGAAAATATCGGTATATCGTTCGTTGCCCGTAAACATATCCCACAATACTGTACTGCATTTATGGTCTGATTCAGGTTGTTTTTGCTCACTTCGTAAAACGGTTAACAGCGCTTCGCGAATGATGGGGGTTTTGTTAATCGTATTAGTTAATGTGAACATTAGTTTTCCAAAAAAGTTATCCCTGTTTATTTTTTTACATGTTGGATAGTAATGTTTGTAGAATGCAGCCCTGCTTACGCCATAGAGAATGGCTGTATTTGCAGCAGCCTTTGCCGTTAAATATGCAGAACCAATCCCATCCTTGTATAAGCGTGCAGAACTCGCATCTCCAATCATTACGATTCTATTGGCAAAAGGATGCCTGGCGGCGCCCACATTAATCATTGGTACACAACGACAGAAAGCATCAGGGGTCCTCCATGAATCAGGGAATTTATTCTTTACTAAAGGATTGTTTAGAAAGTCTACTACAGTTTGTTTGGTTATGTTCTTACCGAGCATACTAATGGTTACATAAGAACCCTTCGGTGTTATGGCTGAGAATTTCACATCGGGTTGGTTGATGAGAAATATGTGTATGGCATTGCCAAACAGTGTTGATACATTTCTTTCACCTATGTGGATTTCCGACTGGAATGCCTTAATTACTGAAGGGGATGTGTAGCCGATTCCTAGCTTCTCAAACATCTTTACTGCATTTGCATTAATTCCACAGGCGCCTACCACAAGATCGGCGTCAAATAGTTTCTCTCCTTTTGAAAATATTTCTGGTTTCTCATTATTTAGCTTTACTTTGTCAACTCTTATATTTTCAACATTTGCTCCTTCCTTTTTAGCACAATCGATTAAGAAGTCATCGAAGCTTATTTTTCCAGAGTCAGGCTTTTCATTTTTCTCTGAAGTGGATTTACAAACAGGGCCGCCACCTCTATATACAGTGGCAATTCCGCTCTGATTACTTATGCTGTGAAGAAGCACGTCACCGCTTATTGTTTGAAAGCAGTAGGTATCAATTGCACGCTGGAGTATAGGCGGTCTTAGAATAATACCTTCGATAGCCAGTAGTTGTACCAGAGATTCTGAAACAACTCCCGCACACATATTGCAGCTGGAAGGCCCTTCATTTAAAAAGCTTTTTTGTTCGTAGATAGTCAGATCAATGTCTTTGCCAATCTGGTTTGCCAATTTGAGGGCAAAAATACTGAAGAAAGAGCCTGCAGGGCCTCCACCCAAGACTGCAATCCTGGCCCCGTCTTTTAGCTCAAGATTTGAATTTTTCTTCAATTTGTTCATAAATTGGTAGTTGTGCCTCAGTGGCGTCTCTTAATTCCGGATACTGTTTGTCCTTGTCTGACACAATAGGTGCTTTAACAGGCCAATCAATTCCTATTGCACGGTCAGACCACAATACACCATATTCATCATCCGGATTATATAAATCTGTGGCCTTATACAATACATCTGCAGTTTCACTGATAACACAGAAGCCATGAGCAAAACCTTCTGGTATGAAAATCTGGCGTTTGTTTTGATCGGAGATATATTGTCCCACCCATTGGCCAAATGTAGGGGATCCTTGCCGTATATCAACGGCAATATCAAAGATTTCTCCTGTAATAACATAAATCAATTTTCCCTGTGGATGTTTCAGTTGATAGTGAAGGCCTCTTAAAGTCCCTCGTGTTGAATGTGAATAGTTGTCCTGTATAAAGTCGTGATCAATGCCCACTTCTGCATATTTCTTCTGATGGAATGTTTCCATGAAAAAACCACGGGGATCTTCAAATACTTTTGGTTCAATCAACAATACACCGGGTAGTTTTGTTTTGATATACTTTATAGACATCTTCTATATCCTCATCCTTATATAATTGTTTATGCTTCTGCAAGTCCTGGTAAGATTTCTCTTTCTTACGCGTCAATGACAACTTTATCCATAGTGTTCCTTAACCCAGGACTGGTATTCGCCGCTCTTCACCCGGTCTATCCAGTCTGAGTTATCAAGGTACCATTGAATGGTTTTCTTGATACCTGACTCAAAGGATTCTTCAGGCGACCAGCCAAGTGTAGATTTAATTTTGCCGAAATCTATTGCATACCGTCTGTCGTGACCGGGTCTGTCGGTGACAAACGTAATCAGTTTTTTTCGTGGGAGTTTGTCTGCTAAACTCTCGTGTTCGTCTAATAGTTGACAAATTATCTCAACCAGCTTTAAATTCTCCATTTCATTGTTGCCGCCGATATTGTATGTCTCACCCCGGATCCCTTCTTTCATAATCTTCCAGACTGCAGTGCAGTGGTCTTTAACGTAAAGCCAGTCCCTGACATTCAGGCCATCTCCATAAACAGGCAGAGATTTTCCCTCAAATGCATTGAGAATCATGAGGGGTATCATCTTTTCAGGAAACTGAAATGGTCCGTAATTGTTGGAACAATTGGATATGGTAACCGACATGCCATAGGTTTTATGATATGCTCTCACCAGGTGGTCAGAGGCGGCCTTGGATGAGGCATAAGGGCTGTTAGGTTTATAGGACGTTTCTTCAGTGAAATAGCCTTCTTTGCCCAGACTGCCAAAAACCTCATCCGTGCTTATGTGGTGAAAAAGCCGGATGTTGTCCATATGAGTCCTTGCAACTTCTAAAAGATTAAAAGTGCCAACTATGTTAGTTTGAATAAAAGTGTCAGGCCTGACAATAGACCTGTCTACGTGTGACTCTGCCGCAAAATGACATATGCTGTCAATCTGGTAATTATCAAATATATTTGCAACCTCATCCTTATTGCATATATCAATCCTGGCAAATAGATACCTACCGGGAAAGTTGGTTTCGACTCCACTTAAGTTTTCAGGGTTGCCGGCGTAAGTCAGCTTGTCTATGTTGATTATTCTTCCTGAAAAATCAGATTCCTCAAGGAGATAGTGGATAAAGTTTGTCCCGATAAAACCACACCCGCCGGTAACTAATAAGTTTTCAAACATCTGCTCCACCTTCTGGCTTTGCCTAAAAAAATGGGGATTTAAAGAATACTTACTTAAATCCCCGATCATTTATTTACGTTAGAAAATCAGTCATTTTCTATGATCATCTATTCTATATAGAAATAAGATCTATTAGCGATGGGTCATCAAATCCCAGTCCTAAATCCGCAGCTGTTTTAATATACTTTGGTTCTCTGCCCGCCTCTTTAAGAGATGGCATATTTACTTCGCCTCTCTTTTTTTCGATAATATCCGTTCCCACACGGTCAAGCGCCACCGGGTCAGTTCCAACCAGAATTCCTCTGAAATCCCAGGTCCATTGAGGCTTAAAGGCAGGGCCGCCATGGTATTGTGCCTTCAGGGCGTCACAAACAACTAATCTTAATTTATTCTTTATGTATGGATGACTGTTAAGGTCGGCAACGTATGGGTTGCAGTTTCCATCATGATATTTGTTCGGATTGTGTATAATGCCGAAGAAGTTTTTCATTCCTATCGACACTCCCGCCAGGTCATGGTCCTTCAAGACAGGTACATTTAC
>JAIQZU010000031.1 GCA_021776915.1 Candidatus Scalindua sp. | reverse complement strand
TACGCGCATGGGTCTCTCCGTCACGGGATGATCGTCCCGTTGATCGTGGACTTCGTTGAAGCCTGCGGCAGGTTCGCGAAGACGGTCGCGACGGTGAAGAGCGGGTTCGCAATGAATCCGCTCCCGATCTCCGCAGCGGTTTCGTCTCCGAATCCGCCAGTCAGGTACTGGCCTTTGAACTGATCGATGATGAGTTGATCCTCTCCTGCTCCAACGTTGCCGTCTGCAAGCGTGACCAGAACCCGAGCCATGGCGCCCATCACGGTGCGGGAGGCAATGGCGATCAGTGCCATCTGCATCAAGACGTTGTTCGTCTGGAGGGCGGCCTCGATCTGTGATTGGTTGTCGACGTACTCGATGTCACCACTTCCGACGTGCTTGACCGTCGAGGTGTCAACGCCATTCGGAATCTGGTCCCCCTGCACGATGGTCCCGCCAGGAGGTGCGGTGATCTGCCCAACGCTGTAGCCGTCGTACGTGCCGTCCGCGAGGAATCGATGAAAGACCACTGCTACCTCCAACCCACGACGTAGATCTCGTGCGAAATGGGACTCACGCCCGCGTTTCGCCACCAGGCAATCCGAGGCGCCGCCGGGTTCTCGATTGGGACCGGGAAGACGGCGTTCTGGCTGGCCCAGGTCGCGCCGCCCACGTTCGCCCGAATCAGTAGACTTGACGGTGTTGTCTGCCCGATCAGCGACTCTGGCCCGTAGTGCCAAGTCGAAAGGTCGGCTGCGACGTAGGTATTCAGAATGATTTCTCGCGCGATCGCGGGAATTCTTCCTGCCAAGTCGAGCGCGATGTATGACGCTTGGCTCGCCGTCCCCGGCTGAAGGACGAACGTCGCGTCCGAGACGTCCTCGAACTGCTGCCCGATGATCACGCCACCGACAGAGTCGCCGGGCGAATGGAACCGCTTGATGTCCCCGTTCGAACTATTGTAGAAAGCGCCAATGCAGCGGTAGGGCTGGGACGGGTGGTAGAGCGTCAGCGGGAGGGGTGGAGTCGCGCTGAGCCTTGGCGTCAGCACCCCGGCCGCGTTCTCGAGATAGACGTAGTACCACGTGGAGACGGTTTCGACGCCCTCGAATAGGTCCGTCGTGATATCGAAGTTCAGGGAAGCGTCGTTCTTCTCGATGACCGCACCGCCGATCTCGGCGAGGATCTTTCCGTTGTAGGCCCGGTCGAGCCTCACCAGACTCGACCCGCCGTAAGCGAGCCGGCCGTGAAGAAGGCCCGAGCTCGCCCGCCCAGCGGCCTGGTCCGAGAAGAATTGGATGGCCTGGAGGAGTTGGGTGTCGTCCAACTCGTCGAGGGCGAGTCCAGCTGCCAGGATGGGCTGGACAAGCTCCTCCTGCACAGCGTTCGCCCAATCATCGGTGACGATGGCTGCCGGGGTCCCTCCTCCGGGATTCCCTTCACTGAAATATCCGGGCGTCCCTACGGCGTCCGGTGCCGGACGTGCGGGTACTGTGCCGGTGGACTTGATTCGTTCCACGGATGGCTCCTACGTGTAGGCGAAGATCACTTGAACGTGTGCGGGCATGGCGTTCCGGATCACGCACTCGAGCAACTCGTTTCCGAACTCGAGCAGGGCATCGCCAACGGATGAATGTCCGGTCTCGAAGGGGCGAACCGTCGTCAACGCTGCGTTCACCTGGAAGATCTGGCGATACCAGCCGGGCTCGATCGGATCGCCGACGGCACTCAGGCCGACCTGGAACTCGCTGGGATCGAACTCGGTAATGGTAATCGTGAAGCCGACGGCGGCGGCCAGGTCGATCAGCCATTGGCGCGAGTTGTAGGCCTCTTCGCTTGCCAGCTTGGAGAGGATGTCCTGGCGCCGTTCGCTGGTCGGGCCTGAGAGGACCCTGCACTTTTCGGGAAGCCCGAGATCGGACTCCCACTCCTCGAGCATCTCGAATGCTTGCGTCGGATCGAGCTCGGCCAGGAGGTCGCAGACGCGGCTATCAACCTCGGCAAGCTGGACAGAGAACGCGGCCCAGATCGCCGCGAAGTTCCCGACCCCACTCTCTGGCCACGCAACCCCGGGTGGCATCAGCTTGTGGAGGAGGTCGGCGTAGGCTTCCTCGGATCTCCTTACAGCCACGTGACCGTCCCCAGGACGGGAATCTCGGCCGCGGACAGCACGACATCGGCCGCAGGAACGGTGAGGACGTGGTTCTGCTCTCCGGGTGCGCTTGAGATCGCCTCGTCTATGTGGGTCAGATAGACCGTTCCGCCGGCGTTTCCGTCTCGGCTCTCGCTAAAGAGGTCGTTCAGCTCAGCCTCGGCGAAGCCGCGTAGCTCGGGCGTGTCCGGGAAGACCTGGAGGGTTACGTCGATGGGTCGAAGAACCGGCTGAAGGACCGTCACGCGCGCGCCCACCGGGCGTCGCTCGTCGAGGTAGTTCTGAACCTCCAGCACGTCGGCCGCGTCCGGGATGATTCCAGCCGGGTCATCGTCGCGCGTGAACGTGACGCCCACCGTTCCCACTCCGAATGCTTCAGGGAACACCCAGACCCGTGTCACGCCCGAGACCTCGAGCGCCCAATTCGTGTAGTCGTTGGGGCTCCCGGCCCTCGGAGGAGTTCGAGTTCGGACCAGGATGCGCGCCCGGTAGCGATCGTCTGACTCGCGGTCGGCGCCCTTCAATGTCGTCTGGACCACGGCCGCGGTGGAATCGATTCCTCCCAGGAGAGCGGGAATCAGCAGGGTCTGCCCGGGGTCAAGCGTTCCGAGGTAGCCCGCTTCAAGAGCGCGAACCTCGACGATGGTGCTCGTTCCGACGATGACCGACTCGGCGAGTGTCTCGTACTGCTGCCCATCACCACGCTGGAGGAGGTGCCCCGCCGGGATCTTGCTCTGGTCCTGGCCGGTGAACTGGACCTTGCCCTCGGCGAAGATCGCCTCGCGTCGGAAGACCCCCCATACCGATCCGTGTTGCTCCAGAACTTCGCCAGAAGCGGTCGTGATGAAGGCATCCTTGGCGGCCGTCTGAACGGCGGCATGGAGCTCGTGCACGGCGCCGGTGTGGACGGTCGCAATGACACCCAGCATCGAAAGCGGGAGGCGGCTATCCCCGCCAGGAAGCCGCACATCGATGTCGCTCAGTGCGCGGTCAAGAATCTGTTCGAACTCGGGGCGGGCGAACGGCACGGCTCAGGTCCCTCCCCATACGTACTGGAAAATGAATTCCTCGAGCCGCGCGATGGGCTGGCGGACCGCCACGGAGATCTCCATCACACCGATCGATCCATACGAGGCCTCGACATCGATCCGGTCCGCGACGTCTTCGTCAATCATCCACTGGAGCGACTCACGGCAAAATTCGCGCGCACGATTCAGCGTTTCCTGGGTGCTCTTCTCTCGGTGGAGCAGCCAGAGCCTCGAACCCATCTCAACCGTGTTGAAGGCGGAACCCCACCATCCACGTGGGTCGTCATGGTCGAATGGAAGGCGGTCGTCTGGAAGAGCGCGCCGATCCGTAAACAGGCTCATGATCACGGACGAGGCCAGGCCGCGCTCGACCGCAAGGTCCGCGTCGCCCATGACGAGCTCGCCCGAATGGCCCTCTTCGTCGAACCGAATCTGTGCATCCGCCATCAGGCCGGAGACACGCGATACACCTGGGATGGCCCCAGCCTGGCTCACGCCGGCCGACACCATCCGTACGAGACCTCGGCTGCCGATGGCAATTCCGGTCCCGGGCACCAGGCCTCGAGTACCAATCTGCAGTCCGGTAGGTGTCGCCATCGCTCAGACCACCGGGGGTCCGGTGTCGCTGCTTCCGCTCTGGACGTCGCTATGGACGTGCTCGGCGTACGGGATCCCGTTGATCAGCAGAGCCCCGATGATCGCGATCGTTGCGGCTTCTATCGCAACGGCTGCGCCGACGACATTCACCACACCGCCGGTCACCGTCACCGATTCGCCTTCCACATCCACTGATCCGCCAGCCTTGAGTTCCGCCGATCCTCCGGCCTCGACCGTTGCGCTCCCACCTGCCTTCACGGTGGCCGCTCCTCCGGCCTGGATATCGACCGAGGCGATCGTCTCGATCTTGATCGTCTTCGCAGCCGTGATCCTCACGGACTCATCGGTGTCGACCTCGACCCCTTCTTCCGTGAACTTGATGGTGGTTCCACGCACGTCGTACATCGCGACATCGTCAGGCGAGAGCCCAGTCAGCCTCCCCTCGACGTCATCGAGCGCGATCACGATCGCGTGGTTGCGGTCTCCCTGCGGGAAGACCATGACCGCGTGCCCTTTGCTGGGGACGCCGGTGAACCCGTAGTTCTGCACTCGCTCCACGTCGCGGAGCTCTTCACCGGGCATGCCCGACAGCGTGAGAACCTGAAGGCCCTGGCCATCGTCGAGCTCTTTCAGGTCGCCGCGCCCAATCATGTTCAGCAGACGGTTTTCGAGCGCCCTGAGGATTCGCGACATGCCTACGCCCCCCAGAGCTCCTGACCCTTTTTCCCTTGGTGGATCGGCTCAGCGAGGAAGGCTTCGGGACGCCCTACTGAGAGTTGCGTCTCCTGCTTCTCTCGATCTGCCTCGAACGAGGCCGTCGTGATGAGCATACTTCCGCGAACGCCGGCGTAGGGATCCTCGACGGGAACCAGCTGATTGGGTGCCCAGAATCCCGAGCGATGCCGAAAGCCCGCCACCACGTATTGCACTCTGTTTGCCCGACCCGCTGCGACGTTCACCGACCATTGAGCGCGCTGCTGCAGAACCGCAGCTTCCGCACGCTGCCTCGAAACTCGGACCATGGGCCGGTGACGCAGAACCGTGGAGTCTTCGGCCGACCCCTCCGAGGTATTGTCCTTCCTGGTCCCGCCCTTCCCTACAACCCTCTCCTGGCTGCGATAGGTCCACTTCGAGAACCGGTCCTCCATCGAATCGACGGAGGAAGCCGAGAGGATGTTCCCACCCAAGACGAGTGCAGTCGGAGCTCGGACACTCCCAGCGCGAGCCAAAACGATCGATCCCTTGCCATCGCTGATCGGGAGTACGGACCGCAGGCGACAAGCGCGTGCGAGGGCCTCGAAGCCCGTCTCTCCAACCTGGACTTGGAACTCCTTGAAGGATTCGCCCATCTCAGTGTCGGCCAGGACGCCAATTCCGAACGGCTTCGCAAACTCTCCCGCCAGCTGCAGGAGGCCGATGTCCCTGAACGCGCCGGGGGAATAGTCGTGTGCACAGTCGACCAGGTCGCCAGCGGCGTCGCGGCCGCGCGCTGTCACCGCGTGATGCTGTCGATCGTAGCTCCGCTCAACGGCGTCGAGGTATCCCGCGATGAGAGGCTTGCCGGCCACCCGAATCTCGGCGGCGAGGCCGGCCTGGAGACGCCGGCGCGTCGGATCGGCGGGGAACTTCTCCGAAAGCTCGAAGCTGAAGGATCCGGCCAGCGTCTCGATCGAGCGCGTCACCCGAAGGCTCTTCCAGCCCCCAAACTCCTCGCCTTCCACGATGAGGCGAACATCCTCAGGCACTCAAGACCTCGAGAGAGTCCCCCGCAGGAAGGAATCCAGGGTGTGCGGATCCGTTTCGAGCCGCAATCTCCTCGTCCCGAAGAGGGTCCTGGTACATGCGCCAGCCGATCACAAGGCCCGGCATCGACTCGACCTGGGGTAGCCGAACGACCTGGGCGAGGCTCCCCGCGGTCTCAGTGATCGAGCGAGCCACTGCTTCGAAGACGTCCCGCAGCCGAGCGAAGCTCTCATCGTCGCCGATCGCGCCGGCAGCACGGATCTCCAGATCGAGCGCCCGCGTGATGTCAGTCCGGAAGGCGATGGCCTCTTCGTAGCTGGCAAAGGTGCGGGTGCCGGCGAGTTCGGCGGCCTTGGCGAGCGCGCTGCGGCGGATCAGCCCCAGCAGCGCCAATCGATTCCGCTCCTGCGTCTCTCGGATCGAAGTCGTGAGCGTCAGGACCTCGAGTTCGGACCCGAACTCGGAGATTCGCAGCATGAGCTCGAAGGCCTTCCCGGGCTCTGCGAGTCCGGACAAGCCCGTCACGAGCGCCGACATCTCCTCCCCGAATTCTTGCGCGTTCGAGGCCTTCCGGTGTGCATTCGCCGAGAACCGGGTCAGGTCCCGGCGATAAGCCGCGGCGGCTTCACTGTCCTCCGAGGCGGCCTCGTTCAGACCAGCCCGAAGTTCGTCGGCAGCGTCTCGGGAGATCTGCTCCGCATCCTGTCCGAGGTAGTCGGGCGTCGCAGGAACGTTGAAGATGCGCCCGAACTCACCGACGATTGCCTCGAGAGCACCTCGAACGGCGTCGAGCACCCGGGAGGCCCGGTCGATTGCCCCGGACGGGAAGATATTGCGACCCGCCTCCACGAAGAGGATCGAAAACTGAGCCATCCCGCCGTCTCGGGTGCTCTCTCGAATCGTGAAGTCGAGTGCGACGACGTTCTCCGTGCCGTGGTAGGGATGAACCAGCGACCCAGAGCCAGGGCTTTCGAGGGCAGCGATCAGGCGATCACGGTCCTCGTCGTAGTCTTCCCCCACGACATACGCTTCCACAGGGAAGCGCCGAGCCTCGCGGCCGAGTTCCTCGAAATACGGGGTGTCGCGGCCCGCGTACTGGTGGAGTTCGCCGCGCTTCCCGCCGCGGCGCTCCGAGACGGCCACGAAGAACGGAGCACCTCGGTAGCTCGCGTCTCGATATCTGTCCCTCCAGCTCATCCTGCGCCTGCGAGTGCGGGCCCTTGCAGCACGTCAAGATCGAACCCGGGTGCCGATGACTCCAAACGGCGGACGCGCGCTGGGCGATCCTCGCGGATCTCGATTTCAACCCGGCCGCCGACCTGAGCTTGTGGCGGGGCAGTGAACACACCTCCGCGAGCTGCGGCGCCGCCATCAGCATCGACGCCTCCGAGGCCTGGCCCGACCCCAGAGAACGAATCGCGAATGAAGTCCGGCACGAAAGAGCTGGCCAAGCTGCCGATGTTTTTGATCCGATTCCAGATCCCGAGAATGAGGTCTCGGAATGGCTCCCATTTCTTGAACAGCACCACACCGATCCCGATCAGCGCCGCTGCGCCGGCGACGATGAGCCCGATCGGGTTCGCAATCATGACCAAGTTCAACGCAAGGAACCCGGCCTTCATCACCGCGATGACGGGAATGAGTGCAGCGATCCCCTGCGCGGCCAGACCGATCCCGACGACTACCGGCCCGAGCGCGGCGGCTGCCAACGCAAGGACCGTCACCCACTTCAGGGTCGCCGGGCTTGTCTTCGACAGGCGCTGCACGAATCCGGACAGCTTCTTCGTAAGATCAGTCACCCACTCCAGGATTCCCGACGTAGCAATGGAAAGTTGGAGCCCCTCCACCGCTGAAGAAAACTCCTTCATGGCGCCGGCAGCACCCTTCATCTGTGCTTCGGAGATCCTCTGTGCTGTCCCGCCTGCATCCTTGAGCTCGCCTGTGAGCTTCGAGAGAGCGCCCGAGCCTTGGGAAACAAGGACGGCAAGAGCTGGGCCGGCGCGCTGGCCAAAGATCCGACTGAACTGGCCAGCCGAGGCCGCCTTTTTCTCGAACTCCTCGACCAGAGTCGCCAATGACCGGACGTTTCCCGAGCTGTCCACCAGGTTTTTCAGCGGAATGCCGATCTCTGCAAGAGCCTTCCGAGCATCCTTCGAGGGATTCGACAGCCTGAGCAGGCCACCGCGCAACGCCGTCCCCCCCAGCGAGGCCTGGAAGCCAGCGTTTCCCAGCAAGCCGAGCGCGGCGGCGGTCTCTTCGAACTCGATTTTCATCCCGGATGCAATCGGCCCGGCGAGTTTCATCGCCTCGCCGAGTTGCACCAGGTCCGTGTTGCTGCTTGTGAACGTCTTCACGAGGACGTCGTTCACTCGCGCAAGATCGGACACCTCGAGCCCGTAGCCACTCAGGATGTTCGTAACGATGTCGGCGCTTTGGCCGAGTTCCAGCTGGGCTGAGGAAGCGAGCTGGAGCGTGCCCGGGATCGCACCCAGAATCTGGTCTGTCTTGAAACCGGCCTGCCCCAGAAACGCCATCGCCTCCGCGGCCTCGCTCGCCGAGAACTGAGTTGAACTTCCGAGTTCTCTCGCCGTCGCGGTCAGGTCGGCCATTTCCTTTCCGGTCGCGCCGCTGACGGCGCCAACCCGATTCATGGACTTCTCGAACTGAGCAGCAGTTCGCACCACGGTGACACCGAGGCCCAAGACCGGTGCGGTGACACCGAATGTGAGCGATCGCCCTGCCTTCCTCGCGGACTTGCCGAACGACTGGAGGTTTCTCGAGGCCGCCGACAGGGTCTTGGAGAGCTTGACCTTGTTGCCGAGGATGTGGACGGTGATCGGACGGATCATCGGCTACCCCTCTCGATCATCTTCTGGTACTTCAGGAGCTGCTCTCGCCAGCGGGCGTACTCCCAGAGTTCCCACTCGTCGATCGCGTTCGACGGCTGATGGAAGTGGATGCCCAGACCGGCCATGACGTTCCAGAGGTCCGGGTCGGAGATCCCGGCCAGGATGACTACGTGTCGGACTCCTCTGAGCCGATCCCGAAAAAACCTGTGATCTGCCTGCTCACCGCTTCGAAGTCGGAAGCTTCCATCTCGTCGATGACGGCCGGGCTGACCTTCGCGATGGCGGCGATCAAGAGGGCCGACTTTGAAATCTCCCCATCTCCCCTGTCCATCTGCTTCATCTGCTTCACAAGAAGTCGCTTGGGGAGTTCGATTTCGGAGAGGACTTCGCCTTCTGTCCCCGGAATCGGAATGGGCGTCTTGAGCTTGATGACGCGGCTGCTCATTGCAGGAAGTCCCCGCTTCGGCCCTCGTATCGGAGCTGGACTTCGTCCTCCTCCGAGTTGATGTCGCCCTCCCCTACGAAGGTGGACTCGGCCACGGTGAACACCGTGCCATCCCGAAAGCCCACCGTCGCGGTGGCGTCGTGAGCGTTCAGGAGCTTCTGCAGCACCTTCGCCTCGGGACGTGTCACCGTGAACTGAACCCACGGGGCGCGGTCCGTTTCCTTGACGCCGTGCATGCCACCGACGCCCACGACCGCCTCCCGCATGGGGAGGCCGAGGTTGTACTCGACGGCGCCCTTCACATCGACGGGTTCGCCATCCACCGTGGCATACGCCACGCCGATCTTGCGCAATGACATTGAGGCCTCCTAGAGCCGGAATTCGATCTTGAGAGCGACGATCCGGAGCCCGTTCACCAGGTTCGGCTGCATCGCCACATCGAGCCGCGTCGGATCGTTGGAGCTGCGCACCACGATCAGGCCATCGATGAAGGACTCCGCGTCTTCGACGATGCCGGACCGCTCGAGCTCCCGATACAACGCCACGATCTCGGACTTCGCGATCAGGGGCGTGATCACCGCTTGGCCAGACGCGAAGTTCGTCCCGTCGTTGGCCAGCTTGTGGCGGGGATACTTCTGCAAGAACCGGTTCACGTAGGCTTCTCGGATGAAGCCCAGCGTGAGCGGGGTGTTCACATCCAGGTAGGCGATATCGGGAGCCCCGAATGCCGTCTCCTGGTAGGTGGTGATCGAGCGGCCAATGCGAACCAGGCCACCGGCATCCACGCGGAAGGTGGAGACACCGTCATGCAGGAGGAGATTTCGCTCGTTCAGAGCGAAGCGGTCGGCCTCGACGGGCGGCAGCACACCGATGAGTGGCAGCGTCTGGAAGGGCCGGGCCGGATCCTGGTTGCCTGCCTGCGCGATCTGACCCGTGCGCGCTGCGGCCCATTCCCACGGAGGGGTCGGGCTGTTCTTCGCGCCGGTGAAGGACATCAGATGGCTGTTCAGCGCATCGCCGAACGTGATCAGTTCGGCGTGAGTGCCATCCCGATGGCCGATCAGAATGCTGGGGATTGCCCGCGTCGCACCCCATCGGTCCTGGAGCTCGACGTCGATCGCAGCAAGAGTGGCCGAGTCGGTCCAGGGGAAGCCGATCACGTGGTATTGGGTATCGGCAGCCATCCCCGCGAGCGCGCTCGCGATGTCGGGCGCAGCCGTGGCGCCCTGCGGCTCGACGATCACGAGGCCAACTCCGGCCGGGAGCTGCTCGTCGCGCCGGTAATTCACCCGGACGTCGATGCCGTTCCCGACCAGGCCGTCATGCTTGGCACTGAGGGTGACGACGCCGGCCCCCGCATCTACCGCGGAGATCGGAGCTTCCGGTGTCGCGGTGATCGCGGCCACGATCGCAGCGGCGACGACCGTGTTGGCATCACCCGACTGCACCGAGACCTGAATCCGCTGGCCGCCGAGGTACAGGAAGATCGTGCCGTTCGCCGTTGCGGGCCCGGTGACGGTGATCGAACCGGCGGCGATGTCGGGCCCGGCCGGCTCCGCAACCGCCATCCCCCACGCTTCGGTGATCAGGTTGTTCAAGAAGAGCGACTTGAACATGCGGTGGCCGATCGACCCTTCGCCGAACTGCTCGATCGCGCTGCGTTCGCTCGTGATCTGGACCGCGACGTTCTCCGCGGCGACTCCGGCCGAGATCTTGTGGACCATGAGCAGGATGCGATAGGGCAGCCCCTGGATGCCCGTTACAGCCTGCGACTCGTCGATTTCGGCCAGGACGGCCGGGGTTCGAAGGCTCGCCGGGATCTCATCGTACGAGATGGACGACATCGCTACTCCTCTTCCCGAGCGGGCCGGGTGCGGGTGGTTTTCGTCTGCTTCGTCACGTCACCGTCTGCCATCCGGCGGAGCCAGTACGTGGAGAGCTGCTTCTGCATTCCCTCGGGCGGAAGCGCATTCCCAGAGATCGGGTCGCGCACGATGAGGCCCTTCTTCGGTACGAGTACCGCGGTGTCCATGGATCTCTCCTCGATCCGGGCTCAGGTGGCCCGGACGCTGATGACGTCTTCGATGTCGTGGCCGGATCCCTTGGTGGGATCGACGGCTCCGTCCCCGTCTGTGTCGATGCCCAGACCGAGCTCGAGGAACTCGTCAGGGACAAGGGTTCCGTACTCGGTTCGGTAGACGACGTTGAAGCGAAGCCGGATCCCTTGCGCGATCTGCGCCGCTTCTTCGTCGGCCTTCAGCCATTGGCGCCCGGCATAGGAGACCCGATCGACGCAGCCACTCAGGTCTTGGTCGTTCAGGACGAGAACCAATACGACCCGCGCGATCGCCTCGAGCTGGCCAAACGTCTCGTCCGGATTCTCCGGGCCCAGCCCCATCACCTCGACCAGGAGCTCCAACGTGTGGCGGTGCTCGAGGTGCGACTGCGAGATGGCCTCGGCTTCCTCGTCGCCGGTGTAGACCAGGATCTGATGCTCACCCGGCGTCAGTTCCAGCGGCCGGAGCTGGGTGGCATGCACCCGACCCTCGGCCGCGCTCTGCCCCTGCAGGATGCCCTTCACGTACCGCCGAATGACGGTAGGGACGGACTCCTGCGAGGGATTCGAGATGAGGCCCCGTGAGGCAGCCCCTATGCCTGTACCTATGAAGAAACCGCCCGTCGCAATCTCGATCGGATCTGTCGGCATCGCCTATGCATCTCCGAGGTAGAGATCGACTACGCCGTCTCCCGAGGGCCTCCGGTCTACGACCTGGCTGGGATTTCCCCCACCAATCGTGATCCACCACCCTCGTTTCACGCCGGGCACCTGGTGCTCCGCGCACCGAAAGACCCGTTGCTCCCCGTTGACCGGAACCATCCCTCCCCCCTCAAGCGAGGCCCAAGGGGTGGTCATGATTCCAGCGATGGGGTCCGGTAGGTCTTGCGTGGGGTCCGACGGGAGGGTGAACGTGCCGAGAACCCCGTGCTCCTCTGGCGAGAAGAACGCCTCGAGCTCTTCCGGGGTCTCGACCGGCACGCGGTGGCACCTGGCGCGCTATTCGCGCTCCAGGCCCTCTCCCCAGATCGACTTCACCTCTTCCTGGGTGATCGTGTCGTCTTCCGCGGCGTTGCGCACCGCGGCGACCTTCGGAGAGCCGTCCTGGTTCCAAAGGTCCCCGTCGTCGGGGTCGAGGCCGATCATGGCTTCGAGGATCGCGGACGATCGCTCATCCCCTCCGTCGCCGCTGTCATCCGAGGATTCCGGGGCCGCGGGTGCTTGAGACGGGTCTACCGCCGCACCAATGGTGACCAACCGATCGCCCTCTCCGTCCTCCACTTCGAAGGACTCACCGGGAAGAACGGTGGTGACCTCCGGCGGGATCTTCTTCCCGTCGGATCGCGTCGACCCCGGCTTGGTCCCGAGTTGGATCTTCTGCTTCGCTTGCAGTTGCATCGGTTTCCTTCTCTACCGGACCGTGGCCCGGAAAGAGGCGTCCGGGCGCCACGGGGCCAGAAGCGGAGCGCTCTGGCTCATGAGAATGAGGCTCGAGGGATCCTCGATCTCCCACATCTTCGGGAAGAACGGGAGGGCCTGATAGCCAGCGGCGCGATCGTAGATCGCTCCGAAGTGCTGCCGACCCATGATCGCCGGCGAGCCGCCGAGGACGGTGTTGGCCGGAAGCAGCGGCGACTCCACGTCGGTGATCGGGTCGACGACCCAGTCCTGGTACGTGTAGAACGCCCAGGGGCCGATCCGACCCTGGAACTGAGGATCCGCCGAACCCGCCGGGCCGAGGAACAGATCCGAATCGCCACCTCCACGCCGGTTGTCCAGAAGGCTCTGGACTCGAGCGTCTTGGGTGAACAGATCGAACGCCTCGGGATCCATGACCCACTCGGTGATCGGCGAACCAATCAGCTGCTGCGTCTGCAGGGACCACGCCTTGAGGCTGGCCAGCTCGTCGACGCCAGCCTCGCCCCACCGCGCAGCGCCCGCGAGAGCCACCGACTGTCCGGCGTCCCGCTGGAAATCGACCACAATGGCGTCGAAACCCTCACCGGTGATGGTCACCTGGGCGTTGATCAGCGCCTGCGCGGCCATCCACTCGAGGCGACGGTCGCGCATGTCGAGATGGTCGTTCAGCGTCTTCGCGACCCACGCCGCCTCGCGATCGGCCGGGCTGGCCGAACCCGTCAGGCCCTCGCCCATTCCGCGCGATTCGATCGCGCTTTCCGGGTCGTAGGCGTTCTTGGGCTTCAAGTACGCCGGGCGGATCGTGTTCGTGTGGAACCCTTCCGTCTCGACGATCTTCCCCTGCGACCGAGGAGAAACGAAGGGGGCCATGCGGCGCTTCTTCTTCTCCACGTCCACATGCACGAACTTGCTCGTGCTGCGAACAACGTTCGGGAAGTACCGATTCGTGAGGAACCGCTGAGGGCGCTTGAGGCTGTCGACCACGCCCACCAGTTCGTCGGTGCTGTAGAGATTCATGACTTCAGGGTCTCCTTTCCGTCCCGCGCTAGCGGGAGACGGGCTTCTTCAGGAAGATTCCGAGACCCCGAAGGGACTCACGGACCTGGTCTGCGGTTACGGTGCCACCCAGGCTGACCGCGTCCTCGTTGATATCGGCGGCCTCGTAAACGAGCGCCTGAACGTCTCCGCCGCTGGGATCGGCGTCCTCGGCGAGGACCGCCCGGGCCGTGGCCGCGCCAAACGCGCCGGTCTGGTGAACGCGCGCATAGTCCGTGCCGTCGAAGCCCAGGACTGCCCCGCGCGTCAGCGCGCCCTGCGCCTGGTTCTCGGTGAGGTTGACGCTCCGCGTCTTGACCGGACCGCCAACGAGGAGCTCGTCGAGCACGTGCTCGGCGTTCTGCGTGAATTCGGGCTTGAGGCTCATCGGGCCTCCTCCTTCGGAGCAATGCCCATTCGCTGGGCCATGCTCACGACGTTGGCGACACGACGGGCCGAGTCATTCTCGGCCGTCGGATCGTCGCCATTGCTGGGGGTGACCTCCGGAAGATCCCCTTCGTCATCCTCGCGGGCAGCGATTCGAGCGGCCGCTGCCGCATCCGACGCGGCGCGCGTCTCGCGAACAGCCGCGGTGATCCGCTCGTGGGCGGTTACCGCCGTCGCCTCGGAGTCGGCCACGAGCTCCTCGAAGAGGCCCTCCTGTCCGGTGCCCTCGAGCGCAGCGCGGATCCCCTCCACTCGCTCCCGCTCGGCGGTGGTTCCCGCTTCGCGAGCTTCCGTGCGGGCCGCCTCCAATGCGTCCGCGCCCTCGGAGCGGCCTTCGGCGCGGAGGGATTCGGCCACCTCCGGAAGGTGTTCCGCGAGCCAGCTCGCGTTGATCTCGTCGGTTCGAACCCGATTCATGGGCTCCTCCTGATCTCCTCGCAAGCCGCGCGAGGTCTGTTGGTTTTCCGTTCCGGCCAGCACCTCGTCGAGGGTGGCCACTCCATCCGCAAGCCCAGCGACAACTGCCGCCTCGCCTACGAAAACTCCGCCCTGGCCGAACTCGGCCAAGACGTGATCCACTGAAACGCCGCGGTTCTTCGCCACGGCATTGACAAAAACCTGCGCAACCGCGTTGACTTCTTGCTGCAGCTGCAAACGACCGCTGTCAGTCTTCGGGTCTGGTCGCTTCTTTGGGCTCTGCGCGGAGACGATCTCGATCTCCTCGACGCCATCCATTTCCATCATGCGGGAGAAATCGAGGATTCTCATCACGCTGCCGATCGAGCCGGCAATGCCCTCGGGAGCGATGAAGATTCGATCGGCGCTGCTCGCAATCCAATACGCGGCGGATGCGCCAAGCGCGCGAATCACCGCCACGATCTCCTTTTCCTGCCGGCCTTCGTAGATCCGATTGGCTAGTTCCGAGAGTCCCAGCGCATCACCGCCTGGACTATCGATGTCGAGCACGATCCGCTCGACCTCTGGATTGGAGAGCGCTGTGTTCACGTCTTCGAGCAGAAGGTCGTAGGTTGCCTCTCCGAAGCGTTTCGAAAAGCGATCTGATCGCCGGAAGAGTGGCCCCACCACGGGTAGGACGGCGGTCCCGTCCGAAGTCACATTGGACTCGGCTTCCTCCGGATCGTCATCGAAGAAGAATCCAAAGGCCTTCGGGTCCGAGTGAAAACGCTGGGCGGCGGCGGCAAGTCGGCGAAGATCAGCGTCCTGGATTGCCCAGGGGCCATTGAGAACGTGCCTCAAGCCTCGCCCTCCGGGTCATCCTGGCCGCGCTTGGGCGGGGCTCCGGTTTCTTTCGGTTCCACCGTCTGCTCGAGCTTCGGCGAAGTGGCTAGTCCAAGATCCGTCAGGAAGTCGCGATCACGAGCGATCTGACGAGCAACCATTTCAAAGTCACCGCCAGAATCCTCCGCCACCGCTTGGCTGGGGCTGATCAGCATCCCGTCCACCCGGGCCCGAAGTGCCTTCACCTCTTGGACCGGCTGAACGTGTCCCTGGGGATCCCCGGTCCATGATGCACCTAGCCATGCTTGGCGCACAATCGGATCATCGAAAAACCCGGGCGCTGCGAGTAATCCGCGATCCACGGCCTCCGAAATCACCCACTCGTATACGGGGTCGCAGAGCTGCATCACGAGGTAGTTGCGTCGGCGCCTGAAAAACCGCCAGGCTTCGAGAATCGCTGCGCGGGATGCGGAGTAGCTGGACTGGAAGTGTTTGACCAAGACCTCGAAGGGCAGCTCGAGCGCGACGCCAACCTGGCGCATGACAGCGAGAACGAAAGGATCGAAGGCTGCGTTCGGCCGAGATGGGTTCGCGGTCTGGATGTCTTCGCCGGGAGCCAGGTCAACGATCGCACCCTCGCCCATACGGATGTCGGCGTCTGGTCTGTCCACGCCTTCCGTTCCATCTGCTGAAACGGAACCGCCTGCGGTCTGTTCGTTCGCTAGACCGATCTCCGAATCGGTCTTCACGAACACCGTGAAGAACGCGGAGATGACGGCCGCCGCGATCTCGGCCTCGGTGTATCTCTCTAGCTGCTTGAGGAGCTCGATGACCGGCGCCAGGTACGGCACCCCTCTGTGAAGGCCTGGTCGGTTCCGGTCGAAAACGTGAAGGGCCATCCGCTCGCCGGTCCGGCTGGAGAACGCGGGAATGGACACCCACTCATCGGACCGCATCCTGAAGAATGCGACGTCGCGAGGATGCTGGTTCTGAACCCAATATCGAACGGGCACGTCGAGCGAATCGACTTGGACGCCGTCGAAAATTTGCGGGCCTCCCTGCTCTTTCCCGCGTGGCGTCGAAACGCGATCTGCCTCGATCACTTGGAGCTTCGTCGAGAGCAGATCGCCTTTCCGTCGCGTGAACCGCCGCACGACCAGGAGGTCTCCGCTCTCGAGCTGAGACCGGAGGATCATTCCTTGGAGGTGCGAGAAGGGCTGTTGGCGCGTGATGTCGCACTGACGCACCCATACCCGCCAGATTCGCTCGGCTAGGCGCTCCCATTCGCGGGCCTTCTCGATACTCAGCCCGATGACCTCTCGGTCGATGCTGGACTGAAGCTTCAGGCCCGTCCCAACCACCGATGTCTCGACGGTGTTGAGGGCGCCCGCTGCGATGGGAGCGTTTCGCACAAGGTCGCGAGACCGAGCTCTAAGAGTGTCGAGATTCGGAAGGGTGTCGGCGTCTGCGCTGCGCGCGAGCGTCGGCCACTGCCGCAGAGCCCGACGAGATCCGCTGGCGCCTCGATACCCGCCAGTTCCTTGGAACAGTGAAGAGAGCGACTCCATCCCCATTCGAACCAGCGCGCTGCGTGCAGCGGCCTTCGGTGCTACCCGGGCCATCAGCCGCTCTGCTCTCGTAGGCCCAGACACCGGAGAAGCGCTCATGAGACCGGCGTCCCGTAGCGGACGCGCATGCCGCCAGATCCGGCAGACGCCTCACGCGCCGCCATGATTCGCAGGTATTTCTCCCTCTTCTGAAGGTCTCCGACGTCTGCCCTGGTCAGGGTCCGGTCTCCAATCTGGTAGCGCTGGCCTCTGATCAGCACTGCAGAGATCGCCGCCTGTACCTCCTCGAGCTGCTGCTGGTAGGTTTGCGTCGCCATCAGCCCGTGTACCCCGTTGAGCGGACCCGTCGGCCGCGGCGTGAATTGGCCGGTGGTTTGGTCGCTACTCGCCCCGGAGAATCGCCATCGCCCTTTGTCGACACTGGGGTTCGCGGGTCGATGGCCTCAATCCGGTCGGCTTCGGCATCCAGGGAGAGGAGGAACGGCTTCGCTTGAAGCGCACCAATCCCGGCGTATGAGTACACCCGACAGTCGAGCGGCTCGTTCGCAATCCGCTTTCGAATGAGTTCCCACGACCGGTAGGGCCGGCCCTTGTGGTAGTGAACCACCTCGCGTTCGGCTGTAAGTCCTTCGAAGTAGCTGTCAGGCCGGCCTTCCGGGAAATGGCAGTATCCAGGGCCCGGCTCAGACGCTCCAAGCCGCGCATAGACTTTCGATTTCGCCGCATCTACGCCTACCGTCCAGACGAGGACGCCGGGCATCTTGCGGGTCTTGCCGGGCTTTTCGGTCCAGACCGGCCGGCGTTGCCCGAACGGCTCGGCGCGGCCCTTCACGGCGAATACGAACTGAGGCCTTCCGTCTCGAGTAGGCCTTCGAAGCCTCGGCTTGCAGAACTCGTAGACCGTTTGTGCCGCGAACCCGCTGTCGATGCACGCGGCGCGGATGAAGAGTTCGACGCCACGCTGGTGCATCCAAGGCCGCGTCAGGACTGCATCCAGCTCCTGAAGAACGGTCGGATCCCTCTCGGGATCTCCGAGGATCACTCCGTACTGGATTGACCACGACTCCTCGCCGCGTCCCCATGCGACAACCTCGTATTCAACGCGCGCCGGCGGGCCACCTTGCAGGTCCACGCCAATCGTCAGAACAACGCCGCCCTCTGGAACCTCGACGCCTTCCGCCAGCTCCCAGGATTCGGATCGCTGCTGAACATCCGTTGCGGGCAGACCAGTCCCGGGCTCTTCCCATGTCTCGGCCAGGTCGGTGTTGATGAAGCTCTGCAGGTCGTGCGTGTGCTTGGCACGAAGGAAGTTCTCGACGAGATCCTGGAACGTGAGCCAGGGGCTGTAGATGCCGTTCAGGTGGAACCCGGCGTGCCCCTGGAAGGGCTTCTCCGCGATCCACTTCCCCCGCCGAAGCATGTCCGGCTTGTGGCGATCCTTGATCTCGAACCCGCAGGCCTCGCACTCGTAGCGCGCCGAGGCAGGCAGGTGGTTGCCGTCGTCGTCCTGGTCCCACTTCACTTGGGCCCATGCGAGCTTCTGGAAGTGCCCACAATCGGGGCACGGAACCCAATAGAAACGTTTGTCGGAATCCTCGAACGCAGCCTCGACTCGGCTGTGTCCCTTCAGCGTGGGCGTGCTGGTCCGGATCCTCCGCCGGCTCGGAAACGTGTTGGCGCGACGCCAGAGAAGCTCGCCCGGGTCCCCCTCGGGCCCGAGGATATATCCGTCGATTTCGTCTTCGCAGATGAGCGGTGCCGATCGACCGCGGAGATTCTTGGGCGAGTTCGACCCGATGGCCATGATGAAGCCGCCGGGAAATTCCTTTCGGAGAATCGTGCTGCTTTTGTCTCGCGCTCGAGGCGGGGCCACTCGGGTTGCCAGGCATGGCGACTCCGAGATCATCGGCTCCAGCTTCTGCCTCGACCAATCCCTCGCGTCCTGATCATTCGGGTGCATGAAGATGCATCCCTGCGGATCGTGCTCGATGTGGTAGCCGATGATGTTCCCGAGAACGCCGTCTGTCTTTCCGGTCTGCGCGGCCCACATCAGCGTCAGCATGCGGACGACTGAATCCGCGCCGCAGTTCATCGGCTCCACCTGGTACGGGGCCACGTGATTCGACCACGGTCCAGGGGAGGCTGTCTTGCTCGAGAGCTTTCGGTTCAGCTCCGCCCATTCCGCGACAGTGAGCTGCGGAGGGGGCTGAAACATCCGGACCGCCAGCCGGAGTTCCGACCGGAAGGAATCCCGGCCTTCGATGAAACGGTCAGGCGGCCTCTTCAGCAGTTTCGGGTTCGTACTCTGCGAGCTCGCGGAGCGTCTGGTCGATGTCTTCCTCGACCGTCGCGCGGATGACCCGGGCATCCTCCACCCCCACGAGCCTCGGCGCGAGTCGCCCGCCGGTTCCTCTCATTCGCTGCCGGACCGACGTGACCATGTCCGCCACCATCGCCGAGACGTCCTCGACGCGGACGACCTGGCGCCGCTTCTCAGCGAGTTCGATTTCCTGGATGGCCGCTTGCGCTCGTTTGTGTCGAAGCTCGGCCTCGGCCATCGTCGAATCGTCTGAGACCGACGTCGCCTGGGCGATGTCACGCTTGCGAACCCACGCCACACAGGCTGTTAGGTCGAACTCCCAAGGCCTCCCGTTTCCGCCTCGAGAGACGACGGGGAGCCCTCCCTTCACCCAGTTGCTGAGCGTCGGGAGGCTGATTCCAAGCACATCCGCGAGCTCGGCCTTGTTGACCAAATGCGCCATCGCTGAAACCTCAACAACAGCAAGGGGTTAGCCGGGGCCACTCGCTAAAGGAGAGCGGCCCCTTGCTGTACCGGCCGCGCGGGGGGCGCTAGAAGGACCCGTTCCGCATCTCGGCCTGTGTACGCGCGCTGGACTCTTGCACGATGCTCCACGGGAACTCGCTCCACCCACTCTCCAAATGTAAGGCTGCCTTTTCGCAAGTTGCAGTCAGAGCAGGCGACGACCACGTTGTCGATGGTGTTCGGCCCGCCAAGGCACAGCGCGTCCATATGGTCCACCTCTCGGCGAACGCCATGAAGATCGCACCCGCAATACGCACACGACTTGGCAGCCATTCGGAGACCAGCCAAGTCGATAGGCGACAAATTTCCTTGGGCTTGGATTCTATCTCTCCGAGCCCGTGACCACGTACGGACCCTTTCAGGATTCGCACGCTTGTACGACCCAACCCGCTCAACCTGCATGTCGGGGTTGTTCCTGTAGTGCTCCCGAGCGCGAGATGCGCGATAGGCATCCACCCACCATCTCGGAGCCAACGTGTTGAACCACCGTCGAAACTCTTTCTCAGCTGCCAAGCGAATCGACCGGTCCTCGGCTCGAGCACGGCTAGCAGCCTGCCTTGCAATACGAGCGGGCCGTCTCCGGTCTGACCTTATTCTTGACGCCCGCTCTCGCTGGGCCTGGGTCTTTCCGGGATTCTTCGCCTTCCACTTCGCTGTGCCGTCGCGGTTCATCTCCGCGTGGCAATCCCTGCATACGCCCGACCTGTATTCAGGAGGGGTCCGGCGTTTGTCCCTGCGAATCGGGAAGCTCGAGAGGCCAGTCATCTTCGAGCAACGGAGGCACTCCACCTCAGGTTCGGGGCGATCGCCGGATGCCCTGTCGATCACACCGCTACCTCGCTGTCCTGAGAGCGCGGGCCAAAGCCCGGCCGAAGTTCTTCTCCCATTTCTTGGCCACCGTTTTCCGAACGGTCTTGCCAAAACCCCAGCGGGGCTTCACTCGTGCGACGTCCTCGATGATCCAGAGCAGCTTGAGCCGCCCGTTCTTCATCTTCTGGAACACGCCCCGCGCACCGCGCGGCAAGCGCTTGATGAACACGTCGGGCCGTTTCAGTAGCGCACCGGGCCATCGGCCACGGGGAACGACAGTCCGCGAGCTACGGCGTACCGACCTCGGAATGGACACGCCCCGCTCCACCGAGCCGCTCTCCTGCTTGACCATGAACTCATCGCGCGAGAAGACGGCCGCCTCGGGCTTGCGCTTGGTCGCGGCTTGGATCCGGACGCCTCGCTCTACCCACTTGCGTCGAATGGTGAATCGACCACCGAGCTGCCGATGAACTTCCTTCTGGCCGTCCTTCGCGGTCGCGGTCAGGCCTGAAGCCATGGCGAATGGAACTTGGTCACGCTTGAAACGATCGAGGTCTCGGACCACCTCGGGAATGTTCACATCGATGAACTCGTCCATGGTGGATCCTGCTCAGCGCGCACCCAAGGCACCCGGCAACCCAAGCACCCCCCGCACTCAGCCTACCGGGCGCCCCAAGGGTGAGAACCAAACGCAGCGAGGCCCGCCTGGATTGAATCCGGCGGGCCTCGTGTGCAGCTCTCGTATCATTGCCGAACTTGGCAGATCCCATTTCGGAAACAACCCCCTTCCGCGGAAACCGGCAAAGATCGTCAAAGATCGCCTTACTTCGTCATCGATTCTCGAACGATCTGGTTCTCCGCCTCATACCGCTCAACTCCCCACAGAGGAAAGCGAAGTTGGCGGCCGATCCTGAACGCGCCTGGCACGGTCGGCGCCATCACTCGCGCTGTATCTCTGCCAACGTTCCAACGCTCCATCAGCTGGGTGAGCGTCAGGCATTCCTTTCGATCTTCTCCCGTCGAGGTCACACCGCCTCCCCTCTTGCTGCAGCCATATCGAGCCACAGCTCGAGCACGCCCCGCGCTCCGCGAATCAGGCCGCGGGCCTCGAACTCTCCAATCGGCGATTGCAGCACGCCGAGTGCTACCGCTCGCGAAACCGCCCAATGCCACCCACCTCGTGCCGGGTCGAGGTGGTAGAGATAGACCGTACGGCCAGGCTCTGGGATCTTCTGGATCAAGGCGGCCATTGTTCCGAGCTCCGCGAATCCGGCCTCGTACGCGCCAGGCCGAGGTTTAGAACTCGCCCTCTTGCCTTTGGGGATCTTCCCGTCGACCTCCGGCCACTGCGACCCGCACCGCGTGCACCGCTCTACTCCCTTGCGGTGCATGTGCGCCTTCCCTCCGCAGTTCCCGCAGTCCTCGGCCCAAGTGCTGCCGCTGGTGACGTAGTAGACCGCCGCTTTCGGCGCCGCGAGTGACTCGCGTAGCCTCCAGTAGCGCCGGACGACCGAATCGGGCCCTCGGTTCATGCGTTCACCTCCTCGCGTGGATTTCGGGAAAGGCCAACCGCAGGCTGGCGGCCTGTTTCGCGCTCTCACCGCGCCGGTCGTAGAGAATTGTGGTCTTCACGAGCGCATGGCCGGCCAGCGCCTGGGCGGTGCCGAGATCGACGCCGGCATCCAGGAGATGCGTGACGAAGGTGCGGCGGAGATCGTGTGGCGCGAAGGCTGGGATCTTGGCCTTCTTCGCCCACGCATGGCAGAGCTTGTAGACGGCTCGCGGGCTCATTGGTTGCGGCTCCACTTTTCCGGACCGGAGGACCGTGCAGAACAGCGGGCCGGCTTTGCGGCCACGAGCGCGGACCCAGGAGTCCAAGGCTTTCCGGGGGCCGGCTTGTAGGTAGCCCGTGCGAGCCCTGCCGCCCTTCCCCGCTACCGCGAGCGTCCCGATCTTGGGGTCGTAGTCACGCAGGGAGAGGCTGATGGCCTCTTGCCGTCGAAGCCCCGCGGCGAAGAGGACCGAAAGGAGCGCGCCGTCGCGCTTTACGCGGGTGGAGTCGCCTCCGCTGGCCAGGGCCGCGAACAGGCGCTCGAGCTCGGCGTGACTGAGCGCGCGGCCACGCAGCTGGCCAGACTCCCTGAAGCCCCTCACGTCGGAAAGCCGCTCTCGGTCCTCGCCAGAGATCAGCTCCAACCTCCAGCACGTTCGGATGATCGATCGGAGACACGAGAGCGTGTGGTTCTGGGTTGACGGCGCGTAGCCGCCCTCGAGACGCTCACGGATCCGAGCGACGTGCTCGAAGCGGAGCCGGTGCCAGGCGAACTTCTCGGCTGGCACCTCCCCTGCCGAGGCAATCCGGGCGATTCGCCGAAGGCTGATCGTCACGCTCTTTCGCGAAGCACCTGGTCGGTACTGCGAGAGACAGATTCCGAACGGGCCGGACCTCGGCGGGTAGTCGTACGGCGCGAAGTCGCAAACCGCCTGTTCCTGCTTCGGTTTCCGCTGACTTCCCATGGTCCTTACAATGTCCTTTTCCGGCACCATAGATGCGGCGGTCACAGGGGTTCTCCGGGCGGGCGGCACAGCATTCGGACGGCTTCGGCCAGGCGCTGGACCTCGATTCGGAGGGCATCGGCTTGGTCGTGGGTGATGAATCCCTGTATCTCGTCCTCCTCCACGTAGTTCAAGAGGTCCACGAGCTCGCCGAATCCCTGGATCAACGGACGCTCGCCGTACCACTCGGGCCCGTGCTTCGTCCGCCCCTCGGCCCACTTCCGCTGCTGTGCTTCCTCGAGCGAGAGGGTGAGAAGCTCGCTGTCCTTCACGCTGCTGAACTCCTGATTCGCTTTGCTTCTGCTCTCGCCTTCGCTCCCCTGGCCAAGGCATCGACGAAATCCCACTTGCCGTTCGCGCACTCCGGGAACGCTGGGCAGTGCCTCGCCGGCTCCCACGGCTTCAGGTGCTTGCGCGAGAGACGGCATCCACAGGCGAAGCACCTCGGGCTCGCCGCAACCTTGCGCGCCGAACCGCGGGGTGTCCGTGTCTGCCCGATATCCCGCCAGCTCATGGCGGCGTCTCCTGCCCGGTCGGAACGTAGACACCCTCTGGGTCCCACCAGGCCGGATGCGTGGGTCTCCCACGAGCCTCCCACGCTTTCGCAGCCGCTTCGTCCGGGCGTTCCAGCAAGCCTTTGCGGTACAGGCCCTCGATCGCCTCTCGCCGCGCCACAATCGCTCCGTGTGTAGACCGAGTCTCGCTCGGCTGAGGCTTCGTGCGGAACGGCGGGCTGGCACCGGAGGCAATGGCTGAGTCGTAGGCGTCGAGGTAGTCCGGGAAGTTCTCTGGCCTGAAGACGTTCCGGACCGTGGACCCGCGCTTGGGGTCCCAGTTGCCGTTCGCTGGAGCTGCCGCCGCCCAGTACCCGTGCACCGCCTGGGCCAAGCATTCGAGACCGCGGTCCAGGTGCTCCATGAGCCGGGCTTCGATGAGACGTCTCCGCTTCCGGGTGAGATCCCGTGGGGGCGGAGTGCCGTAGGCGGCGAAGGCTTCCTGGATTTCCGGCCAGGCCTTGGCCACGTCCGGAACACGCACGTCTGTGTGTCTTTGGGAACTGTCTTTCTTTTCTTTGGAGTCGGGGTGCCCACGCCCCGTTTGGTCGGGGCGTACGTACCCCGACCCCCGGGGCGCAGGGGACCGGGGTCCTGTGCACCCCGGGATCGAATCCCCTCGGCCATCTTCGGCCACAGGCGTTCGGAGTGGGGTCACTTGGGCGCCTTCGGGCGGGAAGAGATCGCCTTGAACGGGTTGAGGGGGGCGCTGTGTCGGGCTCTCCCATTGTCCGGGGTCCGTCACGATGCCAATGATGGGCGTCTTGCCGCGGCCACCACCCTCGCGGGTGATCATCTTCCACCGCACGAGGTCGCGCAGCACCTTCCGCACGTCACTGGGATCCAGGTCGGTGTACTGGGCGAGCTGCTGCGAGCCGATCCGGTCGCGCTGCCGGTTCCATCCCCACGTGAGTCGGACCAGCGCCATGAAGACGCGGAGATGCCGTGCCGGGAGCGGCGTGCGCATCACGGCTTCGAAGACGCCATTCACCCAGCGGGTAAACGGCTCCGTCTCAGATGCCAACCTCTCACCCCTCCGAGAAGTAGCGACCTACCCCTCGTTCTTCGGCCCACCCCTGCGCCGTTCCTTCAGCATCGCCTCCACCTGGAGCGAAGCCTCTTCCTCGAGCGAAGTCGCGAGCTTTCGGAGGGCCCCAGGGATCGTCATGGCCTCGGCGGAGAACTCAGTCCCCCGGATCTCCACATGCCATGACGCCCCCCGATTGCCCACCGGCCGGATCGCGGCGTCGATCTCCACCAGCTAGCCGGCGTTCACGTCGGCGACACTCTCGACCCGCGCGGCGCCCAGCCCCACGAGGAAGTCATCCTTCAGGAGACCCGTGAGAAACTCCGCGGCATCGCGACGAGCGTCGCGGAGCGCCACCGCCAGCTGCGGACAGTTGACCGTGAAGGCAAGTCCGGACTCCCCGGCCTCCACCTCGAGCAAGAGCCCCAATCGGTAGGTCTTCAGCTCGCCGTGGCTGGCGGCGTCGAGCCCGCCATCCAGCACACCATCGATAATCGGCACTGTGACGGAGAACTCCGGAGGGAGCTGTTTATCGACCGAACGTCCCTGGTCGGATGCCAGCACCTTGATCATCCCGGTGGTGTCGAGTTCCGTCTTCAGCGTCCCGGTCGACGACACCTTCAGGCTCCCCAGGCTCCCCATGAGCAGGGATCCGTAGGTCAGCTCCGTGTTCTCATTGTTGATCGCGTCGAACGTGTCGAAGAGGACACGCACCTGATAGTGGAACAGCTTCTGGTTGAGGACCTTTCCGAAGACCGCCTCCCAGGCCTGGAACAGCGGGTGCAGGGACAGCTGGCAGACGACCATGTCGCCTTCTGGGTCTGCCGGTTCCAGGTGAGCGGTGACCTCATGCACATCGACGAGAACCTCCGTTCGATCCGGATCGGCGTGACGATTCAGCCAATCCGCGAAGCTGGTGATGTCGTGGATGCGATGGAGTCGGCGGCCGCGCTCGGGGCCCATCAGGTACTCGAGGTTGTACCCTTCTCGCACGGCGACGACTCGGCGACCACGGCCACTCGGGTCGTCGATCGGATCCAGCTTGGGGGATGCTTCGGCGAACGCTCGCCGCAGCTCACTGACTGCCTCTTGAAGTTCCATCTCAGCTCTCTCCCTGGGCCGATTCGGCGCCTGTTTCTTCGGACTTCGACTTGTCGGGGACCTCCGCGAAGAGAGGTCCCTGCACCGGCTCCACCATGTGGAAGAACTTCCCGCGGTTGACGTGGACCGAACCCACGTTCTTCTTCTTGCGGGGTTCCTTCACGTGAAGGTCGACCGATGCGAGCGTTGAGCCCGACTCCTCGAAGATGAACTCGACGCTCATTTCCACCTTGATGGCCAAGTCGCCGTCCTTGTTCGTGCGGTACAGATGGCGCTGCTCCAGGAACAGGCCAAGCCGTTCCCGCAGCGCTTCCTTGAAGCGATCGTCGAGTTCGCCGCCAGCCACATTGGCCAGGCCGAGCTCCTCGAGCTTGATCTCGAGTCCCATGGTTCTCACCCCTTTCTGATCGGCCCGAACACCATGCGGTGATCTCGGACCGGGAAACCAAGTGCCTGGAGTAGGCGACGACGGGTTGGCATGTGTGGCTTGGACTGGCCGTTCTCGAGCATGCCGATGGTTCGTGCACTTACGCTCGACTTCTCCGCCAGCTCCTCCTGAGTCCAGCCCCTGCGTTCGCGAAGCGTCAGGAGAGCGTTCATGCCGCATGCCCTCCCGAGATCCGCTGCTCCCTCTCGGCCTGATTGCAGTCGAAGCATTGGGCCTTCAGGTCGGAGAGGAGCTCGTTCCCGAATCGCTCGTAGGTGATGTGGCCGGCGTCGGTGGCTGGATCGCCGCAGTCCTGGCACGTGAAGTTGTCGCGATGGAGAACCTTCTCGCGGAGCTTCTTCCATGCAGCACTGCCGAGGTAGGCCTTGAATTCCCTGCGCTTCGAGTTCCCTGGTCCGCTGAACTGCGGCCTGATGCTCTTCCAGGGAACGTCCTTCGGGTGCATGCCTCCGGGGAGATCATCGGGACGGATATTTCTGCCGATCTTCTGGAAGCAATCCAAGCACTGGAAGGCGAAGACGCTCCCCTCGCCTTTCTTGAAGCGACGGACCTCGCGCTTTTCCTGGGGGTGGGGGCAGTGGTTCGTCATGCGGCGCCTCTGCGGCGGGGCGAGAGAGTCTCGACCTTCAGTGGCGCCCGTTGACCTTCGATCTCATCCGCTTCGCGGAGTCTCGCGAACACCGCATCCATACCGGCCTGGAGCTCCTCGAGCAGCTCGACCGCCTGTGCTCTCATCCGAGACGGATCCCGCGCCGCTCGAGCTTGCACGTACGAAACGAGTTGGTCCCTACCGGACGCTTGGAGGGCGAAATCCACCAAGTCAGGAGGAGGGTTCAGCTCGCCCTTGAGGACTCGCGACAGACGCGACTCGGCCTGCTCCAGCGTGCTCTCCGGCCAGACCGCGTGCGCGGCCTGTTTTCGACAGCCGTCGAGAGAGGCAGCCAGCGCGGTGAGAAATCCGCCCTTCATGCTGAAGCCACCTGAAAGATTCCTTCAGGTTCCTTCATGTCCGATCCCGGGTACAAAGAAGCCGTGCCCGCAGCCGCCCTACCCCACCCCGATCGCATACCCCATTTGGGGTACGCCTCCCCGCGGGTTGCCTGCGGTACGATCCTGGTTCCAACAACAGAAACGGGACGCAGGGCCCGCGGGGAGGAGTTCGCGCGATGAAGACCACGGCCTCGATCTTGGCGGTGGCCTTGCTCTGCTCCGGATGCATCAGCGCAGGCGGGACCAGGTCCGGCGGGGAATTCGACTACGACTCCACGGAGAAGCTCGAAGTCGGGCTGTCGAAGGATGAGGTGCTCGAGATCCTGGGCGGGGAGCCGACCAGCACAGGATTCGACGGGTCTACCGGCCTGGAGCACTGGCACTTCAAGAACAGGAAGATCGCCAGGTCGAACACGCGAACCCTGCTGCTCCCGCTGATCGTCGTCGGTGCGATCCTCGTTCCTGGAGCAGGCGCTGCCGCAGCGGTCCTTCCCCGAGCCAGCGCTTCCAAAGGGAAGTCCTACACCTGCGACGTCTTCTTCGTTGACGACCATGTCGTCGACTTCAACTACCGATCGACGAACCTCGGCGGTGAAAGCGTCGGGCTCTGAGCTGAAGAAAGGAAGCTGATGCGCAAGTACAAGGTCGTCCCGTTGAAACAGAAGTCGATGCTGAAGGGTCGCCTCACGCCGGAGCAGCTGGAGGGGAAGCTGAACGAGCAGGCCAGCGAAGGCTGGATCTTCGACAGGGCCCTGTCGGGGGAAACCCTGCTCCTGGGGAAGGACACCTTCATGCTGGTGTTCTACCGGGACACCGACTCGGCCGGGGATCAGTGACTCGTGGCGCAGGAGCTCGACTACCGAACCTTCTTGACAGAATTGGTTCGTGGCCACCATTTGGCTTTCCACGCGATCCTTCTTCATCTCGACCAGGAGGGCATCCTGTCGATCGCCAAGGCCCGACAGATCCTTATCAACACTCTCGCGAACCTCAACGGGGAGGCCGAGCTGACGAAGGGGTCGCTGCAGATGATGATTGATCTCATCAACGAGCAAAGCGGGGGTCCTCCAGCAATCGATCCCGAATCTCTTCGTACAAGCTTTCGCGTTCTTGACGGAGACCGCGGTCGACTATCTCCTGGAAGTCCCGGGCAGGATCTCCCGGAAGACGAGGGAACTGAACCGGAGCAGCCGGGGGGACCAGGGCCCGGCGAAGACCCTTCGCCCAGTGGCGGAGGTAGCGGCGAATGACGCTACCCACGCCGTCTCGATGCATGTGCCATGACTCGGAAGACCCGTTCGGCTGTCTCCGCCGTGGAACTACGTTCGTCGTCGTAGTCGATGAGTTCCAAAACGCCAGCGTCGATCATCTCTTCCGTCACCTCAATCTCACCTTCCAGCGGGTGCCCGATGACCTCGACCTCCAGAATGCCGTTCGGCGAGTTGCAGAGCTGCGCGAGGCGGCTCTCGACCCGCTGGAGGCGACGGACCTGGCGGCACAGAACGACCACAACGACCAGCGCGTGGATGTTCAATCCAAAGAGAAGAGCCAGTAGTGCTCCCGCAGCTTCGGCTTCGCTCATCTTCCCACCAGACCGGTGAGACCGGATCCGTCATGGACGGCCCGCATCATGCCGCCTTCCTATTACGCTGTTGCCAGCGCATCACCTCGACTGCGAGCACCTCTCCTCCCGTGCGGGTTTCCCAGCCCTCGGCCCGGGTGAAGGAGGCGCCCGTGTGTCCACTCACGAGTTGCTTGAACGTGCTGAAGGGAACCTCGAAGAAGTCCGCCGTCTGCTGACGAGACCACCCACGGCGCTCCCCGTATCGGACAAGAGGATGCGTCTCAGGCTTTAGAACTTGCGCCGTCATGGTTCGGGGAAACTAAACTTCGAACCACTCCGACGTCAAGGGAATACGTTCACTTTCCCCAAACGTGGCACATCCCCAAGAGATGCTGTGTGGTTCCTGCGGGGGAACGATGACGGCCAAGAAGTCAAAAAAGACCCAGAATGTCCCGAAGCACGTCGGGCGCCAGATGCGGAAGTGGCGCCAGGTCGCGGAGCTGACCCAGCAGGAGGTCGCAGACGCGATCGGTTGCTCGAAGGGCCATATCAGTGGCGCAGAGTCGGGAACCGGGAACTTCAGTCTCCCCCTCTTCCTTGCTTTCTGTGAGGCTATTGACGCTCCCGTCTCCAAGGTGCTTGAGGAGCGCCTGCTGGCGAAACACAAAGACGTCGACCGCCTGGCAGCCGCTTTGGTCGATACCATCGGCGCCGCTGAGATCCGATGGCTCGCTGAGCTCGGAAAGGCTGAGGCGAAAGCGGCCATTCACGGCGCACACGACACAGTCGACTTAGGGCGCCTCCGTTCCAAGAATCCCGGCTCCAAGCGCTCGACCGGCAGCTAAGAGCCCAAGGCACCGCGTAGCCTAGGCATTCTCTCCACAGTTCGGGCTCCCCGAACATTAGGCTTGCGAGTTCGCGCTCCGTATGGTTCACTTTCCCCGAACCTAGGAGCCCGTCCGATGCACCAGACCATTCAACTCCCCTACCCCGCCGGCGAATTGCTGGCCCTGGTCGAGCTTCAAGCGAAGCCCCAGACAGACAGGCAGATACTCGAACTTGGCAGGCGCTTCCGTCTCACGAACGCATCCCGGGCCATCAGCCAGCTGAAGCAGATCAATCTGCTGGTGAGAACAGGGATCACCCGGAACGGTGCCCCTCTCTTCCAGGCAAGGAGTGCAGCGGATCGTCTCTGTGAAGATGCAGCTCACCTCGATGAGCTTGCAGCATGAGCTGGGACATCCTCACGCGAATCGATTGGGGCGCATCTCCTAGCGACTGGTACATGGCCATCGGAATAGTGGTTCCGATTCTGATGGTGGGATCTCTCGTGGCGCGCGAGTACGCGATCTCCCGGCGGTGGCGCTCGTGAGCTGGTGGCGCCTCTGGCAGCGACGTCGAGAGCGACGCGCCCACCACCGAGCCATGCGCCGTGCGACGGAGCACCTCAACGCTTGCCAGTCAGGTGCCCTCCTCCCTCACCAGAGAAGGGTCTTTCGATGAGCGAAGACCAGCTCGAAATCGATTGGAACATGGTGACGGAGCCTCCGAGGGCAAGACGTTCCGATCCGATCTCCAGCCACATCGCGGCAGACAAGGCCAAGACGTTTCTTCGCGGCCACGCTCGCCTGATCGTGAATGAGGTTCTCATGTGGCCCGGCGTGACCGCGGTCGATCTCGGGAAGGCCGAGGACTTCCCGCTCACCACGGTCCAGATCGATCGCCGCACCAAGGAGCTCGAGGACGCTGGATGGCTGGAGCGATGCGCCAAGCCCGGTGGAATCGAGCTCTACCCGAGCGCGAAGGCCCGGGAGTGGCAGACGGGAAGACGAGAGCCCGAGGTGCTTCGGCCCTCGGTGCTGAACTGAGGGGATCGCTTTGGCCCACCAGGACCCCATCGCCAAGAGAATCGAAAGGCTCCTCGCCTCGAGCTGCGGCGCGCCGGTAGACGCGGCCGCCGTCCGGGAGTTCGCCGATGAGCACAGCGGCGTGAAGGCCGCGTTGGCCGCCTGCCGGGAGTTGAATGCTCGTCTCGAGGACAAGCTCGAGGATCTCCAAGCAAACCTACGAGAGATTCAGCGCCTGGCCAAAGAGGCCTACCTCGGCAAGGGCGAGGCCATGGCCGTACTCGTGAACCAGGTCGAAGGCGGCCGAGCCGGCGTCACCTACCGAGACGCCTACAACGAACTGAAGAGAGCCTCCGACGTAATCGCTGGGCACTTCCCAGAGATCGAGGAGACCGAACGCTGCGAATCGGCGTTCGAATTCCATCCGCCCCGGACCGTTCCGAGGGCTGGTGAAGTCATGAACTTCCACAGAGCCCTTCGATACACGGAGGCTTCGTGATGGTTGTTCTCGTTGTCTGCTCGCAGTGCAAGGAAGACGTGCGGCCCTTGGAGAAGCAGATCTATCGCGTCATCAACGGCCGGCCCTGGTGTGAGCGGTGCCTTCCCGTGCACGGAGAGAAGTGATGGGCGAAGTCCACTCTGGATTCGCAGCCGGCGTGCCGGCCCCTCTGACTCCCGGCCAGAGGAAAGTGCTCACTTTCATCGAGAGGATGTGGAAGGCGAAGGGCTACGCGCCGACGAACGATGAGATCGCAGAGCACTTGGGCGGAGTCTCGACCTCGACAGCGCATGGCCTCGTGATGCAGCTGGCCAAGAAAGGGCACGTGGCGAAGCTCCGAAACGCTCCGCGGGGAATTGCGCTCCGGGATTGCTCGGTGGTGGATCAACTTCGCGAACTACGAGAGGCCTCGCTGCCGATCGCAGAATCCCTGAGGCTCAATCGGCTCCCGATGCCGGAAGATCTGAAGCGGTTCCGCTCGGCCCTTGGGGTGGCGTGATGGGCGGCAAGACCGGCATTTCCTGGACGGACGCAACCTGGAATCCCACGGTCGGATGCTCTCGGGTCTCCCCTGGCTGTGAGCACTGCTATGCGGAGCGCGTTGCCCATCGAGCAATGCAGCCTGCTCACGAAGGATTGACGACCGCGGGGGACAAGGGGCCCCGGTGGAACGGAGAGGTTCGATGCTTGCCGAATCGCTTAGAGGCACCGCTTCGTTGGCGGAAGCCCCGCAGGATCTTCGTCAACTCGATGAGCGACCTGTTCCATGAGCGCGTGCCGGACGAGTTCATCGCTGACGTGTTCACCACGATGGCCTTGGCCGAGCAGCACACATTCCAGGTGCTCACAAAGAGACCGGAGCGTATGCGCTCGCTACTTGGAAACGAGGAGTGGTGGATGCTCAAGGTCGGAGCGATGTGCGAGTACATCATCGAGCGGCGCGAGAATCCGAGTCCGGGCGCAATGATGGGCTTCGACGCATGGTGGGGTGGCATCCAGGAGAACCTGACCCTCCCCAACGTCCACCTAGGCGTGAGCGTTGAAGACCAGAAGCGAGCAGACGAGAGGATCCCTCTCCTGCTCCAGACTCCTGCGGCTGTGCGATTCCTGAGCTGTGAGCCGTTGCTCGGGCCGCTCGATCTGGTGGAAGCTGTCGGGTGCCGGCATGAAGATGGCTACCACGAGCCCGACACCAATGCATGGCAGTGCCGCCTCTGCGAACACGAAACGATGACCGAGGCCCTGGAGTCCATCGATTGGATAATCGTCGGAGGCGAATCAGGACCAGGCGCCCGCCCCTGCAATGTCGAGTGGATCCGATCCATCGTGGAGCAGTGCGGGGAGGCGGATGTCCCGGTATTCGTGAAGCAGCTTGGGAAGAGGCCCCTGATCGAGTTCAAGGACTGGCAGTCGATCAGCCTCACCGACGCATGGACCGGCATTTCAGAAGAGAGCGACGTTGGCGAGATGCGTCCGATCGACTCGAAAGGCGCCGACCCTCATGGGTGGCCCGAGGATCTCCGCGTCCAGGAGTTCCCGGCGTGACCCACCCCGCCCCCAGTCTGGAGCGCCCGATTGGCGAAATCCGCCTAGAAGCGATTCCCTCTCTTCGGACTGGCACGAGTCTGGAGGGTGAGCTGTTGGCGAGGGATCTCGGGGCAATCCAGGTGCGACCGGGCGGGAAGGCCCGGATCGTGATCAAGTACCAGGGCGAGCGGCGCTACCTCGGGAAGTTCCCCGTCGGCAGTGACCATTGGGTCACGATGACGCCCGAGCTCGCGGACATCGCGCTCAAGCGGATCCGCGCAACCTTCGCGGCTACCCAGGATCTGGAGCGCTCGATCGCTCCCTATGACGAGCGGGCCAAGGAAGATCGAGGCGTCCTGACCGTGATGAACCTGTTCCTCGACATGGAGGAGCGGCGCCTGGCCGAAGGCGACATCCGGCCGCGCACCTTCCGCGAGCTGAAGCGGAAGCTCAAGCGGGACGGTGGCTACTTCTCGTTCTGGCGCGACTGGTCGATCGACGCCGTGAACTATGGCGCGCTCGAGGAGTGGTCGCTCTGGCTGCGCGAGGAGTTCGAGATCGGAGCCAAGACCGCGAACCACGCGCTGGACGATCTGAAGCGCTGCATGAAGTGGTTCGCCCGGCGCGGCAAGATCGGGGCGGTGCCCGACTTCCCGAGGCTGAAGCAGGAGAAGAAGCCGCCCGCGATCATGGAGCCCGAGGACGTGCTGGCCGTCATCACCGGCATGCCCCGCACCGACCAGGGCATCTATCTGGCCCTGTACCACGCCATCCGACCGTGCGAGGCTCGGCCCCTCGACCTGGTTCACTGCAAGACATGGGAGGTCGATGGCGAAAAGCGCGCTCGTGTACGCATCGAGCGCTCGATGGACGGGGCCGAGGCTGCCGCCGGCTGGGGACCGACGAAGAACCGCCAGACGCGGACCGTGGGAGCGAATGTGCTCCTGGCTGACTGGATCCACGAGCGGATCGCTGAAGCCACACCCGAGGAACGCCTACGACGCGAGGGGGTGCCGCTCTTCGTGAACCCCCGGGGCAAGGTTGGCGCGCGCCGGTGGTCACACTGGTCAATCATCGAGCGGTGGCAGACGGCGTGCACCGACGCGGAGGTCGAGTACGTGAGCCCCTACCACCTGAAGCACTCGGCCGCGACGGAGCTCGCGATGCTGCCCGGCGTAACCGGCGCGATGCTGCGGAACTTCCTCGGGCATGCGAGCCCAGGGACGGAAGATGTCTACTTGAACCTCGCTCGGGAGCGGGTCGAGGACATGCGCCGATGATTGTTAGGGCTCAATGGGGCTCCAAGCGGGCTCAATCTTGGAGCCCGCCCTTCTAACCCTTTGAAAAGAAAGAGGTTGTGGCGTCCCCAACGGGACTCGAATTCGTTTGGATTCGGCCAAAATTGCCTTCTAGCGCGCTGAGCATGAGCTAGAGCCCTTTATCCCCAACGGGTATGGGCTCCAAGCGGGCTCAAAATGGCTCCACGACCTCCGTCATCAGGACGGAGAGCAACAGTGACCGATGGCAAGCCGATCCCCGTCGAGGCCGCCGCCGAGATCGGGCGCACCTACGGCAAGAATGCGGTGGTGATCGTCGCGTACGAGCCCAGCACCGGCCTGACCCACTGCGCCACTTGGGGCGACGGCCCGGAGACCCGGGTGGTCGCGGCCCGGGCCGGCGATGAATGCGTGCGGCTCATGACGGGAGCCGGAAGGGAGGAGACTCCTGGCACCCAGTGGTACGAGGATTTCCGCCAAGGCTGGGACTCTCGCCACCAGAAAGCGTTCGACGATGCCGTGAACGCCGAGGTGGAGCGCCGGGCGCAGGAAGCCTCCGCATGACCGTCGATACCTGCGATCCGATGCACGGCTGGTTCGGGCTGAGCTACGCCAGCTACCTCGTTCTCCCCCGTTCCCTCATCCAAGAGATGCCCGAAGAGTGGCAGAAGCGGATGGTCGAGCTGCTCGAGGAGTGGGATGAGGCCGTCGGGCCCTACTGCGCCGAGCATGCGCACAGCATGGACTACGACGTGAAGCTCGTCGCTCCCGGGGAACGGGATCGAATCACTGACCTATTGGATGAAGACGAGGACACCGATTCCACGCCTCGCTACATCGACGATCCCCTCGCCCAGTACCGGCACTCACACCACCCCCTTCCGCACCGCCGTGCCGCACTCCCGGGAGCGAAGTGATGCCGGGCAAGACCGAAGCCATGCTCCGGGCCGTTCTCAAGGCCGCGACGACTGAATTCGTGCGTTCCGAGACCGTGATGGTGATCGCCGCGACGAGTGAACATCGGAAACAGATGATGGAACGGCTCGCCGCAATGGCCGCGGATGAGGGCCATCAGAACCACGTCGTCCACGATGACACCCTCGACATCCACGGCGGACGCCGCGTGTACTTCGCCACGGTCGATGGCGCCCGGGAAATGAGCCTAGGTATGTGGCCCGGGAAACGGTTCCTCGATCACTTCGCCGAGGAGAAGCTGGTGGACCGCTTCATGGCCGGCGTAAGCGGAGAATGGGTCCGCTCTCCCACCCCTCCCGACAAGGGCGCGGCGTGAGCTGGACCGAGCGATCCAGCGGCACTCAGGCCGGCCTCTTCGACGAAATCGTGGTGGATTCCTTTGCGGGCGGCGGCGGAGCCTCGACAGGTATTGAGAAAGCCCTCGGCCGTCCCATCGACATCGCCATCAACCACGATGCGAAGGCGGTTGCAATGCATGAGGCGAACCATCCGTGGACGCGGCACTTCTGCGAGAGCGTCTGGGATGTGGATCCAGAAGAGGCAACCGGAGGCCGGCCGGTTGCGCTCGCGTGGTTCTCGCCCGATTGCACCCACTTCAGCCGAGCCAAGGGGACGAAGCCCAGGAAGCAAGAGATTCGCGGGCTCGCGTGGGTGGTTCTGCGGTGGGCGGCCCGGGCCCGGCCGCGCGTGATAATGCTCGAGAACGTCGAGGAATTCGCGACCTGGGGACCTCTTCGGAATGGCCGGCCCTGCCCCGACCGGCGTGGCTCGACCTTCCGCCGGTGGACGGGGCAGCTCCGCGCACTCGGGTACGAACTCGAGTGGCGTACCCTGGTGGCGGCCGACTTCGGAGCGCCCACGAAGCGAAAGCGCCTCTACCTGATCGCCCGGCGAGACGGCGAGCCCATCGTCTGGCCGGAGCCCACTCACGGTCCGGGGCAGGAGCAGCCCTGGCGCACCGCAGCCGAGATCATCGACTGGTCCCTCCCCTGCCCTTCGATCTTCTTGCGCAAGGAGGAAGCGAAGGCGGTAGGAGTGCGAAGGCCGCTGGCCGAGAAGACCCTGAAGCGGGTGGCCGCGGGCGTCCAGCGGTTCGTTGTTGACGACCCTGATCCCTACGTGGTGCAGACCACTGACGGACTGGCCGGTGCGACACTGATCCAGACCGGGTACGGGGAGCGGCCTGGCCAAGCTCCTCGGGTGCCCGGCCTCGGCAAGCCCCTGGGAACGGTCGTGGCCGGCGGGTCGAAGCATGCCCTCGTGGCCGCCTTCCTGGCGAAGCACTACGGCGGGGTCGTGGGCCACGGCATGCGCCGGCCGATCGGAACCGTGACGGCCAAGGATCACCACTCCCTGGTCTCGGCCTTCCTCACGAAATACTACGGCACCGCCAACGGCCAGACCGTCAACGAGCCGCTGCACACGGTCACGGCTCGAGATCGCTTCGGGCTCGTGGTCGTCGCCGGCCTCCAGTACCGGATCTCCGACATCGGAATGCGAATGCTTTCGCCGCGGGAGCTCTACACGGCCCAGGGGTTCCCGGACGAGTACAGGATCGAACCGGAGATCGAAGGGCGAAAGCTCGGGCGGACAGACCAGATCCGCATGGCCGGGAACTCGGTCTGCCCGGCGGTCGCCCAGGCGCTCGTGGCCGCGAACTTCGTCACAGCCAAACGCACCGCGGCTCGGCCAGCGGCGTGAGGAGAGAACTGCCATGCCCGCGCTGAACTTCCAAGCCCAATTCGCTGATGCTGTCGAGTCCGGCGAGAAGTGTCAGACGATCCGTGCCTACCGGAAGGACAAGAGGGACCCGAAGCCCGGGGACACCCTGTTCCTCTTCACTGGCACGCGAACGAAGGCGTGCCGGAAGCTGGGGGAGGTCCAGTGCATCGAAACCGAAACCATCTCGATCGATGACGACTACGAGGTTCGAGTGGGAAACCGCCGACTCGATGCGGATGAGATCGAGCTGCTCGCCGAGGCTGATGGGTTCCACCTCGCGATCGAGTTCCTGGGCTTCTTCGAAGAGACCCACGGCCTTCCCTTCGAGGGTCTGCTGATTCGGTGGGATCGCGCCCGAGGAGAGCAGGGATGACCCGGGCCTGGCACGAGAACCGGGCGGCTCCTACAGGCGGAACGAACGAAGGCCCCCTGCGGCATCCGGGCAGAGGGCCTTCATTCAAGGTGCGGCGTTCTTCTTCTCTGTTGGAGGGATGCACACGCCGCGTGTTGAAAACGATACAACAGCGGACAGCTGGAATGGAAGCACTTTGAAGGCAACCCTCGGCAAGGCAGGATCCCAGCCCATTTCGATCAACGTGGCGCGGCTCCTGGAGACCCGTCTCCTCCTGACCGCGAGCTCCGGCGGCGGGAAGTCGTGGGCGATCCGAAGGCTGATCGAACAGGTTGCCGATGAGGTGATGGTCCTGGTGATCGATCCCGAGGGAGAGTTCGCCACCCTGCGAGAGAAGCATGACTTCGTGATCGCAGGAAAGGGAGGAGACTGTCCGGCAGAGCCCCGGTCTGCAGATCTCCTGGCCCGGCGTCTGCTCGAGCTCGGGGCCTCGGCCGTGCTTGATATCTACGAGCTGAAGCCGGGGGAGCGGGTGCGGTTCGTGCGGAAGTTCCTCGAGGGCCTGGTCAACTCCCCGAAGAAGCTCTGGCGGCCCTGCCTCGTGATCATCGACGAAGCCCACGCCTTCGCTCCCGAGAAGGGACAATCCGAGAGCCTCGCGGCCGTCGTGGACCTGATGAGCCGAGGGCGAAAGCGGGGGTTTGCCGGCGTGCTCGCCACCCAGCGCCTAGCCAAGCTCTCGAAGGATGCGGCGGCGGAGGCCATCAACGTGATGGTGGGGAGGTTCGCACTCGACATCGACGTGCGCCGAGCGGCCGAGACCCTTGGCTTCGAGAAGGCCCGCCACCAGGAGCTGAAGCGGCTGAAGCCTGGCGAGTTCTTCACCTTCGGCCCGGCCCTCGCCGAAGAGGTCGCTCTCCTGAAGGTGGGCGGCGTGAGCACCACCCACCCCAAGGCGGGGCAACGGCAGGCAGCAGCGCCGGCGCCGAGGGCCCAGGTGCGCCGGGTGCTTGACCAGCTCACCGACCTCCCGGCCGAAGCCGAAGAAGAGGCCCGCACCCTCGCGGAGGCCAAGAAGCAGGTTCGCGAGCTCGAGCGAGATCTCCGGAAGGCACGCAAGGATGGCGGCCCGCCGGATGAGGCGGCCATCGCGAGGGCAAGGCGCGAAGGTGCGGCGGAGGCTGAGAAGCAGATCCGCCAGATCGTGGCCCAGCATGAAGCCGGGACCCGGGCCATTGTTCGGGCCCTGGAGGGAGTGATCCCTGGAATAGAGAAGGCGGTCGAGGCCGCCCGATCGCCGCTTAATGTCGAGCTCGGCAAGGCCCCGCCGGAGCCGGCGCGTGCCGCCAGGTCGCCGGTGCCTCCTGCCCGGAACGGGAGGCAAGGGTCCCCGGCTTCGCGCAGCACCGGAAACGGAGAGATCGACGGCCCGATGCAGCGCATCGTCGATGCGATTGCGTGGGAGGAATCTCTCGGGATCGAGGATCCTCTCCAGACCGCGGTGGCCTTCCTGGCCAACTATCGGTTCGGGGGCGGGGGCTTCAACAACCCGAAAGGCCGGCTCAAGGCGGGAGGATTCGTCGACTACCTACCCGGGAATCGAATCAGGCTCACCGATGCGGGCCGGGAGGTTGCGAACGCCCCGGAGGCTCCGGCCTCGGCCGAGGAGCTTCATCGTCGAGTCCTTGGGAAGCTCGACGGGCCCGAGCAACGCCTTCTCCAGCCCCTCATCGATGCCTACCCCGAGGCCCTCTCGGCTGAAGAGCTGGCGGAGGCAGCCGGCTACGCGGCGGGTTCGGGTGGCTTCAACAACCCTCGAGGTCGGTTGAAGACCCTGGGTCTCGTCAACTACCCGGAACCGGGGATGGTCAGGGCTGCGGACCTACTGTTTCCGGACGGAGGAAACCTGTGACTGCAACGTCACTCTTGGCACTCGCAGTGGCGGGGTTTGGGCTGGCCTTCGTCGGCGTGGCGATAGTGCTGCGTCGCATCGAGAAGAGAATCGACCGGATCGACCCGGAACCGCGCTAGCATGCCCTCCTCATGTGGAAGGCTGTATTCGCAACGATCGGAGTCATCGGCTCTGTCCTGGGGATCATCGCGTTCTTCCAGACTTGCGTGAACCCACCGGCAACTGCAGACGATCTCGAAGCTCTTCGGACGGAGCTTCGTCGAACCCTGGTCCACCTGTCTGACCGTCTTGAATTCGCCGGCGTGTCGGAGGTGTACGACCTGGGGTACGGGGTCTACGCCCATCGAGATGCCAAGATCACTCTCGACACCGGAGGGCTCCCAGACAGCATTCACGTCGACTGGTCCGGTCTTGAGGTAACCAGGAACAACGAAGGGAAGTACTTCCTCCTGATTCGGGAGATGGTTCTGATCAACGCAGGACCCGTACGGAGAATGGACCTTGGGGACTTGACCATCGGATTCGCTCCAGATCGCCCGGTGCTGGTGATGGGAACCAGCGAACGACGACAAAAGCCGATCATGGGATTCGGCTTCTTGGACTGGTCGATGTGGGTCGAAGTGCTCGACGAGACCGAGTCCGGCGTAGACTTTCTAGTTGGAATCCGAAGCGGTGGAAGCCCTGCCCCGGTTTCATTTCGCCGCCGATTGAGCCGGTGATGAAGTTCAGCGCGCGCACTGACCCCTAGCACTCAAGTCGACGCCCGAACTTCTTCCTACCCTCCCGGAATGCCCACCCCCGAATCCCTCTCCCAAGACGCCCACGCCCGAGAACGAAAGATCCGAGACGCAGCATCGGACGCAGCGGTCACCCTCGAACGCTTCGCTGCATCCCGGGGCCCCATCACGCCGAGTATGGTGCTGGCTGTGGCTACGAAGCTGAGACACGAAGCCCACGAGGCGTGATGGATATCCCGGCTTGGAAGCTCTCCATTCCCGTCCTGGTGCTGGCCGGGTGGATGTGGTGGGTTGGATGGGGGGAGGCTTGGTGGATGCGGCGCTAGCCCGCTGACCTGGCGTGCCGCAAAGCCTACGATATCTTTTACTGCGTCACTTGACGGTGGCGCCCCGGCCTGACGGCTGGGGAGACCGATTGAACCAATCCCAGGAGGAACTTCCCATGGCATTCGATGCCACTCTTTCCCGCCTTGCCGAAGCTGCGTCCGCTCTTAACGACGCGAGCGACGGCTTGAACAAGACGATCAAGTCCGTCGACGAAGCCGTGCGCGCCACCGGCATTGGAGTCCCCGTCTGGCTCCATCAAGTCGTGGTCGCGACCGAACGCAAGCTCACCGAAGGCCCATACGGAACG
>JAIQZU010000004.1 GCA_021776915.1 Candidatus Scalindua sp. | reverse complement strand
ATGCATAGCCTTCCACATCAATTACAAAAACCCTCAATCTGAAATCCCTGTTATCATCGAAATTGATAACGCAAAAAAAGCTGATATTTTTGTGCAAGGGAGGTCTTTTGTGCTTGACAGGAGCCTACTAATGGGTGACCCCTTTCCTTTCTGACCCCTTTCCTTTCCTTAAAATGGATAGCTTCTCTTTTGTACCATCTCGAAATGATGTTTTTTGCACATGGAACTTAGGGGAATTCTAAGATTGTTACAGCTTTCCATTTTACATTTCTCTGGGCCAACTTCCTCCCCAAAAGAATTTACAAAAATCCCATCTTCATGTTTCTGTCTAATTTGGTGCGTAATTCCAGAGTTAGTTTTTAACCAATTTTCTGGATCTGTTGTTTCTATTTTATAATAACAGGCTCCACCACCGCCATGATATTCTGAAAATGGATATTCTTCTGCCCAATACGAACCACACTTTTTACATTTTAATACCGAAATCCAATTATTACTATCAGAGGCAATTTTTACTAATAATTCACGAATAGCTTCACTGCTTTCACAACGGTTTGTGATATCACTGAATGTTTTAAGTGTTCCGCTGTATTGACTACACTTGCATTTCATCGATTATTTTTTGTTATATGATGGTTCATATCTCTCTTCTATCCTGATGATATGTCGCGGTTCGAGAACCTTCCCTCGTAGATCAATAGAATAGCCATCGAAGAGGTCTCTCGAATCATCTTCAGGATCGAGGAAATTAAAATACGCCCGCAATACGCAGAAAGCAAAGTAGTCTCTTTCTGAAAGGAACAAATACGGTATGGCACAGTGGATTATCAGCGGGATTGACTTGGCAGGGTCAACACCGAAGTGATGACCAACGCAACCTAACAGGATTTCCGGGCCTTTAAGACAAAAATGATTCTCAGGCTTCTTGGCGCACTTGTAACTCAGCAAGAACCAAGGTCCAGGGCTCCGTTGAGATCTGTATTCCCACATGTCTTTCCCTTCTGCTGTCTGACTGCTATCGTCAGAAAGTATTACCGTCTCGTCAGAAAGTGGAAGAATGCCATTTTCGAGAAATACCCGTTTGTCGCTGTGTCTGGTACAATGAAATCCCATGAACTTCGCGTCATTGCCAATACATATTTGATTCCATTTATTCAAGAGCTGAGATGATGTCCAACCAAGAAATTCGGATACATCGGCAAGCATGTGATTAGTAATATTCCAGAAGCCAGATGAATCTGTCTTTCCAGTTGACTTCAGGTTGTCATACGTTTCTACCGGATTAAACCAGCCTTTAGAAATTTGTTCCATCGCAGTCTGAACAGACTCTCGGTTGTCGATGTTTATTATCATTTCACTCATATAACATAGATTAGACTGCCTAAACGCTGTAATATAATACAGCTATTTGTCGTATTATTACTGTAAACTTATATTCCTTAAGTTATTATGTCAATAGAAATATACTATGTGCGTCGAATTATAACACATGATGAAAGTTGTTCAATTCGTTGATTTTTTGAAAAAGCAGGGGGTTAAGCCCTTCCATGACTACATCCCTTTTTGTTCCATTCAGTTCAATTATTTTAAACTGATGTTTATTGGGCTATTATAAATTAATCAGTAAACTCAAATGAATGATCAGGTCTTGGAATAGCGCCAGAGAGTTGCTGAGTGTGAGGATGCTCGGCTCTTGAATAGATGTAGGTTACTGATTTTAGCTCGGCAATCCTACCCATGTCCATCACTTCCACTCTGCAATGTCATTGAATTAAGCGATTTGATTTTCACATTTAAAGATAAATCTCCTTTTTTTGGAGTGCAGTAACCGTGTTACTGCTTTAATACGCATCATCACGGATGATGCACTCCATATTATTTACCTTAATTCAATGACATTGCTTCCACTCTGTCAGCGATATAGCTGACAACCGCAAGGTCATATGAGATAAAAAAAGCATACTTGATTCCCGGTCTAGAGCGAGTTTTCTCTTTCTCTTTACGATTCATTTTTGATATTATAATACATTTAATAACTGCCGTTATTTGAGTAGCAAGAAATTTCGAGCAGTAGGAGTAAATCCGAATGTCAAATGTCGAAATTCGAAACAAATTCTAATTGTCTAATGATAGAAACTCTAAACAGGGTTTTGGTCATTTGAAATCTTAATTTTGAAAATTGTCTCGTATTTCGGACTTCGTATTTCGAGTTTGAAATTAAGTTAATACAATCAACCGTATGGTGTTAAATTATTTCGTGTTTTCTAAAGGAGTCTCAATTTGAAGGCAAGAGCCATAATGGTACAGGGGACTGGTTCAGATGTCGGCAAGAGCATTCTGGTGTGTGCCTTATGCCGTATTTTCCGACAGGAAGGCCTGAAGGTTGCTCCGTTTAAAGCGCAGAATATGTCCAATAACTCTTATGTGACCATTGACGGCAGGGAGATGGGCAGGGCGCAGGTGGCTCAGGCTGAAGCAGCAGGATTGCGACCTGCGGCAGAGATGAACCCGATTCTTCTGAAACCTACCGGCAATAATGGGTCGCAGATTATAACGATGGGAAAGCCGATTGGACATATGACGGCTAATGAGTATTATGGAAATAAGGACAAGATGCTTGACATTGCGAAGGATGCATATTCCGCATTGAGCGAACAATATGACATTATCGTTATTGAAGGCGCCGGGAGTCCGGCAGAGATTAATATCAAGGATAATGATATTGTTAATATGAAGATCGCCGAAATAGCCGATGCCCCCGTAATACTTGTAACAGACATAGAAAGGGGAGGTTCCTTTGCATGGATAGTTGGCACACTGGAGCTTTTAAACAGTGATGAAAGAGAACGGATCTGCGGTATAATCATAAACAAATTCCGAGGTGATATGGGAATACTGGAACCGGGAATTGAAATGCTGGAAGAGAGGATAGGTAAACCTGTTTTAGGTGTTCTTCCATATTTCACAGATATAAATATAGATAATGAAGATTCGGTGTGTCTTGAAAACAGCAATTATGAGTTACAGTCTACAAGCGGTAAACCATCTGAGGATCAAATTGATATTGTAGTCATAAGATTACCCAGGATCTCCAATTTTACTGACTTTGATATATTTAAGAGAGAAAAAGATATCTGCGTAAGGTTTGTGGATAATGCGCAATCCATTGGTAAACCGGATTTGATTATTATACCGGGTTCCAAAAATACCATAGGAGACTTGAAGTTTATCAAAGACAATAGTATTGCAGATACGATTAATAATCTTGCAAAGAATGGGACTATGGTTATCGGGATTTGTGGTGGGTATCAGATGCTTGGTAAAGAAATCAGGGATTCGGAAAATGCAGAATCTAAGATTACTCAAATAAAGGGCCTGGGTCTTATTGATGCTGAAACTGTTTTTATGCTGCAAAAGAATACCTATCAGGTCAAGGCAAGGATGTCTGAAAGTCCGCTCAGCCGGGCTGATCTGACAGAAAAATATTTCAACACAAAATGTGACATAACCGGTTATGAAATTCATATGGGAGAAACAGAGCGACTTAACGGAACATTGCCATTTTTGAGAATCATAGAGAGATCTGATAAGGAAGTGTGCGTGGACGACGGGGCAATCTCTGATGATGGAAACGTGATCGGCACGTACGTACACGGTATTTTTGACAACGATGAATTCAGGTTGGAACTCATCAATTGTCTCAGAAGAAAAAAAGGCCTTTCACCCATTCAACCCGAGGATATGAGTAAGCTAGACAAAGAAAGACAATATGATAAACTTGCAGATCTGTTTAGAAAGCACATAAGAATGGATTTGATTTATGGATTAATAAACACTAATTTCACGAATTTACACTAATTAATCTAATCCTTGAAAGAAAATAATGATGAATGATTATTTGACAGTACAAATTGCGATAGCCTTTATTCTTGATATCATGATCGGGGATCCCAGATGGCTTCCACATCCAATAAGAATGATAGGGATGTGTATAGAATATCTTGAGAAAGTATTGCGAAGTGTCTTTGCATCAGAGCGCATGTCAGGTATTTTTCTTACAGGTATTATAGTAATGGGATCTTATTTAATAACTTTTAAGATAGTAAGTATCTTTTACGGCTTCGGTAAGATTTGGGGGATGTCTGCCAGTATAGTTATTATCTTCTATTCGCTGTCTATTCGTGATCTTTTAAATGAAACGGGGAGTGTCTTGAAGGCGCTCAAATCCGGTGACTTGCCTAAAGCACGCAGCAATCTTTCCAGGATTGTAGGAAGGGACACTCATAATCTTAGTGAGAAACAGGTTGTAACGGGCTGTATTGAAACCTCGGCGGAAAGCAGTGTTGACGGGATAATAGCGCCTCTGTTTTATGCCTTTATAGGTGGCCCTGCGCTTGCAATGGCATACAAGGCGGTGAATACCCTGGACTCTATGGTCGGATACAAGAACGAAAAATATAACAATTTCGGATGGGCATCAGCCAAACTTGATGATGTTGCTAATTTTATACCTGCAAGGATTGCAGCCATAATCCTACCCATATCTTCATTTGTATGCGGCGCTGATTTCTCAAATTCTATAAAAATAGTTAAAAGAGACGGGCAAAAGCACCCCAGCCCTAACAGCGGAATTCCAGAAGCAGCTATTGCAGGTGCATTAAAAATCAGCCTTGGCGGGCCGAGTGTATATAACGGCATACCTTCTGACAAACCCTTTATAGGTGACCCCATAAATAATATTGAATTTGATGATATCAGTAATACTACAAGGATTGTTATGGTCTCAGCAATTATCTTAGTTGTTTCTGGCATCACCTTTATGCTGATTGGCGATTACTTGTCCATGAATGGAGGCTGGCTTACGCAAAGAATAAATGAACTATTTACCACAAACACATTTTACAAGATAAATACTTATTAGCGCTACGTAGCATTGCAGTGTGGAAAATTCTAAATTAGAATATCGAAATCCGAAGCAAACCCGAAATTCTAGAATCAAGTGTTCAAAACGTTTTGCCTCATTTTCTTGTGTTTTGGTAATTAGAATTTGTTTCGTATTTCGTGCTTAGTTTTTCGAATTTAAGATTTAAGACCATATAGGAGCAACTATCTTGAATAAATTACCCCGGATTATGATTGCCGGAACAAATAGTGGCGTGGGCAAGACTACGGTTACTCTGGGCATTATGGCCGCCCTGGTCAGTAGGGGGATTAAAGTACAGGGGTTTAAGACCGGTCCTGATTACATAGACCCTTCGCATCATAAATTTGTTACAGGAAATGCATCCAGGAATCTGGACACATGGATGATGAGTAATAGTGTTTGCCGAGAGCTGTTTGAACGTTCGGCTATTAATGCAGATATATCCGTTATCGAGGGGGTAATGGGTCTGTACGATGGTAGTATTGGTTCTACAGGACACGGCAGCAGCGCACACCTGGCAAAGGTCTTGACAACCCCGGTCATCCTTGTTGTCAGTGCGAAGGGTATTGCACAAAGTGCTGGTGCTGTAGTAATGGGTTATAAGGAGTTTGGCAAAGATACGAATCTCTCCGGCGTTATTATAAACAATGTTGCAAGCCACAGCCATTATGATTGTATTAAAAGCTCTATAGAAGGGACCTGCTCAGTTCCGGTTCTTGGGTATTTGAATAAAGATCAAGAAATAACTATTCCTGAAAGGCATCTTGGCCTTGTTCCGTCAGAGGAAAACATTGTCCATTCTAACCTTTATGAAAAATTGGGAGGAATGGTTCTGGAAACTATAGATATTGATGGGTTACTCAAGATAGGACGTTCAGCAGACGCTTTTCCTGATTACGAAAAATCTATCTTTAGTAACAGAAGTGGTGCTTTGGACGCAAATCTTGCAATTGCAAGAGATAATGCTTTTTGTTTTTATTATCAGGATGATATTGAATTATTTGAAGCATTGGGGGCTAAGATAAAATACTTCAGCCCCATTAGTGACAGACGCCTCCCGGACGATGTAGACGGCATATTCCTGGGAGGGGGGTTTCCTGAATTAAATGCAGGAAGGCTTATGGAAAACGAAACCATGAGAGAATCGATATTGGATGCGCATAATAATGGAACTATTATATATGGTGAATGTGGTGGAATGATGTACTTGCTGGAAAAATTAATTGACTGTGATGGCAGATCGTTTAAGATGTGTGGAGTTTTAAGTGGTTCATCCAGGATGGAAAACAAGAGGCAAGGGTTGGGATATATCATTGCTGAGGCAACATGTGACAATGTGATCTGCAAAAGTGGGGATACTTTCCGTGCACACGAATTCCATTGGTCTAAATTACTGGATGTGCCTGATGATACTGTTTTTGCTTATAAAACACGAAAAAGTAATGGAAAAAAATCCGGGTATGATGGTATCTCCAGGCAGAATGTTTTAGCATCTTACACTCACGTACATTTCAGTAGTAACCCAGAACTTGCTGAAAATATGCTATCAGCCATGACAAAGACGTCAGGTAATAAACTGGTAGCAGAAAGGAGATAGCCAGAAAATGAGTATTAAAACAGGCGTAGTTGTGCTGGCGCATGGAAGTAAGGTTAGAAGCGGTAATGAGGGTTTGTTTAAGATAGTAGAAATGTTGCGAGCAATGGGGAAATGGGACATGGTTGAAGCATGCTTCCTGCAACTGGCAAAACCCGGGCTTACCGAGGCAGTTGAAGATATAATTGAAAAAGGGGCAAAGAGGGTGGTGGTAATGCCGCTTTTATTGTTCAGCGGAAATCATGTTTTGAAGGACATTCCCGAGGAAATAGAGAAGGAACAGAAGAAATTTCCTGAAGTAGAATTCTGCTATGCAAAAAATATTGGTGCTGATGAACGCATTGCCCAGATAACTAGAGAGAGAATAGAAGAGGCAATTAATCACGTCTAGTATACAGCAAACAAACAAATCCTGGAAAAATAGTTAATTATAGAATTAATATGGAATTCTTTTATTTATATATTTAAAACTAAAATCCCATGAAATAGTCGAGGCATCTTGCCTCGGAAATTCAAATGGTCAGGCAGGATGCCTGACCTATATTATTAATTTTAAACATTCGTGGTACCACAAAGCGGTATGGACATTTAATATGAACATAGAAAAACAAGCTAAGGACTATTCAGAAAACCCGCAGGAAATAATCAATGAGAGTTTTGATATTATTGACAATCTTGTCGATTTTGACAAAATACCGGAATCTTTCAGGCCGATAGTAAGGAGGGTCATTCATGCAACAGGCGATACTGACTATGCAGACAATCTGATAATTAGTCCTATGGCTGTTGAGGCTGCCGTAAAAGCTATAGCCTCTGGTAAATCTATAATTACGGATGTAAACATGGTCAAGGCTGGAATTAACGCAAAAGCAATAAATCGATTTGGAGGAATGATAATCTGCAGGATTGCAGATGAAGTTGTTGCCCAGAAGGCCAAAGAGACTAATAAAACCCGCGCTATTACGTCCATGCAGGAGTCATTAACTGACATATCTGGGGGTATTGTCGTAATAGGAAATGCTCCAACGGCAGTCTTTTCAATCATTGATCTCATCAGGAGAGAGGCGGTAGTACCTGCTCTTGTAATAGCGGTACCTGTTGGCTTTGTAAAGGCGGCTGAATCAAAAGAGGCTCTAATGACATTCCTTGATAAGAAGACAGACATTAAGATTCCTTATATAGTTAACATCGGCAGAAAGGGCGGAAGTGCAGTTGCAGTTGCAATAGTAAATGCTTTAATAAATATTACTAAAGAAAGGGGATAACAACATGAATGTTGATAAACAACTTATTAACAGGGCATTAGAATTAAAACCTCAAGATAGATTTTATCTTTTAAAGCCCATAGGGAAGATAAAACAAAAGGCATACTAGCAGAAGAAGTTGTCGGGAAGGCTGTTTGAAAATTCTAACTGAAACAATATTGCAAATTGCCATAAAACATTTTGTATCTACTAAATAAAATGTGGGAAATTAAAAAAAAGCTAATCGATATCCTTTCCCTTTCGGGAGGAGTCCAATACTGGATTCCTCCCGAAAGGGAGGTTTGTCATGTACGTGAAAATTTTTCTTCCGCAAGTTATTGTGTAATTATCACATTTATTTAACAAATGAGTAGGAGGTCAAGCATATTATGGAACAAACATTAACTAATGAAATTGGATTTGTAAAAATAGATTGCCTTCCTCATAAGAAACTATTATCCCAATTAGATTTAATAATAGAGACTGATTCTAACGGTTTTATTGCCAGGACACCTGATATACCATTATATGGACATGGAAAGGATCCTATTGAAGCTATAGATTCACTTAAATATGAAATAGAAACACTCTATGATGATCTAATGGAAGATAATGAATTTACTGATGATTGGCTTAGAATAAAAGAATATTTAAAAGGAAAAATAAAAGAATACTGATGAGAAATTCTGAGTATAACACACGAGATGTCAAAACATGCTGTGAAAACAAATTGGAAATTAGTTTTAGATCAGGAAAAGAGCTAAATGGTTGGTTCAAGTTTGAGGGCAAAAAAGCTTGTAGAATTACGGTACCAAAAGGAAGAAAATCAATACCGTCAAAGACATACAAATCAATGGCAAATCAGCTTAAATTGACATTAGAGGAATTTGATAATTTGCTTAAATGTGATTTAACGAAGAAGGGATATCAAGAAATTATAGCTGAAAGAAGTAAATAAAATGAAACATAAATACGGATATACTACCGGAAGCTGTGCTGCTGGTGCGGCGAAAGGCGCTGCTTATGGACTCCTTCAGGGAGCAATCCCCGATACCGTAGACTTGACAACACCGTCAAATGTTGCACTAAAATTAAGCCTCATTCATCGCAAAGTTGGTAAAGATTATGCCGAGTGTGCTGTTCGTAAAGACTCCGGAGACGATCCTGATATAACAAATGGCTGTGAAGTCTATGTCAGGATCAAAAGGTCAGAGGCGAATGGAATAAGGTTCATGGGAGGTGATGGTGTTGGGCTGGTTACAAAACCGGGACTGCAAATTTCCCGGGGTGAACCGGCTATAAATCCTGTACCGCGATCTATGATCAGGAATTCTCTAAAAGAGGTTCTTGGTAAACATAGCGGGATAGATGTTTCTGTAACCGTGCCTGAAGGTAAAAAGTTAGCGAAAAAGACATTCAACGGACGACTGGGCATAGTTGATGGTATTTCTATTATAGGGACTACTGGTATTGTCAGGCCAATGTCTCTGGATTCATTCAAGGTTTCGCTTTTGTGTGGTTTGGATGTCGCAAAGGCGGCCGGTCATGATTCAATTGTTCTTGTTCCCGGAAGTATCGGAGAAACAGGGTTCCACCGGCATTTCAATATTTCAAAATATCAGGTAATCCAGATGAGTAATTTCGTTGGTTTTATGCTTGATGAAGCAATCAAACGCGGATTCAAGAATATTATAATTGGCGGACATCCGGGTAAGTTGGCAAAACTGATTCGTGGTGATTTTTATACGCACAGCTCAAAGTCAAAACCGGCAAATGATATTCTGGTCAAGATATTCAAGAGGGAGAAAATAAGTTCAGCACTTATCAAAGAACTTAACGATTCCTCTACAGTAGAAGGAATGGTAGAGATTATAAAGGAACATAATGTTATGCAGGTATTTGATCGTATTGCAGATGATGTTCAATTATCGGCTGAACGGTATATTTCATCTAAAGCAAATATCGGAACAATATTGTTTGATATGAGGAAGAACATTATTGGAGTTTCTAAGAGTTTTAAGGATTTTAAGGATTGGTAAAGAAGCTTGTAAACAAAATTATTATAGTAGGCTGTGGTCCGGGTTCAAAGAAGCTTATGACTGTCCAGGCCTCGCAATACATAAAAGATGCTGATGTGCTCGTTGGAAGCAGGAGGCTATTGTCATTATTTGCGGATGCAGAGGCTGTTAAGTATACTCTCAACAGAAATTACAAACAGCTTATCACGCGAATCATTTCTCTGAGCAGGAGCAAAAGTGTTGTAGTCCTTGTAAGTGGTGATCCCGGGTTTTTCAGTTATGCTAAACTTATAGTTGACAAAGCAGGGATAGAAAATTGTGAAGTTATTCCAGGCGTCAGTTCAGTTCAGTTGGCATTCGCCAGGATAGGCAGGACCTGGAATGATGCATGCTTCATGAGCTTGCATGGACGGACTGGCAGGCTTGCTGCACTCATCAGAAGGGTTAGGGATCATGACAAGGTTGCAGTATTAACAGACGATTCTAATAATGTGAAACTTATTGCCAGGAGATTATTAGATGAAGGTTTAAAAGATAGAAAGGTATACGTCTGTGAAAATCTTTCTTTAGACAAAGAGAGGATTCGTGAATTTGATGTAACTTCTTTGCTGAAGGTACAGGTAAAAGGCTTAAACGTAATTATAATTCTGGATGAAGAATCGAGTGAATAAGAATAATGAAGCAGGAGAATTCTATGGTATTGGAGTTGGTCCCGGAGATAGTGAATTAATCACATTAAAGGCAGTTCGTATTATAAAGTCTGTAGATTGTATTTTTGCGCCAAGGGCAGATGCTAAGAAATCAAGCCTGGCGTTGGATATTGTTAAGGATATTACAACAGGGAAACGTATTGTTGAGCAGATTTATCCCATGGTCAGGGATAAGACAAAACTTGAAACAGCATGGAGAAATGCTGCGAATGAGATAAAGGACGAAATAGAATCCGGAAACAGTGTAGCTTATCTTACTATTGGAGACCCGTTAACATTCAGTACATATTGTTATCTTTTACAGCAACTCTCCAAAATTATCCCCTCACAAAATATCCACACAATTCCCGGCATTACGTCTTATAATGCTGCTGCAAGTCTGGCTAATTTTCCCATGATAGAACAGGACGAAAGGCTGGCCATAATACCCGTCTCGAATGATATCAGCGAATTACGTCCTGTACTAAACAACTTTGATACTGTCGTTCTAATGAAGGTGGCAAAGAAGCTGGACGAGGTGATTGAACTTCTGGAAGAAATGCAACTCATTGACAATTCACTGTTTGCCTCTTATGTCGGATTCAACAATGAGTTTATTACCAGAGACCTTAGCTCACTTAAAAGAAGCGGCAAGGGGTATTTATCCGTAATCATTGTCAGAAAATTTAAATAGCTATTCTCAAACAATTTATAGTATATTATTGCTTAGGTTATGGTAGTTAATACTTTTATGGAGAGTCTATGGAGAAATTAAAGAAGTTTAAAGAACTGGGATTATCAGAGAATGCATTATTAGCGCTGAAGAAAAGGGGATTTGAAGAGCCTACTCCGATTCAACAAAAAGCTATTCCTATTCTACTAAAGGGAGAAAACGATCTGATTGGTCAGGCACAAACCGGTACCGGTAAGACAGCCGCTTTTGGCCTGCCAATTATTGAACGGATAAAGGAAAAGGCAAAAAATATTCAGGTTCTTATTCTAGCCCCAACCAGAGAACTGGCCATCCAGATTTCAGTCGAATTAAACTCTCTGAAAGGAAGCAAGAAATTACATATAGTGCCTATATATGGAGGCCAGTCTATAGATCAACAACTCAGAAGTTTAAAGAAAATGGTAGACATAGTAGTAGGTACTCCCGGACGCGTGATAGATCACATCAAAAGGAAAAGCATGGATCTGCGGGATATATCATATTTGGTGCTGGACGAAGCGGATGAGATGCTGAATATGGGTTTTCTTGAAGATGTAGAACTTATTATGAAATCTACCAATCAAGAAAAGAGAACTATGCTGTTTTCTGCCACAATGCCTAATGAAATATTGAGAATAGCTAAAAAGTATATGGGCGAATATGAATTTGTAGCAATAAAGAAAGAACAGTTGACTGCAAACCTGACTGACCAGATATATTTTGAAGTATCGACTGCTGATAAATTTGACGCATTATGCAGGATCATAGATATTGAGCATGAATTCTATGGCCTGGTTTTCTGCAGGACTAAGGTTGACGTAGACAAGATAGGCAGGCGTCTTGTAGATAGGGGGTACGATGCAGATGCACTGCATGGTGACATATCGCAGTATCAGAGAGAAACGATCCTGAATAAATTTAAAAGAAAGAGAACCAATATCCTGGTAGCAACTGATGTTGCTGCAAGAGGTATTGACATCGTTGATCTGACGCACGTGATTAATTATTCTCTTCCTCAAGACCCTGAATATTACGTACACCGAATAGGAAGGACCGGAAGAGCAGGCAAAGAGGGCACTGCCATAACGTTTGTTACACCGGAAGAATATAGAAGCCTTCTGTTTATCCAGAGAATGACCAAGACTAAGATTAGAAAGGAAAAAATACCCAAAGTAGAAGACATCATAGATTCCAAGAGAAAACGGATAAAGGCACAACTTGAGAATATTATTAAATCAGATATAAATGGTGATTACATTAATATGGCTCAGGATCTGCTGGAGGATCAGGAGCCTGAAAATATCATAGCAGCTCTTCTTAAACACTCTTACCAGGATGAACTGAGCGGCAAAGGTTACACTGAAATCAAAGATATTTCTGTTGATAAGAAGGGAACGGCAAGGCTATTTGTGGCGCTTGGCAAATCAGATGCTATGACGCGTAAGAAACTGGTAACCATGATTAAGCAGAAAACAAATATTGAAGAGAGTAAAATAGATGATGTCAAGATATTTGATAAATTCTCATTTATAACAGTTCCTTTTGAAGATGCAGAGATAATCTTACATGTATTTAAAAAGGAAGGTAAAGGCAAAAGACCGATAGTTGTTCGGGCTAAAAAGAAGCAGTCTAAGAGATAATCACCAAATTGATTCAAAGTGTGATAGGGGGGGGGCAACAGGTTTGAAGGTAGAATCTATGACAAAATGCCTATGTCAATATGCCCTGCTTATACTTATTACTACCTTCCTGCCTCTCTTTTGTACATCGCTTTCAGCCTTTGAAAGGCGTCACGCACCCCTTTTTCCACCTGATAAGATATTCCTGCTTGAAGAACCCCGGGATTGGCAAGATACAGAGGAAATTATGGACAGACTTCGCATAAGTCCCGGTGATATGATTGCTGATATAGGGGCGGGTTCAGGATATTTCACTATTCCACTGGCTTCAAGGGTAGGGGACAAAGGGATGGTCTTTGCCGAAGAGATTCAAATAGAGATGGTCAACTATATCTCAAAAAAAGTAGAGAAACTGGGGCTGAATAATATCAGAGTTGTTTTTGGAAATGCTGAAGACCCCTCACTTCTGGATGATTTTTTTAACCTTGTCTTCCTTGCGAATACATATCACGAATTAGAAAAACCTTTCATAATGCTGGAAAACATAAGAAAAGACCTCAAATACAACGGCAGACTAGCCATCATTGACTGGGATCCCGAAAAGAAATCACCGTTTGGACCCCCAATGGATATGAGAGTTTCAAAAAGTGCAGTAATAAAAGATGTGGAGAGAATCGGATTTGATTTAATAGAAAGACACAGGTTTATGCCATATCATTATTTCCTGGTATTCAGAAAGAAGCCTTAATCAAACTCCAGGCCGGAAGGTATTAAATGCGAACCTTTCGCCTTTCTCTTTTGGATCCATTAAACGTCTGATAAGATATCTTATGTTATGTTCGTGAAATGTCGTGATTTTGCCTGTTTTGCCATATTTCCCTCTTGATTACGCATTTACACTACTTTGGCTATATAATAACTATATGAACAAGAATAACCCGATTTTGCATGTAAATGAGATATTTAAGAGTATTCAGGGCGAATCCTCCTATGCAGGGATTCCATGCGTCTTTGTCAGGCTGACTGGGTGCAATCTGAGATGTTCGTACTGCGATACGACTTATGCTTATGACGAGGGGACAGAGATATCGGTAAACGAAATCCTAAGTACCATTAAAGTGTATGGCTGTAAGAATGTCTGTATCACGGGAGGAGAACCTCTGTTACAGAATAGTGTCACAAAATTAATAAATCTTCTAAAGAAGACCCGTTATAAGATTTTCATAGAAACTGGCGGAAGCATAGACATAGACATGTTACCGAAGGCCGTGACCAGGATAATGGATATAAAATGCCCGGATAGCGGAATGGACAAGGAAATGGACTGGAATAATATTGAGAAGCTAAAAGTCAGGGATGAGGTCAAATTCATAATATCATCTAAAAAGGATTATGAGTGGGCCAAACGAATTATCAGAAAATTCAAGTTAGCAGACAGGGCGCAGATATTGTTCGGCGTTGCTTATGGTAAGATGAAACCAAAGACCCTTGCCGGCTGGATTTTAAAGGACAATCTTGATGTACGTTTACAGCTTCAACTTCAAAAATATATTTGGCCGGATAAGGCTAGGGGTGTATGAGGATTTAAATGAAAAATGGCTAAGTTGGACTCCTTGCGAAAGCAAGGCCGCCTCTCCACAGTAATGGCTTAAGTTGCTGATTTTAAATTAAAAACTATATTGTATATCCTGTTATCCTGTCTAGAAAGATGAAATGACCGAAAATAATACATCAATAAAACGACTGGCTATAGTCCTCTTAAGCGGGGGCCTTGACAGTTGTGTGACTACTGCAATTGCTAATGTGGAACACACCATCGCCCTGCTTCATGTTGGATATTCTCAGCGTACTCAATCGCGGGAATATAAATCATTCAGGGCAATTGCAAATTATTACAGAGTACCGGAGGCAAGGATTCTCACAACAAAGCTGGACTATTTAAGTAAGATCGGCGGTTCCAGCCTCACTGATCCGGACATACCTGTAGACAAAGACAGCACAAACAGACAAATCCCAATGTCTTACGTACCATTCAGGAATACACATCTATTATCAATCGCCGTATCCTGGGCGGAGGTCATCAGGTCAGAAAAGGTCTATATAGGAGCCGTCCAGCAGGATAGTCCTGATTACCCGGATTGCAGGGCAGAATATTATGATGCCTTTAACAGGCTTGTTGAAGTGGGGACAAAACCGACAACCAACATAAAAGTGGTTACCCCCCTGTTGGATATGAACAAATCTGAGATCGTAAAGAAAGGGATTGAATTGAATGCCCCCCTGCACCTCACCTGGTCATGTTACGAAAGAAACGACATGGCTTGCGGTCGCTGTCAGAGCTGTACACAACGCCTGAAGGCTTTTGCTGATGCGGGATCTGAAGACAAGATTCCATATATCTAAAAAAGGACGCAGATTAACGCAGATCAGACAGATTAAGGAATTAAGAAAAATTCTTATAATGCCATAAGAAACTGTTAATCTGTTTTGGGCATCCTTTGCATGCCTTTTTGACTCTAATAGGTCTTTTTAAATTCTGGCGATTCTATGATATCTTTTATACATTCTGCTGTATAAACTATTCCTAACCCAGAATGATAAAACCTTGCGTCACTAGTAACGAATGGTCGAAATGCACTAACTATTCCCAATAGTCTTATATTTTCTTTCTTTTCATACAAGAATACCGGTCCACCACTGTTACCACCAGATACTATTGCATCTATGTGAAAAAAATTACTTCCCTTATCTTTGTGAGCAACGATACCCTTCCTAATTACTGGATTACTACCTTTTGTTGCCCCTATTCCAGAGGGATATCCTAAACAATATACGTCATATCCTATTTCTTTATCCGTTACATTCTCAAACCCATTTAGACCGACAAAAGATAAGTCCTCCTTCTCAAGGTCTAATATTATTATTGACGCGGCTATATCGATATTAGGATCTGAATGTGGAATCCATTTGATATTCTTATATTCATTCTGGATATCAGAAAAAGAATACATAAATTCTTTTCCATCTCGAGTGTTGCCCCAAAAACACAAATTAGGAGCTACTTTGCCATTTTCAAATACCACGTGTTTTGCCGTAACAAGAATAAACCTATCAGTCCAGATTAAGACACCCGTACCCCTGAAAACTCTAGTAATGCTTTGTTCCTCAGTGCTTTCATTATAATCATAATTTCTGGTACCTATAGCTAATACACATTTTTTCAAGTAATCTGGTATTTCAATCGCATATACTGACTTAGTTAAAAATATGAAAATGGTTAATGCTGATATTATCTTAATTCCATGTTTTAGAGAATTATTCGCAATTAATTCCATTTTGTCCTCATTTCTAATTGATGCATATATTATACATATAACTTCTAAATAGATTTTATCATTATCCTAATAATCTGCGTAAACCTGCGTCCAGAATTATTTAAACGGCTCTATAATCTCAACATCTTCAGGTAAATTCAAGACAAACTCATTATCGGATATCTCTGTATTAATCTCAATATGGGTTAACTGAATTGTGTTTATAATCTCCCCGTCACTCTCAAATAGCTGAAATTTCTAATATGGACGTATCCCATTTATCCTTATCATCCGGGAATATACCACACATTTCTATAGCTTCTTCAAGACATCATCGTGGGGGCCGATTCGACGGAAGAGAAAGAAATCCTGGTGCATCTCAAAAGTGAATCTATAAAACATATCCACACTGGCTTCCCATCTGTTTTTATGACCTTTCATTTTCTTTACTCTAAGGGAGGGATGTTTAATGTTGGAAATAAACAGTTTGACCTTGTTTTCAAACTTTTCTTGGATTGTTTTGGGAAGTTTTTTAAAATCTTTCTTAAATGCATCTGTACGAATAATTTTCATTTATTGAGGTCTGAAATGAAGTCTTCTACGGTATTGAAAGATTCAGTCTGGCCTGTAACAATTTCTTTGTCAGCTTCAGCTTCAGCCTTTTCCCAATCAAAACCCTTGAAATACTGAGGTAAAGTCAGAGCATATTCTATTAATTCAGTGACTGCATCCTCAGTACTCTTCTTATGTGTAGACTCCTTATATCTTTTTATCTCTTCCAGTGTTTTTTTGGATAAGTTAATTGTTAATTCATTATTTGGCATAATATTCCTCCAGTCATGTTATTTTTTGTTGTTTAACGTATGTGTCTGTTAGTACTATGGTACAGATATTACGAACCATTTAGTGAGTTATGCTTTATTAAGATAAATCTACTATTTTGCATGGAAACTGTAAAGTATAAATATAGAAATAAGGCATGTATTATATTCCCCTTTTTGTCTGAAATTCATTTTATCTGTGTTCTCGGCGAAAAGTATGTCTAGCAGGCATCTGTGTAAATCTGCTACCAAAACTATTTAAACGGTTCTATTATTTCCACATCATCAGGTATATTCAAGACAAACTCATTATCGGATATCTCTGTATTAATCTCAATATGGGTTAATTGAATAGTGTTTATAATCTCGCCGTCACTCTCAAACAACTGATACTGCACCGGCAGCCAGAGTCCCTCTTTGATCCATAATAGTGTCCTGTCGTATTCTGAATCGAATGTTTCTTTTGGAATAAGTTCCAGGTGGAATAGTGTCTCTTCTTCAGTAGAAATGACGTCCAGGAGTGTGATTTCGTAATTTGCCTTCACCTTCTCCACAGTATAATCATAGCCTAATTCAAATATGTCCACTCCCTGCGGTGAATCAGAATCACCACTCATCTCATATTTTTCTACTTGTTTTTCTTTAATATGATATATCCAGATATACGATCCGTCTATGACGTTGATCTCGTTTCTCGGAGGAAAGAAGTTTACATTAATCAGCTTTGGCTTTTTAAATTGTAGAAATCCTACAGAAACCTCTTCCGAATCAAGCAGTGTTATAACCCTTGAGTACTTTATGTCTGCCGCCATTGTTTTAAGCCGTGAATTTGCATCCTCTACCTTTTTCAATATTTCGTCCAGATCATAGTCGCCAATATTGTCCGATCCGGATGAAACTGCAGGGTTCAGTGTTAAGAAGCAAAAGGCAAGCGCAATAATGATATTAAAGAACTTATTTATAAACATAACCGATTTTAACATTGGTACTTAAAATTTCAAGGAATAAGTAAAAACCCAATATTCAATCATAAATCTTAAATTGACAATCCTTTATCCCCCCCCTGCCTTTAAATGTTGACAGTAAAATAAGCAACTGTTACCATAATGACCAAAATGGTTTCTGTATTCGTTCTTATCTGCGTAAAGTCCTCGGCGCTTTTTGTCCGGGGGAATCCCTGTCAGGCGGGTGTGTATCATATATTATAAGGAGTGGCCTGATCTCTAATACATTCGCTGTTATTGGTGGACAATTTGAGAATTTATAATGCTATTATTGAAGTCAAAATACTTATTAAAGGATCCATATTGTGTAATTAACAATGGCGCAGTAATAATTGACGGTGGAAAGATAAAGTTTGCGGGATGTGCCAACGATATTAGTAACCATGAGTCAGGCCAGATTATTGATCTTGGAAATTCAGCAATAGTGCCAGGATTTGTAAATACCCACACCCACCTTGACTTGACACATTTACACAATTTTATTAATTACAATGGCGACTTCACTGATTGGATAAGGCATCTGGTTAACGAAAAAAAAGAGTGGACAGAGAGTGAATATCTGTCATCCATTCGCTCAGGGATTAAGAGTAGCCTTGAGTCAGGCACAACAACCGTGGCCGACATTAGCAGAAACGGCCTTGCTCTGGAGGAATTACAGAAAAGCAATATCAGAAAAACTCTATTTTATGAGCTTATAGATTTTAATCCGGATAGCGCAGAGAGTACAATTGACAACTTTAAGAATATGATAAGTAAAGTCAAGCATAACGACCTTCTCTCAATTGGAATATTCCCGCACGCACCTTATACGGTATCAGAAGAGCTTTACAGAAGATGTAAAACCGTTTCCGGGGAGTCAGGGTTAAGTATTGCAACCCATGTATCAGAAACAACCGATGAGGCCAATTTTTTAGTAAGAGGGGCTGGAAATTTTGTCTCTCTATTAAGAGATTTTGATATGTTAAAAGACTGGAAGGCTCCCGGTTTAAAGCCGGTTAATTATATGAAAAATATTGGATTCTTAGAAAACGGGTGTATACTTGTCCATTGTAATTATTTAACAGGTGAAGAGGTTGATTATATTGAAGAATCTGGCTCGACTATTGTCTTCTGTCCCAGGAGCCACAAATATTTCCGGCATAAAGATCATCCTTTTTATAAGCTGAGAAATCGTGACATAAACATTGCCCTTGGAACTGATAGTCTGGCAAGCAATGATTCACTCAGCATATTAGATGAGATGAAATATATTTATACTCAGCACAAAACCTCAAAGCCTCAGGATATTCTTTACATGGGTACCATTGCAGGCGCAACCGCCTTAAAGTTAAATAATAAGATAGGAAAACTAGAAGAGGGTTATGATGCTGACATTGCGGTAATAGACATTAAAAAAGAAACAATAAGAAATATTTATGATGGAATATTTTCTCATGATTCTGAGTGCGTTCTTACGATTGTGTCAGGAACAATTTGTTATGATAAACATGGAGTAAGCAGGGAAGCAACGGTTAACTAAACTAATACTAGAGGAAGTGACCTACAGATGTTAGACATCAACATTATTCGAAACGATATTGAAAGAGTAAAACAGGCTATTGTTAATAAGAATGAAACAACAAGCCTTGACTCATTTCAAGAACTCGACTCAAGACGTAAAACACTTTTGATTGAGTGTGACGATCTTCGAAACAAACGAAATGTCACTTCAAAAGAAATCAGTAAATTAAGGTCTAAAAAGGCAGATGCCTCAGGATTGATACTTGAAATGAAGGGAGTCTCTGACAAGATAAAACAACTGGAAGCAGAAGCAAAGGTCTTGAGCGATGATCTGGACTCATTACTTTTAAGGATTCCAAACATACCGGCAGACGATGTCCCTGTAGGAAAAGACCCAACATCAAACATTATAATAAAATCATGGGGAGAAAAGAAGGCATTTTCATTCAACCCCCTCCCCCACTGGGAATTGGGCAAGAAGTTGGATATTTTAGATTTTGAGAGAGCAGCCAAAATATCTGGTGCCGGATTTACATTGTATAAGGGTGCAGGCGCAAGACTGGAACGTGCACTTTGTAATTTTATGCTGGACCTCCACACGCAAGAACATGGATATATTGAAGTATTGCCGCCTTATCTTGTAAACAGGACTTCTATGACTGGAACCGGGCAATTGCCCAAGTTGGAGGAAGATATGTATAGAATCCCTGATGATGATCTGTTCCTTATTCCTACGGCGGAGGTTCCGGTAACAAACATTCATGCAAATGAGATATTATCAAGCAAGGATCTTCCTGTATTATACGCTGCCTATACGCCTTGTTTCAGGCGGGAGGCGGGTTCGTATGGAAAAGATACTCGCGGCATGATACGAGTCCATCAATTTAATAAGGTGGAATTGGTTAAATTTGTACGACCAGAAACTTCTTATGACGAGCTTGAATCTCTGCTGTCTGTTTCGGAAAAGGTTTTACAGTTGCTGGGTCTTCAGTATCAGGTAGTGAAACTATGTACCGGTGATTTGAGTTTTGCTGCCGCAAAGTGCTATGATATTGAGGTATGGTCTCCCGGTGTAGACAAATTCCTGGAAGTATCTTCATGCAGCAACTTCGAGGATTTTCAGGCCAGGCGGAGTAATATCCGTTTTCGTGATGATGAAGGCAACCTGCAGTTTGTTCACACATTAAATGGTTCCGGTGTTGCGCTACCTAGAACTATGATTGCTATCATTGAAACATATCAAAGGGAAGATGGGTCAGTAGAGTTGCCTGAAGTGCTCAAGCCCTACATGAATGGATTAGACATAATCAGGAGTGATTAAGAGTTATGGGTTAATGTCACTATTGCCTGAGCTGCGGCAGCATCAGACCTTCCTATTGAATCCAGGCCTTCATTCGTTGTTGCTTTAACATTTATCCTTTCAGGTTCTACCTTTAAAAGCTCAGAAATACGCTTCTCCATATCTTTTTTCTGCTTGCTTATCTTTGGCTCCTGTGAGATGAAGACTATATCAACATTATTTACACATAGACCCTTCTCCCCTACCAGTTCCATTATCTTGTTAAGAAGGATTTGACTTGATATACCCTTCCATTTATCGTCTGTGTCAGGGAAGAGTTCGCCAATATCCCCTAGAGAGGCAGCACCCAGTATAGCATCACCAATGGCGTGTAAAACAACATCAGCATCAGAATGTCCTGATAATCCAGAGTGATGTTCAAAGCTGATACCACCCAAGACTAATTTCCTGTCTTTTACAAATCGATGTATATCATAACCAATTCCTACATACATAAGATTAGGGGGAACTATGTAAAAGTGATTTTATAAATGATTGAAGAATTGATGGGTTAGGAAATTTAGCAATTCCTGAATTTCCTAATCTTCAAGTTAGGTCGCTATTGCGACAAAAGACTATCCTTCGACTCCGCTCAGGATGACGTCACACTCAGCGGAGTCGAAGTGTTATTAACATTGAAAATCCTATACATATAATGTAAGCGTCTAATATCCCTGTTTCCTGAGCTCACTAAGTCTTTCTCTTGCAATTATAAGTAACTCTTCATCTCTGCATGTTTCAAGCGCCATTTCGTAATTCCGGATTGCTTCTTTATAGTCGTGTAGATACATATCGTAAACCCTTGCTGCCATGTATCGGGCAGGCCGGTCTGTATTTGGATTAAGTTCATAACATTTGGTATAGTAGAAGGCCGAACCTTCATAGTCTTTGAAATGATAACTCTCATAAACGTCAGCAAGTTCATAAGCAGCATCATCTGATATGTCACTTTCCGGATATTCGTCTAATATTTTTTTAAACCTTGCGGCAGCGTATGATAATTTAGATTTTCTACTGGTCAAATTCAATATATTCTTGTAATTCTTTCCGTCTTGAAACAGTATATTAGCCTCTTCTATGTTTTCTGTGGGACTGATATCTGTCAGATCTTCATTGGCAGACAGATATTTGAGTTGAGGAATTTTATTAAGCGCTTTTAGTTCCTTTCTGGCCTTTTGTACTCTGGAATGATATCCTATGTCCATATAAAGTTGAATTAATTCCATCAATGCATTTTTGTAGCTTTCCCTGGAAGATCTTATAGTGCTGACAATCCGCCCTTCGCTGGACTTCATCTCAGACAGGTCTCTGGATTTGTTTAGTGTACATGCTTCACAAAACTCCTGACCATCAGGAATCCGTTCGTAGCAACGCTCACAGCTCGCCGCCCATGCGAAATTGGAAATACTGAAGATTGAAACTATTAGCGAAAGCATAATTATATTTCTCATATTCTTTCCTCTTTTTTCTATCAGAGTTTCGATCACTAATACTTCTAACTATGGCAACTTTTTCGTATTAAATCTTTAGTTTGTTCTGAAAGTGTTTTTAAATCTTCAATCTGTCTGTTTACCTCTTCTCTTTCAGACCACCTGGTATCACGGTAAGAAGATATTCTGTTTCCGATATCCTCTATAACCCTGTCTATAATCTTCTCAAATTCAAACTGCATCATATTGTTGTATCTATCGATAATAGCATCAACCCGCTGAACAAATTCCTTTCTATATTTTTTCCGTTTCAGTGGATAGATTGAAAATCCAATTCCCGCCAGGATTGCAGCTACAATTATACCTAAAGTGTTAGGGATGAAAAAAGTGCTAAGTCCTATTATAATAGCAAGTGCCAGTCCTTCTAAAAGAATGAAATTTATTAAGCCACTTTGTACAACCCTGTATACCCTTGCTCCCTCTAAGTCTCCATCCAGTTCTTGAAATTGTTTTGCAAACTCCCTTAGATTTACATGCTTTTCAGACTCACGATTAGAAGAATAACGTTCTTTGCGGTTTGGGGATTCTTCATTTATCTTTCGTTGTAAAGAGGTTTCAGATTCAATGTAATCATGTGCCATATCCCACAAAATATTGTTATTTCTGTCAACATAATCTATAGCATCATTCATTATCCGTTCCAATTCTGTCCTCGGATTTGCAATACCAAATACTTCCCTCTTGAATTTATCATCAATTTTTTCGCGCGCAAACTTCATAGTGATGATGGCTCTGATATTCACATAATAATTCAAAAACCCGTCAACCTTTTCTTTTAATCTGGAGAAAACAGATTGTATCTCTGTCTTGTATTTAAGAATATAGTCTGTCATATCCTGTCTTTTGTTTCTTAATTGTTTTTCGAACATTTCAACGCTTTTAATTTCAGTGTTACAATGCGATACCTTTTCCTGCAGAACTCCCTTGAGATCACCAAATACATTTACAAGGTACTTTAAAGGGCTCAGGATTTTAAGATCCATCTTTGTTTCATAATCCATCTTCTCAAAAATAAAATTCTCTACCACTTCAATATTACTTTTCTGTAGTATTTCTGCATTGTCTGATGTCTTTGCCAGAAAGGCATCCTTTGTTGACATGGTGATTATTTTAGGTTCAAATCCGAAGAGTCTGTAAAAATTCTTTTCTATAAAGGTTACTATTTCATTTTGTTCTTCATCAGTTTTTAAATCTATTTTATTTAAAACAAATAAAAGTTTTCTGTCCCATTTGCCTTTTAGTAGTTGGAGAAAAACCCTCTCACTTTCTGTAAAAGGATGATCTGCTGATGTAACAAAGAGGACCAATTCAGCCCGATGAATAAAATTTTCTGTAATCTGCTGATGCTCTGTTATAATAGAGTTGGTTCCGGGTGTGTCGACAATTGTAATATCTTTTAATGCTTCCAGGGGATATGTCATCCTGCACTGGTGATCATCAATTTCATCTGACGATATGTCGTCTCCGTAAGTCAGCAGCGTAATCTTGTTTGTTGAAGGTGTGGAGCCGTCTTTGAGAATTCTTTTCCCACAGAGCGCATTGACAAAGCTGGATTTTCCGGAATTGTATTCGCCTGCAACAACCAGGTATAAGGGCTCATTTATTTGAGCGGCCATCTCAGAGACTTTTTTCTCTGTTTCAATGTCCCCTATCCTATAAAAGAACTTTTTCACATCTTGCAGAAGATTAACAACCTGATGAATATTATTCTGGTTTTCAGATGTTTTTGCTATTTCTAACATAATTTAAATAGTTTACCTATGCCTTTTTATACCTATGTTATAACGAATTCCTTTCATACTAAATACTTAGGTGATTAATTATAAGGCATCGTGTCTATGCGTCAAGTAAATTTTCTTCTGTATTTATGCAGGCTATTACATCAATCTCTATTTGAGCATCCATGGGTAATCTTGCCACTTGAACTGTAGACCGGGCAGGTGGCAAGTCATCAAAAAATTGTGCATAGGTTTCATTTACTGCAGAGTAGTTATCCAGGTTAGTCAGAAAAATCGTTGTTCGCAGAACATGAGCGAGAGAAGAACCACCCGCCATCAAAATATTATTCAAATTTTCAAGTACCTGCTTCGTCTGTTCTTTGATATTACCTTTCAATATTTTACCGGATTCAGGTTCTATTGGTATTTGGCCTGAAACGAAAATAAGATTGTCAAATCTAACTGCCTGTGAATATGGTCCTATTGCCTGTGGGGCGTCTTTAGTTGAAACGGTTTTTTTCTGCATATTATTCCTCCTGATTCATTTTATAACATAAAATAAATAATGCATTCATTTTTCTAATACATCTACAGTTATATTCTTGAATTTAAAGAGTTATTCTGATATTTTCAAGTGCATTAAGGTATATATTATGCAATTATTAAAAAACAAACTGAATACAGGCTTGGACGACATTCGGGAAAAGGTTATAGATAGTCACCGCCTTGATTACGAAGAAGGTATTAGATTATTTGAGTCTTCTGATATTCTAGCGATTGGCAATCTTGCAAATATTGCCAGGGAGAGAATAAATAAAAACAGGGCTTATTATATTATAAACAGACACATAAATTACACTAATATATGTAAAAACCGGTGCAAGTTTTGTGCGTTCAGCCGTAATGAAGACGAAGAAGGCGCTTACCAGATGAGTGTCAAGGAAGTACTGAATAAAGCATCGCAAATCATTCATGACAATTCTACTGAACTACATATTGTCGGGGGTCTTCACCCTGAACTGGGACTTGATTACTACGTTGACATGATAGGTTCGATTCATCAAAAATTTCCTGATGTGCACATTCAGGCATTTACGGCTGTTGAGATTGCCCATTTTGCAGAAATCTCAGATATGTCGACGTATGAAACATTAAAAAAATTAAAAGATGCTGGACTTGGATCTCTTCCCGGTGGCGGGGCTGAGGTCTTTTCAACAGATGTTAGAAAAGAACTTTGTCCAGAAAAGCTTAGCGGTGAAGAATGGTTGAACACTATGCGAACTGCTCATAATTTAGGTATGAGAAGCAACGCAACCATGTTATATGGTCATATAGAAAGTCATGAAGACAGAGTCAACCATCTATTAAAACTGCGTGAGCTTCAGGATGAGACTGGCGGATTCATGTCATTTATCCCTCTGGCATTCCATCCAAAAAATACTGATCTGAAGGATTTCTCCAGTACCGCCGGAATCCTGGACTTAAAGATGCTGGCGATAGGGAGATTAATGCTGGACAACTTTGATCATATTAAAGCATTCTGGGTAATGCTCGGTATTAAGCTGTCGCAAATATCACTTAGTTTTGGAGTTGATGATATAGATGGAACAGTAGCTGAAGAAAGGATTACACATTCTGCCGGAGCTGAAACACCGGAGGCATTGACGGTAGATGAAATTAAATCACTGATAGAAGAGACCGGACGTGAACCTGTTGAAAGGGATACCCTTTACAACCAGATAAATTGAAAATATTCAATTAGTCGAATGGAATGTAAGAACTCTGTTTCAAATCATATTTCCACAAATAGAAAAGGCCCTTTAAAACATCTTTACAGACGCCTTAAAGAGCCTTTTATTTATCTTGCTTAAAATTATTTACTACCGAATGCCCTAACAACATTTACGAGCTTCTGAATAGCACTTTCTGAAACCCTTCCTCTACACTTTGTGCAACCTTTATCATTAGCTTCGAGGAACTTGATCAACTCTTTGTCTGTTTTTGAAGACTGCCAACCTGCATCTGTGAAATCCGGAACTCCCATTTTATGGCCTTCACTTGTCCCCTTGCCGCCATTGCCGTGACAATATACACAAGTTTCCATTGTACCAAATGAGCCCTGAATAGCACCGGTTGCAAAAACAAAGTAATAGCTCTTTTCCGGATCTCCAATCAGATCATCCAGCTCATCTGCCTGACTGGTAAAACTTAAAGCGAAACACGATACTGCAACAATTGCTGCGATACACAAAAAATTAATTTTCTTCATTTATAAATACCCCCTCTAATCATAACGATTACAAATTTTATCTAATCTTGAGTAATATATTAAACTCGTTAGAACACGTACTTACGGTCTCAATCGCATCTCTGTACGGTATACTTTGTGGCATGCCTTACATGAAAGATACAAGAATCTCATGGAGTGCCCAACTGATTCAACAGCACCTTCTCCTGCAGCGCCCGCTGCTGTTACTATATGTTCAAGATGGGTGGAAACCAGCTTAGTTATCGCCGCATGGTTCTTGTCAGTATGTTCTCGCTTTCCCTCATTTGCAAGAGCAGCTTTTGCTGCTGCTTCAACACCCTTGTAATCGTAAGGATTAAATTCATCACCAGGGAGCAGTCCATCGTTCATCTTAATCAACTGGTAATGCTTTATCTGCTCTTCACATATTTCCTTATCTGACGCATATCCGACGGTTGTGCCTGCCATAAACACTGCTACTACTATTAAGCCTGCTACAAAGAAATTTTTTCCCTTCATTATACTCATGCCTCCTTAAATTAAAAAAAAATAAGCTCCTTTCATTGGTCAGCCAAAGAGTAAAGCCCTGGTCTGTGTAACTTGCTTATTGTATAACAAACCTTGTAAAGTTCTACATAATAACTTTCTAAAATATAAAACTCCACACCCCCTTTCTTTGTGATTACATTGTAAGATGTGATAATCAATCAAACTAAATTCAATATTTCGGGCTAAATATATCATCGTGCAGGAATAGAGTCAAGCAAAAACTCCTACTTGTCAGCTCCTACTAAATAACTAACAGTATTTCATAGAATTATGGTGCTGGAGGCTTCTCCGTGTGCTCTTTCTTGTACAAATTCGGGTATATGTGAATGTCTAGATGTTTGTGGCATTTAGCGCAAGTTTGTCTTAAGCGTCTCACCTGCCATTGTTGATCCTCAAGAGACCCTTCTTTATCCGTGTTTTTAGCTATTTCAGCCATCTTTTTTGCTTCTACTTCCATAAGCTTCATCTGTTCTTCATATGTCCAATCATCCGGCTTTGCGTATTTAATCCTTACTTTCTTTGTGATTTTTGCAATATTTTCCCCAGCTTCAAGGATTATCTTCCATTGTTTCTTCTTATATTTATAATAACCGGACATTGCCTCTACCGCTTTGTAGCTTTCGTCAATATCCTGCATCATTATTGCCAGCTCACTCTTTTCCTTTTCTGGCTGTTCTTTACCCATAAGTTCATCAGGGCTTTCTATCTGCTCTGCCGGTATATATTTATCCGTAGCCTCAATGTTGATTTGATATTGGAAACTGATGATAGAAAAAATGCATAAAGCAACTAAAAACTTGTACATGGTAATATCCTCTCTTATTGAAAAATCTTAACAGTTACAATGAAGCAGAAAACATGCCGTTTCGTTTAGTTAAAGCAATAAAATATAAGATATTGCAATTGAACATCTTACAAGTGCAAATATGAGAATGCTAGAAGATTATAGCAAAAGTATGGCTAAATTCAACCGATATATTGAAGCAAAATTGCCAAATCTATAAATTTCTTGCAAATATTTTCACCCAACAATATAATCCTGTAAACTTTCTTTAACCTATATTGAGCGATTTTACATTACATGCCGTTGTAGCCGCTGGCTTCCTGCCCGAATAGGTACAGGCGGGTAGCCTGCGTTTTTCATCACTCGATGGGTTTACGTAAGTTACGCAACCTCAAGGTTGCGGCTACGAAATCGCTCAATTTAGGTTTAAAACAAACATTAATATGAAGTGGTCCAAGACATTTATACCAACCTTAAAAGAGAATCCAAGTGACGCTGAAGTAGACAGTCATAAACTGATGATACGGTCCGGTATGATCAGGAAATTGTCTGCCGGAGTATATTCATACTTGCCTCTCGGAACGAAAATATTAAACAAAGTAATCAATATCATTAGAGATGAAATGGACAAATCCGGTGCAATTGAGCTATTCCTTCCAGCACTACAACCATTGACGCTCATAGAACTTAGCGGAAGAATAGATGCTTTTGGCGATGACTTACTACGTATGAAAGACCGTCACAAGAGAGATATAGTCTTAAGCCCCACTCACGAGGAAGTTATTACAGATTTAGTAAAAAATGAAGTTAGTTCCTATAAACAATTGCCATTAATTCTTTATCAGATACAGACTAAATTCAGAGATGAAGCAAGGCCAAGATTTGGCGTTTTGAGAAGTAAAGAATTCTTAATGAAAGATGCTTATAGCTTTGACATAGATATTGATGGCCTGAATAAGAGTTATAAGAAAATGTATGATACTTATTGCCGAATTTTCGAACGATGTAAATTAGATTATCTCGCGGTCGAAGCTGACTCTGGCGCTATGGGAGGTGACGTTTCACACGAATTTATGGTTCCTAATGAAAACGGAGAGGATGTGATTGTCAAATGCAGGAATTGTGATTATAGCGCAAATATTGAGAAGGCAGAGCCATCTCCCCTTGAATCCAGAGACAAAATTACGCTGGAAGATCTGAAAGAGGTCTCTACACCTGGGATGACTACAATAAAAGAAGTAAGCGAATTCCTCGGTATTGAACCAGACAAAATGGTTAAAACCCTGATTTACACATATAACAGTAAAAATGTAGCCGTTCTCGTACGTGGAGATCATGATGTAAATGAATCTAAATTGGCAAAGGTGATATCTGATGGAGGAATAACGCTGGCCGATGAAGATACAGTTGTTAAGCTGACAAATTCTCCAGTGGGTTTTGCAGGCCCTGTTGGATTGAAGACACAAGTCATTGCAGATCAGGCAGTTTCGATGATGAAGAATTGTGTTGTGGGAGGCAACAAGGCGGATACCCACATTATAAACGCAAATCAGGAGCGAGACTTCAAAATTGATAAGGTTACTGATATTCGATATGTCACAGAAGGCGACAAATGTCCAAAATGTAATGATGTGCTCGATGTTTCTCACGGAATTGAGCTGGGGCATGTCTTTAAGCTGGGAACAAGATACAGTGACTCACTGGGTGCAAAGTTTCTGGATAGTAATGGAAAAGAACAATCTGTAATAATGGGGTCTTATGGCATCGGAGTCAACAGAATCCTGGCTGCAACTATTGAAAAATCTCATGATTCAAACGGCATAATCTGGCCATTACCATTGGCTCCTTACGAAGTCCTGATTGTACCGATAAACATTAAAGATGAAACTATCATGAATACTGCCTCAAGAATTTATGACGAGTTATGTGGAAAAGGGATTGATACGCTACTTGACGACAGAGACCAGAGACCGGGCTTCAAATTCAAAGATGCTGATCTCATAGGAATACCAATAAGAATAACAGTCGGTAAAAGGCTGAAGGAAACCGGAGAACTGGAGATCAAGTTGCGGTCTGAAGACGAAGCTCGTTACGCAAAGCCTGAAGAAATAACTGCTGAAATCAGAAATCTCATGGAATCTTTAAAGTAAATCCCAACCTGGCCGAAGCAGACCTCTCTTTCGAGAGGATTCCAGAATTGGAATCCTCTCGAAAGAGAGGTCATGCTCAAGGCAGATTCGCTGTGGCGAACTGGTCATGTTTATGTAAGAATGATAGCTTAATTTACGAAGTTGATTTTCCCCGAACCCTAATGTTATGGCTGATATTAGCTGCCCCAAACCAGTGAAACTATTCGTAGGAATTCTTTCCAGTGATAATTCGCTTTTAGATGAAGTAGAAAATTTACTGGCAAATCGTCTTGGTAAAGTTGACATTAGAAGTGAAATTTTTTCGTTCGATTTCACAGATTACTACAGAAAAGATATGGGCGCTGATATCTCAAGGCAGTTTCTAAGCTTCAAGGAACTTATAAGCCCCGAAGAACTTTCTGATATTAAGATCTGGACAAATGAGCTAGAGGCCAATATCAAGCATAAATGGAAGTTTAATGTTGCCAGGCCAATCAACCTGGATCCGGGATATCTAACTCATTGCAATCTAATACTTGCCTCTACAAAGGATTATTATCACAGGATTCACCTCCAGAATGGTATTTATGCGGAAGTTACCCTGTTTTATCAGCATGAAGTCTTCAAGAATTTGCCCTGGACGTATCCTGATTTCAAAACAGAGGAATATAAAAACTTCTTTTTAAAGGTAAGGACTTTGTATGCAAAAGACATTAGCAATAATTAAGCCTGACGCTGTACAGCGCCGTTTAATTGGTAAAATAATCAGCAAGTTTGAAGAAAAGGGACTGGAAATAATAGGGCTAAAGATGACTGTTATCTCCGAAGGTCTGGCAAGGAAGAACTATTCTATTCATGAGGGAAAAGACTATTTTGAAAAACTTGTAAAGTTTATGGCTTCCGGACCTGTAGTGATATTGGTTTTAAGAGGAGAGAATGCAATAGAAGTTACTCGAAGGCTGATGGGTTCCACGTCAGGACATGAGGCTGCTCCCGGAACAATAAGAGGTGACTATGCATTAAGCGGCCGTTTCAACCTCATACATGGCTCAGACTCAGTCGAGTCAGCCAAGAGAGAAATCTCTCTTTTTTTTGACGACACAAGCATCATGGAATATGAGAAATCAGACTTAAAATGGATATACGACATGTCCGGTGAGAATCTTGTTTAAATGCAACCAACATCATTCATATTAAAATCAATTCTTATTATTGTTCTGCTCTTCCCTATCGGTTGTGCTACACAAAAGGCCAGACCTTACATCGGTGATAACCTATTAGACAAACCAGGCATTGATCTCAGCAAGGTCAAAACTCTTACATTTCCACAAGTAAAGGAAATCATAGTGTCAGAAGGCTTGAATTTTACCAGCCTGAAGGCAAAAGCCGGCATAACAATAACAAGCCCTGAGATCAATGGAGAGTTCAGGTGTAAAGGAGTTGTGAGATTTCAAAGGCCCGGAAATATTAGAGTAATAGGCTCCAAACTCGCAAAGACGGTATTCGATATGATTTCAGATGGAAATAACTACTGGTTCTACCTGCCGAAAGAGAAAGTAGTTTATAAAGGAAAATGCAATGTAATGAGAAATACTAATACCAACGCATACATATTCCCCGATGATATAGCCGCCCTATTAGAATATAACAGGCTTTTTGAAGGCAGACACGCCTATATGGAAACATGGCCAACTTTCTGGCTTGTTCATATATTAGATGGAAGAATTAATGAGTTTGTGCCTTATGGCAGGTTAAGTGTGGACAGGATTGATAACACGGTCAATGAGCTTACGATGTTTAAACCTGATAGTTTTATCAGGGCACAGGCATCGTTCCATGATTATGCAGAGATAAGCGGTCAGTCTGTACCTGAATCAATTCAGATTCATTGGCCGGACACAAGAACTACCTTAACCTTAGAACTGAGCAATATTTTTATAAACGAACCCCTCCAACCAGAAATATTTCAATTCAGAAAACCAAAAAGAGCAGAGATTATTGAAATAAATTAGTTCGCTCCCCGCCAAAAACCGTGTCGGGCAGGCGTTCACTAATCTATCTTCACTTAAGCCGCCGAATTCATCGACACTCAAAAATCCCATCTTTATTCATGCATGTGGAAACTTAAAAGTTTCCGCTACGTTATAATCAGCCCGACTCAGCATCCATAATCTTTCCCACACGTCTGGCGTGCCTGCCGCCTTCAAAAGCTGTTTCAACAAACAGTTTTATCTTTTGTTCCAATAAATCATGATTTACCACATCTGCGCCTAAACACAACACGTTAGCATCATTGTGCCTTCTGCTCATCTCTACTGTGAATAGATCGTGACAGACCGTTGCCCGTACCCCTTTTACTTTGTTTGCGATGAGTGACATACCGAGTCCCGTCCCGCATACCAGGATAGCGCGTTCACATTCTCCACTCCCAACAGATTTGGCAGCCTGAATACCATAGTCTGTATAGTCGACAGAATCATTACCGTTCTTAGTCCCGAAATCTACGGTTTCGTGACCAATTTTTGTAAGGTATCCAGCAATTAAATCTTTAAATTCAAATCCTCTATGATCTGATGCTAAACCAATTTTCATTTAAACACCTGTTAATCCTTTCTTCGTCGATTGCACCATGACGTATTATTTCAAAAGTGTTGTCCACTATTTTTACTACGGTAGAAGGATTACCGGCTTCTGTCTGTCCACCATCCAGAACCACATCAACCTTGTCTGAAAAGTTGTCAATTACCTGTTGTGCATCAGTTGCAGGAGGCCTTCCTGAAATATTTGCGCTTGTCGAAACAATTGATATTTTTGCCGTATTGAGGAGGTCTCTAACGACATGATGACTTGAATTCCTGATACCTACAGTACGGTTGTCCGGAAGATCAAAGATGATAGTCAAAGGACCCGGCCAGAATGAACTAATCAATCTTCTGGCAATTGGCGGTATATGTTTTACGTGTTTTACAACATCTTCAGGACTTGCAATCATGACCGATAGTTCTTTATGTCTCGGCCTTTGCTTAACCCTGTACAAACTGTCTATGGCGCTATCATTGTCAGCACATACGCCCAGGCCATATACGGTTTCTGTTGGGAATGCGACGATTTTGCCGGAAAGCAATGCCTGTGCGGCAACCCTGATATTTTCCCGGTACTCGTTCTGGTTGTTCAAACTTAATAATTTTGCCACCATAAAATCATATTTTCCCGCATGAAGTTGGGTCCACTTCTTTTGATCCCCGGACAAAAAGCGCCGAGGACTTCCCAGCCTACATATTAAATTATTTTAGATCTACGGTTAACAATTCCTGAATTCTTAAATCCCTGCCTGTATGCCCGCCAGTTTGCTGGGCGGAGTTGTTAAGCGGGAATCCCTTAATGGCAAATTAATCTTTTTTGTATCCTTGCCGGTTCAAAGTAGTTCAGGTAAGTGAAAACAAAAACATGCACCTCTCTTTCGAGAGGAATCCAATACTGGAATCCTCTCGAAAGAGAGGTGCGTCCTACAATTACTGCCTGTCCGCCAGTTTGCCAGGCGGGAATTCCTAAATCCTTCAATTCCTTAATCCCTCAATTCTTCCATTCAAATATATCACCTTCAAATTATAATATCAATAATTATTATAGTCTAACTGATACCATCTCACTCCAACCCTTTTCACCTTGACAAGAAAATAACAAGCTGATAGATTTACATCGAAATTCATCTTATATTACTTCAGGAAACTACACGAAAATGAGAATCACAAAACGCATACTACTACTGTTTATATTCAAATCGATTGCTTTCCTTTTTGCCATATTACTTTTTTCTCAACATATGGTTATTGCATTGGAAACAATGGGCGCCGATGAAATCACACCGGGAATGAAAGGCTATGGAAGGACTGTGTTTTCCGGTAATCAAATCGAGACATTTGATGTGGAAATCCTGGGAGTTTTAAAGAACTGGGAAGCAAGAAATGATATGATACTCGTGAAGATGACTGGAGGGCCTTTAGAGAAAACAGGTATTATTGCAGGTATGAGCGGCAGTCCGGTTTATGTCGATAACAAGCTTATAGGAGCCGTGTCTCATGGATGGAGCTTTGCCAAGGACGCTATTGCCGGAGTTACTCCCATAAGGGCAATGCTGAATGTCCTTAAAATTGATTCTAAAGTAAGAGAGAATAATTATGCAGGAAATAACAGCACTTGGAGCACATCCTTAAGTACACAGGATTCGGCTGTTGTCTCCAGATTAAAATCACATGGATTAATACATGAAAGCTTATTATCTAAAGATATCAATTCACAAGTTCCGTTTACACTTAATCTTGTGCCAATTCAAACACCATTAATTGTCTCTGGATTTGATTATAGAAGCCTGAACAGAGTTAGTCCTCTATTCAGTAAACTCGGCAGGTTTTCTTTTCAGAGTAACAGAGGCAGTAGCAGTTTGTCTGCGGACTTAAACGACTTTCAGCCAGGTTCATCAGTTGCAGTTGAAATAATCAGGGGCGATTTGAGCGCTTCTGCAATCGGGACTGTAACATACAGAGAAGGTAACAATGTTCTCGCTTTCGGCCATCCAATAATTCAAATCGGAAATACAGACCTGCCAATGGCAACGGCACAGGTTCACACTATACTGGCAAGCCAGTCAGGCTCAGTTAAGATGGCATCACCCGGCGAAATCATAGGAAGGGTTACTCAGGACAGGAGATCTGCTATTGCCGGAAGAATTGGAGAATTTACGCAGATGATATCCTGCCAGACAGAAATACGCGGGTCCCTGAATACTAAATACAACTTTGAGATTGTTCACGACAAGACATTGACACCGATCCTTTTACAAATGGCGGTTGAAAGTGCACTACTTGCCACTGAAAAAACTATAGGGGAAAAGTCGGTAAATTTGAAACTTGATATTGGTATTTCCGGTAGAAAGGAATCCATCAAGATAGAAAACGGGTATTTTGATTCAGGTCCTTCATGGTTTCCAATTTACAATGTCATTCAACCAATAACAACGTTACTGAACAATGAATTCCAAATGACTGAAATAGAATCCATTAAGTTAGTTGCTGATATTTCAGAAACAAATAATATTGCTTCTATTGAGCATATTAGAGTTGGGAAAAGATGGGTTTCTCCCGGAGAAGAAGTACACTTGAGTATCAGATTGAGGCCAAATGCGCAGGATTACGTATCCATACCGGTAAAGATTAAAATCCCGGACGATGTTGTTCGTGGAAGCAGTGTAAGGGTAACTGTGTGTGATGCCGTTAGCAGCAGGATGATGGAAATGGCTAGCGCTCCAGGACGTTTTTCGCCATCCAGCCTGGAACAATTAATAAAAAATCTAGAGAGTACGGGAAGTAACAATAACATAATCGTGAAAGTCAGATTAAACAAAAAAGGTCTCACGTATATGGGTGAAGATTTTCCATCACTTCCAAATTCTTTCTTAAGCATAATGTCCATGTCAAATCAAAGCGGCGCCACTCCCCTGCAAAGTGAAACTGTTAAGCGGGTCCCGACAGAATGGCTTATCAACGGCAAAAAGACTATTGATTTATTTGTAGATATTAAGAGCTGAATTACATAGAAATATTCTAATGAAAATATTGAGACCATACACGTTCGTCGTCATCCTGGTGGTACTGCCCTTCCTGGCATTAAATACACATCACACTTATGCCGTTACGACAAAAATGTGGACAAGCACTGATCAGGCAGAGATAGCTAAAGGGAAACTGCAGAATATATCTGTGCATAGTAACGGAAAGTTTACATTATCACCAGAGAAACGCAGAATTAATGAAGTCCCGGCTGCATATGTCTGGTGTCTTGTTGCAGATGACGCTGATTCACTATTTGCCGGTACCGGAAATCCCGGCTCGATATTCAGGGTCCGTCACGATGGTAATGTAGTCGAATACTATAAAACCCCTGAGCTTCACGTACAGGCCCTTGCTATAGACGCCGCTGGAAATATTTTCGCTGGTACATTGCCTCATGGTAGAATCTACAAGATCACTTCAGAGGGCAAGGGAGAGGTTTTCTGTGAACTTCCTGATCCTTATATATGGGATATGATTTCCGATAAACATGGCAACTTATATGCCGCTACAGGCGACAACGGCATTATCTATAAAGTTTCGGATAGAGGTATCTCATCGGTTTTTTTTGATTCACAGTTCTCAAACATACTTGATCTTGTCATTGATATTGATGGCAACATTTATGCCGCATCTGAACCGGAGGGTCTTATATACAAGATAACGCCTGACGGCAAAGCCTCTGTTCTTTACGATGCAGATGAAGATGAAATACATTGTCTGGCCATAGACAGAAATGGTGTTTTATATGCCGGAACGTCATCCGGCACGCCACCGGTGCTGCACGCCCCGACGCCTCCCTCACTACCGGAAGCCATGTTACCACTACTTATGGAAAAATTTCCAGGTGAACCAAGTGATGTCTGGCTAGATCACATTTTGTCCGATAAAGATTTAGAAGCTACTGATCAGCCGTCTACAAAGGATGCTTATTCGGAAAACGGAAACGGAATTAAGGAAAGGCCCGTGATGCCCGGGATGAACTCCGTATACCGAATTGATAAAGATGGGAGAGTAAGAGAAATATTTTCCGTAGAAGACTCATTTATACTTTGCCTGTCAGTCGACGACAACAACAATGATGTTCTTGTTGGCACAGGAAACAGGGCAAAGCTCTTTAAGATTAATAGTAATGAAGATGCCAGTTTGCTTTATGATTTCAGCGAATCACAGCTTCTGGATATCCTTTCATTTAAGGATGGAGTCAAATACATGGCAACCGGAAACAATGCGAATATTTACCAGCTATCAGGCGCATACTCTAATGAAGGCACCTATGAATCTGCTGTTCATGATACCACATATATTTCTTCCTGGGGTTGTATATCATGGAAAGAAAAGATTCCATTACAAACAAATATCTTATTGTCTACAAGGTCCGGAAATAATAAAGAACCTGATAATACATGGAGTAACTGGGCCAGGGAATATCAACAGAATGGCGACAAAATACAGAGTCCTCCAGCCCGTTTTATACAATATCGCGCTACCCTGACGACTAACGACTCTGGGGCTACACCTGCCCTTGACAATGTCAGCATTGCATACCTGCCACAAAACCAGCCACCCATTATCAGAAATGTCGAGGTTGCTACTCCAAGACATTTTCCCGGTGATGAATTGGGTAATCACAAAGACACTGACACAAAGAAAACGGCTCTTTCCTCGCCGGATGATGCATATCAGAGGGGCATTCAAAGAAACGTTTATGAACACGTAGCACACGAACCCAAAAAACTGATATCATGGGAAGCGGATGATCCTAATAATGACAAACTGGAATTTGATCTTGAATATAAGAGTGTGGATGAAAACAAATGGAAGGAACTGAAAAGAAATGTTAAAGAAGAAACCGAATTCTATTGGAATACAAACAGGATACCTGACGGATACTACCAGGCAAAAGTCATAGCGTGTGACGACCCTGATAATCCATTTGAACTTGCACTAAGAGAGGAGGTAGAGAGTGATACCTTTCTAATAGATAATACAAGACCGGTAGTATCAGATCTTAAAACGGTTATTGAGGGTGACTCGATGGACGTACACGGCAGGCCCGGCTATAGCATAATTGTTTCAGGCATCGCAAAGGATGAATTGTGTAATATAACCGACCTTCAATATTCCATAGATTCCGGAGATTGGCAGACTGCATTTCCAGAAGACAAGATTTTTGATTCAACTGAAGAAATTATTTTTGTTAAAATTCCATACATTTCTCCAGATGAACATACCATCGTAATCAATGCAATAGACTACGAGGGCAATATCGGCAGCAGCAGGATAGTGTTTAATCCGTAGATTCAATATATTAGAGAGATTAGATTGAACGTTGGTGAAGCGAACGAGCGAGATCACTTTATGGTTGAAATGAGGAAGATTATTGACGGCTTCAAACATGCATTCGCAACTGAGGGAGAGCAGCTTGCAGACAATGAAATAGACTTAATCAGAAAGCTGGCAGATTTTGTGGTCAGGAGGAATATGTCCGTACCTGCTGTTATGTTTCTTGAATCTGTCCGGCCATTAAACTTTGTTGGCAGCCAGGCCATGGTCTTTTTTAAGCCTATTCTTTCACGTTTTTTCTCCAGAGATGAATATGATAAGATGGCCACTGTTTTAGAAAAAAGAGTAGTAGTTGATATGCTCATAAAAGAAATTGAACAAAAAGCCGATGCCAAAATCTAAAGAACCTGAATGAAAAACGAACTTAATGTAATTGTTGCCACGGATTGCGGCAGTACTACTACAAAGGCAATACTTATAGAGAAAAAGGGCAACGAATATCGCCAGACATTCAGAGGTGAATCGCCTACAACCGTGGAGTCGCCTTTCGAAGATGTGACAAGGGGTGTGCTTAATGCCTTTGCCGAGCTTGAAGAGTTGTCTGGCCGAAAGATACTGGATGGCGAGAAGATTATTACACCGGCTGAAGGCGATACCGGTGTTGATATATACATATCTACAAGCAGTGCAGGTGGTGGGCTACAAATGATGGTTGCCGGCGCGGTGAAGACAATGTCAGCACAAAGTGCACAAAAGGCTGCTCTGGGCGCAGGTGCAATAGTCATGGACGTCATTGCATCAAATGACAAACGTCTGCCACATGAAAAGATCGAGAGAATAAGGGATCTGCGTCCGGACATGATATTGTTATCAGGTGGTACGGACGGCGGGACTGTTTCTCACGTTGTGGAGTTGGCAGAGTTTATAGGCGCTGCTAATCCCAGGCCACGGCTGGGCATGACATTTCAATTGCCTGTTATATACGCCGGTAATAAAGAGGCACGAGAGAGGGTTAGCGCTGTCTTGAAGGATAAGACTGCATTAAAAATAACAGACAATCTGCGGCCTACACTGGAGAGAGAAAATCTTGGTCCGGCAAGGCAAGAGATCCAAAATCTGTTTTTAGAGCATGTAATGGCGCATGCACCCGGATACAAGAAATTAATGTCATGGACTGGTGTTCCAATAATGCCTACACCGGGCGCTGTTGGAGAAATGATGCAGGCAATTGCTAAAAAGGAAAATATTAATGTTGTTGGTGTAGACATTGGGGGCGCAACGACGGACGTGTTTTCAGTCTTTGATCAAATATTCAATCGTACTGTAAGCGCCAACCTGGGAATGAGCTACAGCATATCAAACGTTATTGCGGAAACCGGTATTGAGAACATTGTGAAATGGCTTCCTTTTGATATTGACGAAACGGATATCCGCAACAGAATAAAGAACAAGATGATCCGCCCTACTACTATTCCCCAGCTGCTTGAAGACCTGAAGATTGAACATGCTATAGCAAGAGAGGCATTGCGCCTGGCATTTGAACAGCATAAGGCGCTTGCCGTTGGCCTGAAGGGTGTCCAGAAACAGAGAGAAATATCTGAAACATTTGAGAGAGTTGCAGAGGAAGAAACACTTATTGATATGAACAAACTCAATCTTATTGTTGGCAGTGGCGGAGTGTTATCTCACGCTCCCAGAAGGTCTCAGGCAATGATGATGATGATTGATTCTTTTCAACCTCAAGGAGTAACCATGATCGCCGTAGACAGTATTTTTATGATGCCGCACCTCGGAGTGCTTTCCACGATTAACGAAACGGCGGCAACAGAGGTATTTGAGAAAGATTGCCTGATATATCTTGGTCCTTGTGTCTCTTTAACAAATACCGGAAAACATGGAAGCAAATGCCTTGACTACATAATCACATATTCAAATGGAAATAAAATTGAAGATTCACTCTTACTTGGAGAACTTAGGGTTTTTGATTTAAAAGAGGGAGAAAAGGCAAAAGTGGAGATAATACCCGCCAGGAAATTTGATGTGGGTGAAGGCAAAGGCAGGAAAATTGTCAAAGAGGTTGCCGGCGGTGTAGTTGGACTCGTTATAGACGCACGAGGCAGACCTCTTGACCTTAAAGAAGGCAAAGGCAGGGAACCCCTGGCAGAAGTGCTTTCGAAATGGAATATGGCTTTTGATGCATATCCGGAGTGAAATGAAATTTGTCTAAGACAAGCTTAGAAAAAAAGCCGCTTTCAGCGGGAATATTTTCTTATTATAATTTATTAGAATAAATTCGAAGCACGAAATCCGAAATACGAAACAAATTCCAAATCACCAAAATTCAAATTTCAGAAACAAAAGAATTAAGGCACACAAAATGACTTTTGTTTTGAACATTTAGTAATTCGAATTTAAGATTTGTTTCGTATTTCGATATTCTTATTTCGTATTTTAACTAATGAAACTTTAGGGAATTACAGCATGACACATGCATACACGCCCGGCTTAAGGCTGGCTGAGAAGATACAGATAAGAAAGAGCAGAAACCTTCCACTTCCCGGTGATGTGATAGTAAAAAAAGGTGATATCGTCAAATCGGGTGATATTGTGGCCAAGACAAATCTACCAGGCAGGGTTCATTCTGTTAATGTGGTTAACCGTCTTGCTATCCTGCCTGGAGAGTTACGGAAGTACATGTTAAAAAAGGAAGGCGAGAGTGTTCAGAAGGACGAAATAATTGCAGAAACCAGACCATTTATTAAGATGTTCAAGTCTATCTGTCTGTCACCTATTACCGGAAATATTGAAAGTATATCAGATATCACAGGCCAGGTATTATTAAGAGAACCGCCAAAACCTGTACAGGTCAGTGCGTACATAGATGGCCGGGTTGTGGAAACTATAGAAAAAGAGGGTGTTGTAATAGAAAGCAATGCTACCTTCATTCAAGGCATATTCGGGATAGGAGGAGAGACAACAGGTGAATTGCAGATTGTAGTAGATTCTCCGGAAGGTATTATAAAGCCTGAAGATTTACAAGAAACCCACAAAGATAAAATTATAGTATGTGGTTCAATCATCGGTTTTGATGCGATAAAGAAGGCGTTGGATATTGGCGTAAAAGGAATTGTTGTCGGTGGAATTCGCGATAAGGATGTTAACGAATTGCTTGGTTATGATTTAGGGGTTGCAATTACAGGATCAGAAGATATTAATATAACATTGATTATTACTGAAGGTTTTGGTCAAATCAGTATGGCACAGAAGACATTTGATATATTAAAGCATAGAGAAGGTTCCATAGCTTCTATAAATGGCGCTACCCAGATAAGGGCTGGTGTCGTCAGGCCGGAAATTATAATACCTTATAACAAAGAATATGCAGACAAAGCCTCTGAGATGATAGCAGAAACCGAACCTCCCAGAAATGAAGAATCCGTAGGTATCTCGATAGGTGACCCAATCCGCATAATCAGGAATCCAAATTTTGGGAAGATCGGCAAGGTCAAAACCTTGCCGAGTGAGCTGAGAACCATAGAGACAGAAGCAAAGGCCAGGGTTCTTGAGGTTGAATTTTCTGATGGACAAACTGCCGTTGTCCCAAGGGCCAATGTTGAGGCGATTGAGACGTGATTAAAAGAAAGAAAGAGTTTACTATATGATTGTTACGGGTTACAAGTTGCGGGTTAAAAAGGAGGGAAAATGAAAAGTTATAGAGACTTAGAAATATACAATTTATCATATGATTTGGCTGTTAAACTCCATAAAATGTCTTTAAAGCTTCCAAAATACGAATTATATGAGGAAGGAAGTCAGATAAGAAGGTCATCAAAAGGAATTACTTCCTGTATCGTAGAAGGTTATGGACGAAAGAAATATAAAGCAGATTTCACTAAGTTTATGATTTATGCTCATGCTTCTTGTGATGAAACAATTCTGCACTTGAATTTTATAAAAGATACACATGGATTTATTGAAAAAGAAATAGAAATCTTATTTGATGCTTACAATAAATTAGGTAGTAAAATAAACAAATTCATTCAATACGTAGAGACAGAATGGAAATAAAACTCGCAACTTGTAACTCGTAACACGCAATATTTACAAACTCATGAATAAAATATTATTAACGTTCATTCTATCTATATTAGTACTCCATAATACTTCTACTGCATTTGCTGTTGGAGGGAACAAGCTTGTTCCACCTTCTGACTTTCAAGCCTTTGATACACCTAATGATGACGGCAGAAGCATATCACTCAGATGGCCTTCTTCCCCCTCTGAATCGACAGAGGTTGAATACGTTGTATATGTGTCTATACGCAAAAGCGGACCTTTTAATACAGAGGTGCTACGCATAAATTCCAATACAATGTATAAGGAAGGTTCTGATTCCAATTTCCATTATGTAGAAATCAAGCCTGAGCTATTCTTTAACAAGGAATCTGTTGTTACAGGCGGCAAGCCGGATTACTTTTTCAAACTTTTTATGATGTCAGATATTGAGAACGTAGCTATAAAAAATATTGCTTCAGCTACTCCAAAGGGAAATTGGTTTAATTGGAAAAAGCTAAATAATTTTATAATTCTGATAGCCTTTTCAACACTTGTTTTGTTGTTTATTGAACACGCAAAGAAAAATCCTAATCTCTATTTAAGAAAAATAAGCGGGCTCGATGCCATAGACGAAGCGTTGGGAAGAGCAACAGAAATGGGCAAACCTGTATTATTTGTTCATGGCCTGAATGGTATGGGAAGTATTTCCACTATTGCTGCCGTGAATATACTTGGGAAGATTGCAATAAGGGTTGCCGAATATGACACGACACTCAAGGTTTCCAACATTGATCCAATCGTATTGTCAGTAAGCCAGGAGGTTATTAAGGAATCGTACCTGGAAGCCGGGAGGCCTGACGCTTATGTGGAAGATAATGTATTCATGGCGGCGTCTGAACAATTTCCTTATGTTGCTGCAGTCAGTGGCATAATGCTACGTGAAAAGCCGGCAGCAAATTTCTTTATGGGATATTTTTACGCAGAATCACTTATCCTTGCAGAAACCGGCGCTGCCACCGGAGCGATACAAATTGCTGCAACTGATTCTTATACACAACTCCCCTTCTTTATAACAACCTGTGATTACACCCTTATTGGAGAAGAGTTGTATGCCGCCAGCGCTTATTTATCACGGGAACCATTGCTTCTGGGAAGCTTACGTGCTCAGGATATTGGTAAGGGGATTATAATTGCTGTTCTAGTGCTAGGGGCAGTACTTGCGACATTTGGTATTGATTTCATAAGTCTTATTCTTAAGGCGGGTTAAACAAAAGGTAGCGGAAGACTTCGTATTCAGGCTTTCATTGAAACACGTTCAAAAGAAAGGAATTGCATCCGGATGAATTTTTTTAAGAGGACTATACCACTCATAATTGCGTTTGTTATGGGGGTTTTGATGGCTTTTCAATACTACGTACCTCATGAAGCATCACAGTCTCTGTTGAAGATTGTAACTCGATGGGGAATTACTATTGCAGGATTCGCTGTATTCATTGGCGTATACAGCCTGTTTCATCTGCACTGGAATAAGATTAAGCGAAAGCTCCCCGGGTGGGGTTACAGTATATTTGTCTTTTTCGGGGCAGGGATTACGGTTGCCTTTGGCTTGTATAATGGCGGTGAATTCTTCTGGAATGACAAACAGCAAGGGACTATGTTTGACTGGATGTACTTCAATGTCCAGGTTCCCGCCGGAGCTACAATGTTTTCCATTCTCGCTTTCTTTATGGCATCTGCTGCATACAGGACTTTTAGAGCCAGAACAAGTGAAGCGACTATATTGCTGGTCGCTGCCGTTATAGTAATGCTTGGACGCGTACCTGTCGGCACCCTGTTATGGGAAAGCCTGCCCCCTATTGCGGACTGGATAATGTCTGTGCCAAACATGGCGGCTAAAAGGGGAATACTGATTGGTGTATCAATCGGGGCAATCGCAACCTCATTAAAGATAATCTTTGGAATTGAAAGGGCATATCTTGGAGGTGGGGATTAGTGGATAGATTGCTCGGAATTGACAGACGCATAATCTTTATTTTTGTTGCTGCTGCTATAACCATACCATTAATTATCAGGTTTGAGCTGCCTGTACCCGCGACAAAAGATGTTAAGGGTATTTATGACAAGATTAATTCCCTCCCGGATGATTCTCATATCCTCATATCCTTTGATTATGATCCCGCATCAAAAGAGGAACTTCAACCTATGGCTATAGCGCTGCTGCATCACTGCTTCAGGAAAAATGTTAAGGTAATAGGGATGACGCTGAATCCAGGAGGTTCCGGCCTGGCGGATAAGGCGATAACTGAAGCCGGGGAAGAATACAACAAGAAATATAAAGAAGATTACGTCTTCCTGGGTTATAAGACAGGTGTTGAGTTGGTAATGATAAATATGGGTGAAAACATATATTCTGCATTTCCAAACGATTTTAACGGTAATCCAACTGCTGATTTACCTGTACTCAAGGGTGTCCAATCACTGCATGATTTTGATTACGTAATAGACCTGGCTTCAGGCTCCAGTATTGAGGCATGGATAGCGTTTGCTAAGGAAAAATATAAGTTTGATCTTGGCGCCGGCTGCACTGCCGTAATAAGTCCTGACATGTATCCATTCCTGCAGTCTGATCAACTGAACGGCTTGATGAGCGGGTTAAAGGGCGCCGCTGAATACGAGACACTCATTAACCGGAAGTCATCTGCCGTTGCAGGGATGTCTCCGCAAAGTGCAGTGCATGTGCTCGTTGTTTTGTTTATATTATTTGGAAATACATTATACTTTTTGTCCGGACGAAAGAAATAAAGGATGATTAAAAACAGAGAGGTTTCAATCACGACGTGGATACTGGTTGCATTTTGTATCATAAACATATTCTTCCTGGTAACAGGAAAGTTGGGTTTTGACGCAAAGGGATTAGGCATAATTACGGCGGTTGCATTTACGCTCGCCATGTACAGCTTCCTATACAAAGACAATCCCGTATTCAAGATTGCCGAAAATCTTTTCGTGGGAGTTGCCATGGGATATTGGATAATAATCACATGGTTTAATATTCTCAAACCGGATGTCTTTGAAACACTGATAGTTCCCTTTTTCAACGATACCGGCAATGCCCCTCAGTATATTGTTATTATTCCCACGTTACTTGGCATTTTTATGCTTTTGAGATTCTCAACAAAACTATCATGGCTCAGTAGGTGGTCATTTGCGTTTGTTGTAGGCCTGGGAGCTGGCATTACAATACCAAATTTCATCCACGCCTTTATTCTCAAGCAGCTCTCGTTTGATTTGCTGATTACATCAAACATTCTTGATAACATTAATACTTTCCTGATTCTGTTGGGGGTAGTATCTGTATTAATCTATTTCTTCTTTTCCATGGAACACAAGGGCGTTATAGGAGGGGTGTCAAAGATAGGTGTATGGTATCTGATGATAGCCTTTGGTGCCTCATTTGGCTTCACGGTGATGGCCAGGATGTCACTCCTGATAGGAAGGATACAATTCCTTGTAAGGGATTGGCTTGGCTTGATACAGTAGTAAGCCCTGAGTTTCATTTCTTTTTCAATCCAGAGATAATGCCCAACCTGAGTAGTGGTAGCATAATTTCATGATGACCTGTGATGGAATAGCCGTGTGTGGTTGGACGTTTTACCACGTTTGTTCGAGGGCGGTAGTGTTGAATCATATCCATGTTTGCCGTTGTGAAATTTTTAACATTTCTGCCGAGGTTACGTGCAACGGTAATTGCCTTTAAAAAGACCTCCGGCATTATGACGGCAGAACCAGCATTGAGCCATACCCCACCCTCAAGTTCAGAGACTACCGAGCACAGTATCTTAAAATCAACATGACTTGATTCTCCCATATCACTCCCTGATACACCTGGATGCATATGGATTGTGTCTGTTCCGATTGCAACGTGGACTGTTACAGGTATCTTCAGCCTGGCACCGGCAGCGAGGATGCTGTTCCCCCTGTGTTTGTTTTTGTCCTTAATTATTTTATCTCCAAGCGACCTGCCCAATCCACACTCAGGTGTTGAAGCTGCTGCCTGAATAGCCACTGCAGTTTCCTTCGCCATGCCAAAAGTTCCGTCCTTGAGGCTGTGTGATACATCTTCAGAGGTCTGCCCTATCAGTGATATTTCGTAATCATGTATGGCACCGGAGCCGTTCATTGCAACCGCAGTCACAATACCGCGTTTCATCAAATCTATGACAATGGGTGAAAGGCCGCATTTTATAACGTGAGCTCCTAATGCCAAAACTACCTGACGTTTCTTATTGTGCGCCGTGACTATATTGTCGATTAAGTTTCTCAGATCATTGGCTGCAAGGATCTTTGGCAGGGAATCAATAAACCTGCCAAATTCTTTAAACTCTATGGCCTTGCCGAATTGGTCTATATTGACAAGATTCTTTCTCTTTTTTATTGAGTATGTTTTTATTTTATCCAGGTTTATTGGTTTATGTTCTCTCTTTTGTTTTTTCAAATTTAACAAACCTCCTGATTTTATAGTGCAAACAAATAAATTTGGCTCTTAGTTTTTTTACAATCCAGACCTCTCTTTCGAGAGGATTCCAATACTGGAATCCTCTCGAAAGAGAGGTTGGTCATTATCTATTTTACTCCATGTTTAATACTTTATTTACAGCCTCTTCATACAGCCCAATTCCTTTCGTTATCTGTATTTCAATCTTCAGTGATAGAATGTTAGCATCTTTTATATTCATTTTCCTTATTTTTACAATATCTTTTTGTGTAACTACGATTGCATCAGCACCGAGTGTTTTTGCCTCAGAAGCAACATCATCTATCTCTCCCCTTGTGTAGGCATGATGATCACAAAACACCCTGTGCCTTGTCAAATCCGCTCCTAGTCCCTTTAATGTTGATGCGAATGATTCCGGATTACCGATTGCGGAGAGGCCGTAAATCCTTTTCTCCTTTAACCACCCTGGCTCAAGAATTGAACCATCCGTCATATTCTCAATATGTACTGGACTGTGAACTGATTCACAAACAGGAGCATGAGGATTTATATGGTTTAATTTTGTATATATTGATTCTATAGTTTGTTCACTAGATTGATTGCAATGCGATATTATAAACAGGTCTGCACGTACAAGGTTTTTAAGCGGCTCCCTGAGACTACCTCCGGGGATAAGGTTCTGGCCTCCAAACGGGTTAAGCGAGTCTATCACAACAATATCCAGATCACGCCTTAACCTGAGGTGCTGAAAACCATCATCGAGTATAAGGCAGTCCACACCGTAATCACTGATTGCTTTTTCTCCGCTTGACACCCTATCCTTATCAACAAAAACAGGTACATCTTTAATGTTTTCTCGTAAAACAAGGCATTCATCATTTGTATTGTCACTGTTCTCTTGTGAAGAATTACTCCCTCCATAGCCTCTACTTAAAATTGCAACCTTCTTATTCTTTTCAAGAAGATACCTTGCCATGAATTCTACAAAAGGCGTCTTGCCTGTGCCTCCGGTGGTAATGTTCCCTATACTAATTACTTTTACAGGCAGCCTTATGCTTCTGAAAATGCCAATTTCATAAAGGATATTTCTTGTGTTCAGTACTGCTGAATATGGATACGTTAATGCGGTAAGAGTAGATTTGAGTAAGGAGGCGATGAAACCTCTCTTCTGCCCGGAAAGGATTGATAAATAATATTCCTTTATCATAAAACAAGAATTAAACGGAGATTATTAAGGAATTATTTTATTTATTTTATTCAAGAGGAACTGACCAGTAGGCATTGTCCAGAAATTGTTTCCAGGAATGATATTTGTTTGAACCCAGCTTTAACTGTATTGTAGGGCAATGACGGGGCTGAACTGGTTTCTGTATCAACTTCATTCCAGCTTCTGCTGGTCTACAGCCCCCCTTGTGTTTATTACAATTCGTACAGGCACAGACAATATTCTTCCAGGTACTTTTCCCGCCTTGAGTTCTTGGCACAACGTGATCCAGACTTAATTCGGATGTGGGAAACCTTTTGCCGCAGTACTGGCATATATTTTTATCTCTGGCAAATATATTCTTTCTATTAAACTTAACTCTTGCTCTAGCCAGTTTATCATAAACAACTAATCTGATAATCTTTGGCACTCTGATTTCTATTGAAAATGTCCTGATGCTTTCGTATTGATCCTCATCCGGCAACTCGCATTCTTTTTTGAATGCAGAAACATCTACCCAGCTTGTAAAATCATAGGAATTGTACTGACCATTATCTATTGAAACAACTTCAGCGCTCTCTTTAAACAGCAACGTAAATGCCCTCTTTGCATTTACTATATGAACTGCTGCATAGAACTTATTCAAAACTAAAACACTGGAATCCAACGCCCTGACATTCTGCATAAATGCCTCCACATGTTTTCAGGAAACAAACATATTAAGTTGTTATGTAATACTCTCTGCAATAAGGTCACCCACTTCAGTGGTAGAATATCCCATCTTCCCTGCATTCACTCCCTTAAGTTTACTGCCTACAACCTTTATTACAGCATCTTCAATAGATCTGGCCGATTCTTCCTCACCTAACTGTTCAAGCAGCATTACACACGCAAGTATAGCTGCAACCGGGTTTATAACATTCTTACCGGTGTATTTCGGGGCTGATCCGCCAATTGGCTCAAACATTGAAACACCTTTTGGATTAATATTTCCACCTGCAGCAATCCCCATCCCGCCTTGAATCATTGCGCCTAAGTCCGTAATAATATCACCAAACATATTACATGTAACAATTACATCAAACCATTCAGGATTCTTTACCATCCACATACAGGTGGCGTCAACATGGGCATATTCGCGTGTTATATCACTATACTCCTCGCCTACCTCATTAAACACCCGCCACCACAGATCGTGCGCATAAGTCAGGACATTTGTCTTTGCACAAAGCAACAGTTTCTTTCTTTTGTCCCTCTTCCTTGTATACTCAAATGCGTAACGAATACAGCGCTCTACCCCCTGCCTCGTATTAATCATCTCCTGTGTCGCAACTTCTTCCGAAGTTCCCTTCTTTAAGAACCCCCCTATTCCTGCGTAAAGTCCTTCATTATTTTCACGCACAACCACAAAATCTATATCGTCTGGTCCTTTATCCTTGAGAGGACAATCAACTCCCGGATACAACTTTACAGGACGCAAATTTATGTACTGCTGTAAATCAAACCTCAATCTCAATAGAAGCCCCTTTTCCAGGATACCGGGCTGTACGTCAGGATGACCAATCGCACCAAGAAATATCGCATTACATTGCTTAAGTTCCTCAATTACAGAGTCAGGTAAAACTTCACCGGTTTTTAAATACCTGTCACCACCAAGATCATAATCAATTGTCTCATATTTGAAGCCCTTCTTCCGGCTTACTACCTCAAGTACCTTTAATCCTTCTCGAACGACTTCAGGCCCTGTCCCGTCACCGGGGATCGTTGCTATTTTATACATGTTATAAGATTATTCCTTATCGTTGAATTAAAATACTATTTGTCGGTGAGATACTAACAATTATTTATACCTTTTCAAAGGGAAAAATATCTGATGAATCAGCAATCTCCCTCACTCTTTTGAAATGTAAAATCAGCCAACCTATGTCCCTTCCCCAGTGCAGACGATTCTTTTATTATCTTAGTTATAAATTCTTTCGCAATTGTAATAGACTGAATCATGTTATTTCCCCTTGACAACTCAGTAGCTATGGCTGTTGAAAACATGCACCCTGTGCCATGGACATTTTTAGTACTGAACCGATCTTCTCTGAAGTATTGAAATGAGCACCCATCATAAAAAACATCAATAACCTCTCCATCCGAAACATCATCATTGCCATCTCCCTGACTCATGATATGTCCACCCTTTATCAATACATTCTCAGTTCCCTGTTCATGTATTGCTCTGGCTGCATCTTCAATATCAGAAAGATTATTGATCTTGAGATCTGTCAGGACTTCTGCTTCAGGGATATTTGGTGTTACCAGACAGGATAATGGAATCAAGGTTGAACGGAGTCTCATCACACCTTCCTGAGACAAAAGTCTCTCGCCTTTATGAGATTTAATTACCGGATCAACTACCAACTTCTCAAGATTGTACTTTTTCACCATATCGCAAACTATTTCTACTATCTCCTCATTCGCAAGCATCCCGGTCTTCACCGCATCGGCTCCAATGTCAGAAACAACCGCATCTATTTGTTGACCCACGAATGAAGCAGGAACGGCAAAAACAGCGCTTACCCCTGAAGTGTTCTGTACAGTGATTGCTGTAACTGCACATGTACCATAAGCGCCGAGTTTATTTATGGTCTTCAGATCAGCCTGTACACCTGCTCCGCAACACGAATCAGATCCTGCTATTGTCAGTACTTTATACATTATTATGACTTCATTTTACTGTTTTTTGAATGAAATGAATAGTCATAATCTTAATAAGTAGTGTTATACATTTAACTTGTAATCTTATACTTCTTTCTGTAATATGACAAACGTTCTTAAAAACGAAATTTAAATTACATACAATGCTAATACTATGGCAAACCTGAACCTGACAAATCTAACTTTACACGTTAAAAACAGGATGGAGCCTTTCTTTAATGAGATACTTTCGTCTTTTGAGAGTGATATTAAATCAATATATATAATCGGTAGTGCTGTTACAAGTGACTTTGATGCAAAGGCATCTGACGTCGACTCCCTGATAGTACTAAAAGAAAAGAACCTTGATATCTTTGATTTCATAGCACCAATCGGTAAAAAATACGGCAAGAGAAAGATCAGGGCTCCAATAGTAATAACTAATGACCACATACACTCTTCACTTGAAGTCTTTCCTATTCAATTTCTAAATATGAAGACTATTAATGAACTTGTTTATGGTGAAGATGTTCTTAGCGGTATCAAGATTGAAAAATCAGATCTACGACTTGTATGTGAAAGAGAATTAAAGGGTTGGATCCAGAACCTGGGTCAGGCATACATAAAATCCCTTGGAAATGACCGTATAATAAGAGAACTGTTTGTCAGCTTTCTCTCTGCATATATTCCCATATTCAGGGCAATACTTTTCCTATACGACAGAGAATTACCTAAGGGAAGAAATGCTGTACTGGATTTGTGTGAAGGTGTTTTGAATATAAAAATGGGCGTCTTTAGAGAGTTAGTAACGATTAAGATGGGCAAATACAAACCATCTCACGAAGATCTGAAAACCGATTTCCAGAAAATGTATAACACCCTCGATGATATCGCAAAAATAATAGATAAATTTCAAGTATAGCCATGACTTACAAAAAACACATTGTATCATTCACAATTGCCTTTATCATTCTGTTTGTATCCACAATAACGGCATTTGGAGCAATAGATATTCCCGTCCCAAAAATGCATGTTGCTGATCGTGCAAAGATAATTGACAAGCAAACCGAAAGCAGGCTTAATGCTTTCCTTGCAGAACTGGAAACCAAAACTGGAGCTCAGATGGTAGTCTTGACAGTCAAGACTACGGGAGGAGTGCCTGTCGATCAATTTTCAATTGATGTGGCTAATGCATGGAAACTTGGTCAGTTTGAACAGGACAACGGTATTCTAATGGTTATTGCCAGTAAAGACAGAAAGTATAGTATTGAGGTTGGCTCTGGCCTTGAAAGAGTACTGCCAAACAATTTTTGTGCTGAAGTAGGCAAGACATTGTTTGTTCCCAATTTCAGGAGTGGTAACTATAACGAGGGTATCTACCAGGGTGCCGCAGCAATCATAAACAAGATAGCAACGGATGCCGGTGTTACTATCTCTGGAGCGCCAAAAATAGTACATCAGCAAAGGAGAAAGAGTTCCGGTTTTTCATTCTTACCTATTCTCCTGATCTTCGTACTACCAATGTTGCTGGGAGGCAGACGAAGGGCATACGGTAGAAGCCGTTGGGGAGGAATGGGCGGAATGATGATGTTGCCGTTTTTGTTTGGAGGCATGGGTGGTTTTGGCGGACATAGAGGTGGTAGTTCGAGTGGAGGTTTCGGCGGTTTTGGAGGCGGACTCGGAGGAGGCGGTTTCTCTGGTGGTTGGTAGCTCCACAATACTCAACAATGAACAGCAAAGACCTCATTATCTTCTCAATTAAGAGATTTTATTTTGCTGTTATCAGGAACACAAAAACTCTTCAGACTCGTTCGTGTTGGCGTTATCATGATTAAGAATCCAGTCAACTAGGGCAGCACCTCCAAGATCGCGTTCCGCCTTCTCGCTCTCAATCCATTTATGGTCATGCATATACTTAATCTCTGCGACTATTTCCGGGCGACACTGCTGTAAACTGCTGAGTGTGTTTTCTGCCAATTCGAGCTCAACCCTGACCTCATTCGGGCACTCAATCATCATAATGATAAACAGTGAATCGAATTTTTCCTGTTCAACAAGCCTCATAATGTCAGGGCCAATCTTACACATCTCTATTATATAGGAAGGTAAGTATTTGTCCTTTGCCAGGTACAACTTATCTTCAATACGTCTGAAAATTATCATTCTTTATACTGGTTCTTTTTTGCATTCGGGACCAGACTTTACCAGTCAAGTGGCTGCAGAGACTTGTCCGTAACAAATTTTGTAACAAGAGCAAGTAGCCAGGTGTGCTCATTTATTTCAAACTCTTTTCTTGACACCTTTGCCCTTACAAGTGCCATTTCTGATTCTTTGTGAAATTCAACCGACTTTACGGCTACATAGTTTATATCAACATTAACAAAACCACGAGAACCAAAATCGCCATAAAGGTCAACATCGTTAAAATCAAAGGCTTCTACATTTTCATCCTTTTTTCTTAAACGGAAAGAAAATGATCCGTAAAATACCAATGCTTTTGCTTCTTGTTTCATTCCAACTTTAGAAATTCCGTATCCATCCCCACTATTTAAATCCAGCTCTACCCTGTCGCTGTCAAAAGAAACCTTATAAAACGGTTTTTCTCGATTATGCCTGGTAAGGTAAACCCTGGATATTTTCCGCGGAAAATCACGATTGGTAAAAACCTCACTAGAAACCAAAAGCTTAATTGTCGAATCACGATCAATATCAAACTCGTCCTTTTCAATCGACGCATACTTGGATATGTAATAAAGCATCGTATAAAACTGCTCAAGCTTAGACCTGAGAATAGAGACATCAAAAAGCATCCTTAGCTCTTTATCCATTTCTTCATTTTGCCCCTTGAACAGTTTTACATTCTCAGAATCAACAAGTGCATATACATCATCCAGTACCTGATTTATATCAAATTCTGAAGGTTTTATTATCACCTGCTCAGATTTATAATCAGATGCAAGAGCTGTCACACAGACTAATAACATCGTTAAACATATAAAAACTACATTTTTTAACATATTTAATCAACCTGTAAAATTACGGATACTGTACGATAGACAGATCGTTGTAATTGTAAATATTTAAGCTCAAAAATACGAACATTTCTATAAGTCTTTAACTATACAAAGGATAATGATAAAATACAATAGTTTTTTTATTCGTATCGCCTGTAATAAATAGGAATAATTCTCACAAATTGAAATCTTCCCGGATTTACGAAGTCAGGCAATCTCTTTAATCATCGGTATTATCTCTTAAAATTACAGTGTTTTCAAGAATTCATATAATTTTTATTACGTTACATACTTCGCAAATAGTATAACATGCTAATAATTAACGAGCATACTGGAATGTTATGATTGAATAAGGTTTATAAAAGCGTCCATCTTTAGATGAAAAATGAAATCAGCATGGTTATCGATAGGAGTTTCAGAAAGGGTTATAATTGCAAGGATGGCACCATTCGCTTTTGCGATTGAAGGAATTGAACTTGCAGGCTGCACTACAAGCGTAGAGCCAACGACAACCATTAAATCACAGGAGATGGCCAAATCATTTGCCCTGTCCAAATCCTCTCCACGCAGTTGCTGTCCAAAAGAAATTGTATCAGGCTTAAAAAGCCCTTTGCATTCAGGACATAAAGGGTTTCCCTGCTCCAGGTCCAGCCCATCAAATACATCTTCAGATGGTACAGTGAATCCGCAGTCAAGGCACCTAACCTCCAGGTTTGTACCATGTAAGTTTACTATTATGTCTTTTGGTAACCCGCTTTTCTCATGGAGTCCGTCTATATTCTGCGTGATGAGTCCTGCGAGTATGCCTTTGTCATAGAGTTCTTTAAAAAACAAATGCCCTTTATTGGGTAAGGCAATACTTAAGTCTTTCCATAATTCCTGCTTCCTTTGCCAGTAAAGAGTACGTTTTCCTTCGTCTGAGATAAATTCTTCAAAATAAACAGGTTGAAATTTGTCCCAGATGCCACCTTTACTGCGATAATCAGGAATTCCGGATTCGGTACTTATGCCTGCACCAGTAAAACCAACTATTTTTTTACTTTTATTGATGGCAGATTTAAATGCCTCTATTTGATTATTGCTGTCAGAATGTTTCATTAGAATATTTATATTTATATGTGTATCCTAATGACAGTTTTATTTGAATCATCCTATTGTTTACAATGATAGAATCTTCTTAATTCTCCAATAGTTTGCTCAGTTCATCAAGATGTTCCTCTTCATCAGCCAGAATATCCTCAAGCATTCTCCTCGTGGTAGGATCATCAGAAACATCCTTGATATATCCCTTAAATGCCTCGATCGCACCCTTTTCCACTTCACAGTTTACCTCGATCATGTCTTCAAGTTTTTCAGGCACATCTACCTTATCAATCTTCATTGTAGGAGTCCCGCCCAGAGCAGTTATTCTTTCCGCAATAGCATAAGCGTGTTTCATTTCTACTATGCTTAATTTCTTGAAAATCTCTGATACTACAGGGCTGTTAATGCCTTTCGCCAGATAGTGATGTTGAGAATACTGCATTATTGCCGTAAGCTCCTCTACTCTAATTTTATTCAGAATCTCAATTGTTTTTACGTTATCCATAAGACCTGCCCCTTTCTACGTTAAGATTGTTTAATTTCCATCGCCTGACCACAACACCTTAAAGTGCCATCTCCACCTTTTTTTACTTCAACTTCAGCCCCACATTTTTGACAACAATACAATTCACTCTTATGCGAAGTCATCATTACACTCCTTAAAATAAATAGTTGATCACACATTTATAGCCTGTCCGAGAATTAGCAATATACATTTTCTTGCCATTCTGAATTAGTTTCAGAATCTGTAAACATAGTACCCACGAAAGTCGGGTTAGATTCCGGAATGACAATTCTCGGACGGACTGTTTACTGGTAATTTAGAATAAACATAATTTCGCGCTTATTGCATTCTGGTTCTGCCAGCATTGAATTATCCAAATCCTTAGATTTAATTCCATAGCAATCTTCTCTGGTCGTAATATACACAACAGTGATATATTGACAAAGAGGAACAAATTACCTAGAATATATGCTGAACAAATAAAAGACATATGATCTTTCGCAGATTTTGTAATGGCGATACTTTACAGAAAAATATATCTATTGAAAAGTTCCATATAAACTTTTCTATAACAGCTATTCTTGTTAATAACGCAACATCCATACCAATGATTTATTTTCGCAGATAAGCATTTACAAAAACCCATAAGCTATGTCTATTCAAAAGCTTATATACTCGTGCAAAAACAGTTAATATCCTAATCAACACCCTCTTACTCAGAAAAGCGAAATAGTTTCGCATAACAGGTATTATAAATGATATATTGCGTAATATTTACGCAATCCTTGTCTGCTGCAATATCATTTAATTGTTTTAGTATTTTGTCTTAAAACTGTATGCCTTTATTGCTGGAATGCTTAAGCAAAATAACAATTTACTGTCAGTAAACATTTCTTTTAACGGCATTGTTATTGCGCATAATAAACATTAAGGACTCACTGGATTCATAAATAAGACTTGGAACTTGCTATTGTTATATTACATAGAAGTATACTATCAGTTTTGCTATTAAATCAGAAATCTGAATATAACATACGTTGACATTTGTTATATTATGCGATATTCGGCAGTGAGTAACATTGGATATTATTTTATTTCTATTTCAAAAAGAGAGGGGATTGTAATGACTGACGAAAAAACACTGTTTTGTAAATTAAATAATCTGGAAAACGCTGACAAAGATTCGCCGGTAACCAGAAAACATATTCCCGTTATTACAGTACCACCGGTTTTAAAGACCGGTGAGTTTTGCGATGTAAAGATTACGGTTGGAGAATTGGAACATCCGAATGAAAATGACCATTTTATTCAATGGATTGAATTTTACATTGGTAGTGTATATCTGGGAAGATTTGATTTTGCACCCGTAATGACAAAACCAGAGGTAACAATACCTCTGAAACTAAGCCATAGGGGTCTGGATTCTACACTAAGGGCAATAGCGCGTTGCAATCGACACGGCCTTTGGGAAGGTACTGTTCAGGTAAAGACTGAATAGTGAAGCGGAACTGTTCTTCAGGCCAAATGGTTTTTGATTACGCATTTTCCACAATAAAGCAAGTCATAATCTTTTGACAGATGCAATCAATGAATACTGATAATAAACAGTATCGTATAGAAAAAGATTCATTAGGCAAGGTAGAAATACCTATTGAGGCTTACTATGGCGCACAGACCATCAGGGCGATGGAGAACTTTCCAATCAGCGGTATCAGGCCGCATCCGATATTTACCAGGTCGATGGTTTGCATAAAAAAAGCCGCCGCAAAGGTAAATAATGAGTTAGGGTGTCTTGATAATAAGAAAAGTGAAGCAATTATAAACGCCGCTGACAGGATTATTGAAGGAGAGTTTAAAGACCAATTTGTTGTTGATGTTTATCAGGCAGGTGCCGGCACCTCATTTAACATGAATGTAAATGAGGTAATTGCCAACATTGCAATAGAATCTATAGGCGGGAAGAAAGGAGATTATTCGGTCATACACCCAAATGACCATGTGAACTTTGGGCAATCAACAAATGATGTATTCCCAACTACTATGAGAATTTCTGCATTGTCTCTTCTGAAAGAATTATTTCCTGTAGTTGATACACTTGTAGAATCATTTAATGAAAAGGCTAATGAATTCGATAAAACTATAAAATCCGGAAGAACACATCTGCAGGATGCCGCGCCCATAACATTAGGACAGGAGTTTTCAGGTTATGCCGATGCAGTTTCAAAATCAGCAAAGACGATTGAGAAGGCAAGTGATGCGCTAAAGGAATTAGGAATTGGCGGTACAGCTGTCGGGACAGGACTTAATACCCATCCTGATTATAAAGTAAGAATTATTAAAGAATTACAGAAGATCACAAATTTAGACATAAGAAGCTCCAGCAATTATTTCGAGGCAATGCAAAGCAATGCGTCTATTACTGAAGTATCAGGAGCCTTGAAAGTATTAGCAATTGAATTAATCAGGATCGCCAATGATTTACGTCTTTTATGTTCAGGGCCAAAAACCGGTCTCGCGGAGATATTACTACCGGCAGTACAGCCGGGATCTTCAATCATGCCTGGGAAGGTAAACCCGGTCATGGCCGAAATGCTGAATATGGTCTGTTTTTCCATAATAGGGAATGACCTGACTATCACAATGGCATCACAAGCAGGACAACTTGAACTGAATGTAATGATGCCGGTTATGCAGTACAAACTGCTTGATTCTATTTCAATATTAACAAACGCATTAAAGGTATTTACAGATAAATGCATAAGTGGGATTACAGCAAATGAGGATAGATGCTATCAATATGCTACCAATAGCATGTCGATAGTAACAGCCTTGAATCCTTATATAGGATACTCAAAGGCCGCAGATATTGCAAAGGAGTCATTATTAACAGGCAAATCCATAAAGGACGTCATACTGGAAAAGAATTTAATGTCTGAGAAAAAACTCAATGAAATACTTTCACCTATGTCGATGACTAAACCGGGCTTTATTAAAACTGATAATGACACCGATCTATGAAAACCGCCTGTATGTTGAAAATAACCAGACTTTTTAATTTAAAGATAAGGAATGTTACTAAATGAAGAACTACATGAAAAAGATTAATATCATTGGTATCACTTTTCTAATTGCTTTCTCATCCGAATTATTAAATGCAGAACAAGTAACTATTTCAGAACCTGAAATGTTGCAGGAATCTTACTTGCAGGGTACTAGAGATGCAAAAAGACAACAATGTAGTGAAGAGGTGGCTCCTGCATTAGGAAGAGAATGCTCTTTCTGCCATAACGAAGATGTGACTGATTTTACAAAAAAAGGGGAGAGGGCAAAGAAGGATATGAAGGCCGCAACATCAATTGGTGTAAAGTGTGATTACTGTCATGCTGGGAAAAAACAATTTACAGAGAAATTAGAAGTATCTGCCAAAATGTTTAAACTGACGGAAATGATGGATATTGAATGCAGTTTTTGCCATGCAGGAAAAGGCGTTCTTACTCAAAAAGGAATGACTGCCAAGACTGCCATGATACTGCAAGATTGGGAAGGAACCGGTAACAAAACATGCCTGAAATGTCATGATAAAAAGAAGCAATTTAAATTAAACGCTAATGGAGAGGAGATTCTGAATTCACAAAAAGGACTTCTGGGTTTGTAAGATATATAGAGCCCTGTCTACTCATGTTTAAAGACAGGAAGATAACACAAAAATACAATAGAAATTAACATACATTTAGTTGTCTTTTATAAACACGTTTTATTTATGGAGGAATATTATGGCAAAAGTAAAGACATTTAGTTCGCAACTCAAGATATTTCATGTACACGAAGAACTGGAGACGCTTGACAAGACAGTAAACGATTTTATAGAGCAAAATAATATAGACAAGATTATTTCAGTAAGCGATTCAGCAACAGTAAATGCCGACGGTGGAACAATGGGACTCATACGTGTAGTTGCATATGAGTAGATAAATAATCAACAGGAAAATAGAGGGAGATAATATGTTTACCAGAATATTTATTGCAATCTTAATACAAGCAGCTATAGGATATTTTATCGTGCCAGTAACTTTTGCAGACGAAATAGACGCTCAGGAACTGTACAAAAAACACTGCGTATTATGTCACGGTGAAGATGGTAAGGGAAAGACCGATTTAGGAGCGGGGCTTGGGGCGCGTGATTTCACTGACAAAAAGCTTCTGGATTCTATAACTGATGAAAGAATTTTAAAGCAGATTGAGAATGGGACGCCGGAAAAGATGTTCCCTTTTAAGGACAAACTGACATCAGATGAGATGAAGGCATTAGTTCCGGTCATAAGGGCCTTTGGTGGATAAAGAATCCCCCTCTCCCCCCTGTCAATTTGCTTGATAACTGGTGGGTTTTCAGGCTGATTTTTACAGGGGGATTTTGGGGATTAGTAATTTTGATTTCCAGTTGCTGGGAACGGTTTCATATAGTGACAGGCTGATAGAATCAGACCTCAAAGGTGAAGCTGCGTTTAGTGATAACGAACAGTTATTATCTGAAGTAAGTGAGATAATAGCAAAATTAGAGGAGTATATAAAATGACAAGGAAATTTGAAGGAGCAGATCAGGAATCTCTGGATTTACTTAAAAGAATGAAGGAGAGCGGAGTAGAGACTAGTTTTGACAGATATGATGCCCAACAGCCTCAATGTGGTTATGGTAAGATCGGGCTTTGCTGCAGACACTGCCAGATGGGGCCGTGTAACGTTGACCCGTTTGGGAGAGGGCCACAGAGAGGTGTATGTGGAGCGGATGCAAACACGATTGCGGCAAGGCATTTTGTACGATATGTTGCTGCCGGTACTGCTGCACATTCTGATCATGGCAGGTCAGTTGCTGAGCTTCTCATCGCAACGGCAAGGGGCGAGGCCAAAGGCTATAAGATAACAGACACAAAGAAGCTGTTTGAGGTAGCAAAGGTATTTGAT
>JAIQZU010000030.1 GCA_021776915.1 Candidatus Scalindua sp. | reverse complement strand
GGCGGGTACGGCATGGAACTTGATTTGTCTCGAGTGCCTGTTGAAACAAGAGTTGACCGGGATGATATTATTCTTTTTTCTGAGTCTAATTCGAGATTCATTGTTGAAGTACAGCCGGAGAAACAAAAAGAATTTGAGGATACAATTAGTGGTATTCCATATGGTTGTATAGGGAAGGTTCTGGATAATGAGGTATTTACCATTCTATCACAAAACGGAAAGAATGTGATTTCAGAAAAGATTTCCGACCTTAAAGGGGCATGGCAGGCAACCCTGAAGCTGTAATGCGAGATTATGAGAATAAAGGCGGAAACAATTAACAATAAACCCAAGGCAATCATCCTGCGCACAGCGGGAACCAATTGTGATTATGAGACGAGGTATGCCCTTGAAAAAGCAGGTGCCGATGTTGATTTAGTACATGTAAACCAATTGGTTAAGGATAAAGGACTTTTAAGTTCTTATCATATTTTTGTTTTACCGGGCGGATTTACATATGGAGATGACATTGCCGCAGGTAAGGTTTTGGCGAACCAGCTCAGGCATCATTTATTGGATGAACTTACGCGATTTGTTGACGATGGTAAGCTGGTTATAGGGATATGTAACGGTTTTCAGGTGTTAATAAAGATGGGATTATTACCCGGTATAAACGGGACTGCACCTGCTCTTAATGAATATAGGCAGGAATTTACTCTAACTTATAATGATTCCAACAAATTTGAAGACAGGTGGGTATATTTAAAGTCGTTTTCAGATAAATCTGTTTTTATTGATAAAGATTGCTTATTATATGTCCCGATAGCACATGCAGAGGGAAAGTTTGTGGCAGGGAATGAGGGAGAGTTGGAGGCTCTTGGTAAATCAGGACAAATAATATTTAAATATGTTGATAAAGATGGTAATATAACTAATTATCCGTGGAATCCTAACGGCTCATTGGATAATATAGCCGGAATCTGTGACTCGACAGGGAGAGTGCTTGGTATGATGCCTCATCCTGAGCGTTACATAGATCCGACCCAGCATCCGAGATGGACTCGGGAAGGGCTGAAAACAGAAGGAGATGGGCTTGCAATATTCAGAAATGCGGTTAATTATGTTAAGGAGGAGATGTGGAAATGAAGACCATAGATACTCATGATATTGATTTAAGGCCTGTGAGTAAAATTGTTTCAGAATATGGCAGTGGCCAGGATTCTAACCTGATAGCAATCTTGCAGCAAACGCAGGATGAATATGGGTATTTGCCGAAACAGGCATTAAAAGAGGTTTCAAGGCTGATGGATGTTCCGTTGACAAGGATATTTGGCATAGTTACGTTTTATTCACAGTTTACCCTTGTACCTCGTGGTAGACATGCAATAAAGATTTGTACCGGTACTGCCTGTCATGTAAAGGGTGTGAACGAAGTCAAGCAAAAGGTAAAGGATCAATTAAACGTAGTCGAAGGAGAGACAACTGCAGATTATCAATTTACTTTGGAAACAGTGGCTTGCATAGGAACATGCTTTCTTGCGCCGGTAATGATGGTAGATGACAGGTATTACGGCAAGTTGACGACTGATACTGTGACGGACATTGTTGATGGATATTCAGATGATAATACTTAGGAGAAAAAATGCTTAAAAGTTTGAAGTCGTATGATGATCTGGTTTCTATGAGAAAGTCTTATGATAAAAAGCACAAACAGGATTTGGTTAAAGTATCAATCTGTATGACTGGTTGTCGTGCCTTAGGCGCTGAAGAGGTATACGATGAATTTAGAAAGCAGGTTAAAAAGCAGAAATTGCAAGATAAGGTTGAAGTCATAGAGACTGGCTGTCAGGGACTGTGTGCAAGGGCGCCGGTGATGACTATTGACCCTCCTGGAGTTTTCTATGGCAGGGTTACAGTAGATATTGTACCTGACATTATTTCAAGTACAGTTTTGAAGGGTGAGGTTATAAATAAACTCTGTTATGCTGCTGCCGGTAAAAAAATACCTTATTTGAAGGATATCCCCTTTTATAGCAAACAAAAAAAGATTGTTCTCAGGAACTGTGGTATAGTTGATCCAAAAAATATTGAACAGTATATAGCCAGAAAAGGATATACAGCGTTTGCAAAGGCGCTCTTTGACCTTGAACCGGAAGGTATAATAAAAGAGATTACAAAGTCTGGTTTGAGGGGACGTGGTGGCGCCGGGTTCCCAACTGGTCTTAAGTGGGAGTTTTGCAGAAAAGCAAAAGGTGATATTAAATATTTAATATGCAATGCTGATGAAGGTGATCCGGGGGCATTTATGGATAGGGCGGTATTGGAAGGTGACCCCCATGCAGTAATTGAGGGCATGCTTATAGCCGCACGCGCTATTGGTTCGGAAAAAGGTTTTATCTACGTTCGTGCCGAATATCCAATAGCAGTTGAACATCTTAAAAATGCTATTGCACAAGCCAGAAAACTGAATTTACTTGGAAATAATATTCTTGGGTCCGGGTTTAATTTTGATCTGGAAATTAAAATGGGGGCAGGCGCTTTTGTCTGTGGGGAAGAGACCGCCTTAATTGCGTCCATTGAAGGTAAAAGGGGAATGCCGCGTCCTCGTCCTCCCTTTCCTGCAAATTCCGGATTGTGGGGTAAGCCAACTAATATTAATAATGTAGAGACGTTAGCTAATATACCGACGATTATTTCTGAGGGTTCGGAGTGGTATAAACAACTCGGTACTAAAAACGGTACCGGAACGAAGATCTTTGCACTGGCTGGAAAGGTAAAAAATACAGGACTGGTAGAGGTCCCGATGGGTACAACTTTACGAGAGATTATCTTTGATATAGGCGGTGGCATACCAGGTCGTCGTGAATTTAAGGCGGCACAGATGGGTGGACCTTCAGGTGGTTGTGTGCCTGCAGAGCACCTGGATTTGCCAATCGATTATGAAACCGTAAAGGAAGTTGGCGCTATCATGGGATCCGGGGGACTTATTGTTATGGACAGCGATACGTCAATGGTTGATATATCAAGGTATTTTATGGAGTTTGTACAGGAAGAGTCTTGCGGGAAGTGTGTGCCTTGTAGAGTTGGTACAAAAAAGATGCTGGATATATTGACAAGAATAACGGAAGGAAATGGATGTAGAAGTGATATAGAAGATTTGAAAGAGATGGCTGATGTTACAAAGACTGCATCTCTATGTGGACTTGGACAAACGGCTCCTAATCCCGTATTGTCCACAATCAGGTATTTTATGAACGAATACGAAGATCTTTTAAAATAGGTAGTTAGGTTTGCTATTTTGAATTTGACAAGAATTTGTAATATAGACAAATGAAGACAATTGTTGTTGCTGGTACTGCAAGTAAAGTAGGCAAGACGACTGTAGCATCGTATATCCTGAGGAGTCTGTCAAATCATACATTTGCCCTTAAAGAGAAGACAGAAGGAATGGTTGGTGCAAGATATGGACGTGGACTCCAACATGCAGGAAGTACATCTTACGAAACAAGAGAAAATACCCCTGTATTATTTCAACATAAAAGATCCTGGAGTGCCTTGAAAATTACAATAAGGCATGAGGGATCTTGTCCCAGGCACACGGATTGTGATACGTGTGATGACGGATATGAGCCTTTTAAGATTTTAACAAGTGATGATATTATAAGGGAAGAAGGAAAAGATACTGATCGGTTGTCAACAGCAGGCGCTTCTAAAGTGGTGTGGTTACAATCCGACTCGGATGTCGAGAAAATTGGTATTGAGGCAGCTCTGGCCTGTTTTGACAAAGAACATAATCTTGTGATTGAAGGCAATAGTTTCCTCCGTGTTCATGATGCGGATGTGGCGGTTCTGGTAGTGTCTCCCTCAGAAAAGAAAATAAAGAGATCTGCAAGACTATTGCTGAATAAAATAGACTTTGTTGTTATTAATGTGCATCAACGTCATAGGACTCAAGAGATCGAAGAGTGCAGGGAGAAAACGCTTGCCCTTGGATACGACGTACCCTTTTACGTAGTCAACCCCTGTTCGGAAGAGAATTATTCCAATCAGGCATTTATTGACAAAATACAGGATATCCTGTTTAAATCATAGTGCGGCAAAGCCGCAACCAAGTTTGAAGTGACTAAAGTGTGAAGTGAACTAAAGTTAGAAATTTGAAGAAATTGAAGAATTAAGGAATTGGAAAATTGAGTGATAAACCAATTAATCCCTGAATTCCTAAATTATAACCAGGAACTGTCCCCCGTTGAAGAGAGTGTTTTTAACCACAACTTTAGCTCACTTCACACTTTAGTCACTTCTTTTATTTCACTTTAGGCACTTTTAAATTTTTATAAACTGAATGGTCATCCAGGAATTGTCCCAGAAGAAATGGATTATCCCACCTTTGAATATAAATCTTCAGACGGAGATTTCTAATTCACTTCGTATTTCTCCGGTATTATCACAGATGTTAATCAATAGAGGGCTAACCGATTCAGAATCCGCCGGAAATTTTATTCAATCAAACCTCTCTTTACTTAGTGATCCAATGTTGTTGCCTGATATAGAGAAATCTAGCAAGAGGATTATTGATGCATTAAGTAAAGGTGAAAAAGTTACGGTATATGGTGATTATGATGTGGATGGTGTTTCTGCTACTGCATTGATGGTGCAGTGTCTTGAAACTCTTTCCAGATTATATTGGGGACAGAAGTCTATAATAGATTATTACATACCGGACAGATTAGAAGAAGGTTATGGTTTAAGCACAGGGGGAATTGAGGCAATAAGCAAAACCGGCACAAAGGTTATTATTACTGTTGATTGTGGCGTCAATTCTTTTGAGGAGGCCAGGTTTGCCAGGGAAAAAGGTATTGATCTCATAATTACTGATCATCACGAACCATGTGTCGAACTGCCGGAGGCCGGACGGGCTGGGTGTCTTAGTGGTTGCGGTAGCGCTTTTGGATTGATTAATCCGAAACTGGCCACTTCAAATTATCCATTCAGAGAGCTTTCCGGTGTTGGGGTTGCTTTTATGCTTGCCTGGGTACTGGGGCAAAGCGCTTCAACCGGTGCTGATAATTTGTCTGAACGTACTGGTAGGACAGGTAACAAAAAAGTTGCAAGTGAGTTTAAAGATTTTCTTATGAGTGCCATGGGACTGGCGGCATTAGGTACAATTGCTGATGTAGTTCCATTAAAGCAGGAAAACAGGATATTGGCAAAATATGGACTTAGTTCTCTACAGCATTCTGAAAATCCGGGAATTAAGGCATTAAAAGAAGTTGCAGGGCTTAATGGTAAAAAGATTTATTCTTATCATGTAGGATTTAATTTAGGTCCGAGAATTAATGCCGCCGGCAGAGTGGGAAATGCAAAGAAGGGTGTTGAAATGTTGACCGCAAAGTGTGAGGATACAGCAAGGGAGATTGCATTATATTTAGAAAGTGAAAATAAGAAAAGGCAGAAAATACAAAGCGATATACTGGAATCAGCAAGGAAGAAAGTATTAAATGATGTAGATTTCAGCTCTGATATGGCGATTATAATATCCGATGACAACTGGCATCAAGGTGTGATCGGGGTTGTCGCTTCAAGGCTGGCGTCTGAATTTCACAGGCCGGTCGTTATAATTGCGATTGATGGGGAAGTAGGGCATGGCTCTGCGCGGTCTATTCCTGGTTTTCATTTACATAATACGTTGCTAAAATGTCAGGAATTTTCTACAGACAGGAGGTTGCTTATTTCATTCGGTGGTCATGCACAAGCTGCCGGGTTGAGAATATTAAAAAAAGATATTTCAGAGTTTAAGGAGATATTTAATACTGTTTCAAAGGGACAGTTGGAAGAAGAGGATTTAATTCCAGCGTTAAATATAGATATTGAAGTTAAGTTGTCATCAATTTCAAGGTCTTTATTGGAAGAATTAAAATGTTTGTTACCTCATGGAGAAGGCAACCCTGTCCCTGTTTTTGCTACCAGAGAGGTAAGTATTGTTGGCCAGATACGTCGTTTTGGTGTTAATGGTAAGCACCTGGGCTTCTATGTGCGCCAGGGAGACGTTTCATTCAAGGCTGTTGCATTTGGGATGGGAGATAAGATTGATGTGCTTAAAGAAAATAATGGGAATTGTTCTATAGCTTATGTGCTAAGATCTCCATTCCGGAAAGAAGCAAATAATTTGTCTAACTATAATGGGACATATAAAGAAAATGTAGAGATTGATGTAAAGGATATTTCTACTTGAAAACGAAATAACGTTCTATTAACATAACACACTAACAAGATATGGAAAACTTGAGCATACAAGGCATTATATTAATACAACTATGGGTTTTTGGAATGGGACTCGTTATCGGAAGCTTCTTAAATGTTTGTATTCATAGAATACCCGAAGGAATCTCAATAGTATGGCCTGCCTCTAATTGTGTTTATTGCAGTAAACGAATACTATGGTATGATAATATCCCGGTTTTTAGCTATTTCTTTCTGAGGGGTAAATGCCGGCATTGTCAACGTAAAATATCTGCACAATATCCAATAGTAGAGTTCTTGACAGGTATTGTTTTCCTGCTTCTATTTCGTAGTGTGTTAATAGTAAGTGGTGGTCTTATTTGTGCCTATATCTTCTTCACAATCTTTTGTTGCCTTCTTATTATTGGTTCTTTTGTAGATTTAAGACTTCACATCATACCAAATGAAATCACATATACCGGGCTGATTTTGGCTCCTATAGCCGGTCTTTTGTGTACGGGGTTTCATAATTTGAGCAGTTCATCAGGCTATTTTGATAATAGTACTAACCAATGGATAGATTCTTTTCTGGCGTCATTGACAGGAATATTTGTTTCTGGAGGGTTGATTTTTTTATGTGGTGTTTTTGGTAAGCTAGTATTCAGAAAAGATGCAATGGGATTTGGTGATGTGAAGCTTATGGGTATGATAGGTGGGTTTCTGGGATGGAAGCTTGGCATTGCAACTTTCTTTTTAGCCCCTTTTTTTGGGTTGTTGTTTGGCCTTCCTAAACTTATTCTAAAAAGAGGCAATGTTATTCCATACGGTCCTTTTTTGTCACTGGCAGCTTTTATATGTTTATTATTTAAAGATTATTTTGTTGGGATTATGGATAGTTATTTAGATATTTATTTAAGTATTTTTCAGCTTTTATAGTTTCAATCTTTTAGAGAACGGAGGTGTTTATGGGGTTTAGATCTGGTTTTGTAAGGTGTCTGTTATTGTCATTGATGGTTCTTTTTGTTGGATGCGCAGAGTTGAAGGGTCTTCGTGAAGAAAAAATAGTAATGAATCAAAGAATAGAAGAGTTGCAAAGGGAAAGAGATGATCTGGATAGTAGATATATTTTAAGCGAACAGGAAAAGGCAGGATTGATTCAAGAGCGTGACAGGCTGGAGAATGCAAGGCGTAGTATGGAGGAGAGACTGAAGGGTTCCGGTGCGTCTGTCAGGATTAAGGAAGGTAAGATTTCAGTTATGCTGCCCTCGTCAATTCTATTTAATCCTGGGCAGACTGCGTTGAAGAAGGAAGCAAAAAACAGTCTGACGCAAGTATGCAATGTGCTTAAAAATGATTTTCCTGATGCAACCATTAGAATTGAGGGGCATACTGACAGCGATCCGCTTAAACGTACAAAAAAGGTTTATAACTCCAATTGGGAACTTTCTGCTTTAAGGGCGGCAAATGTACTTCATTATCTGGTAGACAGTTGCCATTTAGCCCCTGAAAAGTTATATATTGCCGGTTTTGGAAAACACCAGCCTGTTGCAGGTAACAACAACAAGGATGGTAAGAAGAAAAATAGACGTGTAGAGATTGTTGTACTGACAGACAGATGATTGCAATTGTTGACTATGGAATGGGCAACTTAAGGAGTGTGGAAAAGGCATTCGAAAAAGTTGGCTTTGATGCTGTCGTAACGGATAAATCCGAAGCAATAGAAAAAGCTGATAAGATTGTGTTGCCGGGTGTCGGCGCCTTTAAGGATGCTAGGGAAGGTTTACAGGAAAGGAATTTAGTAGAACCAATAAAAAACCATATAAAAAAACGTAAACTTTTTTTGGGTATTTGCCTTGGCCTTCAATTGCTTTTTACCAGAAGCAGTGAGGATGGTGAACATGAAGGTTTGGATATCATTTCTGGTGAGGTGGTAAGGTTTAAGCCTGACAGATTGTCCGGTGGAGACGACCAGAAATTAAAAATACCTCATATGGGGTGGAACACGATACAAGCGAAGAAAGAGGTGTCTATCTTAAAAGGCTTACCGGATAATCCATATATGTACTTCGTACACTCTTACTATGTAATCCCTGATCAGAGCGATGTTGTTGCTACTGAAACTGAGTACGGTGCCGCATTTGTATCAATGATATCAGTCGATAATGTCTTTGCAATGCAGTTTCATCCCGAGAAGAGTCAGCATCATGGTTTGATGATTCTCAAAAACTTTGGTGAATTATAGATATGTTAATAATACCAGCTATAGATTTAAAAGATGGAAAGTGCGTCAGGCTGTCTATGGGAAAGAAGGAGCATGAGACGGTCTTTTCGGACAATCCAGTGCAAGTTGCTGAGGATTGGAAGGCACAGGGGGCGGAATATATCCATGTTGTTGATCTTGACGGGGCATTTGATGGCGAGCCTAAAAACATGTATATCATAAAGCAGATTAAAGAAAATGTCGATGTCCACATACAGGTCGGAGGGGGTATCAGGCATAAGCAAGTAGTAGAGGAATTGATTGGTATGGGGATTGACAGGCTTATTATCGGAACAAGGGCGCTTGACTCGCCAGAGTGGCTCTTTGAACTGTGTTCTGAATTTCCCGGAAAAATAGCCGTAGGGATTGATGCAGAGAATGGTATGGTCGCCGTTAAAGGGTGGACGTCAGTTTCAGACAGTACTGCAATCGATTTTGCGAGGGAAATAGAGAAGGCAAAACCTGCTGCTATTATCTTTACCGATATATCAAAAGATGGAATGCTGCAGGGTCCGGCTTTTTCAAGTATTTCAGATTTCACCAGGAATGTTAACACGCCGGTCATAGCGTCTGGAGGTATATCATCGATTGAGGATGTAAAAAGGTTAAGTCTTTTTCCTCTTGAGGGGATGATTATAGGCAAGGCGCTCTATATGGGTAATATCTTGTTATCGGAGGCAATAGAATTAATAAGTAATCATAAGAAATAACTAATAGTGGACTCTCTATGGAGGCATACAATGGGACAATATGAAACGAAAGATATCAGGAACGTGGCATTTGTTGGACATGGTGCGTCAGGAAAGACTTCGCTGGTTGAAGGTATACTTTTTAAGGCAGGAGCTACAAAGCGTTTAGGTAGTGTTGATGATGGCACTACCGTTTCAGATTTTGATCCGGAGGAAAAAGAGAGAAAAACTACTATCGATTCAACAATTCTGCATTGCCGATGGCAAGACAGAGAGATTAACATAATTGATACTCCTGGATATCCAGACTTTATAAGCGGTTCGATTGGCGCCTTAAGCGCCGTGGAAACTGCAATAGTTGTTATTGCTGCAACAAGCGGCATTCAGGTAAATACACAGAAAATGTGGGATATTGCACGGGAAGCAGGGTTGGCTCGTGTGGTTGTAATCACAAAGATGGATGGTGACAATATTGACTTCCCTGCACTTCTGGATTCTATTCAAAATACATTTGGTGAAGAGTGCCTGCCTTTAATGTTGCCTGTAGGTCATGGGTCAGGGTTTAAAGGGGTGGTGGACATCTTTAATCTGCCGGAAGAAGTTCCGGAAGATGTGATAGGTGATGTTGATGAGTGCCGTGAGAAGTTTCTTGAAGGGATTGTTTGTGTATGTGATGAAACAATGGAAAAATATTTGGATGGACAGGAGATAGAGGTTGAAAAACTTCATGGATGCTTTACTACGGCAGTTGCTTCGGGTAGTGTTGTGCCAGTCTTATGTTGCGACAATAAGAAGGGGTCAGGCATTGAAGAGATTGTTGACGTAATTTCAAAATTTACTCCTTCACCTGAAAAAGGTTTGGTTCGGAAGTATGTTGGGGTTGAAGGGGATGATGTTGCTGCTGAAGAGAAAGAGGTGGAGGTGTCAAAAAATGTTCCATTTAGCGCTCAGGTATTCAAGTCAATAACAGATCCCTTTGTTGGCAAACTGAGTTTCTTTAGAGTCTACTCAGGGGAGTTGAAAAGACATCAGGAAATTTATAACGTACGTGCGGAAAAGAATGAAAAGGTCGGGCACATGTTCAGGACTTCCGGCAAGGAGCAGCAGGAAATACAGAGCGCCATTCCGGGGGATATCGTTACAATTTCCAAAGTGGAAGATATAACTGTTTCAGATACATTATGCGATCCTCATACGATTGTGAAATTCAAGGATATCAAGTTTCCGAATCCAATGGCGTCTCTGGCCATTGAACCTAAGAGCAGCGGGGCGGAGCAGAAGATAAGTGAGACGTTACACAGGTTGGTAGTTGAAGACAGTACCTTTAGAGTTTCAAGGGATGTGCAGACGCATGAACTGGTTATTACAGGGATGAGCAATCTGCACCTGGATGTAATATTGAGCAGGTTAAAGAGTCGTTATGACATAGAGGTGGAGGCCCGCCAACCAAAGATTCCCCACAAAGAAACGATTACAACGAAAGCAAACGCTCAATATAAACATAAAAAGCAGACTGGAGGTAAAGGGCAGTATGGTGAGGTTTATTTGCGTATAGAACCTTTAGAGAGGGGTGGCGGTTTTGAATTCGCAAGTAAAATTGTTGGCGGAGCAATTCCATCGCAGTATATTCCGGCAGTAGAAAAGGGTTTAAGGGAAACAATAGCTAAGGGGATTCTAAGTAATAATCCGATAGTAGACGTGAAAGTCGAACTATACGACGGTTCTTTTCATAATGTTGATTCTTCTGAAGCTGCGTTTAAGATAGCGGCATCAAAGGCATTTAATCTGGCATTTAACGATGCAAAACCTGTTTTGCTGGAGCCTGTGGTTAACATAGAGGTAACTATTCCTTCCGAGTTTATGGGTGACATAACAGGTAACCTTTCATCGAGGAGAGGGCGTGTACAGGGCATGGATTCATTTGGAGATCTTCAGGTTTTAAAGGCCAGCATTCCCATGGATGAGGTTAAAAACTACGAGGCAGAACTAAAATCAATGACAGGTGGCAGGGGTTCGTATACGATGGAGCTTTCACATTACGATATAGTTCCGTCACACCTTACTCAGACAATTATAGCTCAGGCAGAGAAGAAAGCTGAAACTGTAGATTAGGTCATTGGCAAATGTTTTTTATATTCATAGAGCTTCTTATTTCTGTCTGACTGGCTTTGAGTTGCTCACGGTGTGTGGCTTTAGAGACAGGCTGGATCTTGGCAGACAAGGTATGCAAAGCTTAATCACAGTTCTCCATATTGCATCATGTTCTGTATCAGCTACAATATTTAGTATACCGAAGATTACGTAAAATACATTTTCAGCCAGGATCCGACTGGTCTGGATTCAGAGTGAAATTGATGGATTTACTTAAAGAAAAGTAGTTTGCAAAATGTTTAATTAAATTATATATAACAAAATTAAATAGTACTTGACATTATGGCTGTAATTTATATAGTGTGTTCCAGTCTCAGATTTGACTTATCCTAATTCTCAGTATGGTGGTGGGGGGGCGGATTCGATCGTACATGTTTTGTTTTTCAATAGAGATATTAATTCCCTCCAAGATTATGTAGTTTTTTCATATCAAAGTTCAATTATCAACTATTACGATGTAAAGCCTTGGCTTTTAGAGAGGAATATGCGACATGTTTTTCTTTAAAAGAATAGGCTGATTGCCTTATTAAATTTTGAGTTAATAGTCGAGTTTTAATTATGGCACACGTATATTCTGCATTTCAAATATTATCTTTTTGTAATTTTTATACCATGATCATAAAAGAAGGGGGGGAGGGAACGCACAAACTCTAGTGAAAAGTAGATGTTTCAGTAAAGTATGTTGAATAAGAAGTTTTCAAGATAGTTTTTTCTGTAGTTACTTCTGTCGGTCTGACGATGTGTGCGTGCAATTTTGCTTATAGAGGAGCAAAAAACAAGAGGAGACGCACAAACCCTAGTGAAAAGGAGATATTTTTTATCAGAGTCAATTTCATGGAGGTAAAAAAGATATGCGAGAATTTTTAATTGCATTAATGTTAGTTGTTGCATTTATGGCAGGTGGTACACAGGCGATAGTTAAGGAAGCAAAAGCGGAAGAGGAGTCGGAGGTTGCATCGGAGACGGAGCTTGTCCTTACCCCTGAACAGTTCGAAAATATGAGGCAGGTATACTTCGACCGCTGCGCAGGTTGTCATGGAGTTCTGAGAAAAGGGGCCACTGGTCCAGATCTAACTCCACCCAAGATGAAACCCAAGGGACATAAGAAGCTCAGAGATATGTTGTGGTTTGGAACCGCTAAAGGCATGCCTGGCTGGGGAAAAATGGGTGTTATGACTGCCGAAGAGACAGATCTCATGGTGAAGTACATTCAGAACGAACCTCCTATTCCGCCGCAATGGGATATGAAGAACGTTAGAGCTAGTTGGAAATTGTTGATCCCGCCGGATAAACGCCCTACTAAGCCTGAGCACAAGCGTAACATCGAAAATATGTTCTCCGTTGTCCTGCGCGATGCCGGCAAGATAGCGATTATTGACGGTGACACCAAAGAAGTTATAAGTACAGTTGATTCAGGCTATGCGGTACACATCACCAGGATGTCAGCGTCAGGAAGATACGTGCTTACCATAGGCAGGGACGGCAAGGCTACTATGATAGACCTCTTTATGAAAAAGCCTTCGACCGTAGCAGAGATCCGATGCTCCCTTGACGCACGGTCCATTGATACGAGCAAGTTTGAAGGTTTCGAAGACAAGTACGCCGTAGTCGGCGGTTACTGGCCGCCTCAGTTTGTGATACTGGACGGCGCGACACTTGAGCCAATTAAAATCGTGAGCACTCTGGGCTTCACCTACGACACAGAAGAGTTTCACCCTGAGCCGCGCGTAGCCAGCATTGTGTCGTCGCACAAAAGCCCCGAATGGGTCTTGTGCATTAAAGAAACAGGGCAGGTATGGCTCGTTAATTATGAAAACCCAAACAGCCCTTCAATTAAAATGATTGAGGCCGAACGCTTCCTGCATGATGGAGGCTGGGATTCAACCAAGCGCTACTTCCTTGTGGCAGCGAACGCCAGGAACAAGGTATCAATAATAGATACTAAGGAAAGAAAGCTCGTTGCAAATGTTGATACCGGCGGCACTAAACCGCATCCCGGAAGAGGGGCAAACTGGGTTGACCCGGAGTTTGGTCCGGTCTGGGCAACGGGGCACATTGGCGATGATGTGATTTCAATAATAGGCACGGACCCGGAGGGTCATCCGGAGCATGCCTTTAAGATGGTCGCAAAAGTACAAGCGCTTAGTTCCGGCAACCTGTTCATTAAGACCCATCCGAAAAGCAAGTGGGTTTGGGTTGACCATCCTGTTAGCAAGAAAGAGGAAAACAGGACAACTCTTGGTATCTTTGACAAGGCAAATATTAAAGCCGGGATATTCAAGACCTTGAAAGTCGCAGACTATGGCAAGGCTGTGCACATGGAGTACAATCAAGCAGGAGACGAACTTTGGGTAAGCATCTGGGGTAATTTGGGCGATGCTGACAAGGGCAAGGCAGGTGAGATTGTGGTGATCGACGACGCTACCATGACGATAAAGCAAAGGATACCAAACCTTCTCACGCCAACTGGTAAGTTCAATGTATACAACACAGTGCATGACTTATATTAGTAGGTTTTACGGATTATTCAAGTAGGTTACAGGAAGGCACGGACAAATTTTATTTGTCCGTGCCTGTTTTATTTCTTCCCGATTTGAGCAATTCTTAATTAAATGCATAGGAATTTCAATGTTAATAACACTTCGACTCCGCTCAGTGTGACGTCATCCTGAGCGGAGTCGAAGGATGGTTTTTGTCGCGATAGCGACCTAACTTGAACTGCAGGAGGCCCTTCCCCGTCCGAACGGATTGGCCGGGCGGGCAAGTCGGGCAGGCGAAACGAACTATACATTTCATTTTTGTAGTAGTGGACAATATCATTTTTTTTTACTGAATACTATTATTATAAATGCTATAATTGCTGCTAATGATTAAGAATTGCTCAATTCAGGTTCTTGTTACTCATCGTTGTGAAAGGCGCGGTATCGGATGATAAACTGTTCGAAGCTTTTACAAAGCACAAACACGCTGAAAGAGATAAAAAGGTACTCAGCAGTCAAGAAGGAGACGCCAAAATGGATGCTTCGCTTCTCTAAGACAGCCTCCCCTATAGTGGTTTGGAATGTAACCAGGAAGTGTAATCTGAGCTGCTCCCATTGCTATATTAACGCAGTGGGGGAGGAAGAGCCTGATGCAGATATGGGGGAACTCACAACCAGAGAGGCGATGGACCTGATCGAGGACCTGGTATCTATAAAATCGCCCATGCTCGCTTTCTCCGGCGGTGAGCCGTTGCTGCGAAACGATATATATGAGCTCAACATGTACGCCATGAAGCTCGGACTCAGGACCATACTATCGACCAACAGCACCCTTATAACCAGGGAAGTGGCGAAGAAAATCAAGGAAGCGGGCTTTGCTTATGTAGGCGTTAGCCTGGACGGCAGCGAAGAAGCGCATGATAGGTTTCGTGGGGTCAAGGGGGCCTTTGAGAAATCGCTTCAGGGGTTGAGGTACCTCATGGAGGAAGGGGTTAAGACAGGCGTGAGGTTTGCCATTACCAATCAGAACTACGAAGAGCTGCCTAAGGTTCTGGAGATAACCAGGCGCGAAAAAATACCAAGATTCTCACTCTTCCAGCTCGTGTATGGGGGTAGAGGGAAGGAGATTATGGACTGGGACATCTTCAACGAGCAGCGGAGAGAGGTGATGGACTACATAATAAAGGAAGCCAGGGTGAGCAATGGTATGAACATTGTTACCGCTGATAATTATGCCGATGGCATTTATCTGCTGCAAGACGTTGCAGAGCACGAGCCGGAACGTGCTGCTGAGGTGGAAAGACTTCTTGCTATGCAGAGCGGCTGTCCGGCAGGGGACGGACTTGCGAACGTGGACAATCGGGGGGACGTGCACCTCTGCCCTTACTGGCAGAGCCGGACAATAGGCAATATTCGGGAGAAAAAGTTCAGCGACATCTGGTTTGATGAGGAAAATGAGTTTCTCGCTAAAATGAGGGACAAAACGCGCTATATCAAGGATAAGTGCGGGAGGTGTAAACTTAGTCACCTTTGTATGGGATGCAGGGTCAGGGCAGAGGTAGCTTGTGGTGATCCCTTCGGGGAAGACCCTGCGTGCTACCTGACCGAGGAGGAAATTTCCGGGGCAAAGATCAAAGGAGTGGTTATATGATAGAGGTAAGCAGATTGCTGGTGTCGGAGAAGCTTGAAAATAAGAATCTTCGCCACAGGCGCCGTGAAGGCTCAGCCCCGGTTGTGGTATGGTGTACGACGAGGAAATGCAATCTGAACTGTATGCACTGCTATTCCGGCGGTAATGCAGCCACTGATGGCGAACTCTCGACCGATGAAGCAAAAAAAATGCTGGATGAATTGGCAGACTGCGGCTCCCCATTCATGATACTCTCTGGTGGTGAGCCTTTTTTACGGGCGGATGTTTTCGAACTGGGGAGCTATGCCAGGGAAATAGGCTTGCCGGTCATAGTGTCCTCCAACGGCACTGTAGTTACCAGGGAGATAGCGGCAAAGGCGGCAGATGCGGGCTTTGGATACGTTGGCATCAGCCTGGATGGCCTGGCCGAGACGAACAACTCTTTCAGGGGTAGTGGCGATGCTTACAAAAATGCCCTTCAAGGAATGCGGAACCTCCGCGACGCCGGGATAAAGACAGGGTTGCGATTCACCATTACCCGACTTAACTACCATGAACTCCCACAGATTATGGACCTTCTGGTTAAGGAAGGTTTTCACCGTCTTTGTGTTTACCATCTTGAGTACGCCGGCCGTGGACGAGAACTCATGGATAATGACTTGTCGCCTGATGAACGGCGGAAAGCCGTGGATAACCTGTTCAGAAAAACCGTTGAGATAAACCGCCACAACCACGATCTCGAGGTTCTCACAGTCGGAAATTATGCTGACGCCGCCTACATTTACATGAAAGTCTTGAAGGACGATCCGCAAAAAGCCAGGGAAGCGTATGAACATTTTCTCAGTAACGGTGGTGAAGGCTGTGGGGAAAAGCTTGCCTACATAGACGAAAAGGGCAATGTGTTCGCCAGTCAGCACATGAAGACTGAACTGGGGAACATCAGGGAGAGGACTCTTAAAGATATCTGGAGCAGTGATAACGAGTTCCTATGGAAGCTCAGGCACAGGGATAAACTGCTTCACGGCAGGTGCGCGGAATGCAGGTTTCAGGAAATCTGCAGAGGCGGTTCAAGAGCCAGAGCCCTTGCGGTTCATGATGACTTCGGTGCTCCCGATCCGAGCTGCTACCTAACCGAAGAAGAAATCCTTAAACCGGTGCATGAGGAGGCGCTGCATGATTAACTTCAGTCGGCTGCTCAAGGTAAAGGAGACAGCCAGAGATGTTGAAAAACACCACAACAAAAGGGCTGATGAGGTACCAAAGCACCTTATCAGATACTCAAATGTCAAAGCCCCAATGGTGAGTTGGAATATTACCAGGAAGTGCAACTTCTCCTGCGATATATGCCACCTCGACTCTGCTCTTGAGGCAGAGAGTGACGAGTTAACTACCCAGGAGGCTATAGAGTTTATTGACCAGATGGCGTCAATGAAGGTGCCTATGATTTCTGTCTACGGAGGAGAGCCATTAACCAGAGAAGATTTTTTCACACTTGCAGGCCACGCCCATAAGAAGGGCCTGAGGGTTATTTTATCCAGTAATGCTGCCCTGATAACAGAGAAAACAGCCAGAAAAATAGCGGAGTCTGGTATTTCCTATGTGGGAATTGATATGGACGGATTTTCTCAGATAGGCGGTGCCATGGACGTTATTGCAGGGTTAGAAAAGGCTTTGCCTGTTATGGAGTACCTCAAAGACGCAGGAGTGGGGTGTGGTGTGAGGATTACTATTGGAAGCTTCAACCTGTCTGAGATGTCGTCTATAGTCAAAGCTATAGAAAACGCAGGACTCAAAAGATTTGCGGTTTGTCAGCACTTTGGAGGCAGAGACTGGACGGTCGTGAAGGAAGAGAGGCGTGGAATCATTGACTTTCTAATTGATTATGCGATGAAGAATCCGGAGATGGAGGTTGTTACCGAACAATTATATGACGACGGCGTTTACCTGTTGCTACGTGTTGCAGAGCATGAGCCGGAACTTGCTGCTGAGATGAAAAAACTTCTTTCCAGGCAGGGAGGATGTCCGGCAGGGGACAGGATTGTTAATGTGGACTACCGGGGCAATGTACACCTCTGCCCCTACTGGAAGAGTCGGACAATAGGCAATATTCGCGAGCAGAGGTTCGGCGACATATGTTTTGACGAGGAAAACGAGATCCTCTCTAAGATGAGTGACAAAACACAGTATCTCAAAGGCAGGTGTGGGAGATGTAAGTATAATCACCTTTGCAGGGGATGCGGAGCCAGGGCAGAGGAAATGTGTGGCGATCCCTTCGGGGCGGATCCTGCGTGCTACCTGACTGAGGAGGAAATTACAGAGGCTGTTCCAATCACAAGCAATACATAATAGGCAAGCACTGAAATGAAGATATATGCATCTACCCTTTATTACTTCATTTGATGATAAATAAACAATCCTAAAAAAGAATTCCCAATTAGTTCACACCCAACTTACGACAAACAAACCAAATTTTTATTTTATGTAAAAAGATATTTTTTTACTTATAATATTACGTATG
>JAIQZU010000029.1 GCA_021776915.1 Candidatus Scalindua sp. | reverse complement strand
AGGAAAAAACCACTTCGTCAATCCTGTGGTCCTTGATAAGTTTCGTTAACTCTTTTTCGTCATAAATAGGAATGCCGTCAGGGTATAATCTGCCGGCAAGTTCAGATGGATATTTTCTGTTGACAATGTTCGGGATTTGTGTTGCTGTGAAAGCTACAACTTCATAGTCTTCGTTGTCTTTAAAATAGACATTAAAATTATGGAAGTCTCTCCCTGCCGCACCCATTATTATGGTTTTTCTTTTCTTCATATTTATTTCAGTTTAAAAATAAGTCATCGATGTATTCTTTCCTTTATTAAGTAGTATCGTTATTTGTTTTGTGATATGTGTTACAGTTTAAAACTACTATAGTGTTAAACAAATATCAATAGAAAACAGTTTCGGTTGTTGTATCTTCAAAATCTCCTTGCCTTGATTCTGTATTGGGAATACAATTGTTTCGGCTTCCGGAGATAGTTTCTGCAAAAGCGTACTTTGAAAATCTTTAACATTTGACATATTGGAAATTGATTCTCAAGTATTTAGAGGAGATAAAATGGCAGGACAAAAATCAACTAACATCAAATGGCATCACGGCAAGATTACAAAAGAAGACAGGGTAAAACTGCTTAATCAGAAGGGTGTAACCATATGGCTTACAGGCCTCTCAGGTTCTGGTAAATCAACAATTGCTGTTGAACTTGAACATGCCCTCATTGAGAACAGACATCAGGCATACATACTCGATGGTGACAACATACGTCATGGCCTGAATAAAAACCTTGGCTTTTCGCCTGAGGATCGTACTGAGAATATTCGGCGGATTGGTGAAGTTGCAAAATTATTTACGGAGGCAGGCATAATAACAATTACTGCCTTTATCTCACCATATAGAGAAGACCGGGATGCTGTCAGGAGATTGTTGAACGATGGTGAATTTATAGAGGTATATGTTAAATGCCCTCTTGATGTTTGTGAGGAGCGTGATACAAAAGGTTTATATAAGAAGGCACGTGCAGGTGAGGTGAAGGACTTTACTGGTATTTCAGCACCCTATGAAGAACCGCTCAATCCTGAGTTAACGATTGATTCATCAAAACTTACAGTTGAGGAATCAACAAGGGCAGTATTAAATTATCTTGAGGAAAAAGGATGTGTCAAGTTTTAGACGATGGTGAAAAAAGGAAGTGGAAATAAAAATGTTATTTTGAAAAAGGAGAAGCTTGTATGAAAATTTCCAGGGGCTGTATTAGTCTAATCATAGTTATTTTGTTTCTTTCACTATCCTGTACTACTGTACCAATTACAGGCAGGCAGCAGTTTAGTATACTTCCAGATTATGCAATGCTTTCTATGAGCCTTCAACAGTACAATGAATTCCTTAAAACCAATAAAATCAGCCGTAATCAGGAACAAACTAAAATGGTCAAAAAAGTTGGCAGAAAGATTCAAATGGCAGTGGAACAATATTTTACCGACAAAAATATGTCTTATGCATTAAAAGATTATGAATGGGAATTCAATCTTATTGAAAGTGAAGAAAAAAATGCATGGGCTATGCCGGGAGGGAAAGTTGTCGTTTATGAGGGAATTTTGCAGATTACTAAAGATGAGGCGGGCTTGGCAGTAGTTGTGGGTCATGAAATAGCACATGCAATTGCCAAACATGGTAATGAGAGAATGAGTCAGGGTTTAATTGCACAAATGGGTGGGATGGCACTTTCAAAAGCCCTGGAGGAGAAACCTGGAAAAACCAGGCAACTCTGGATGACTGTCTTCGGTGTTGGTGCTCAATATGGAGTCATGCTTCCTTTCAGTCGTCTCCAGGAATCTGAAGCAGACCACCTTGGCTTAGTATTTATGGCTATAGCCGGTTACGATCCAAATGAAGCTGTAGAAGTTTGGAAAAGAATGGCACAAATGAAAGATGGTCAGACACCACCGGAATTTTTGAGCACACATCCTTCCGACGAAACCAGGATAAGAAAAATCAAAGAAGCGATACCGAAAGCGAAAGAGTATTTATGAAGCATTTGCTGAATGATAAAGTAAGGCAAATACCCAGAAACAAATTAAATAGGAAAGAATATAATGGTTAGAATAGAAAATGGAAATGATTAGTTCAATTGGGGTTTTGTTAGGCAGTTCCTGGGCATCCGGGGTCAACCTTTATATGAGTATGGCGGGTTTAGGGATTGCCCACAGGATGAACTGGGTTGAGCTTCCCGGAGACATGGAGGTTCTTTCCAACCCTTTGGTTATTGGTGCGGCCGGTTTTCTTTACCTGGTAGAATTTGTTGCAGATAAGATTCCTTATGTAGATTCACTTTGGGATTCTGTTCATACATTTATTCGTCCTGTTGCCAGCGCTGTTTTGGGATATATGGCCATGGGAGAGGCGGGGCAGGCCATGCAAACTCTTACAGCTGTTTTAACCGGCGGAATCGCCCTGGATTCTCATCTTACAAAGGCGACAACGCGGTTGGCAATAAATGCATCACCGGAACCGGTGACTAATTCAATTGCAAGTGTCACAGAAGATGCAACCGTAATCGGGACTCTGTATCTAATAATCAATCATCCTGTCGCAATTGCTGTCCTTGTAACAGTCTTTATTATATTCTCCATATGGTTTTTAAAGAAGATGTTTAAATTCATGAAGAAGGTATTTAGTTTTTCAGGTAAAAAAACTGCAAACCTTGAGACGGGTAATTAAGCTGGATTTGTCTCTCGCTGTACATGGGCCCTCACAAGTTTTGCCTCATCAAAGCTTACGGTTGAGGAATCAACAAGGGCAGTATTAAATTATCTTGAAGAAAATGGGTATGCAACGTTTTAGGAGTTTGAAAGAATTCTTTTCCATTTCAGTCTTTTCTCTCAGCCATCCATATTCATTGATTGAATAAGCCTGTCTGTGTTGTGTATCCTCATACTATCTACTTAAGGCCATTTTTCTTGAAATAGTCGACGTATTTTCTGTCGGTTACCTGTATATGTATGATCATCCACTGCTTTAAACATTCAAGTATTTCGTTTGCGACATAAGGATCTCCATCCAGTACTTTTGACTGATAGGAAAGGGTCTTCATGGAGAAATCCATGTGCTCTTCTTTATGGTATTGATATTCCGGATAGTTAAACTGTATCATGTATGACTCTTCGGTTGTGAAGTGTTTGAGTGCGAACGTCATCATCTCATTTAATATCTCTAATATCGTTTCCTGATTGCTCTTGTGCTGTTTTGCAATAACAGCCTTATTGATAATACCAATGAGCTTTTTATGCTCTTCATCAATCAGAGATATGTTTATATTGTATTTGTCATCCCATTCAATCATATCATATTCCGTCCTTTATAATAGTGTTGATGATAGCATTTGTTGCCACTTCTGATTGTAACGTTAGAATGTTTGTCTTTAATAATTCTAACACTAATGAGTCGGGGGGAAATAGTTCACCGCAAAGACGCCAAGGATACAAAGTTTCAAACCTGCATGTAGCCGGAAGGGCAGCTCTGGGCTAGACCGCAGGACGCCCGCCTGCCGGACGGGCAGGGATCGCACCAGGGCAGGTCATCTTCTTCTTTTATCACCCTTGCTCCCCATTGCGATCTTTGCGGTAACTAATTACTAAAAGATGGGGTAGAGTATAGAGTGTCATCAGGTCTGCGTTTTTTACGTGGATCTTTAGGCCCCAGAAAGCCGATAAACTCTCTTAACAACTCCATGTCAAAGCAACCGGACATATCATTCTTCATTTCTGCCAGTACGGCAAAAGGCTTCTTTGCGTCAGCATAAGATCTGTTTGACGTCATTGCGTCGTATGTATCAATTATTCGAGCTATACGCGCAAATAAGTGTATGTCGTTGCCGCTCATCCCATAGGGGTATCCGGTACCATCATAGTTTTCATGATGTTGTATCACAATCTTCAGAGACAGGACGTTTACACTGCTCCTGTGTTCCAGGAGTTCCATACCTGCTTTGGGATGCTTTTTTATCACCGTAAACTCATCACCGTTGAGACGACCGGGTTTGTTGATGACATTCAGAGAGATTGCTATTTTGCCTATATCATGCAGCAACAGACCTGACCCGATACGGCTCAGTGCATGTGGTTCAAGGTTAAGATACTTGCCAAAGAGCAGGCCGATTACTGACACGTTAATAGAATGTGTATATATATGGTAATCGTGCGAGGTTATATCAAGTAGACTGGAGAAAGTGTCCTCATCATCCATGATATGATTTACTGTGTTCTGGACCCATCCTGAAACCCGTTCCATGTTCTCACCGGATTTTGGATCATCCATAAGGTTTGATATCAGGTTCTGTGCCACCTGATAAACGACGCCTGATCTTTCCTTGCTACTCTTGGATTTGTCATTAACAATACTCTTGAGGTTATCCTCCTGATACCTGAGATATTTCCCGGTATCCTCTGAAGAAATATAAAGCCTGTCTATGTCTTTGCTTAATAACAGTTTTCTTTTTTCCTTGCTGAAGCCATCTTTTCCACGGCAGAACAGTACATACTTTGAGTGTCCGTTTGAACCACTTTTTAAGTAGAGATCAAATTCTAAAGCTGAATCTTCCAGTAAAGTATTACCAGTTATTGCGGTATATTCATCCATAACAAAATGTTCCGTCCAGACTTATATAGAGGCTGAAAAGATAAATTACCTTCAGTACTTACTAACAGGAGGTAAAGACAGAGAAAGGCGCAATCAAGGATTTTCCTCCTTCCCTGGGGAAGCCACCCGATTACGCCTTTGACTTATAATCCCTTAGTCCTGTACGACAAGGCTGTCTACATTCGAAATGTAGATCAGTTTTGTCTGTAGGTTATATAGCCAATAGACAATCTATTGGAAAGTTTATTGTAATATGTTCTTGTAATCTTCATCAGAGAGATCAGTAAAGTAAAGAGTGTATATAAAATATGTATAGAAAGTATCGTATATAGAGCAACTGTAATACCATTCTATAATTAATTATTTACTGTTCCTTTAAGTCGTTTAGGGCTGCTTGATTAAGCTGACAATATGGCCTCAGATGTATTTCGTGTTGCACTGTCAGTGTTCCATAATGAGACATGCTTTTCTCAGAATGGCACAAAGAATGTTCCATTTTGGGTATGTCTTAATCTGCCAAAATCATGCCAGATGTTGTAAAATGAAAAAAGGGAGGGGATAGTTAAGATTGAAGATTTAGAAGAATAAGAGATATTAGATAGTGATCGAGGAGTTGAAACATGAAGCAAGAGGCAAAAAGCAAGATACAATATTAAGGAATCGAAGAACTAAACTGGATTTGTCTCTCGCTGTACATAAGCCCTTACAAGTTTTGCCTCATCATAGCTTACAGTACCATTGGAACTTTTAACAACATATCCGGTAGTCCACGTCTTGAGTGTCAAAAACAGTTCCTCGATTGTGTTTCGCTTGGCTGTATCAACGAGCCGGTCTATTTCGATATCACGGCCATTCCTTATCAGGTTTTCAAGGTGTCCTGTGATAGTTGAAGTTGTGAGATTGCGTGCCTTTGCAATTTCCTTAATTGAAAGCCCTTTATTGAAAAGTTCATAGGTCTTTTCGATTGTTCCCTCTTTTACCTTTTGCGGTGACGTGCTGGCAAGTATGGTAATGGGCCTTCTGTCAGGGATTGAAATGCCGGGATTTTCATCAAGATGTGCCTTTATCTCCTCTGTAAAATCTGAGCCGTATCTTTCAAGTTTAGTGTCTCCTACACCACTGATGGTTTTCATATCGGTTAATGTTGTGGGATAGTAAATGCACATTTCATGAAGAGTCATGTCAGAAAATATTATGTACGGAGGGACCTTATGCTCTTCGGCAAGTTTCTTTCGAAGAACACGAAGTCTGTCAAAAAGGACTTCATCATAAGGCTCAAATCCACTCACTCTAAATGCTTTGGGTTTCTTCTTTATCTCTTCCCTTTTTAATCCATCGATTCCTTCTTTACCGTAGAGTATATCTGTACCCTTCTTAGTCAGTATTAACACAGGGTACTGGCCACCGTCCTGTACGATGGCATCCTGTGCCAGGAGTTCATCAATAATGAATTGCCAATGTTTTTTCCCTTTGTCTTTGCCGACACCGTAGGTCTTGATCTCGTTATGTAGAAGTTCACGAATACGCCTTGTATCAGCGCCGGATACTACATCAATAATATGCCTGATTCCAAAACTTTGATATGTCCTTGATATGGCAGACATCACTATCTGTGCATCAGTAGTTATATCAACCTTCTCAACATTACCTGTGCATATGTCACAGGTTTCGCAATTTTCTTTAGGATAATTTTCGCCAAAATATTCAAGAAGCTGTCTGCGTCTGCATACATTATGTGAAGCATACTTGACCGTCTGATTCAGTTTTTCCATGGAGATTGACCGCTCATTATCGTTGGGCATCTGATCTATAAAATACCTGACCTTAGGGATATCCTGTCTGCCGAAGAAGAGGAGACAATTAGCAGGCTCTCCATCTCGCCCTGAACGCCCTGTTTCCTGGTAATACCCTTCTATGTTTTTTGGCAAATCGGCATGGATTACAAAGCGCACGTTTGACTTGTCTATTCCCATACCAAATGCAATTGTTGCCACAATTACGGTAACCTTGTCCCGGCTGAAAGCCTCCTGGTTTCTCTTGCGTTCCTCTGTAGCCAGTCCGGCATGATACGGCAGAGCGCTGATGCCGTGATCGACCAGGAACTCAGCTAATCTGAAAACTGAGTCGCGTGTAGTACGGTAAATTATGCCGGGTTCGTCCTTATGCTCTTTGAGAAATGCCAGTATTTGTGATTCTAACTCTATTTTACTTTTTACCTGATAAAAGAGGTTCTGGCGATTAAATGACGCACGGATTACATATGGAGACCTCAGCCCGATCTTGCTGATAATATCCTCCTGTACCCTTGGTGTGGCTGTTGCCGTAAATGCTGATATAGGGATGTGCGGAAAGGTTTGAGTAAGACCGGAGAGGCTCAGGTAGTCAGGGCGGAAATCATGCCCCCATTCGGAAATGCAATGCGCCTCGTCTATGGCAAAAAGAGATATTGGAATAGCTTTCAGAGTTTCGAGAAAACTCGGTATAGCGAAACGTTCGGGAGCAATGTAGAGTAATTCTAATGTATGATTATTCAGTTTCTGGTACACGTCAGACATCTCCTGTGTACTCAAAGAGCTGTTTAAAAAGGCAGCAGAAATTCCGTTCTCAATAGCCGCATCTACCTGGTCTTTCATCAGGGAGATCAGTGGACTTATAACAACCGTAGTCCCGTTCATTATCCTGGCGGGTAATTGATAACAGAGTGATTTTCCACCCCCTGTAGGCATTACGGCAAATACATCTTTCTTGTCAAGTATGTTCTTGATTATAGATTCCTGATTAGGCCGAAATGTCTGGAACCCAAAAACCTTTTTAAGTGTATTATGCATGTCGTTGGTCAACATATGGTAAACTGGTTGTAGTATTTATTTTCAGATATGTATTGCTTTGCCTTCTATAGTGTGGAAGGCTTCGGCGAATACTTCGGAGAGTGTTGGATGCGGGAATATGTTGGCGCCGACTTCCAGGTTTGTTGCCTCCAGATTCATGGCAAGTGACATGCCTCCAATTAGCTCTCCTACTTCATGACCTATCAGGTGTATACCCAGGATTTCTCCGCTTGATGCATCAGTTATGACTTTTATGAAGCCTTCTTCTCCTTCACCCATTATCTGAGTCTTACTATTAGCCATGAATGGGAATCTGCCAATCTTTACATCGCAACCTTCGAGTTCTGCCGTTTTCTGACTCATGCCAACGCTTGCGACCTGTGGATTGGTGTAGGTTACACTCGGGATTGTATTATTATTTATTGGCGGGAAGTCTTTGCCGGCAATATTATGCGCAACGAGCTTGCCCTGTGCAGATGCCAGATGGGCAAGTAGAGGTTGGCCACTGACATCACCAATTGCATAAATGCCGGGTCGGCTTGTCTGCATGTTCTCATCTACGTTTACGAACCTTCCATTAAATTCAAGATTAAGTTCCTCCAGACCTGAATCTTTCGTTTCAGGCTTTCTTCCCATGGCAAGCAGGACTTTCTCACTTTGAAGTGTTTCCGTATTACCGTCACTATTTCCATCATTTTTCTTGACCGTTATCTCAACCGAGTCCTCTTTTATTTCAATAAGGTTTAGACTAGTCTGAGTGAGAAAATTTACACCTTTCTTCGAAAGACTTTTTCTCAATGCACTTCCTACGTCTTTGTCATTTGTAGGAAGGATTTCGTCCATCATCTCAATCACTGTTACCTTGCTTCCAAGCGCATTGTAGATATAGGCAAATTCTACTCCTATCGCACCGCCACCGATAATCAGGAGTGAAGATGGTATCTCTTCCAATTCCAGAATATCATCACTCGTCAATACACTATTTTTGTCATAGGGTAAGCCGTCAAAAACCATTGGAGAAGAACCGGTAGCGACAATTATATTCTTTGCAGATATTTCTTCTTTGATTCTATCGCCTTCCTTGACCAGAACTTTATCGGGAGATACTATTTGGCCAGTGCCATTCAATATGTCAACTTTGTTTTTCTTGAGCAGGTGTTCGATACCGCCGAATAGTCTGGTTACTATTGTTCTCTTTCGTTTGTGGAATCCACTGAAATCTACACTAACACCTTCTGTAACTATACCGTACTCTTTGCTCCTTTTACATAGTTCGTATAAATGGGTAGACTGGATCAGTGCCTTTGTGGGTATACAACCTTTGTGCAGGCAGGCCCCTCCGACCTTATCCCTTTCTACCAGTCCTACACTCAGCCCAAGTTGTGCACCCTTAATCGCTGCAACATAACCTCCGGGACCTCCTCCAATAATCAATAAGTCATATTCTTTCATAAAATGGTTTTACCTCTTTCTTTATTCTTTCTTCAGGCAGGAAATTTGAAGTGAGCTAAACTTGATTGCCTGCTCGACTTTGCCATTTAGGCGGGTGGCTTTGCATTGCTATGATATTTGCCTTCTACTATTGTGCTTTTTCTACTTTAGCTGCACAGGTTTTGTATTCGGGCATCAGGTGTGAATTGCCGTTTGTACGTGAAGTACTGCAGGGATCTTTTGTAAGTAAGTTTGCCGGAGCGCTTATGAAATGGAATGGGATCCAGACTTGTTTTGACATTACCCTGTTTGTGATATTGGCTGCAAGAGAGATCTGGCCGCGTTTAGTCGTTATCCTGACCATTTCTCCATCTTCTATTCCTGCATCATCGGCATCTTCTTGTGATATTTCTACAAATGGATAAGGTTGCTTTTGTATGCTTCCCTTTGCCCTGTGAGTCATGGTGCCACTGTTAAAATGATAAAGCGTGCGTCCTGTGCTGAGAATAAACGGGTAACTCTTGTCAGTTTTCTCAAGAGATGGTTTGTTTTCTGTTGTGGAAAATGTTGCTTTTCCATTGAGGAACTTTTTCTCGTATAGAAATTTTGTACCGGGGTGGTCGGCTTTTGGACATGGCCATTGTATTCCACCATTTTCGAGTCTTTTATAATTGATTCCGGCAAAGTTAGGTGAAACCTTCCTGATCTCCTCCCATACGGCTTCTGGTGAATCATAATTCATTGGATATCCCAGGTAAGTGGAGAGTTCAGATATTATGTTCCAATCCGCTTTTGCTTTGCCCGGTGGCTCAACACTCTTTTTTATCCTCTGTACTCGTCTTTCAATATTAGTAAACGTACCATCTTTTTCAGCAAAACAGGCTGCCGGTAGTATTACGTCTGCATATTGAGCCGTATTTGACATAAATATATCCTGTACTATCAATAGCTCCAGTTTATTTAGAGCCTTCTTTACTTTTGTTGTATCGGGTTCACTCATCAGGGGATCAGCGCCCATAACATACATCGCCTTGACCTCCCCCTTTTGTGCACTATTAAAAATCTCCCTGATTTGCAGGCCCTTCTTTTTGGGTAATGAGGTTTTGTAAATCTTCTCGAATTTCTTGCGAACCGTAGTATCTGAGACAGGCTGGAAATCTGTGAAGAAATTGGGCAAAGCACCCATGTTGAAAGCTCCCTGTCCATTGTTCTGACCCAGGAGTGGGTATATCCCCGCGCATTCCTTACCAATATTACCAGTCAGCAGGGCGAGGTTTACGAGGCTTTTTACATTATCAATACCAGATCTGTGTTGTGTTATACCATTTCCATATAATATTATGGCGTTATCTGCGGTTGCATAGATTCTGGCGGCTTCCCTGATTGCTTCCTCGGATATACCGGTTAGTTTTACGGTTTTCTTAATATCATCTTTGGCAACTGCATTTTTAAGTGTGTTAAACTTCTCTGTCTTCTTTTCTATAAACTCTTCATCATGGAGTTTCTCCTTGATGATTACGTCAATCATGGCGTTAATGAGAGCGGTGTCTGTCCCGGGTTGAATATTTAAGAAGGCGTTTGCTTTCTTCGCCAGCCATATCTTACGTGTATCAGCTACAATCAGAGTTTTTCCATTACGCACTGCCTTCTTTATCTCAAGCCCTATTATGGGATGCGATTCCGTAACATTAGCGCCAATCACAAATATCACATCGGACCTTGAGATTTCCTCGATTGAATTTGTTGTAGTGCTCAGGCCAAGAGTACTTCTCAGGGCGTTTAAGGTTGGGGCATGGCATTCTGTCTCTGACTGGTCAATATTATTAGTACCGATTGCGGCCCTTGCGAATTTCTGCATCAGATAATTCTCTTCGTTCGTACATCTTCCTGAACTTATAAATGAAATGGAGTCTTTTCCATATTTTGACTTTATGCCCTTCAGTCTTTCGGAAATAACACTATATGCCTCTTCCCAGCTTGCCTTCTCGAGGTTTCCATTCCTTCTTACCATGGGGGTGTCAAGCCTGTCCGGATGGCTTACGAAATCGTAGGCGAATCTGCCCTTCATACACAGGTTACCGTTATTTGGCGTAGACCCTACTTCCGAGGTTATTTTATTTATTCCCTGATGATCGACGTGGATATCAATCTGACATCCGATACTGCAGTAGCCGCATGTCGATCTGACCTTTTTTAACTGGTAAGGGCGTCCTTTGCCGGTTGCCTGTTTCTCTCGTATGGCGCCAACCGGGCACGTCGATACACACTGGCCGCAAAAGACGCATGGGCCGTCCAGCATGGACTCGCCAAAAGGAGTGGCGACCCACATCTGGAATCCTCTGCCTCCGAACTCTATTGCGTGTTCCTGCGTTACTTCATCACATATCCTTACACAACGGCCGCATCTTATACACTTGGGTGTTTCTCTGTAAATAAGCTCGTTTCTATCATGGAGTTCTCCACCTCTTTTTTCACTACTTCTGAATTTGTCTCCCTTGACGCCCATGGAATATGCAACATCCTGAAGTTCGCAGCAGCCTGTAGCCTCGCAGGTCATACAGTCAAGTGGATGATCTGACAGGATATATTCCAGGACTCCTTTCCTCGTCCTGTGTACATCCTCAGATTCTGTGTTTACTACCATGCCTTCATTAATTTTGGATATGCATGATGGCAGTAACTGCCTTGCCCCTTCGACTTCGACCAGACATATTCTGCACCCACCGTATGGATCGAGACGTTTATCATAGCAGAGGGTCGGAATCCAGATATCGTTTTCCCTGGCTACCTCCAGTATGGTCTTGCCCTGTTCTGCTTCATAGGTTTTATCGTTAATGGTTAGTTTAACCGTTTCCATTTAATAGAAATTACCTCTCTGTAAATTGTACTGTTCAAGGATTACGTGAAAAAAGAAAGCTAATTTTACAAAAATGGACAAAGAATGCAAATAAAACATTTACGATGTATTTATATTTGATGTTATGTTAAGAAATTAAGGAATAGAATGTTTAAGCTTAGCAGGTTTATTTGCTTGAAATCAGGGAACTATTCAGGCATATTCTATGTTAAATATGTTATTACACCACAAAACTTAACTTGGTGTATAGGAATTTCAAAGTCTACAAAAATATTAAATTATTACGCGTAGGTCGGGTTTCTTACCCGACTTGTTATCTAAATTGTTTTTAATTAAATCAATATTTATATTTTTAAAAGAAGGAGAGGTCTTATGAAGAGTATGGGAATTTTTATGGGTGCTGTCGTTATTGCATTTTTGTTAGTGGCTTTTAGCTCTGTCAATCCGGTATCTGCCAACAGTTGCTGCGGTGTCCAGAAAAAAGATAATAAGAAGGAATGCAATATAGAGGATGCTGAAGGATGTGTTAAGGAAATTTCTGACGATGAAGGCGCTGACGATGCATGTCCGGTCTGCGGAAAGGCTGCAGGCAGCAAGGGTAATCAGGTAGATGTGGAACATGATGGAAAGACCGCTCATTTATGCTGTGAGGGTTGTGCAAACGCGTATAACGCAAATCCTGATAAATATTCAAAGTCAGAAGCCAAGGAAGAGCACCCAAAGTCAAAACATCCCAAAAAGAAAAAAGAACGTGGAGCAGGGTATTATTAGTAAGTTGTAATGTAGAATCAAAAAGTATTTTAAAAAAGGCGTTCCTGTGTTAGTCAGATGCAGGAACGCCTTTTTTGGTTAACTTTGTAAGCATGATTTGTCACATTGCTATCCGTATTACAAAAATGTAGGGGCGAACGGCCGTTCGCCCCTACAAAAATGCTAAATCTCAATAGTCATCAAGTCCTCTGCTAATACTATCTCTCCCTTAAATTCCTCTTTGCATTGACCTGAAATATCGTAATCGTCACAAATTGGATAAAAGTGTGTCAGTATGAGTTTCCTGCAGTTCGATTCCCTGGCTATCCTGCCTGCAAGTGTTGAATTAAGGTGTCCGTCCACCTTTATGTGTTTGGGGTAGGAACATTCCAGTAACAGTACATCCACGTCACGTGCCAGATCAACAATGCTTTCGCAGTAATCCGTATCACCGGAATATACGAGGCTTTTTCCGTCTTTCGATTCGACACGGTATGCAAGGCTGCCCTCGTGGTGATTGATGAGGCTTGAAGTAAGCCTGAAATCTCCGAAATCAAGATGTCCTCCCGGTAATTCATTGATAGTAAGATCGTATCCTCTGGCCTCGATGAAATTATTAAAGACCTTTGTCAGGTTCCGATGAAATTCCTTCATCCCGGCAGGGCCGATTACTGTCAGATCTTTGCCCTTGTAGTTGCTGGGAATCCTCAGTGCAAACAGGAGTGAGATAAGGTCTGTAACATGGTCCGGATGAAAATGTGTGTAGATTGCATAGTCAATGTCTTTGAAGTTTACAGACGCCTCTGCAATCTTCTTTAATGTCCCTGAGCCGCTGTCAAGCAGCAGGGTCTTGTTGGCAATGTTTATAAGGTATCCGGATGAACCCCGTCTTGCCGTAACGATACCTGTTCCTGAACCGAGAATAGTAAGTTTCATAGTAAGCAGATTAAATAGGCCAATAAAGAATTTAGTAGGGGCGTATGGACAATACGCCACTACTTTACGGCAACAATGTTATTATAATATTTCAATGTTTACGTACAAGCATATTTATTCTAATGTCGAGCCTCTCAAAGTTACCACATAATTATCCTGCAGAAGATTTTATCCGCTAAGGAATTCAGGAAACTCAGGAAAAAATATACAAAACAAAGTCCTGTGTTTTGAACTCTTCCTGTAATTCCTGCTTTCTTAAGAGGCATTATTTTTTTCGTGTCTTTTCGTGTCTTTCGAGGTTTTTTTCTGGAATTCCTGTACATTCAGATTAAATCTTAGAAAATGCATGTAGTTTCTGATACCATTTTGTAATGGAAATCCCGGCTTTAAGAAGAGAGATTGTAAATTTGATAAATAAGAGAGGGAAGATAACATTTGCTGATTTTATGGGATTGGCGCTTTATCATCCTGAACATGGATACTATACTTCCGGGAGAGAGAAGATAGGCAAAAAGGGTGACTATTACACAAGCTCAGATGTTCATCCCGTATTTGGTGAACTTATTGCCAGGCAGTTGGAACAGATGTGGCTGCTGATGGGGAGAGGCCGGTTTACGGTAGTAGAGATTGGAGCTGGTAAGGGCTGGCTTTGTTATGACATAATTAATTCTATAAAAATGAAATTCCCAGAATTCTTCGAGGAGGTTGATTACAAAATAGTAGAGATAAGCAGGGACCTTATTGAGAGACAATCCAATACCTTGAAGGGACTGGAAGAAAAAGTATCGTGGGAATCTTTCTCTGAAGATGGCTTTTCGTTTGAACCCGTTGTCGGGAGTTTTTTGTCAAACGAATTCGTTGACTCGCTTCCGGTACATCAGGTGATAGTAGAGGATAATTGCCTGAAAGAAATATATGTAACAATAAAGGACAACAAGTTTTGTGAGGTAATCGATGATCTGTCCGATCCGATTTTGGAAGACTATTTTAAAGATTCAAAAGTACACTTAAAAGAAGGGCAAAGGGCAGAGGCGAATCTAAAGGCATTGGATTGGGTGAATAATATATCCAGTTACTTAAATAAAGGCTTTGTTATTACGATAGATTATGGTCACCTTGCCGAAGACCTTTATTCTGAAGAGAGGCACAGGGGAACGTTGATGTGTTATTACGAGCACACGACAAATGAGAATCCGTATGAAAGAGCTGGTAGTCAGGATATAACATCTCACGTAAACTTCAGCAGCTTAATGGAGGCAGGAAGCAGAGGTGGATTAAGCACAACCGGCCTTGCCAGACAATCGAAGTTCTTAATAGCGCTTGGTATTCTTGATGAGATGAATAAGGTGCAGGGAGATATAAGCAGACTCCTGACAATGAAGAACCTTTTCCTGCCGGGTGGGATGGGAGATGTGTTTAAGGTCTTGATTCAGCATAAGGGAGTAGCCAACCCGGAATTAATCGGTCTGAGGAGTATGTCGGAACCGGGACTTGCGAGAGAGATTGAGGGATTGGGAGTATAGAAGTAATATTCACCGCCAGACGCAAAGAGCGCGGAGATAATCATAGAGAGGGAGAAGCAGGTTGAAAGCAGGCAATAGACAATTGGCAGTGGGCAGTGGGCAGGAAGCAAGAACTAATAACTATGATTTATGTAACACATGACAGAGATGAGGCATTTTCTTTAGCTACAAGAATAGTGGTTATGGAAAGCGGGAAGATTCAAAAGATAGGAACCGTCAGTGAAATATCAGCGTACCTGTAGCGATTTATGATTGTTGGTTTCAGATTTACAATTTGAAATCACATGAGTTCTGATTAAAGCGTTAAATGTGGAATTGGGTCAAGTGGCTGGCTTGTCCCCATCCGCCCGCCTGAATGACGTAGTCGGGCAAGGTACCGGCACGAGCGGGCGCCAATCCTTTGGGTGGAATGTGATACTCATTTCCAAAATATTTTAATATTGAAATAGCATGGATGCCGTGCTATCATGTTTCTGTGATTAAGTCATTCAAAGGCCAGGGAACAGAAGATATATTCAACGGCAAGAATACAAAGAGTGCCAGAAAGATATGTCCACGAGCTTTATGGTATATTGCCTCAAGGAAATTAGATCAACTTGATTCCATTAAATCCATGAGAGAGCTTAGAATTCCTCTTGGAAATAGATTTGAGGCTCTTACCGGAAACAGGAAAGGACAGTACAGTATTAGAATAAATGATCAGTATCGTATATGTTTTGAATGGAAGGACTCCGAACCGGAGAAAGTAGAAGTTGTTGACTATCATTGATATAAAACAAACATTTATTATTGGAGGTAAAAATGATTCGTGTACCAACACATCGTGAACCAACACATCCCGGGGAGATGCTTCTAGAAGAATTTTTAATCCCTATGGATATTACCCAGAGGGAGCTATCAAAAGAGATTCATGTCCCATACCAGAGAGTAAACGAAATTGTTAATAAACGGCGGGGAATAACACCCAGTACAGCCCTGCGGCTCTCAAAGTTTTTTGGAGTTTCGGAAGATTTCTGGATGAACCTGCAGCTTCGTTGGGATTTGTATAAAGCAAAGCGTATCGAGACAAAAGAATTAAAAACTATCAGACAGTTTTCCTGAAAATACATAGGTTTTGATTAAAGAGTTAAATGGATAGTATCAAGAATAAAGACCTGACCCTATTTGTCTCCTATAACTTTTTACCAGATGGTGTTTGATGGATAATTTAGATAAACAAAAAAAGAGGATAATCAAAATACTGGGCGACAAAGAATCAGATACTGAAAAGAATCTGAATAGTACAAATAAGTATTACAATTACTTGAAAGCAAATATAAACTATCCATGTAAACTGACAGGAATAGAAGATTTTCCATGGGAAGAACGTTTCTTGCTTGGCTATGGAGATGAAGAAGAATATGAAGAATTAAAAAAAGAAAATCCGTCCTATGCCGATTCGTTTGAATTAATAGAATTACTTGAGCCTGAAAATACAGATATATTCGCAAAAGTTCGGCGAATAAGCGATAATAAAATATTCAAGATTCGCATGGATTGGCTCACCGCAGAGGATGAAGAAAATCCTAATTATCAACTTATGGAAGATTATTCGGGTTGGTGGGTCAATTATTAAAGCAGGAATAAATAGTCGCTGTCCCTAATTGCCGCTAACTATTTCCTTTGTAACTTTTTGCCAGATGGTGTTTGACTATCGTTGATATAAAACAAACATTTATTATTGGAGGTAAAAATGATTCGTGAACCAACACATCCAGGGGAGATGCTTCTCGATGAATTTCTAATCCCTATGGGTATTACCCAGAGGGAGTTGTCAAATGAGATTCATGTTCCATACCAGAGAGTAAACGAAATTATTAATAAATGTTGGGGAATAACACCCAGTACAGCCCTGCGGCTCTCAAAGTTTTTTGGAGTTTCGGAAGATTTCTGGATGAACCTGCAGCTTCGTTGGGATTTGTATAAAGCGAAGCGTATCTAGATCAATGAATTAAAAAAAACAGACAGTTTTCCTGAAAACAGATAAGCTTTGATTTAAGAGCTAAATGGATAATATCAAGAATAAAGACCTGACCCTATTTATCTGTTGTAATTTCCATGCTTATTCTTATACTCTTTTAGCATATCAAATTTCTCTTTCCATCTCTTTTCACTCTGTTCTTTCAACAACGAACTATCTGCACGCCACTCAAAGCCGATATCTTCTAAACGCTTGATGCGGTCATTACTAAGTTGCTTGTTTGTATAATTTGTACGTTGTGTTGCCACCCAATATGCTAGACGCTTGTTTTCTGTCCACTTACTGGGAACATTACAATTTCCATGGTCTTCTTTATATTTTCTTAATACATCAAACATCTGTTCCCACTTTTTAATACTCTTTACACTCCTGTTTCTACCACTATATCTATCCCTCTCTTTTCTATGTGATGCCCACTCAAAGCCTATACCTTCTAAACGCTTGATACGGTCTTCACTAAGATTATTGTTTTTATAATTTGTGCGTTGAGCCACCGCCCATTGTCCAAGTTTCCAGTGGACAGAAACATTACAATCACCGTAATAGTTCTTATATTCTTTTAATGTATTAAACATATCTTCCCATACTGGATCCCATACAAAACCGATATCTTCTAAACCCTTAATATGGTCATCATTAAGTCTTCCGTCTTGATATAATGTACGTTGGTTAATTACCCATTGTGCAAGTTTCTCGTTTTCTAGCCAACCAATAGGCACGTTACAATCTCCATGAATATTTTTATATTCCTTTAGAGTATCAAACATCTCTACCCACTGTGATTCAAGTGGATCCCAATCAAAGCCTATATCTTCTAGCCGTTTGATACGATCATTACTAAGTTGGTTGTCTCGATAAGCCATACGTTGACTTCTTACCCAATTAGCAAGGCTTTTATTTTCTGACCATCCTTGAGAAACATTACAATTTCCAAATTGTTCTTTATATTTTATTAACTCTCCATATCTCATATCCCATGTAAATCCCAGTTTATCTATACACACCGCCGTAATTGATTCTTGAAGAGTCTTAAGTGAAATATCTACACCAAAAACATCTATAATGTCACCAAAATCATCACCTTTTAGTTTTCCACCCTTCCCCTTATCTTCCTGTATTTGCCTGATAACATCAGCAAGGATTTCATCCTGTTCCTGCAGTGCCTGTAATACATTCCAGACTTCTCCGAAGTCTGCTTTGGCTACAGCACTCTCTATGCTCTCCCCTGTTGTTATTTCCAGATAAAGCGGGACTAATATATAACCAAGAACCTTATCAGGATTTTGAGGGTCTTTTCGCATTGCCCGCCCTGTTGCCTGTACTATATCTACCTTGCTTTTCTTGGGTGACATGAAGGCTACCATGTCAACTGCAGGCAGATTTACACCTTCTGTAAGACAACGTGCATTAGAAATAACAGAAGAATCAGAGTCCTTAAATTCATTCATAATTCCTTCACGCATTGCGGTAGGCATTGTTCCGTTTACATGAAAAGTGTTGAACTCTGGCAGTTGTGCGCAGATTCCTTCAGAACCTTTTCCGGTAAATGATTTTGCCGTAGCAACTGATCGATGGAAAGTAAATATTCGCCTGATGTTATATTTTTTTACAGCTTCTTTAAAGGCAATCTGGCTTGCAACCTGTTGGGCATTCACCACATCGCCATTGATTAATACTTCGCCTCTTCTTAGAAGTTCTTTGCTGACCTGTTCTGATGTAACCACTGATATGATTACTTTATAGTTGCAGATTATGTCCTGACGCGCTGCTGCAGCAAAAGATAATTGGTGCGCTACCTTGCCGTATTGATCAGGGTCGTCCATAGAGTAGACAAGGCCAAAATCTCCTTCTTCATTCCTTTTGTTTAAATTGTAGTGTCTGGGGGTGGCCGTTAGGAACAGGCGTTTCTTGATACGCAAATTATCGTCTTTCAGTGCAAAGCCAAACTTTTTGCCTTCTCTCCCTGCTGTCTTGTGTGCTTCATCAAAGATTCCAAGATCAAACCGATAATTATTGTCCATTCCTTCTGCGACAATGTGAGCAGACTGATATGTAGAGAATACAATTTTGACGCCTTCAGTACCTTGGGAAAGAAACTGTTTTACATTACTGCTTTCAGTAGTAACTGCAAAATCAAGATCAGACTGATTAACTTTTATACTATCAAGTTCCCTGCCTGCAACAGTAGGGTCTGAACAGACACATAAATAGGAAAGATGCTGCCACTGTGTTTCCCTTAGCCATTCATGCAGGGTTTGCCTTACAAGTGTCAGGGAAGGAAGGAGTACTAAAATATTCCGACAGTTCATTCGCTCTGAAAGCCATAGAGAAACAAGTGTCTTGCCGGTGCCACAGGCCATAAGGGCGGTAGCACGATCTTCATCTTCCAAGGCAGTTAATATGTCATTTATAGCTTCCGTTTGATGTGGTTGAGGTGTTTTTCTCTCTACTTCTAAAACACCACTCTGCAGCCATCTTAGAATAGTCTCAAAATCACTCTTGTCCAGACGGTCAAGATCATTGCCTCGTATACAATAAAATCCGGTACGATCGTTTATTACTGATGGCATGTCGTTACTATTTGTAAATAAGACACGCTGGCTGACATTGTCAGTAAGCCCCATAAATGTTGATATTTCTCTCCATGTAAGTGATGTGCGCCCTGTGCGGAATTTAGCCTGATAAGCGCTAAATTCACCTGATGTAGTCCTGAATACACCATCAACACCCATGTCTTGTTGATTAGTACCTAAAGACAGGTCTTGCTTTATCCTGGCAGGGATAGATTTAAACGGCCATACCTCTTCTGCCTGTTCAATCTTTTGGGTAAAGAAATAGGCTTCGGCAAACACCTCAAAGGCATCGCCTGATTCAACTGTTGTGGGTAATCCGGATATGCGTTTTTCCAGTTCAGCAAAGCTTGAAAGATTATCAAATATCCCTGCTTTAAGGAAGAAACCGGTTTTATGGTGTCTGGGCAGCATAGAGTGTTCTTATAATAATTTTAAATCTGAAAATCAACGAAGAAAGTATGGGATTGTCTGGTTTCCACATTTTTTATTGACATGAGTGATTTGGCAGTTAGTATATTAACTTATATTCTCATAGTTCCGTGTTGTCTTTGTTTAAAGATTAAATACAATGTGCTTTCTTAACATAACTATGAAATTTCATTCCACACATAACCACTTTCGAATCATAACATCCTTATTTAACAGGGTTGTAATCAGCAACGCTACATACAAAGAAATTATTCTATTAAGTATATAATTATGCGAAATGTTTCCAGGCGAAAATTTATAAAGCATGGTTCTATTGCGCTTGGTGCAATCGGGTCATCCATCTATTTCAACCCTTTTGAGATATTTGCCGGTGACCCGGATAAGGATCTTTCCTGGGATAAGGCTCCCTGCCGGTTCTGCGGAACAGGCTGCAGCGTTATGGTTGGAGTAAAAGACGGAACCATAATGGCTGTTAAAGGTGACCCTGAATCTTCCGTTAACCGAGGTACTTTATGCGTCAAGGGATATGCTCTTCCATTTATCCAATACGGCGCTGACAGACTCACAAAGCCTCTGGTGAGAATGAAGAACGGAGTTTATAATAAACAGGGTAAGCTTACCGTTACTACCTGGGATGAAGCCATGTCCCTGATTGTCCGGAAGACAAAGCAGACCATAAAGGAAAAGGGGCGCGATTCGGTTGCCATGTTCGGTTCCGGTCAATGGACAATATGGGAGGGATACGCAGCGTCTAAACTCTGGAAGGGCGGTCTTAGAACCAATAGCCTGGAGGTAAACGCAAGGCATTGTATGGCAAGCGCTGTTGCCGGTTTCATGACTACGTTCGGTATAGACGAGCCGATGGGTTCTTATGATGATTTTGCCCATGCTGATGCATTTATACTCTGGGGTGCAAATATGGCAGAGATGCATCCCATTTTATATTCAAAAATCTCTGAACGCCTGTTATTGCATAAGCATGGAAGGCTGATTAATCTTACTACCGTCTCCAACCGTTCTTCTGACCTTGCTGACAGGGAAATAATCTTTAAACCCCAATCAGACCTCGCAATAGCAAATGGCATTGCCAACCTTCTTGTTGAGAAAAACCTTATTAACAATGAGTTTATAAAACGGCATATACTTTTCAAGAAAGGTAAAGAGAATATTGGTTACGGAGTGGAGGATGATTTTGAATTTAAAGCCGCACCGGAAAAGACCGATTTTGAAACTTATAAAGAATATGTTTCCAGATACACGCCGGAATATGTAGAAGAATTGAGTGGAGTATCTTCATACGATCTCACTCTATTAGCTGAGATTTATGGAGACCCGGAGATAAAAGTCATGTCGTTCTGGACGATGGGTGTAAACCAACATACACGCGGCACATGGATGAACAACCTGTTATATAATCTCCATTTGTTGACAGGGAAGATCAGTGAACCCGGAAACCAGCCTTTCTCCCTTACCGGACAACCCAGTGCATGCGGTACCTGCCGGGAAGTAGGTACATTCACACACAGGCTGCCGGCGGATATGGTGGTTATGAATCCTTCACATCGTGAGAGGACCGAAAAAATCTGGAACCTTCCTGAAGGGACTATCCCATCCAAGCCTACCTACCATGCAGTCAGTATGTTTCGTGCTCTGCAGAGAGGTGAGATAGGGGTATTCTGGAGTATGGTAACCAATCCTTTTCATGAATTTGCAAACTTGAACCGTTACAAGCTGGCAGCGTCAAGAGAAGAGAGCTTTATAATTGTATCAGACATTTATCCTACACGTTCGACAGAGGTGGCTGACGTGGTTTTGCCTACCGCCATGTGGGTTGAAAAGGAAGGGGCTTACGGCAACGCAGAGCGCAGGACACATTTTTGGAAAAAGATGGTGAACCCGCCGGGAGAGGCAAAATCAGATCTCTGGCAGATTATTGAGTTTGCAAAGAGAATGGGACATGGCAATTTGTTTGATTATTCTCCATCTGAATTCCCGCTTCCTGAAAATCATAATCCATCCGATATCAGTAAAGACCTGGGGTTCTATGTAGAAAAGGCATTGTGGGAAGAGTATCGGCAATTTGGCCTGAAACATGCTCATGATCTGGCTCCCTTTGAAAGCTATCATAAAACCAGGGGATTAAGATGGCCTGTGGTTGACGGAAAGGAGACCATCATTCGTTTCAGGGAAGGTCATGACCCTTATGTTGAACAGGGGAAGGGGATACAATTCTATGGAAAAAAGAAAGAGGATAATAAGGCTACAATCTGGCTGCGTCCGTACGAACCGGCGGCAGAAGTGCCTGATGGAGGATATCCTTTCTGGTTATGCACAGGGAGAGTATTGGAACACTGGCATACAGGGACAATGACGAGGAGGGTAAAGAGTCTATATAAAGCATATCCTCACGCAACAGCAAACTTGCACCCTGCTGATGCAGAGAAGCTTGGCCTGGCCAGTGGCGATAAGGTCCGGATTTCTTCCAGAAGGGGATCTATAGACATTTACGCAGAGATTGGTGGCAGGGTAACTCCTCAGGAAGGAATGGTCTATGTTCCCTGGTTTGATGAAGATGTTATGGTCAATAATCTTACTCTGGATGCGTACTGTCCCATATCCAAAGAGACGGATTTTAAAAAATGTGCTGTCAGGATAGAGAAGATAGAAGACCTTTCATAAACAATATGTATATGTACAGCTTGTGGCATAAAGAAAATATTATTTGAATCAAAATTGTCATAAAGGAATATTCGCAAAATATCATGAGTACATTTACCTCAAAACTTCAGAAACCAAGGTACTTAAGAAGGTTATTAATCACGGCTGAAATTCTTGTATTTCTGGCGGTCTGTATTACCATTCTGGCCATTTCAAATTTACATCCGGTAAATTTAACGCTTTTTTTAATCATAGCACAGCCATTCTTCCTTATTGGTATGATTTTATATATTATAATTACCACTGCCTGGTTCTTTTCGCATCATGGAACTGCATATATAAATTTCATGCCGGGGGAAATTATTTTTAAAGAAGGAGACAAAGCGGAATTTGTTTATTCTGTTATCCAGGGTAATGTCGAGATTATAAAGGAAGATGCAGGCGGAGGAGAGATAGTAATCGCCAAATTGGGGCAGGGTGATTACTTTGGTGAAATGGCCATGACCAGTAATAAACCTCGCAACGCAACGGCAAAAGCGGTTGATTCGGTTAAAGCAATGACTATTGCCAGGGGAGACTTTGTAAATCTCCATGATTATCTGCCGGCGCTTAAAGAGAATATAGACAAAGTTGTTCAGAGTCGTGCGGCAGAATTAAAAACGAAGGATACATGATTAAGACAATACTTAAGCAGCTTACAGTAGTTGGAATGGTATTAATCCCTGATATTATTTTTGCCAGGGGTGAGGGTGAGATGACTTTGCAATCGCTGGACATGCCACACCAGATAGTGTCAGACCCTCTTCAGTGGGCAGAAACAATCTCTCTTGTGCTGGCCATTATAGCCATTATTCTTGTCATCACCAGGGTTGTTTTTGCGCGATTAGGTATTCAATTACGTACTGTAAACATTCAGCTTCAGCGCTTTATTCACCTGTTTGTATTACCGATCTTTATTCTGGCCTTTGCCTCATTTGCCACTTTCGAAGGATCAACAAAAGTTGAATTTTGCGGTTCTTGCCACAGTGCAATGGGGCTTTATGTTGATGATATGAAAGATAGAAACAGTAATACACTGGCGGCAGTCCATTACCAGAATCGTTTCTTACAGCATGGCCAATGCTACCAGTGCCATGCAGGTTACAGGGTAGTCGACATAGGGAAAGCGAAAGGTAGGGGGCTTTTACACCTTTACTATTGGATAACCAACTCTCCCACCGGCTCAGGTGAGAAGCAGATTGAGCTTTATGATGAAGACGGATACTCAAACAACTTGTGCCTTCGATGTCATTCAGGATCTAAGGCATTTCTTGAGGCCGGAGAGGGTGTACACAAGAGGGCGGAAGATTATCTTGCCGAGGATCCGAATACCGGAATATCAAGGATGTCATGTCTCAAATGCCATGGGCCGGCTCACCTTTCTTTAGCGGAGAGAAAATCTCCTGAGATATTTACCGGAAAAGGCTTTGTTTCAGGACAGCAGGGGATGAATATATTCCCTGCGAGTGAACCGGGAGAAAGCAATAATCTTGACAGGCCTTATGAAGGGGCTCCCCCTGCAATACCACATAGTATTCTAGAGGATAAAATCAACAGAAACATTAATACTTGCCTCAACGAATGCCATATTAAAGGATTAGAGAAGGTTCCCGTTTCCCATTTTGTCAAGGAGTATACGGATGAACAGAACAGTGATCGATTGGAAGGGAGACGGTACAATTGCCTGCAGTGCCATACTCCTCAAGCGGCAGAAGACCCGATCATTCCGCAGATGGAGCCTTTCAGGGTTACGGATGCTTCTCAATCATACATAAAACATTTCATGCCCCCTGAGAAGGAGACTTATCAGGGTGTAGGCATGTGTGAATTTTGCCATAGTATGGACAAAATTGGTAATCAGTATGGGAAATGGAAAGAAACAAACCACTCACGCGCATATATTGATCTTGCTACTGAAAAAGGTAAGGAAATAGCCAGAAAAATGGGTGAAACTGGAGACCCTCAAAAATCCGGTAAATGTTTACCATGTCACTCCACAGGATACAATTCTGACGGTAAAAAAGATGTTATGTTCAGCATTGAAGATGGAGTCCAGTGCGAACAGTGTCATGGTGCGGGTAATGGATATATAAGACTTAATACGATGAGAATGCTTTCAAAAGGTGAGATTGACAAAGAAATGGTTGGCCAGCTTAAACCAGATAAAGAACTCTGCATGACATGTCACGAGCCAAGGCACGAACATATTCTTCCATTCGAGGAAGAGGAAAGATTTAAAAAGATTGTTCATTGACGATTTTACAATGGCAGTATTCTTTCCTGTCCCATCCCCATGTATATTCAATCATTGATAACACTTCGACGGAGTTTATACTGAGCGTGCGAATGTGCTCAGTGTGATGTCATCCCGCCTCCGGCTTAGTAGAGCCTCTGGCTCGGAGAGAGCGGAGTCGAGGAATTTTGTAGTGATAGCGACCTGACTTGATGTATAGAAATTTCAATGTTGTAATAAAACGTAGGGGCGTAAAGTCCTCGGCGCAGTTTGTCCGGGGATAATTATACGTCCCTACGCAACGACAAAAAGTTGCCGAAGGCTTAACTTGATGCATAGGAAATTCAATGTGACAACTTCGACTCCGCTCAGTTTGACGTCATCCTGAGCGAAGTCGAAGGATAGCCTTTTTTCGCGAAGCGACTTAACTTGGAAGGTCCAAAGGCTGCTTTCCTCTTGATTTTGATATATAACCGGATATTATAAATTTCAGGATTTTCCAAAACACATCTTATGGCAAAACTGAAACTGGACTTGCATGAAATATGCAAAAATGGCAATTTGATTGAAAAGGAACTCAATCGGATAATTAAGGAGGCCAATGAAAAAAGGATTGCCCTCGTGGAAATCATTCCCGGAAAGGGGAGTGGACAGTTAAAGAAAACCGTCCTGCGTTTTCTGGACCGCCCTGATATAAAAATAAAGTATCATCGTATTAAAAAGGACAGTAATAATTATGGAAGAGTCTTTGTGCATTTCAAACATGATTAACTGCCGAGTAAATCTGAAGAAATGATAGGCCGGTCTTGCTGTGGGCAACAATAAAATGAATAATTGGTTTTTGTATTTGATAAGATGCAAACATGGGCGACTATATACAGGCATAACAACTGATGTAGAAAGAAGATTTGAAGAACATGAAAGCAGTGATAAGAAAGGATCAAAATACTTAAGAGGAAAAGCTCCTTTAAAATTGGTTTTGAAAAAGAAGATCGGAAACAAGACTCTGGCGTTGAAGGTTGAAGCAAAAGTAAAAAAACTATCAAAAATTAAAAAAGAGTTGTTGGTAGAGGGCAAAATAAAAATAATGGGTTTACGATTGACAATTTGAGATTGTATATTGAAGATTTGATATTTGAAAACACATAAGTTGTTTCAGAAAAAGGTTAGGCTGCCCCAATAAAGAATAAAATTTAATAACAATTACAATAATATAAAGGTGTTATATGGATCATCCCCTCAAACCACGACCCACCATTGAGGAAGTAAACAAGGTCGTTAGAAAAGCCTACAACAAACGTTATTGTCTACATCCCGACTCTGTGAAAGGAACTTGTGAAGGAGATATAGTAAGAGCCCATACAATTCAAAGAAATGGTGGTTTGTCTAAAATTACTGATCCTTCAAATCACGTTTATCAGTTTTCCCTACATCCTTTTAAATCACAACCTGAATTAATTGGCATCAGAGAGGCTTCCACTTTCACAGGGTTTTGCAACATTCATGATACTAGGACTTTTGAAAGAATCGAAACACAACCATTCTCTGCAGAAAAAGATCAGATATTCCTTCTCGCATATAGAGCTCTTTGTAGAAGATTATTTATGTATAGAAATGATGTCGATGTAAATGAATCAATGAAAAATTGGGCTGATGGACGTACTCCTATAGAACAACATGTCACAACTATTTCCAGCTTCTATTGTAATCTTGACACCAAAACTTACGAAATTCAAAAAGTAAAATATGACAATATATTATCTAACAAAGACTATTCACATTTAAAATATCATATTGTGTTTATTGATACAATTCCAGAATTTCTATGTAGCGGTTCATTAATACTGGAAACCGATTTTTCCGGAAGGAGATATTACAAACCAGGCAGTAAAGAGATTGATCTAAAAATAATTACATTCTCAATAATCCCAATAGATGAAGGTGGGGCAATAGCTTATGCCTCGATAGATGAAGGAGAGGATATACAATCCTTTTTTAAATCTATCATTAATCTTGATAAACATTTACTTCCTAATGCTATTACTAGATATACATTTGAATACCATGAGGATAATACATTTATATCTCCGAGTTGGTGGAATAAATTAGATAATTTAACGAAAAATGCCATTTCAAAGAGAGCTTTGTCTGACGACATAGGATTTGGTGAAATGCGTCCTAACGATTGCCTTTTGGATGATGGTCATAGTATCGTTAAGTGGAACATTACAAAAATAATTTCAAATTGCTCTTAAAATTTTCTGGAGAATGTTGAAATCAGGGACAGCGCTCGTTAAAAAGGTTTGCGGTAAATTTATTCTGTATTAAGCAACAAATTCATTTCATGCCATTCAAAACCTCCGTGTTTCGATCTTGATTTTCCGCCATATCTGAAACCAAACTTTTGATAGTAGGGGATTAGTTCAGATTTGCAGAGTAACAGGATATTTTCTTTTTTCAGGTTTCTTGCTACATCAATAAACCTTGACATCAATTGTCTGGAAATTCCGTTTCCCTGAAACTCAGGTAAGATGGCCAGGGAGAAGATGACGATGTTTCTGCCATCTTTAACATGGCCAATCATGTCCTTAAGTTCTTTGTCAGCTATGTCTTCTTTGTCTGTAGTGGCGCTATTAATCAGTCCAATTATTTGCTTTTTAGATTCAGCGACCAGAAACCCTGCAGGAAACAGACTTATACGTTTTTGAATATTTTCCCTTGTTGCTCCGTCAGAAGTGTAGCAAGCAGATTCAACTCTATAACAATCATCTAAATCATTATCCTCAACTTGTCTGATTTCCAAACGGTTCACTTAGTACTGTCAGGATTATCATCGAAAACGTCTGCAATACCATCGCCGTCCTTGTCTCTCAGGAAATCCGTATCGTTGTCATTGGTTAATAATCCTTCTCCGAATGGATTAGATATTTTACTATGGCTTCTGAAAAAACCCGGTGATTCCTGATAGCCGGTTTCAATCTCTGTTACAGTGATTTCTCCGTTAACTATAAAACTGAAGATACTGGAACGATTGCCCGGCTTGATTGTTGCGTCCGGCTTGTCAACGGTAAATTTGGTTTTACTGCCTGCGCCAAAGTATCCACCATACGTCCAGACAACCTGTTGCTCTTTGCCGCGTATGGTAACTTTGGAGTCCCAGAGTTCCGGCCCGGTAACATTGTTCCTGAATCGATGGTCTGCCGCAGTTGCATCCTTAGAGAAGAATTTTATAGTAACAGATGCAATGTTTTCGGTGTGATACTTTGGGTCTGGTTCGTTCTGGTCGTCATTGGTTATCTGAAAACAGTATCTGGTGAATCCGGGTACATAGGTTGCGTTAACGTCCGCTCTGACAGAATCGGCAACTGCATTCTTTGTCCCCATAAAGATACTGAGGCACAACGTGGTAAAGAGTAATATCTTTTTAAATCTTTCTTTCATTGAAGGTGTCTCCTTTCTAATTGCCATGTTATTATTAATCATATTGTCATTATGCCATTTTGCAGATTCTTATGAAGCACAAAATAGTAATGGTATGAAAATATCATGAATCGGAAGAAAAATCAAGGGTAGGCAAGAAAAAAAGATTGTAAACTAGCCTTGACATTTCGTTAAAAATGTATAATATTACAAACCTCTTTTGTATTAGCATTCGCCTACATACCCATTAATCAACGAATTGTACGCCAGTTGCGGTGGTAAAAATCAATTATAACAAATCCGGAAGAAACGTTATCTTTATAATCTTTTAAATTTTGACAGGATATATGATAAAGAAGGCAACTTTAGCAATTTTGATTGCGCTTTTAACTTTTTTCCTGATTGTACCGTTTGTAAGTTACAGCTCTTATAAAGAGGCTATAAAGGCAGAGTGTTTCAGGCATCTTATTACTGCCAGGGATGTTCTTAAGCATGAGATTTGGAATTATTTTAACGATAGATATGGCGATATAGATGTTCTCTCGAGAAATCCGGTAATTGCCAAGGGTTTTACCCGGTTATCCGGTGCATTTCACGCTTATGGCATTGACGACCCCCAATCTCAGAAAATAAAAAGTATTTATCAGCCGTTAATGGAGTATTATGTCGCTGATTACGGCTATGCAAATATATTCTTTGTTGAAAAGGACGGAAGCGTAATTTTTTCTGCGCTGAGGGAGGATTTTAGCGGAACAAATTTGTTTTCAGGAGAATTTAAAGACCGCAATATTGCCCATATATTTAAACTGGCGTTGGAAGACGTGAGTTTTGAAGACTATAGCTGGAATGACAAGGTAAATGATTTTACTGCTTACTTTGCTGCTCCAGTCTTTGAAGCTGAGAGTTTATTAGGTGTGATAGTAATAGAACTTCCTTTCTCCCATCTGGACTCCATATTGACACATAAAGCAGGCCTGGGAAAAACCGGTGAAATGTACCTGGTTGGTGAAGACGGCCTTATGAGATCTAATTCAAGATTTTCTGTTAAACCCACAATACTTCAGAAAGAGGTGGATACCGAAGCTACAAGAGAGGCATTTGAAGGATATGTGGGGGCAAAGATTATAAATGGTTTTCGAGGTTTCTCGGTGCTAAGTGCATATACTCCACTTAATCTTAATTTTATTAACTGGGCCCTCCTGGTTGAGATGGACGAAGCAGAGGCATTTGCATCTATAAATGAAGTAGAGAGTTTACTTACAGTAATTGCATCTATTATCAGTACCATAACTATTGGGTACATCTATTTTACTCATAGAGCGTATAAGAGGGCAGAAGAGGAACATGATATTTTAGAAACTGAAGAACAATCCAAAGCGTAATCCCATACAAATTAAAATCTTTCGGCAAGTCCCAGAATACATTCCATCAATCTGGTGTAGGGGTTTAAGATTTTAAACCCATACTAAACATCCTTATTTACTTGCGAAACAATTTAAAGGATGATCCCTTCTGTTTTTTTAACTCGTCAAGCTTCTCATTTGCTGAATTTATTTCGATATTATTTTGTTCGAATAATTCTTCAGATACTTTTATGGTCTTCAACAAATCTGTTTCTATCTCTTCAATTGAAGCCTTAATGTCTCTGATTGCCGTCTGGTTAGCCTCTAAATCTTTTCTAAGTTTACCAATTGATAATTCGATAGAGCCGATCTTGGTCTTCATTTGTTCATTTGTTTCAGACTCCTGATTAATCATGGTGGTTTGCTCTTCTTTTAAGGTATTAAAAGACTCCTGTATTTTATTCAATGCCTCATTAACATCTTCAGTCTTGCCTTCTGCTGGAGATGCTAAACCCTCGCTTTTCTTTTTCAGTGCATCGATTTCTTGTTCACTCTGTCCCAATCTTTCAGTGAGGGGTTTAATGGTATTTTCTATTATTTTGAGTTTGTTTGTAAATTCAAGAAAGGATTCTTCGCTTGTCATATGTGTATATCCTCTGAATTAAATCGGTTGAAAAAACAGGGCTAATTTGTTTTTATTTTAGAGTGATTTACATGGCTTTAATGTTTTAGGAAAATATTTATTAGTTAACGGTATCCTGTTTAAGTGGGGAGAAACCTGTTAGACAGTAAAATTTCTTGAAATATAATAATACTGTTAAATGTTTAATTCAAGTGTAAAATGACACTATATCCCGATTGCTACACTTTATCTTCACCACCTCTTTCCGGCTTGAAGTAGTAGGGAAAAGTTATAATATTGTTATGGTTGCCTTCTAACCTGGATACTGAAAGGATAAATTACTATGGCCGTAATAAGTGAAGTCAAAGCTGTGAAGATATTTATGGGAAAGCTTGAATGCGGAGCGGATTTATTAGAAGAAATTACCCGAATTTGTGTTGATAGGGATATACATCTGGGTCGGGTTGAAGCATTGGGCGCTGTGAAAAAAGCCAGATTAGGGTATTACTATCAAAAAGAACGAGAATATCATTTCTTTGAACTTGATCAAACGCTTGAGATTACTAATTTAGTTGGAAACGTTTCGATTAAGGATGGTGCGCCTGTTGTTCACGCTCATGTAACGTTTTCAGACAAGGACGGCCATGCTTATGGAGGTCATCTTGCGCCGGGAACAATAGTTTTTGCTTGTGAGACAGTTATTCATGTCTTAGATGGTCCAAAGTTTGAGAGAGGGCTTGATCAGGAGACGGGATTACCATTATGGAGTATGAATGAATAAAATAACGCTATTCTTCTTGCTAATCTTTTCTAGTCTGATTTTGCCTGTCCAGGCAGTGGAACTTACGCAGGAATTCAAGACTCAAGATAGTTTCAAAATGTATCTGCCAGATGACTGGGTAGAAATCCCAAATGAAGTTTTGGAACAGCATTCAGAGAAGGTTAGCGAACTTGTGCCTCAAGTAGGGAAACAGGTATATAATTATGGATATCAAGCGTCCCATGTGGATAATTGGATGACTCATCCGTATGTTTTGGTCCAGGTCAAAAGGACCGGACACATTCCTGCAGAAGAATTGAAAAAATATAAGCAGGTTCAAGAAGTATTTTCTGAACACATAGGAGATGTTGAAGGCATGGTATCAGGTCTTCTCTCCAACACCCAACTTGGTGAAATATTATATGATGCTGAAAACCAGATTTTGTGGATGAATATATCGTTTGATTTGCAACAGATAGGAAGAGTAAGTGCTCAAATTGCGGTCAAGCTGACAGCGTTTGGTGTAATTCAGGTTACTGGATATGCAACGGAGGATACATTTTCTACCTATCAACCTCTTTTTCAGAAAATTGCCAGACAAATAAATCTGGATAGCTCTTTAAAATACAAACCTGAACCATCTTGGAATATTCCTGCGGATGGTCTAATCAATGCCGGCTATACCCTGAAGGTGCTTATTTGGAGTACGGTAATTTGCGGAGTTATCGGGTTAATTGTTTGGCTTATGAAAAGGAAGAGAAGGGCATCCTGACAATAGTATGCAAATTCCCTCAAGGCATTGGAGTATATCCAAGTCTACTTTTCTCGTACCGTATCACAAATATCAGAAACACATTGTTCTTCCAGGGAATATTTTCTATTGTTTCGCTCTACGGCTTTCGATGATTTCATTTAAGTGTTGTACATAGTTCGTGGGTCCACCTTGCAGGTATCCCGTCTTGCCGACCGGTTCTCCATCCGGGCTAAGGATGATAATAGTTGGGTAACCTCGGATCCCGTACTTCGTCGATAAATCCCTGTTTTGCTGTTTTAGTTTCCCGGACTGCTTCTTCTTTCGTGGAAAATCTACTAATACGCAAACAAGGTTTTTTTCTGCAAAATCTTTGAAGGCTTCCCGGGAGAATACTTCCTTTTCCAGTTTTATACACCATCCGCACCAGTCTGATCCACTGAAGTCCAGCATAATATATTTACCGGAAGCCTTAGCGGCTGATGATGCTTTTTTAAAGTCTGTTTTCCAATCTAAGGCTTCTACACCAGAGCAGTACAACATTACGATTGCAATCAATATATATATAGCAAGATTTCTTCTCATCATTTCTCCTCTATTTAGTTATATTCTGCTTTTAGTCTTTTAATATATACGGTGAAAGAATTCAAACCTGAATTGAGCGATCTTATTTTACATGCCGTTGTAGCCGCTGGCTTTAGCCTGCGTTTTACATCACCTGATGGGTTTGTGTAAGTTACGCAACCTTAAGGTTGCGGCTACGAAATCGCTCAATTTAGATCAAAATACATTAACCATTCATTTGATTTAGATATTATATACATGTCTTGCGGGGAATGGTATTATTTTTATCCGGGCAGGCAGGCCTAATATGTAACAAAGTAAAAAATATTGTAGTGACGAAAAGCAGATTGGCAAGGAAGTGATAATGGATAATATTAACTATTTGCATGCATCTGAATATCCTGTTTTTAGATGTAACCATTTATTAAGTAATAAATTAATGCCATATATTCTCCGTGTATTGATTGAATTGCATTATGGTCTTTCCACCAGTTATCTGGGCGAAACCATGGTAGCTCCGCTGAAGTGATTAAAAACTTTTTGTCTTTGCCATTATATATTTTTTTGTAGGTTAAAAGAGTTCTTAATTGATGATGAGGGTTTGTAACTATAATTGCTGATTTTATTCCATATCTTGAGAAATATTCCATACTTGCTTTAGCCTCTATAAACGTTCCTCTCTTTTCCTGTTCAATAGGTATAATGTTATTTTCATCGATACCTAATTTTATAAGTTCTTCCTTGAACAGTAAAGTCCTGGCTTTATCGACGGAAGTATTTGCATTTCTTGTCCTGGATTTAGGGCCTGTTGTGAAAATTAGTTTTGCATAGCCGCCTTTAAAAAGCGCTGCGGTTAACTCCACGTTCTTATCTTTTTCTCCCCAGTTTTCAAGAATAATAGCGTCAACTTCTTCGATCTTACTATTTATAACAACAATTTCATACACTATGCCTAACCAGAGCTTATACGGTACAAAGACAATAAGGGTAAAAGTTAACAAACACAGGAATTTACATAATATTGTAGTCTTCCAGCACTCTTTTCTTCTAAGAAAAAGGCTTAATGCCGTCTTTTCATCTCTCATTGCTTTTAACCGCTTTCCTGTAGGCTTCCTCAGTCCAGCATAGCCTGAAATGTGAGCATGATTGGCAGTCCCTGAGCAAGCCTTTCCTTTCCATAAGTATTTTACCGGAAAGAGCCCTTTCGTCTTTTTCACGTTTTATAAGCAGGCACAAAGGCTCCTCTGTCAAACAGCCATGCTGATTGTAACAATTAATACATATATTTTCTTTCCCTGGTTTTTTCCTTGTCATAATGTTTTTGAAAAGGAATCTTTAGGCTTCATCATGATGTAGAGTTATCTGAGTCAGTTTTAATGTTTTATCCTGTGCTGTCATACCTTATTCGTTTCTGTTTGTCAATTGTTCCAAAAACAAAAAAAGCTTGTACTTAGTTATAAGTACAAGCTTTTTCATACTTGACCCCAAGGGGATTTGAACCCCTGTTGCCGGGATGAAAACCCGGTGTCCTAGGCCAGGCTAGACGATGGGGCCGGAACAATTTACTACCGCAGTCTTATGAGGGCAGAAGGACTCGAACCTTCGACAATCGCCTTAAAAGGGCGGTGCTCTACCAACTGAGCTATGCCCCCAATATTATTATATTTTTAAGATTTCCTCAGATTTCTGTTTTAGTAGTTCATTCAACTTTGCTTCATTGTCATGTGTAAATTTCTGTATTTGGTCCTTTGCTTTCTTTGCTTCATCTTCTGTTAATAAAGAATCCTTCTCTTCTTTATCAATGTGCTTGTTTGCGTCACGTCTTATATTCCTGATAGATATCTTGGTCTCCTCTGTCAAATCTTTAATTTGCGCAACTATTTTTTCCCTTCTATCACCACTTAATGGTGGTATAGGAATGCGAATAACCTTTCCGTCGCTATTGGTTGTTAATCCCAGTTCTGATTGTTGAATGGCTTTTTCTATCTCCTTAAGAATGGAAGAGTCGTAAGGGCTTATGATTATTAATTGTGGCTCAGGAGCTGCTATGTTTGCAAGTTGTTTTAATGGCGTGAGAGAACCATAGCAACTGACTTTAACATTCTCAACAAGGCCCGGCGTAGCCCTGCCCGTCCTTATACTCTTAAATTCTTCTTTCATTATTTCAAGAGTTTTTTCCATTTTTCTATTTGTTTCAGTTTGTATTTCTGTCGAACTCATTTGCAGTTTCCAATGTATGTGCCGATTTTATTACCTGTTACAGCTTTCTTTATATTGCCTTTTTTTCTGAAATTGAACACAGTAATGGGGAGTTTATTTTCCATACTGAGAGATATTGCAGTTGAATCCATTACACCGAGATTTCTTGTCAGTACATCCATATATTCTAATTTAGTGTACTTCTTTGCTCCTGGATTGGTTACCGGATCATCAGAATATACACCGTCAACTTTTGTTCCTTTAAGAAAAACATCAGCGCCTATTTCTATTGCCCTTAGTGCAGCAGCAGTATCAGTTGTAAAATAAGGATTTCCTGTCCCGCCTGCAATAATAACAATAAAGCCCTTTTCCAGAAAGCTCAGGCATTTATGTATAGTATAAGGTTCTACGATGTTCTGTATTTGTATTGCACTTAAAACACTTGTTGGTATCTTCAGTTTTTTAAGTGAATCCTGAAGGATGATTGCATTGATGTTTGTAGCAATCATGCCTAACTGGTCAGCTCTGGCACGATCTACGCCTGATTTACTTAATGCCGCCCCTCTTATTATATTGCCGCCACCCACGACTATGGCAATCTCAACTCCAGTTTCTCTTGCACTACTGATTTCTCTTGCAATATGGTCGCATTCTGAATTATCTATTACTGATGATTTTTCTGAGCAGAATCCCTCGCCACTGATTTTTAAAAGAACGCGTTTATGCTTTTTGATTGCAATGGTACTATTCTCCAATAGCGAATCTTGCAAAACGGCTAATTTTGATGTTTTCGCCCAATTTTGCAATTGCTTTCTTTAATAGATCTTCTATTGTCTGATCGTTGTCTTTTACAAAAGGCTGATTAATAAGGCAAACTTCTTTATAAAAGCTTTCCATCTTGCCGTCAATTATCTTATCCCTGACATTGTCAGGTTTGTCTTTGAATTCTTCGCTATATGCCTTTCTTTCTTTGTCAATGATGTCTTGAGGAACAGTTTCTCTGCTTACGGCTGTCGGGTCGGTTGCAGCCACTTGCATGCAGAGGTCTCTTACCAGGTCAGCGTATACGTCATTTCTGGCTACAAAATCAGTTTCACAATTTACCTCAATCAAAACTCCTATTTTACCGTTAGTGTGTATGTACGAGCCCACTCTACCCTCTGGAGTTCCACGCGATCCCTTTTTGATGGCTTTGGCCAGGCCTTTTTTTCTTAGAATTTCACCTGCTTTCTCAAAGTCACCATTTGCTTCTTCGAGTGCTATCTTACAGTCTAAGAAACCTGCACTCGTACGATCCCTTAATTCTCTTACGCTGGATGCATCAATTGCCATTGTATAGTAACTCCATATATATTTCTAAATTTTATTGATAATAAAGATCTTGTTTTGAGGGGTGATATTAACTGTTACAAGATGTTGATTCGCGAGGATAAGATAAAAACATTTAAATACTTTCTTGTTCTTGCAAGACCTTGCTCTCTTCTTCTGCTTTTACTGAAGGTTGTCCCCCTAGTACTGCATCTGCGGTTTTACTTAAGAAGAGTCTTATTGCCCTGATAGCATCATCGTTTCCCGGTACACATATGTCTACAAGATCAGGGTCACAATCTGAGTCTGTCAGACATATTGTTGGTATCCCCATCTTAATGGCTTCTTTCATTGCTATATGTTCTTTCTTGGGGTCTACAATAACCAGTACAGAAGGCACTTTGCTCATATTTTTAATGCCTTCAAGATTCTTTGTTATTTTCTTCCTTTCGCGAGTGAGCGAAGAAATCATCTTTTTGCTGTAATTATGAATTGAGCCATTATTCTCCATTTCCTCAAGTTCTTCCAGCCTTTTCAATCGTTTACGTATCGTCTCAAAGTTTGTTAATGTGCCACCAAGCCATCGTTCACAAACGTAATGCATATTAGAGCGCTTTGCTTCAGCGACAATGGCATCCTTTGCCTGCCATTTTGTACCTACAAAAAGGATTTCTTTTTTGCTGCTGGAAACTTTTGTGAGAAATTTACAAGCCGTAATCAAACCTCTTACGGTTTCCTTTAAGTTGATGATGTGAATTAAATTACGTTTTCCAAAAATATAAGGTTTCATTTTTGGGTTCCAGCGACTGGTTCTATGTCCGAAATGGAAACCAGCATCAACTAATTCCTGAAGGCTCACTATTGGCAAATTCTACTCCTTTTTGTTTACTCTATTTAATAAAAAGCGAAAGATTACACTTATATCAAATAAACAGTATATGTGTCAAGGCTAATTATTGTAAAACCATTTTTTAGGCAGTTAGCTAGCAACTAACATTCGCTAATTTTAAGTTTTTATTAATTTCTTCATTTATTATTGTGGCAGCTTTTATGGCCTTAATCCCATCTTCACCGGAAACAACAGGTTGTTTGCCGTTAGTTATACAACTTACAAATGATTCCAGTTCTTTTTTTAATGGTTCCTGGTTGTTCATTTTTATGCGTTCAATTTTTAGCAAGTCCCCGAACACAAAGCCCTTAAGGTCTTTAATTGTCGAAACATCAGTGTTTTCATTGATAATAGATTTAGGGGTTAGATCAGGAGATTTTCTGTAAATGATAGCTTCCTGTTTATGGTAATCAAGCGAAATATAGGAATTTTCTGAGAATAAACGAATCTTCCGCATCGGCTCAAAAGAAACTCTGCTTGCCGTGATGTTTGCCACACAACCATTCTCAAATTGGATACGTGCATTTGCAATATCTTCCTTGTCAGATATTACACCTACACCAACAGCATCTATCTTTTTTACTTTAGATTTGGAAAGATCCAATATGATGTCTATGTCATGAATCATCAGGTCTAAGACTACACCTATATCGGCAGAGCGAAACGTAAATGGACTTAACCTGTGGCATTCTATGAATTTCAAAGAAATATCAAGTTTCTGGATTGCCTCTATAGCAGGATTAAATCTTTCTATGTAACCCGGTTGCAATATTGTAGAGTTCTCTTTACTTAATTTTATTAAATCTTCTGCCTCAGATACTGTTCCGGTCATAGGTTTTTCTACCAATACATGAATACCGTTCTTAAGCAGTTCTTTGGTGATTTCATAATGAGATCTGGTAGGAACAACGACACTGGCGGCATCAACCTTATTTAAGATCTCTTCGAGTGAACTATAATATTTGGTATTACAACGCTGTGCGACTGCTTCACCCGTATTTTTGTCAATGTCCACAACCCCGGCAAGGGTTACTTCCGGCATCTCAGAGTAGATTCGTGCATGTTCTTTACCGAGATGACCTGTTCCTATAACTGCGATTTTCAGTTTTTTCAAAGCCTTGTATCTCTTATGATATATTTGCTAACGCTGGCCGTAAAGACTCTCTGTATCTACCCAATCTTCCTTTGTCAACATTTCTAAAAAAATCTATTAATACCTTAATCTCTGGTATTAATTTTTCCTGGCTTTCTAACTCAGAAAGTATCTGGCTTCTGTTCAATTGTTCTGTACGAAACAGCTGTTTAAATGCTCCCTTTATGGCGTTTATGCTATCCTGTGAAAACCCTGCTCTTTCTAATCCTATTGTATTAACCTTTCGTACCTTGGCGGGGTTGCCTTCTACTATCATATAGGGTGGTACATCCTGGACAATTCTTGTGAGCCCACCCACATATGAGTGCTGGCCAATGGTAACAAAAGGTTGTATGCCTGCAAGTCCCATTAACTTTGCATGCTTTTCTATCTTTATATGCCCGCCCAAAAGCACACCATTAGCGATAAGGACGTTGTCTTCAATGATACAATCGTGCGCTATATGTGAACATGACATAAAAAGGTTGTTATTGCCAATAAGTGTTACGCCTCCTCCTACTTCTGTGCCGGTATTGATTGTGACACATTCCCGAATGACGTTGTTACTGCCAATTATGAGTTGTGATTGTTCACCATAATACTTTAAATCTTGTGGCTCAGAACCTACCACGGCGTTTGGGAATATTACATTATTGCAGGCCAGAGTGGTATTGCCGGTAATTGTGACATTGTTTTTAATGATGTTTCCATCATCGATATTAACGTTTTCGTCTATTACAGACATTGGCCCTATTTCAACATCTTTACCGATTATGGCTTTTGGGTGGATTATGGCAGTCGGATGTATTTTCATTTGTTTTCTGTTTATTTGGATTTGTAATAGAAATAATGCCAAAAGAACTTTATTCTAAACAAAAACTATAATGTGCCTTGCCGCAAGTCAATTGGATTGTACAATAAATAAAATAATGTGGCGTGCTTTGGCTTAATTGTGTACTTGTTTTTTAGAACTTTCAAAGATTTTTTCGGCCATACATGTGTTTAGATAGTGTCCTGATTTAGTTGCAACTATACGAGCGTGCAATGTAAGATTAGTCAGATAAAGATCGCCTATAATGTCCAGTATCTTATGCCTGACGCATTCATTTGGAAACCGCAGTTTTGCAGGGGACATTGACAAGGGTTTTGTTATTGTACCGTCCTCATGCAAGATAAGACTGTTTTCGTCAGTTACTCCTTTTCCCCATCCCAGCTTTTTGTATTCTTCAATAATTGTGCTAAGTCCAAATGTCCTTGCAGGCGCAATTTCCGTGCTAAAATTATTTTCTGTCATTTCAATTTCAAAACATTGTCTGTTAAGGAATGACCCGTTGAAATCAAGGATATAAGAAAGGGATAGCCCTTTGTCATATGGTAACGCTAGTATGCTTGCTTCACCGTCGCTTACTTTTAATTCTTCCTGTAGGCAGAAAATGTTTTTTGGTTCCTCAAGAGTTTTAATTCCTGTACCTTTCAGCAGTTGCATAAACAAAAGAGAACTCCCGTCCCCTGCCGGTACTTCATTGCCGTTGATTTCAATTTCTATATTATCGATACCCAGTCCGGCTAAAGCTGCCATTAAATGCTCTATACTTTTTACGCCGGCTCCCTTTTCTCCTAATGATATGAGCCGCTTTGAGCCAGAGAGTGTTTCGACATTTGCCGATACCTTTGGTTGGCTTGCAATGTCTGTACGTTTGAAATTAATGCCAGTGTTTGCTGGAGCAGGTTTAAAGCGAAGTTTAACTTCCTCGCCGGTAAACAGTCCTATTCCAGAGTACTCTACTATCCTTGAGATTGTTTTTTGTTGGTTGTTCAAATTTTATTTTATTTCTTTCCTTTTTCTTTGGAATATTCTGAATTTAAATGTTCAACTACACTTGCCGTAATGTCAACGGCTTTTGAGTGGTATAATACAGTTCTAATTCCTATCTTAAATTGAAGATCAGAAATTTGTCCACTATTCAGATCTGGTTCCTCTTTCTTGATAATGAGATCATAGCTCTCTTTATCCCCGATTTTTTCAACCATTTTTATTACTTCAGCATAGATTTGTTCGAAGAAAGTTTTGTATCTTTTAAGCAGTTGTCTTTCTGCAAATTTTGCATAACCTTCCAGCTCTACATTCTTTTTTTCCAGCATATCTTCATTCTTCCTTCTGGTTTCACTACCTAAATCCAGTAGCTGTGTCTCCTCGTCCAGATCTATCATTTCCTTCCTTTTCTTGTTTATCTCATCTTGAAACTCTTTTTCTAAATCTTTCAGGCCCTGGTCTAAATTTTTTCTTTTTTCATACTTTTCAAATACTCCACTTATGTCAACTATACCTATCTTAAACCCTTTTGTCTCAGCGGTTACGGGAATAATATTCAGAGTGGTGATACTTACCAGCAAAACTAATACTAAGCACAAATTTGGTATTCTTACAAATGAATTTTTCATAATAGTCGATTCCTTTCCTGTCCTGATTTCTAAAGAAATAGGTAATAAATGGTTTTTTTAAAGCCCATTTCCTCCCATATTAAATGTTATAGTTTGTTCGTCGTCCTCACTTTTACTTATAAACGGAAAGCCAAAGTCAACAGCGACTACTGAGTTTCCTAAGAAAGGTACACGCACCCTTAAGCCAAAGCCCAGTGTAGCTCGCAGGTTGTTGAGATTTATATCATTTACATCGGTATCAGCTTTTCCTGCATCTATAAAGAATGCACTTCTTACCATTTCACTGTAAACTGGCATGGTGTATTCAGCTGATCCAAGAATCAATACCTTGCCACCGATTTGTTCTTTGCCTACAGGGTCAATTGGCCCAACACCTCTGAAGCTGAAACCTCGAATGGAATTAGATCCTCCTGCAAATAGTCGTTCGAAGATCGGTACCCCTTCACCGGTAGTTGATTCTACTATGCCTAAGGTTCCTTCGTATGAGAGGACATGTTTGCCCCAATTAGCAAAGTCGAAAATAGTATGATATTTTTTGCCCTTTGTTACAAACTTCACTATGTCTACATCAAGTCCTGCGACTTCAATAGTTGAAGTAATTTGATAACCTTTGGTAGTGAAGAAACGGCTGTTTCTCCTGTCTAAATTTGCGCTTAGTTCCAGACTTAATTTGGCACTGCTCCCTTCTATATCTTTTACAGTTTGAGGTGCATTGCCGTCAACGTTTTGTACTCCGATTACTTCGAAGTTTGGGGTAAGCGTTAATCTCAATCCCTTGAGTACCTGCTTGCCAACGCTTACTGTTATTCCTTTCCTTTCCTCATCATAATCTTCCCTCGCACGCCTGAAGATATTAGCGCTGAAACCAAGACTATAACCTGTGTCATAAACAGAGGGATTTTGAAAAGAGAACAGTCCTTCTGTTCTTTGAAGTCCCGGGCTAAATCTTAATGTTACCACATGTCCTGCACCACGAAATGCATTGCCAGAAATAAAGTCTTTCCAGTCTTTAGGCAGGTCAAATATATCAAAGTTTTTGTCAGTATATGAAACATCTGCAAAGAGGCCGGCATTGGCGCCAAAGCCTCCGCCAAATCTTAATAATCCGGTCCTTCCTTCTTTTACATTTACTATTACGTTTTTAGTATTATGTTTTGTGCCAGGTTCATAAGTTATTTCAGTTGGTGTGCCGGATTCCGTATCGAAGTACCCTGTGCCTGTTAACCTTTGTTCGCTGATCTCGACTTTTTCGGTATCAAGTCTTTCTCCGGGGAGAAAGAGCAGTTCCCTGCGTATAACAGTGTCTTTTGTCTTGTCATTACCGGAAATTATAACTTTCTCAATAAAAAATCTTTCATTCTCTCGAATATCATAGGTTATATCTATTATGGGTTCAACCTCTTTATATGTATAGTCGGTTTTCACATTTGCATTGATATAACCTTGCCTGCCATAAGCCTTCTGTATCTTTTGAGTATCTTTTTGAAGAGATTCCGGCAGGAAGGCGCTCCCTTTCTTTAATTCAAGGATATTACCAATTTCAGTGTTTGTGAAAAGTTTATTTCCTTTTATGTTTATAGTATCAACATGGTACCTTTCCCCTTCATCTATTAAAACATTAAGGAATATTTTTGATTTATCAGGGCTGTATTGCTCTTTCCATTTTACATCGGTATCTAACCACCCCCCACTTCCATAAAATCCCTTTATTTTTTCAATATCTTCATTAAATTTGTTTTTATCAAATTTGCCAGAGAAGAGAAAGCGAGGAAACTTCCTTCTTTTAGTAGAAATTATTTTAGAAAGCCTTATATCAGAGAAGGTTTTGTTTCCTTCAAAGCTTATCTCTTTTATATAGACCTTAGATCCTTCCTGAATATTGAATATTATATCAACATAACCATCTGTTTTTTTCTCTTCACTCTTGACATTGATAAAATGAAATCCTTTTGCCTGGTAAATTTCCAGGATTTTATCTTCGCTTAGTTTGAGTAGATATTGTTTTAAATAATCACCCTCTTTTAATTCTACGGCTTCTCTGAGTTTCTTTGTCTTAACCTTCGTGTTACCTGTAAAATTTATGTTTTTTACAACAGGGCGCTCTGATACAAGGAAGATTATTTTGATTCCATCTTCATACGGTTCCACTTCTACCTCTATATTATCGAAGAAACCCAACAGCCAGATAGCATCAACATCCTGGCTTATTGCTTGCGGATCGTAAATATCTCCTTCATTAGTTTTTATGGCAGCGTTTATTGTATTACCACTTATTCTGTGATTGCCTTTAAATTCAATCTTCTTTATGGAAACCTGTGTTGTTTCGTTTTCCTGTGCATTTATCAGGCTATAGCTCTTCAGAGGAAGAAAGATAACGAAAACAACAGCTAAAATTATATATTTGCAAGACATAAATTTAGTTCACCTCTGACGAAGTATTATGTTGGTAATTTTCGAATCTTAAAATTTCCCGCAGGAAAGTGAGTTTCACCTTACCAGTCGGTCCGTTTCTCTGTTTTGCTATGTTCAGATCAACCTCACCCGGTCTTTTAGTTGGGTCGTAATAGTCTTCTCTGTGTAATAGTATAATAACATCAGCATCTTGTTCAATAGATCCTGATTCTCGCAGGTCGGACATTCTTGGTGTATGTCCTTCCCGTGTTTCTACTGAGCGATTCAATTGGGAAACAGCAATCACCGGCACCTCTAATTCTCTGGCCAATGCCTTCAGGCCTCTTGAGATACCGGATATTTCCTGCTGCCTGTTTTCTGCTTGTCTCCCCTCCATTAATTGTAAATAATCAATAATAATCATCTGAATATTATGTTGTATTTTAAGGCGTCTGGCCTTGGCGCGTAGTTCAAGGAGGCCAAGCCCGGGAGTGTCGTCGATGTATATTTCCGATTCTGATAAGTCTCCCATAGCTAAGGAGAGGTTGGAAAATTGATTGTCGTCAAGTTTGCCTGTACGCAGAAGATGTGCATCTATCTTTGCGGTAGCACACAACATATTTTGTGCTACCTGCTGGGCCGACATTTCCATCGAGAAAATTAATGTTGGATTTTTCTCTTTTGTGCCGGCATGTTCCGCAATATTTAAGACTAAACTTGATTTCCCCATACTTGGCCTTGCCGCTATAATTATTAACTCAGATTTTTGAAGACCTGAAGTTATATCGTCCAGGTCGTAGTAACCAGTTGATACTCCGGTTAACCTACCCTCTCTGTCGTGCAAATTGCTAATGTGGTCGAATGTATCATGAAGTATGTTGAATAGTTTTGTTGTTGGGGAGGAAAATTTACGCTGCGTTATGTCAAATATCTCTTTTTCGGCTATATCTAAAAGTTCGTCGGATTCCAGAGAATCATTATATGCCTCCTGCTGAATCTTTGCAGTTGCAGTAATCAAGTCTCTTTTTATTGTCTTTTCTCGAACAATCTTTGCGTAATATTCTACATTTGAGGCTAGTGGGACTGATTCTTCTAATGCCATCAAATACTCTGCACCGCCTACCTTCTCAAGTAAAGATTGCTTTTTGAGTTCATCTTTCAAAATAACAAGATCAACTGCGTTGTTCTTATTATATAGATTTACGATAGTATCAAAAATATACTGATGAGAGGTTTTGTAGAAGTTGTCTGTGCTTAACATCTCTGTAACAAGATCAATCGCTTCATTATCTATTAGCATACAGCCGAGTACACTTGTTTCAGCTTCTATATTGAATGGTTGTGCCTTTTCTTGTATTAGTGCAGTTGCCATTATTTTTGTTTTAGTCTGTTTGCAGTTTTATGAATGGTAACCAAAACAGGATATAATTTGTGGTTAATTTTTGTCTGTTTCCTGGTTGTTTTCAGAAGGAGATTTAGATGGTTCTATCTGGGGGTCTGCTGGTTTTTCAGATTCACTTACAATCCATATTCTGCATTGTGCTTTTACCTCAGGATGCAACATCACAGTTACATTGTATAGATCGCATTTTTTGATCGGTGTTTCAAGGATTACCATATTCTCGTTAATTTGATACCCTTTTTCAGACAGTGCTTCTGCAATATGATTCGCAGTTACAGAACCAAAAAGCTTTCCTTCTTTGTTTGTTTTGACAGTTATAGTGCATGATACATTTGAAATTTCATCTGCTAATACCTGGAGGTTCTTAATTTCTTCTTTTTGCTTTTCCTCGTTTTTCATTCTTTGAAACTTGATCTGTTCAACGTTTCCCTGGGTTACAGTTGTTGCAAACTTTTTAGGCAATAGATAATTTCTTGCATAACCATTTGCCACATCAACTACGTCTCCAGTCTTTCCTAATTTCTGTATATCTTTTTTTAGTAATATTTTCATGTGTAATTGATCCTATAACTTGTATATCGGTACAAGCTGATTTAGCTGTAATAAATAGACCGGGTGAGAATGCATTTATCCCCAGTTTTTAAGTGAAATTTACTCAACTCAAGACAGTAATGCCATATGCCTGGCTCTTTTCAGGGCAGTCTTGACAGAGCGCTGGTGTTTCGTGCAGTTCCCTGAACGTTTCTTTGAGAGCAGTTTCCCCTGACTTCCTACCAGCTTTTGCAAATAATGCATGTCTTTATAATCGACCGAGTCTACCCTCGATCTGCAAAAGCGGCACTTTGTAGTAAATTCCTGGTATTTCTTTTTCTTGTGTGTTGTTTCGTATGTCTTCTTTTTTTGAAATTTTTTTCGTTTCATTAATACAGTTCTTTTTAAAGTTGTTATAAATGCTATTTTCTAAAATGGTATTTCTTCGTCGTTAATGTCAGTTGGCGGCATAGATTGTTTGTTGTTGTACTCCGGTTCTTCAGGGGTATCCGCCCCTTCACCTTTTCTAGTTTTACCTAAAAATTGAAAATCTTCGGCTACTACACGCAAGGTGCTGCGCTTTTGACCGTCTTTAGTTTCCCATTGTTGAAATTGCAGACGTCCTTCGATAAATATTGGATTCCCTTTACTAAAGTATTCATTTATGACTTCAGCGCGCCTGCCAAACATATTTATATCTACAAAACATACTTCTTCCTTCTTTTCTCCATTTTGTCCTTTCCAGTTCCTGTTGACGGCAATTCCAAAACTGGCAATTGCTGTACCGCTTGGTGTATATCTCAACTCAGGGTCTCTAGTGAGATTTCCTATTAGAAAGATTTTGTTAAGGTTAGCCATATTTCTTTTCCTTGCGAACTTTTTACTTAGTATATATTCTGTCTGCTGAAGACCATACGACTATTCAGATGCTACTGGTGCAGGGCTTGTGTTCTCGCTTTCAGTAACAACGGGTTTTTCTTCAGGTTTTTCAGTATCTTCAGCCTTCGGTTCTCCAACTTTATCTGTCTTGACAATCAGGGATCTTAATACATTGTCTGAAAGTTGCAAATCCCTTTTTATATGTATTATAGAGTCTTCAGGCGCATTAAAATATGTCAGTAAGTAAGCGCCCCGTTTGTGCCCTTTAAGTTTATATGCAAATTTTCTTTCATCCCACTTTTGACTGTCAAGGATTTCAGCACCTCTGTTTTTCAAAAGATCATGGATATGATTGACAGCGCCTTCCCAATCTGCGCCTGCAATTGTATCGCTAATTATGAACATACCTTCATATAATCTCAAGATTATTCTCCCTCCTAGTTAATCATACTCTTACAATTGTTAATGTCTGTTGTAATCCAATATCTTATTGCATTACATGCCTTATCTAAAGCGTCTTCTATCACCTCTTTTTCGTCTCTTGCAAAACGCGATAGGACAAAATCCTTTGTGTCTTCTGAGGATTCGTTTCCTATGCCGATCCTTAACCTGGGAAAATTTGTGGTTTTCAAATGATCTGAGATTGATTTCAACCCATTGTGCCCACCACTGCTTCCTTTTTCCCTTATTCTGACTTTACCCAAAGGGAGATTAATATCATCCAGAATTACAAGTATTTCGTTCAGGCTGCAATTATGCTTTTCTGCGATTCTTTTTGCAGGGATACCGCTTAGATTCATAAATAACTGAGGCTTTACAAAAAGTATTTCTTCACCTTCCATAAGGCATTTGTTTACGATAGAATCGTGATATTTCTTTGTAGAACTTACATTACAGCCCTTGAGAAATTTGTCAATAACCATGAATCCAATGTTGTGCCTGGTCTTTGTATATTTTGTCCCCGGATTTCCAAGACCAATAACAATTTTCATCAATCCTTGTTTTTTGACTCTTCCTCTTTTTCCGGTTTGCGGGCACTAATTATTTCTGGTTCGGACGATGTTTCTTCTTCAGGCGTTTCTTTCTCTTCTGTAGCAAGATGGACAGATACAACAACGGCATCCGGATTCCCTATGACTTTAGTATTCACAGGGAGTTCTATATCACTTATATGTATAGTATCGCCGATAGCCAGTTCTGAAATATTGATACGAATATTTTTTGGGATTTCTGTCGGAAGGCACTCTATCTCAACTTCTTTCAGTGCATGGTCTAAGATGCCTCCCTCTTTGACCCCTTGTGGAATTCCGTATAATACAACATGTACATGAGTTGTCACTTTTTCTGTTAAGGCAGTCCTGACAAAGTCAACATGTAATATTTTTTTCCCAAATGTATCAAATTGTACATCTTTAATAAGCGCTGTCTCCTCTGAGCTATCCCACTTCAAATTAACCATTTTAACCTCGGCATTGAGAGCTGCAGAAAATTCCTTTTCGTTTAGCAGGAACATCATATTTTCCTGTTTGTGTCCGTACATGATAGCGGGTATTAAGCCTGATTTTCTGTTTTTTCGCGCTTTCAGAGAACCAATGTTTTTTCTTATTTCTACCTGTAGTTGTTGCGTTTCCATTTGATCTTTCTTAAATATCTTAAAAAATTTAAAACTGAAAAATTATAGTTTACTGTTCCGTAAACATTGAACTAATTGACGTATTAGTATGGATTCTCTTTATTGCTTCACCCAAAAGGCTTGATACAGATAAGACCTTAATCTTTGCGCCTAAACTTTTTGCATGTTCGTTCAAAGGAATAGTATCTGTTACCGCTATTTCCTTGATTGGAGCTTCTTTCAGCTTTTCAACTGCAGCTCCACATAATACCGGGTGCGTTGCTCCCACGTAAATATCTTTAGCACCCTTTTCCTTCAACACCTTTGCCGCCTGGCATATGGAGCCTCCGGTAGCAATTAAATCATCGATTATGATTGCATTTCTACCTTCTACGTCACCGATAACAAACCCAACTTCTATTTCTTCTGGACCATACCGTCTTTTATCAACTACTGCCAACCTCATGTTCAGGTGGTTTGAATATAACCTTGCTATTTTAATTCCACCCACATCAGGAGAAACTACCACAAAATCAGATAAATCCTTCTTCCTGTAATAATCTGAAATGACAGGGAACGCAAGAAGATGGTCTACCGGTATATCAAAAAACCCCTGTATCTGTGCTGCATGCAAGTCCATTGTGAGTAACCTGTCTGCGCCAGCTATAGTTATAAGGTTTGCAACCAGCTTTGCCGTAATTGGTACCCGGCCTTCATCCTTTCTGTCTTTTCTTGCGTATCCGTAGTAAGGCAAAACAGCAGTTATCCTGGCTGAAGATGCCCTTTTAAAACAGTCTATCAAGATTAATAATTCCGCAAGGCTATCATTTACCGGCGGGCATGTAGGTTGAATAATAAATATATCCGACCCACGCACGTCTTCATCAACCTTAACGTCTATTTCACCATCTGGAAATCTCCCCACAGTGGCATTGCCAAGTGGAATCGAGAGATAGTCACATACTTTGCTCACAAGCGCACGGTTTGCGTTTCCAGTAAAGATTTTTATGTCACTTAACGTATCTATACGGTTCTTTTCGTCCATCCCAATTGAGATATGGTATATTTTCTATTTACACCCGTCTTATAAAATCTTTGGCATGTACGGTTTCATACGCGCACTCTTACCTGCTGCCAGTATAAAAATCTGCAGCTTTTGTTGATGCTTTTCTTTGTTTCCGTTATAAGATTATATGTAACTGTTTATTTTAAATACAGTTAACATTCTTCCGTTTTGGAATTGGCACAGAGGAAGAATGTTATCAAAAAAAGGTATTCAATGCAAGAAAAAACCAATTATTCTAATTATTCCAAAATCTGCATGCAAAGTGAAATTATTAAATTGCTTTGAAACGAATTATTTGCGTTACTATAATTGCAAAAAAGTTTTTTTCTCATTTTCCATAGGAAAGAGGGGTAGGATATGTCTAACTTTGGTGATATTTTTATGTTTGACATTTGTACTGTATTTGGAAAGTTGTTTATAGCGGCGATCCTTGGTGGATTTATTGGATGGGAGAGAGAGAAACGGGGGCGGCCGGCAGGATTGAGAACACATCTCTTGTTATGTGTAGGTGTTACCCTGATGATGCTGGTCTCAGAACATATTTTTGTTAATTATCAGGTTTACAAAAGCGATTCAGTTCTTAGAATAGACCCTGCCAGAATTGCGGCTCAGGTTGTAACAGGCGTAGGTTTTCTGGGTGCAGGTACTATTATGAGATTTCGGGCTAGTGTCAGGGGACTGACTACTGCAGCATCTTTGTGGATAGTGTCAGGGATTGGTCTGGCAGTTGGCAGTGGATTCATCCTGCCCGCGGTCTTTACAACCATTATTGCAATTACAACCTTAATTTTTCTTCCTAAAGTTGAGAGAGAAATGGAAAGGGACAAGTATATGACGATAAAAATGTTAATTTCCGGCCAGGAACATTTCCTGGACAATATAAAAAATATTCTTGAGAGAAATTCTGTAAAATTACAGAATTATAAGTTCGAAAAAGATGTTCAGAAAAAAGAAATTGTGTATGATATGAACGTTAAATTTAAAGATGAAAAAATGCTGGTACTTGCCACGGATGATATGATAAAGACAATTAAAGACATAAAGAGATTAGGCTTGGAATAACTATTAAATAAAAAAGAGAGGATTCGACAGTCATGAAAAAGATTCTCATATTTCTTATTCTCTGTTTTACACCTTCATTCTTTTTGATGGGTGCTTCGGACACACAACCGGTTCTCGAAAAACTGGATTCTCTGGAAAAAGTAATTTCTGATTTATCGTTCAGGATCCTTGCTTTAGAAAAGAGGATTATTTCACTGGAAGAAAAGATATTTCTGGAGGCAACCAGGTTGGAGAGACAGCCAGGAAAGAGTCCTGAAAGGTTTGAACAGACTGCTGATAATTTTTCCATAGGAAACGTTACTTGCGAAACTCGTTATAATGATACAATTTTTAAAGGTGATGTCACAAATAAAACAAATGAAGATTTCAGATACACACTTTTTAAGATTACCGTCTACGGCAAGAGTGGTTCTGTTGTGTCAAGCAACGATTTCTATATATTGAATATAGACAGGGGAACAACAAGAGCATTTGAAGCAACAATACATGGCTTTAAAAAGGAAGAGTTTGAGAGATTCGAAATTACATTTATCAAAGGTTCTTGAAGGTGGATTTCTGATTTAATTCCGTTATTATTTGAGTTTAGTATCGTGACTCTTGTTTTACGTTTGCTTTATTTTAAGGAGGAGATTAATGAAGTTTGAGCGCTTATTTGAACCTATAGACCTGAATGGTTTTCTGTTGAAAAATCGTATTACAATGTCGGCTATGCCTACAGGCTTTAGTAGTACAAAAGGTTATGTTACAGGGAAGATGGTTTCGTATTATGCAAGAAGGGCCAAAGGAGGCGCCTCGCTGATTGTGGTTGAGGGAGCTGCAGTTGAAGATAGCGGCAGGGTTTATTCATCACAACTTATGGCCAGTGATGATATATATTTATCAGGACTTAACGAACTGGCAGAGGGCATCAAGAAAAGCGGAGCCTTCGCCGTATTGCAGCTTCAGCATGGCGGAAGATTTGCTATGAGTTCAAATCCAATGTCTGCATCGGATGTTTCATTTACCTGTCCATGTACCAGGAGAAATATAGTTTCTGCACCTATGACTGAGGACGATATAAATGCGACAATTACGTCTTTTACTAATGCGGCTGTTCTGGCAAAAAAGGCAGGTTTTGATATGGTCGAAGTGGGTGGAGGATATGGCCATCTGTTGAGCCAGTTTCTTTCCCCAAGGACTAACAAAAGAAGTGATAAGCATGGAGGCAGTCTTGAAGGGAGAATGAAACTGCCTTTAGACATAATAGAATCAATCAAGAGGACGCTTGGAGATGGCTTCACAATAGGATATCAGTTAATGGCGGACGAACTTCTTGATGATGGATTCTCATTAGAGGAGGCAAAGACATTTGCCGGAAAGCTCGAAGAAGGCGGTGTTGCTTATTTATCAGTAACCTGTGGGACTCCGGAGTCATTCTTTAATGGTGACGGCCTCTTTGCAATGAGGTCTCCTGAAGGCGGTACCTCTCAACAATGTAAGGATATTAAGGGTGGGGTTTCCATTCCGGTATTTGTTACCGGAAAGATGACCAGCGTCCAAATGTTTGAGGATATACTTGCTTCAGGGGATGCGGACGCTGTGGCGATTGATAGAGCGTTGTTTAGTGACCCCGATCTTCCGGTGAAGGCTCGTTCTGAAAAGATCGGTGACATTATCGAGTGTGTTTCATGCGCAAATTGTAATGATCGTGTTATGAAGGGGCTTGCTGCTGATTGCACGGTTAATCCCAGAGTTGGGCGAGAGAGTGAATGTGCCGGTGCAGAAGCATCTGTCAAAAAGAAAGTACTTATTGCCGGTAGCGGCCCTGGCGGAATAATGGCGGCCCTCACGGCTTCTGAAAGGGGACATAATGTTACTTTGTTGGAGAAGGGGCCTAAGTTGGGTGGTCATCTGAAGGCAGCGCCAAAGGCGCCGGGAAAAACACCTTGGATAAAAATGCTGGATTATCTTTCAAATCAGCTTAAAGAATCCGGGGTAGATGTTAAGATGGAAACTGCAATAGATGAGGAATCCTTGAAAAGCAACTCTCCAGATGTCCTTATCATAGCGACGGGGATTAAGCTCAAGAAGATAACTGTACCTGTTGCTGAGGGAAGGGAGGTGGACGGGCCGGGCGCCGTATTATTCGGAAAGAAGGAGCCGGGGGAAAATAACGTAGTCATTGGCGCCGGTTTTATAGGTTCAGAGATTGCAGAGTGTATAGCAGAAAAAGGTAAGAATGCAACTCTGGTTGAAAAACTTCCGTCAGTTGCACGGGATATGGACATGATTAACAGGACAATCCTTTTAAACAAGCTTGAGGAATATGGCGTTCAGTTCTGCCTCAACAGTAAACTACTGGAAATAACAAATGATAAAGTAATAATTGAGGATGACACAGGAAAGAAGGTGGCACTTAAGGCTGATTTGGTTATTAATGCAAGCGGCTTTAATCCTGCGAATGATTTTTATCATAAGGCAAGGGGTCTGGTAAATGAAGTTTACCTTATAGGGGATGCAAAGGTGCCGAGGAATATCCATGATGCAATGCATGAAGGATATCAGATAGGTTTGGATATTTAATATCCCTGGCATAAAAGTTACTGTTCCATTCTAAAATATTTAGCATGGATTAAGAGAAATTTTTATTTATCCCAGAAAACCGGCTATATTATCCAGTTGTACATTGCTTATAGCAATTTCCGGGGCGATCACTACCTCTCCTGATCCCCAAACCAATGTAGACCTCTTTTTCTTTGTGATTCCGATTATGTTGTTGAGTATATGTTTTATGTTAGTGTTGATTCTGATGGTGTTAGGTTTTAAAGGACTGGAAATCTTTCCGCCCTTTATCAAAAAAGAATCTGCTATTATAGTGCTCGTGAAGTCACCCATGGCCAGTCCGTTTATTGCATAGGTGTACCATATCCTGCCTATATAAATGCCATTGTTTACCTGTTTAAGCAGGCTATCCCTGGTGGTTTCTTTGTTTCCTCCGATTATCACGTTTGTCGGAGAAATGCCTGCCTTATTTTTATAATCCCTGCCATTTGTTGAATATCTGAAACCGTTCCTTGGTATTTGATGGTAAAGATTGTTTTTGAATTTTCTTGCGAAGTAATTGTTTGCCAGGAAGCCGACAAGTGTGCCATTCTTGATAAGGTCAGTTCTTCCGGTTGGTACTCCCTCACAAGTAATCTTTTTACTGCCTGTTTCTCCCTTTATGGAGCCGTCATCGTATATATATAAGTTACGCGATGCTATTTCCTGCCCCAGCATTCCGAGGAATGGTGTGTTGGAGGCATTGACTGATGCCAGGTTTAATGATGGTATCAGTACGTTTGAAGCAATGTCAGTAAGGGGCTGGTTTCCAAAAATCACATTGTGTTTACCAGACTTAATTTTCCTTCCGCCAATAGTTCTCATTGCACTCTCTGCTGCTTCTCTCCCTGCCGCTTCCGGCTTAAATGTTGCAAGATGTGTGCCCATACTCCATCCTGTGCCCTTAACATTTTTGTTCTCGATCATTACAGTTATATTTGCGGTAAGGGTGGTGGTTTCGTCAAAGTCATCTATCCCTTTTGTAGTCTTTATTGCCATTCTTTCTCTCAGGATGGTGACGTCTCCGCCGACAATGATTGACTTTCTGTGCCCTCTGTCATTAAGGGCTTTAAGCGCTCCATCAAGAGCCTTCCATCCTAAATCAACAGTCTCCTCGCTTCTGATTTTCATAACACTTTTGTCGTGATAGTTTTTAAAGGCTGGTTTATCTATTTGATCTGGTAGTGTTTTGAAATCAGGATCATACACCCTGTTTCTTTTCGCCTTCGTCAAGGCATCAAGAACTCCCTCTTTTGTCAAATCGTTTGTGACTGATCCAAACCCTACTTCGATTCTGTTTCCTCTCTTGACCGTGGCCAGTATTCCGAGTCCATACGATTGGATAGACTTGGGTTCGTGTACTCCATTGCAGGGGATATCGGACGTGTAGTTAAGCCTTATCGTTATCAGGTCGTTCCATGATGCAAATACCTCTGCATCGATAACGTCCTTATGCTTCTTTATGTATTTGAGTGCGTCGGTAACGGCTGTTCGTAGATCTTCTGTTTTTATCATTTATGTATAGGAATTTTAAAGTCGGTGGGTAAGAAACCCGCCCTACAAAAAAATTATTTCTTTTGCGTAGGTCGGGTTTCTTACCCGACATTTATTGTCAGACAGAAATTAAGATGTAATATTGTTTCCAAAAGTTCAACAACCAGCCAGTCTTGCCTTGCCCCGGAGTGTCGGTCCGCCGTTTCCGACTCTCATGATTTGCATTGGTTGTCCCTTTCCACAGTTTGGTATGGGAAACATCTTGAAATCATTCCCTACTGCATCAATGCTCATGAGAAACTCTTTTGAATTTGCCATTATACCGCCGCCTCTGTATAGCTTGACTAGTTTGCCATTTTCAATCTTGTAAACCTTTTTAGCAGAGATTCTGAAATTTTCTCTGGATTCGCTTATGGACGGTATTCTGTGGCTGACGATGTAATATCCGTCCTTTACTTCTTTGATTATGCTTTTCGGATTCTTTTTGCCGGGGCCAAAGGCGGTATTTGTCATCCTGACTATTGGCGCCATTGCTGATGTAGTCGCCCTCATTGAGCCATTTGGTTCATGTCCAAGGATTGCAGCGTTTTCACGCCCATTCAAGAAAGTCTTAAGAATACCATCCTTGATTACGTTTATGCGGCTGGCAGGCGTACCCTCAGCATCGTATTTATAGTATCCATATCCCATCACGGTAGGATCTGAGAATGCATTTACGAGGGGCGATGCTATCCTGTTTCCCAACTGATTTTCATCCCTGCTCTTATAAAGCCAGGATCTGCCTGCGTAGGCAGTTTCCATTTTCAATATCCTGTCTGATTCAGTAGGGTGTCCGACAATTTCGTGTACGAGCAGTGTATTAAAGTGAGGGTCAGTTACAACAACAACTTCACCTTTACTTGTTTTAAGAAATTCTGCTCCTGAAAGCTCGATGGTATCTTTTGTCCTCTCAAGTGCAAAATCGAGAAAGCTCAGGTTATAGCAGTTTTTGCCTTCAATTATTTCCCAACCTCTTAAATCGCCAATATAATCATAACAGACTTCCGGACTTGATTCGCCCTTCTGCGCAGCCACATAGACAACACCCTGTGTCAGCGGCAGTGCCTGGTCTATATTTGCGCCTTCAGAACTGCAGAATAACTCCCTGGTTATACCGGTCCTTATCCCGGTAGCCGTATATAATACAGATGAATCAAGTTCCTTCATCTGCCTGGAAACATTCATGCTCGTCTTTAATACCTTTTGAAGGGAAACCTTTCGCGGGTCTATTTCGAAATCTGCCGGTACCGTATCCTGGCAAACCTTAATCTTTGCGAGCCTGACTGCTGTTAATGAATCGGCTTTCTTTTTAAACTCTCTTTTTTTCTTTGCGTTGGCTATTGCTCTCTCATAGGCTATGTTTATACCGGTTATAATCAGGCTGGTTATTTTCTTAATCTTTAAATCGTTTCTGCCCAGGGACTGGCCGTAAAATCCCCAGGACGACATTTCTCCTGCAATAACCCTTACACCGAACGAAGCATCATAATCATCCGTAACATCCTTGGATTGTCCGTTTTCAGAACTGGCTGATTTAAATTCGCTGATGCCAAGTCTCAAGTCCGCGTATTTGCAGTTATCCAGGGATTTATAATGTGTTGACAATGTTTTAAAGACGTGTGGTCTCAGCTTGTCCAGAATTTCTATGCGTGGTTTCATTGTAGATGTTAGATTTTATTGCTATCTATCTTCTTAATCATAATATTCATTATGATTGTGATAAAGGTTACCAGAAATACCATTCCTACAGTAGTTATGATAGTCATATGTATCAGGTGGCCTTTGACTTCCGCTTCGGCCTTATCTATGGGTATAGTAACAGATATGGCCCCTCTCAGGTCTCCAAACGTATAATCCGTGGCCTTGTCTTCGGGATAATCTTCCTGTATGAAATCCGGTATAGTTTCCTTTGCAGAATGACATTTAAGACATGCTTCTTCCATGTACAGGGGGATGAGAAATCTCAGCACTTTCTGACCGCTAATTTTATCAACACCTTTGTATTCAGAGAGTTTTTTATTTTTCTCGAATTCAGCAAGGGCATTTTCTTCAAATTTATCAGGGTTGTTTTTAGGGTTTCTATATTTTGAACTGATCTGTCTTAGTTGATAACCGGTTGAATTATAAAATTTCCTGCCGATTTCATTTCCGGCCATTGCAGGCATGAGCATTCTGGTTGTTTCGTTATGCTCCATGTTTGCAATTGCAATTGTTTCCGCCAGGTATTCTCTAGTGTGCTTCAGTTCTATGGCAATCATTTCGCATTTATCGAATATCTCCTCCCGCAACATGGAAGACTGTTTCTGGTAATTTGTAAAGCTTATGGAAAGTATTACCACAGTTCCAACGATTGTGATGATTAAAAACAATATGAACTTTTTTTTCATCTTAGGTGGTGTCTCTAAAGTTTTCTAATCTTGTCGAGTTCCAATAATGGTACACAGTTTAACACAAAAGTAATAGATTTTCTAAAAGAATTATAGCCAAATACTGATCCTTTTTTTCTGGGCCCCGAACGAGTCGGAAAAGAGATAGTTCACTGCTCCCCGGACAAAAGGCGCCGAGGACAGGAAGCCGCAAAGATTTAAGATTATTGACTATTCTCTCAAAGCTGAGCTTAGCTCATTTAATCCCTTTTTTAAAATTGGAACATTGAAATTAATCAAAATCTCTAATTATGAATCTGTTAGAGTAGGCCTGGTGAAACTAAGCGCACAAAGGCAGGCTTTCTGTATCCTTTAAAACTTTAAGTTTTCTTTGCGCTTTGCGGCTGTGAATTGCCATTCATTTCTTAATATATAGGTGAAAGTCAGATTTATTAGAAATCCTGCTTGTAAAAATTGTATTGAAGTAATATAACTCATAGCTATGATATTAGAAATATACGGCATCTGTATATTTAACGGTTGTCAGAGGAAAGAAACAAAAGGGGCAGAAGGTATGTCATCGGAGATAATTTTATTTAAATCTTTATACGAAGGAGTGGAAAATGGCAGAAGCAAAAGGGTTGAGTAAGCCGGTAAAGTTGAAAAATGAGCTGGCAGATTTTCTGGGAGAAAGAGAACTTCCCAGGACAGAGATAACCAAAAAACTATGGGACTATATTAAAGCGAATAAGCTTCAGACAAAGACTGAAAATGGAAAGCCTGAGAACGCAGGCAAGTACATTGTGGCTGATGCTAAATTACTAACGATCTTCAAAAACACAAATTCCAAAAGCAAATCAGGCAAGGTTACTAACCTTACAAATATGAAAGAAGGCCAGACGATCGACATGATGCAGATGGCCTCCGTTGTCGGCGCAAACATAGAATAAGCTTAAAGTGTCGGGTTGCATATGAATAATGCAGGCCCAAATAAAAATGTAAAAACGGGGTCAGTTCTTTATTGTTGACAGTTACTAAGACTAGACAGTCTTGCTTGTCAATTGTAAAGAATGACCCCGTTTTGATTGTGCCAGTCACACCCTTTGAGATCACTATGAGAAAAACGTTTAAATTGACCCATCCAAAGATCAAAGCTAACAGGCTTGTTCAAGCCATCAAACATGAAGTTAGAAAGTATCTAAGAAGAGAACGTAGAAAGAGACTACCCGAAGATGCAGATTATTGGGCTTTTGACTGTCGGTTCGGTGTTGATGAGGCAAGTAGTGACGTTATTCATGTGTCGGACATTGATAAATCCATTGATCAGGCCGGATCAAAACAGCTCGAATCCTTTTATCTGGAAATTCTGGCCAAACCGGGTCATAGGAACAAAAAGTCCAGGGAAGAGCAGAAAATAAACGTAAAAGATTGAGTGACTCAGATTTCCACATTCCACAGGATTAAGTGGCGGCCAAATTTTGTTGCACCATTGAAGCCTATAAAATAGGGAATCACATTTCTTTAATTATAGAGTGACGAAGCCCGGATCATGAGTGAACAGCAAGCCAATAACCCTTTGCACGGTGTGACCCTGGAACAAATCGTTAACAGTCTGGTTGAGTATTATGGATGGGACGAGTTAGGCATACGTATAAATATCCGGTGTTTCAACAGCGATCCCTCTGTGAAGTCCAGCCTCAAGTTCCTGCGAAGAACGCCCTGGGCAAGGAAGAAGGTCGAGCGCTTATACATTGCCATGCAAAAGGATAAAGACTGAAAAAATAATCACACGGATCGTAACCGGGTTGGAATAAAAACCTCTTGGCGTTCTTAGCGTCTTGGCGAGAGGAAAAAAGAAGGTTCTCACGCAGAGCCGCAAAAAACGCTAAGAGAATGAAATTTAAAAAACAAAAGGCAATAGTTTTACCCTTTGTGTTCTTGTGCTTGTCCTCGGCGCCTTTTGTCCGGGGAGCTTTGTGTGAGGATTAGGTATTTATGGAAAATAGAAAATATACATTGGAAGAGATACAAAACTGTATCGAAACACTTGAAGCTTTGGTTGAAAATAGCGAACAACTTGTCTGTTTAAGCAGGCAGGAGAAACAAAAACTATTTACGGCAGCGGGGAAAATTGCAAGGCCTTCAACTGAAGAGAGGAAGAAACGTCGTAAAGATGAAAAGGCTGCGAAGAGCAATGGATTAAAAAAAGCGGACAGAAGTGCCCGGCGTAATACGGGAATCCGGGATGCCAGGTTAAAAGATGTATTCAGCGCTCCGAAAGAACTTCCGATGGATAGGATTGAATCGGAGTTTAATCCTGACGAACTGAGTTCCGGACGCAATTGTTATGTCTGTAAAGCGGAGTTTACAACGCTCCATCATTTTTATGATTCGATGTGTAAATCCTGTGGTGACCTGAATTATAGAAAACGATTTCAATCTGCGCCGCTTCACGGGAAAGTTGCATTGATTACCGGCTCTCGGCTTAAGATTGGCTACCATGCGACATTGATGCTGCTTCGTGCCGGCGCCACGGTAATTGCTACCACACGTTTCCCGGTTGATTCGGCAGAGCGATATGCAAAAGAAGAAGATTTTTCTAATTGGAAAGAGCGTCTGCATATTCATGGACTTGATTTACGCCATACGCCAAGTGTGGAAATCTTTGCCCGCTACATCGAGCAAAGCTATGACCGCCTTGATATACTGATCAATAATGCAGCTCAGACAGTTCGGCGACCTCCGGGGTTTTATGCGCACTTAATTGAGAATGAGACAAAACCATTACACAACTTATCGAAAGATGTACGGATTCTTCTGGGTAACCATGAAGCCTGTAAAAAGCAGATGACAGCGCTTTGCCATAACGAACAGGAGCAAGGTTCCCTTCTTCCTGTTGCATGGCACGGACAAGGCCCTGGAATTGGATTACGTGCATCTGCAGAACTTTCTCAAATTCCATATAATTTCGACAACTCTATAGTTGCCGCGGAACTGTTTCCAAAAGGAGAACTTGATGTGGATCTTCAGCAGGTTGATTTACGAAAAACAAATAGCTGGCGTCTGAAGCTCGGTAATATCGAAACCCCGGAAATGCTGGAAGTACAATTGGTGAATGCCGTCGCTCCGTTTGTATTGTGCAATCGTCTGGCGAACTTGATGAAACGTGATAATACCGGGCAAAAGCACATTGTGAACGTAACAGCGGTGGAAGGCAAGTTTTACCGGTTTAAAAAGTCAGATCGTCATCCCCATACGAATATGGCGAAGGCTGCCTTAAATATGCTGACCCACACCTCGGCAGGCGATTTCGCAAAATATGGTATTTTCATGAATGCGGTAGATACAGGTTGGGTGACTGATGAAGACCCGATAGAACTTTCTCAATTCAAACAAAACGTGCATGATTTTCAACCTCCATTGGATATTGTGGATGGAGCGGCAAGAGTTTGTGATCCGTTTTTTGATGGCATTCTTACCGGCAGACATTGGGCTGGGAAATTCCTGAAGGACTACTTTCCAATCGACTGGTAACATTTAAAACAAATGAACTGATTTCAAAACCGGGGTGATGGGAGGATCTTCGTTTGCTGCATATCTTTGTCGATGCTGATGCGTGCCCGGTTAAACCGGAGGTGTACCGCGTCGCAAGCCGATATAGCCTTGATGTAACATTGGTGACCAATTCCTGGATGCGAGTTCCGAATGAACAAAGGATTACACTCGAAGTTGTAGAGGACGGATTTGATGCGGCTGATGACTGGATTGTCGAGCACGTACAACCTCACGACATCGTGGTTACCGCTGACATTCCGCTTGCGAGCCGATGCCTGAAGAAAAGCGCACGTGTAATTGGTACAACCGGAAAGCCGTTCACGGAAAATAACATCGGTCATATCGTCGCAACCCGGGACCTGTTGTCAGCACTTCGTGGCGCAGGAGAGATAACGGGCGGGCCTCCGCCGCTCAAGAAGCGTGACCGGTCACGCTTTCTTCAACAGCTCGACGAAGTGATTCAAACAATCCGTCGTAAGCATCTCATCACTTAGAAGATGTTCTACGTCTCTTGCCACTACTCTTGCCTTTGAACTCATGGGGCTTGCCACCCCTGAAGGTACCTTTACTGCCGCTGCTGCGGCGGTGCCTGTGAGCCTCAACCCCGGCAGCCTTGTCCTTTTTCGGAGCTTTCGCAGAATCCGAAAAGCCTTCGATACGGTTGACCGGAATCACCTTCTTAATCAGGCGCTCAATAGCGCGCAGCAGTTTTATCTCTTCGTCCGTCACCAGAGAAATCGCCTCTCCTGTGCTGCCGGCACGACCGGTGCGGCCGATGCGGTGTACGTAGTCCTCCGAAATATTCGGCATATCGTAATTCACCACGTGCGGAAGGCGATCGATATCCAGGCCTCGAGAGGCGATATCCGTTGCTACAAGAACGCGCACTTTACAGGCCTTGAACTCTGCCAGAGCAAGCGTCCGCGCCGACTGACTTTTGTTGCCGTGAATGGCAGACGCCATAATACCGTTCTTTTCCAACTGCTTTGCCAGACGGTTGGCGCCGTGCTTGGTCTTGGTGAATACCAGCACCTGATTCCAATCGCCTTCTATAATCAGGTGAGACAGCAATTTGCACTTGCTGGATTTTGGCACATGGTAAACACATTGATCAACGTTTTCTGCCGGTGCATTCTGGCGTGCTACTTCAACTAACTTCGGCTTATAGAGAATGGTATCTGCCAGCGCTTTGATCTCTTTCGAATAAGTTGCAGAAAAAAACAGAGTCTGCCGCTTCTTCGGCACCATGCGAATAATTTTACGGATGTCGTGAATAAAGCCCATATCCAGCATGCGATCCGCCTCGTCAAGAATCAGCACTTCAATATGCGAAAGATCGAGAGCTTTCTGGCCGGCAAGATCGAGAAGACGGCCCGGAGTACCGATGACGATATGAACGCCCTGGCGCAGGAGTTTTATCTGGGGAGCAATGCCGACTCCTCCGAAAATAATAGTTGAACGTATGTGCAGTCCCTGCCCGTAAGTCTCGACGCTTTTTCCGACCTGAGCCGCCAGTTCGCGAGTCGGCGTCAGAATGAGGGCCCGCGGACGATGACCGCCGCGATGGCCTTGAGTGCTTAAAAGATGTAGAAGCGGCAGCGTGAAAGCCGCGGTTTTGCCCGTGCCAGTCTGAGCCCCGGCGAGAATATCCCTGCCCTGCATAATGACCGGAATTGCCTGCTGCTGAATAGGTGTCGGTTCAATATAACCCTGAAATTTAACTCCGGTCAGTATTTCCGGACGAAGACCCAAATTTTCAAATGACATAAAATTATCCTGTGATCTGCCTGACCAATATCAAAGTGACCGATCCCAGGCATAAAGTTTAAATGTATAATGATCGCATGACTCAAAAATATCCACGACATAGCAGGTGTGGAATCGGAGAACACCTTATGATTGTGGTAATATAGCAAACCTGAGTTCAAATACGTTGCGCTGAGGGGGGCTATTTAGAGCATGTTCTATGAAATCAACAATGACTTCATCTGCTCGGTATTATATATGTTTAACGTAAGAACAGCAAACAAAGAATATCCTGATCAATCTTTCCTGCGAATGACGTGACTGCCGCTGAGCTAAGATAATTAATCTACATGGTTATGAGCAAGTTCAAGAAAGTTTTTAATGACTTTTATATCAGAGGTTTTTTTACAATATGATTTATATGCCGTAAGGAATGTGTTTAGGCTTACCCTGACTATGTACAAATGTATCCCCATTTTTACCTTGAATACTGATGTACATTGTTTTAGCATGTAAATCGATTTCACAATAATTCACGTGCTGTTTATTAAAGAATGAAATACCAAACGTTCTTGAAACCAAAAGCAATTAAAGATCTTAAAAAGATTTCAAAGGAAGATGCAAAGAAAATTGCTGCAAGAATTACAGAAATGGAAAATGATTTACAAGGTGAGGTAAAAAAACTAACAAAACATACTCCTGAATACAGATTGAGGGTTGGGGATTGGCGAATACTATTTGAAATAGAAATTAATAAAATTGTAATTTATAAAATAAAACATCGTAAAGACGTATATCGTTAAGGAGATAATCATGACACTTCATCCGCAGATAATTGAGAAAAATGGAAAAAAAGAATTTGTAATATTACCATACGAGGAGTTTACTGCTATAAAAGAAGAGTTAGAAAACTATGAAGATTTAAAAGATTTAAGAGAAGCAAAAGAAAGCTCAAAGAATGAAGAAAGTATTCCTTTGAGCAAGGTTATTAAAGATTTAGATTTGAAATAACCACTTAACCAACCCATGAAGCCAACTTTTTATACGTGCTGTTCTATGGAAGATTACCCGTCTGACCAGTCAGTTGCCAGCCCGACGTGCATTCTGGCGGGGGCAGGAAGGCTCCACCTCATTCCGCTAAACAAGGTATCAGGTATGTGTTTTAATCTACATGGTTATGAGCAAGATTGAGAAAGTTTTTAATGACTTTTATATCAGAGGTTTTTTTGCAATCGGGAAGTGAATTCAGGAAGTGTCTGCCGTAAAACTTGCTCTTGATGCGGGGATCCAGGATTGCGACTATACCCGTGTCAGTGCCTGTCCTGATAAGGCGGCCAAACCCCTGCCTTAACAGGGTAATTGCCTGTGGTACCTGGTAATCCATAAATGGATTCTTGTTTTGGGCTTTCAGCAGTTCCATCCTTGCTTCGATTATCGGGTCACTGGGAACTGCGAAGGGTAGTTTGGTTATTATCACACACTTCAGGGCTTCACCGGGCACATCAACTCCCTGCCAGAATGTAGCGGTGCCAAAGAGAACTGATTTTTGAGCGGCCTTAAACTCCTCAATCAATTGATATCTTGGTTTATCTCCCTGCCGGAAAAGGGTAAACTCGTCCAGATCATCCTGGATCTCTTCGTATACGCTGTTAAGCATCTTGAAACTCGTAAAGAGTATAAAAGATCTTCCCTGTGAGTGAGAAATAATGTCCTCTATGTGTTTTATTATACTGTTTTTGAATTCATCTGGTTGCTGATTTGGGTCCGGAATATTGTCGGGAACATAGATGAGCGCATTTTCTGAAAAGTTAAATGGAGACCCTATGATCTTTTCACTAAAATCCCCACCGTTTGTTATGCCGGAATCAAATTCTTCATGGTGGAAATTTCCGGCAGGTGTGCAGACCGGTATCCCCAACCGTTCCTTTATGTAATTGAAATTTCCGTTTACTGAAAGTGTAGCGGAGGTAAGGATTACGGGCCTGATCTTATCAAATATCTGTTTCTCAAAATCATCAGCAATATTTATTGGCGCTGCAAACAGGGAGCATCTTGCGTACTTATAGTTTGAGAGTCCGAGCGAGTTTGTTCTTTTCTCAACTTCTGCCCAATAGACATACTCTTCCATATCCTGATTTATGACGGTAGAGATGTTTTTTTTAATTTCATTACACCGGCTTGCAAAAGCGAAGATTTCCAACCGTTCCTCTTCTGTCTTAACCAGGTTCAATAATGATTCCAGCGCTCCTGAAAGATTAGATAGGGGGTTATTAAGATAGTTGTTAATGACACCCTTTTTTCGAATCCGGGTGGTTCTGCTGTCTGTACCGAATTTTTCTGCAATCTCAGAGAAGAAAAGATCGCCGGCGCGCCTTCCCTCATCTAATGTTTTCCGGATAGCAGCCACAGTCTTGTCTGACGGTTTAAATAGCCTTGTTATCAATCCCTTTCCGGTTTTCGGGTTCAGGATGGAATCTAGCAGGAATTTGACCTTGAAGTTTGATATTGCTATACCGAAGTAACTGGTGGCGACGTCTTCCAGTGTCTGGGCTTCATCGAAGACTACTGCATCAAAATCCGGCAAGACTCGGCCTTCATTTACCAGATTTGCAAAAAACAGATGATGGTTTGTAACCAGGATATGGGCCTTATATTCTCTCCTTCGCGCCTTGTAGTAGTGGCAATCGTCATTGAAAATACACTTCTTTCCAAAGCAAAGATCGGATTCCCTGCATACTTTACTCCATACTGCCTGTGACGGCTCAAAATCTAGTTCTGATCTCAGGCCGTTCTTTGTCTGCCCTTCCCATTGGATGATCTTCTGAAGTTCTTTGACTTCTTTTTTTGTGTCAATGAGGCCGTGCATTTGCAACTGATTAAATCTTCTTAAGCACAAATAGTTTTGCCCGCCAACACAAAGGGTATAAGAGAAGTCAAATTTTTCTTCCTGTTTATGTCCCGATCCAGGCGGCAAGTCCTTCTGGCGGGTATTATCTTTGACAGACCTTAATGCATTACGAAGAAAGGGGAGGTCTTTGTTAATTAATTGTTCCTGCAGTGTCTTGGTATACGTTGAAATGACAGCCTTTTTCTTGTTTCTGACAGTCCAGAATATAAACGGAACCAGATATGCCATGCTTTTGCCTACACCGGTTCCTGCTTCAATAATAAGATGCTTGTTTTCTTCAATAGACTTTTCAATCGTCAGGGCCATATCCAACTGTTGGGGCCTAAGCTCGTAAGAATCTAATTTATCTGCGACTATTCCGTTTTTTCCTAATACATTTTCAATCAGCATATTTTTAAGAATAAACCAATCTCTTTTACCTTGCAAATTCTTTTTCATAATATATAATTTTTTCTCTGGCATGACGGCAGGCCTCTCGAAAGAGAGGTTAGTCATGTTTGTGTAATGAATGTTGATTGCTATAGATTAAGCAAAATGTCTAGACTGCCAGCATGTTGTCTCCGCCTGCCTGCCGGTTTAGAGTAACTTATTAAAGAGGTAATTGGATTGGATGATGGAATAGTACAGTTAGAAACAGATGCCCGTAAATTAGTCGAAGACTATGCAGCAACCAGTCCATACGAACTGAATCCGGATTCGAAACATGTAGACAAGATAATCAAGGCTCTGGCAAAGAGGAAATTAAAGAACGGGTTTTTTTATTGCCCGTGCAGAATGCTTTCTGACGACAAAGAGATGGATGCAAAGATGATCTGTCCGTGTGAATACCACGCGGAGGAAATAGAGAAAGACGGCATATGCAGCTGCGACCTTTTTGTGAGTCAGAGTTATAAACCTGTTTCAGATATTTAGCTCGGTACTATGCTATAACGGCTTTTTTTGATTAATCTCCAGATTTCTTTTCTGCTCTGACAATCAGCGCTGTAACGATTTGCGTGATTTTTTCCTTTTGGTTTCCGATATACTGAACCTTGCCTTCTTGATCCAGCACGAATATTATGGGTATTCTGTTTACATCATACAATTTTGACATCATACCTTTATGACGCATTCCTTCAAATATTTGAGGCCATTCTATGTTATGCTGCCTGACAAAGCCTTTTAAATCATCAATGTTATCATCACGGCTGACTCCAATGAATTGAACATCAGGGCCTTTAAGTTTTCTGTACAACTTCTTTGTTTCCTGTAATTCCTGAATACATTGATCATTCCATGTTGCCCAAAAGTTCATGATGATAATTTGTCCTTCATATTGTGACAGATCTACCGGGTTTCCTTGGAAATCCTTGGTATGAAAGTCCGGGGCATTCATTCCGACCCTCATAGTACCACCCAGTTCTTTGCCGAAGGCGTTGGCTGCCCCGGGCTCGATTTTCCTTAATTCAGCAATAACATCTTTCGCTTCCGGTACTTTGCCATTTCCTAAAAGGGCATTTGCCTTGAAATATAATAACCTTGCCTTGAAATTCTGATTGATTTCATCCTGAAAGCTTAATACATCATCAAAGTATTTAATGGCTTCATCAAAATTGCCTAATTGGTTGTAAGTAGCTCCGATGTAAAACTTCGCTTTCAACGCCTCTTCTGTACCTGCAAACATTTCGATCAATGCATGGAGTTCATTGAGCGCCTCTTCATAGTATTCTCTTGCATCCTCCGGTTTCATCTTTGAATAAGTAGCAAGATCATCCCTGATTATGTCCAATTGTAATCCAGCATCGGCATCCTGTCTCATGCCCATTGTATTATCGTTAAATATCAGCCAGAATGAAAAGAATGTAACTATTATTGTTGAAATCAAAAAAATTTTTTCTCTCATGGAAGTATCCTCTTTATTTATGAATTTATAACAATTATTTTGAAGTGTTATATTTAAGCATACTATTTCACAGAAGTGAAGTATATTTTAGTTCAAGGGACAAACGAATCTGTCCATACCACAAAGGATAGAAATTGGATTCCTTGCCTGCCCGACCCGTCCGAACGGCCTATCCGGGCGGACAATCATTCAGGCGGGTGAAAGCAAGGTTGCCTCACTTTTGTGAGGATTCCAGGATTTTTTCAGGTTAAACATTCTCATTTAACTTCCGAATAATTCTTTTGTCTTTAGAAAGATATCTTTACTGCGCATTAAGGTTTCACCTATCAATATTGCATCAATGCCGGCTTCTTCAAGCTTCAGGATATCCGCCCTTGTCTTGATTCCGCTTTCACTTACGATAATCTTTTCTTCCGGGATGAGGGGATGGAGGTTAAATGTGGTCTCAAGATTAGTCTCGAATGTGTCAAGGTTTCTGTTGTTGATACCGATAATTGCCGCTTCCGTTTTCATTACCTTCTCTAATTCGTCTTTATCATGAACCTCAACCAGGCATTCCATCCCCAGTTCGTGGGCAAGAGCGAGAAATGTGTCAATCTGTTCCCTTGCGAGAATCCTTGCAATCAGTAAGATCGAATCAGCGCCGGCGGCCCTGGCCTCGTATATCTGGTACGGGTCGATTATAAAATCTTTTCTCAGGACAGGTACGTTGACTAACTGCTTAATCTCGGAAAGATATCTTATATCTCCCATGAAAAACTCTTTATCGGTCAGAACTGATATCGCAGAAGCGCCACCTGCTTCATATTCCATCGCTATGTTGACATAATTAAAATCTTCTCTTATTATCCCTGCAGAAGGCGACGCCTTTTTGACCTCGGCAATAAACTTAATTCCATTGTCTTTCTTAATTGCCTTGCTGAATTTTCCTGTTTGTGGAGAACCTTTACATCTTTCTCTCAAAGATTCCATTGAGACAAGCTTTTTAGACTCTTCCACCTCTTTAAGTTTGTGTAAATAGATTTTATCTAATATCATGATAATTTGTGATGCAAATGTGTAAAAGCCTCCCGCCTCATAGCGGACGGGATTATTATTGTAATGTTTTAATCTCAGAAAAAGTTTAAAGTGCCTAAAGTTTGAAGTGAGCTAAAGTTCTGGCAGACCACGCTGAGCGTGGTAAAACAAACTTTCTAACTTTTAAAACTTGTAGGGTGGATTAAAGTCCTCGGTGTCTTTTGTCCGGGGAAGCGACCTGCCCGACTATATCTTTCCCGTCTGAACAAATTTGACGGGCAGGCAGGCGGGTAGCGAATCCACTTTTCTTAATATTTGCTAGGTTAAATGTTTTTCCATTTTCAGTCAAGTATTTAAAAGTAGTTGATTATAGACCCCTTTTGTATTAAAATCCCTGCGAATTTATTATTAAATTGTTTAAAAATTAAAATTTGATTAATAGTAAGGGAAAAACATGAAAAAGACTTATTTATTTACACCGGGCCCCACACAGATACCACCGGAAGTAGTCCTGGCAGAAGCAAGTCCGATGATTCATCACAGAACTTCCGAGTTCTCAGAAATATTTGCAAATGTGTCTGAGAATTTAAAATATATTTTTCAGACCAAAGATGGAGAGGTGTTTACGTTTGCATCTTCCGGTACAGGCGGAATGGAGGCATGTGTGGCCAACGCCCTGTCTCATGGTGACAAAGCTGTGGTTGTCAGAGGTGGTAAATTTGGCGAGAGATGGGCGCAAATTTGCGAAACTTTTGGCGTAAACGTGGTGCCTGTTGATGTAGAAAACGGAAAGGCTGTTAACCCTGACCAACTGGACAACGCATTAAAGAATGAAAAAGATGTAAAAGCAGTATTCGTTACACTAAGCGAAACTTCAACCGGTGTGGTCCATGATATTGAGGGTATAGCCAGGGTTGTCAAAGGCCATAGCTTATTACTGGTAGTAGACGCTATATCAGGAATTGGAGTCCATCCGCTCATGATGGATGACTGGGGTATTGACATTGCGGTTACAGGTTCTCAGAAGGGCTGTATGCTTCCTCCGGGACTGGCCTTTGTATGTGTTGCGCAGAGTGCGTGGGAATCAATTGAGAAGTCTGATCTGCCAAAGTACTATTGGAGTTTTAAGAAGATGCGAAAGGCGCTGAATAATAAGACTACGGCATATACACCCGCAATCTCTCTAATTATGGCGGCGGGTAAGGCTTTGTCTATGATCAGGGATGAGGGGATTGAAAATGTCTGGTCCAGGCATGCGAGGCTGGCACAGGCAACAAGAGAGGGTATAAAGGCCCTGGGACTTGAGCTTTTTGCAGGTGATGCATCGAGTAATGTCCTGACATCTGTAAAAGCCCCGGAGGGAATAAACATTGATTCAGCTATTAAAAAATTGAGGGATGAAACCGGGGTTACGATAACCGGCGGACAGGATGAATTAAAAGGCAAGATGTTCAGGATCGGGCATATGGGCTATGTCAACGAATTTGATATAGTTCTGGCAATCTCAGCCGTTGAGAAGATTCTGCATGAAAACGGTTATAAGATAGAGTTAGGTAAGGGAGTCTCCAGGGTACAGGAAATGCTGATGGGCTAAATGATTAATGTTTCAAATGCTTAGTTTTACGATTGTGTAAAACTATAAATATTATTCCAATTAACCCTAAACATCCAAGAATCAGGTATGCAAACTCTAAAGTATTCACAAGTATATGTCTCCATTTTATCAGTAAGGTAACCTAAAACAAAAAATATGATAGATACTGTAAAACCGAGAACCACAGTTTTGACTTTGTATGCGTCACCTATGAAGGGAGCAATTACGGCTGTTCCAACTATAATCTTAGAGATATCATAAGAGTATTTTTATACGTTCTCTTTAGCGCCTTTATCTGCAAACCATTTCATACTCTTATTCTCTGCGTTTTTGCGGTGAACTCTTATTTAACTGTCAGAGGTTCGTCTACGAGTAAGCCGATTTCCTCATCTGTCAGGTAGCATGCCGGGTCCGGTTCCCACTTATCACCATAGTATGCCTCTGCACGTGCCCTGAAGTTTCCGCCGCATATATCAAGCCACTTACACTTGGAACACCGGCCTTTGACATGGTGTACTTTGTCTTTCAATTTCATTAGAAGATCGTTTGATTTGTCTTCCCATATTTCGCCGAATTTTCGTTCACGTACATTCCCGAATGTATGCTCTCTCCAGAATTGATCGGCATGTACGGCACCATCCCAGCTTATACAGGCAAGTCCGTGTCCGGAGCTGTTTCCTTCGTTCCACTTCAGCAGTTCAAGTACTTCAGCCGCTCTCTTTGGGTCTTCCTTAAGCAATCTCTGATATATATATGGGCCATCGGCATGATTGTCTACCGTCAGAACCTCTATCTTGTTTCCGCGATCATGTGCTTCTTTTGTCTTGTCTATAATCAGGTCGACAACCTTACGGGTTTCTTCATGTGACAAATCTTCTTCCATCAATCTGGAGCCTCTTCCGGAATAGACTAAGTGGTAGAAGCAAACCCTTGGAATCTTTTCTTTTTCAATGAGTTCAAATATTCCGGGGATGTCCTGCGCATTTCTTTTATTAATAGTGAAACGGAGTCCTACTTTTATTCCCAGTTTCAGACAATTCCTGATTCCCTGCAGTGCATCGTCAAAGGCTCCTTCAATACCACGGAATTTATCGTTGGTTTCCCTTAAACCGTCAAGGCTTATCCCAACATACGAAAGCCCGAATTTTTTTAATTCTTCTGCTTTCTCTTCAGTAATCAGAGTTCCATTTGTGCTTATGACTGCTCTCAAGCCTTTATCACGGGCATATGTTATCAGTTCCATTAAATCCTCTCTCATCAGGGGTTCGCCCCCTGAAAAGAGGATTACCGGTGCACCGTATTCTGCGAGGCCGTCAAGCATAGCCTTTGCCTCTTTTGTATTTAGTTCACCCGGATATTCAACATCTTTTGACTGAGAGTAGCAATGTACGCATTTAAGATTGCATCTCTGTCCAACGTTCCATACAACTACAGGCTTTTTATCGCTGGAAAATTGCAAAAGATGTGAGGGCAGTTTGTTTGAATCCCTGCCATACCTTAGTGCATCAGAAGGTTCAACGGTGCCGCAATACAACTTTGAAATACCAATCATCTTATCACCTCATATTTTGATGTTATCAGAATTGTAATCATTACTAATAATGATTCTTAATGTTTATGTCCTTTTCAAATTCAAATACTCACTAATTTCTTGTGATATTTTTTTTAGGATGGTCTTCCCTGTACGAAATTATTAAAGCAAACAAAGCAATAATAATTACTCCAGCAATCATGATATAAAAGGACATTTTATCCATCTCCTAACTTTGGCGGTATAGTATAAAATGATACAATAACCAGAATAATTACCGTTACTATAATACTAATACCAGCCGCAATGTTTAGTTGATCTGTTATTAAGCTTCCAACAAACCCAACAGTGGCAAGATACTTTGCTATATCCATCAACATCTTGCCAAGTTCTTTTCTTCTGCCTCCATGTTTCACGGCAAATATTCTACTCTGTTTTACTCAATGAGTCAATGGGTTTCATTTGTCTGCCGCCATCTTTGTGGTTATTGCCTGTTCAATTTCTTTGAGTAACTCAGGCTTACTGTCGATAAAATTTTTGCTGTTTTCTCTTCCCTGTCCCAGTCGTATGTCTCCATATGAGAACCATGTTCCGCTTTTTTCTATTACCTGCTCTTCAACACCAAGATCAATAATATCGCCGGACCTGGATATACCTTGATTAAACATTATGTCAAATTCCGCCTTCCTGAATGGCGCAGCAACTTTATTCTTTGCAATTTTAGCTCTTACTCTATTTCCGATAATACGTTCTCCATCCTTGATACTGCCAATTCTACGGATGTCAACTCTGACAGAAGAATAGAACTTTAATGCTCTGCCACCTGGTGTTGTTTCCGGATTACCGAACATCACTCCTATTTTTTCGCGTATCTGATTAATAAAAATGAGACATGTCTTTGACTTGGAAATTACGGAAGTAAGTTTTCTGAGTGCCTGTGACATAAGTCTGGCCTGCAATGCAACATGTGAGTCGCCCATCTGCCCCTCAAGTTCCGCTCTGGGTACGAGTGCGGCAACGGAGTCTACGACAATTACATCAATTGCGTTGCTTCTCGTTAAGAGTTCGGCAATTTCCAGCGCCTGTTCCCCTGTATCCGGTTGATTTACAAGTAAGCTGTCAAGGTTTACCCCCAGCCTCTTTGCATAGTCAGGGTCAAGGGCATGCTCAACATCGATAAAGGCGGCAGTGCCACCGTTTTTTTGCGCGTTGGCAACGATATGAAGTGTCAGGGTAGTCTTTCCTGATGATTCAGGTCCAAAGACTTCTACAACCCTGCCGCGAGGCATTCCACCTACACCGAGGGCGAGGTCAAGAGAAAGTGAACCGGTTGATATTACCGGTACATCAAGTTTCTCGTCTGTTCCGAGACGCATTATCGTGCCCTTGCCAAATTGTCTTTCAATCTGTGATACTGCTCTGTCCAGCGCCTGGTCTTTTTTGCTTGCATCTACTTTTTTCCCCTTTTCAGGGCTTTCCGGTTTCTGTAACTTTGTCATTGATTACTCCCATTAGTAATTAATTTTGTTTTTCTTGAATGTCCTTTTTCCCAACTATTGACATTTCTTTAACATCCTGTGGAATCCAGGTAATAAATCTCTTTGTTACTTTTTCGATATTATTTGCGACCAGGGAATTGCCAATTGCTTTCCCTGTCCACTCGTTTCCCCAGAATGAAATTCCTGCTATAATTATCCAGCATGTTAATATTGTCTTTGTAAACGAAATACAACCGCCAATAAGCCTTCCGCTGATTCCGAATTTCCTTTTTATAAGAAATTTTCTGAAAAGGTTGCCTATTGCATATGTTGTGATCAAGATAACGCCGAAGACAATTGCAAAACCCAATGCAACAGATATTTCAGGGCTGAATATGCCGCTTAATATGCTGCCTGTTAGATTACGGAGTAAGTAAGCGGTAGCGGCTGATAGCGCAACTGAAGAGATTCTGTAAATTTGCCAGAGAGGGCCTGTTATTATCCCCAAAAAAGTTCCAGTTGCTATAACTCCTATTAGAGTGAATTCGAGCCAGTTCATTAATTAGCTCCTTTCCTGCCGCCTGAACGAGAGAGTCAGGCCGATTGCTGATTTATCCTTGGTTTCTCGATAATTTATTTAAAGAAATCTTTAAAGAGCTTTTCCACAACCTTTTCTATTTTCTCATTCTTCGGCTGTGTTTCTTCTTTTGTTTCTACAGTCTCTGTTTGCGTCGGTTCACTTGTGCTCTCGGATGGTTGTTCTGGTTGTTGTTCAGAGTCCTTTGAACCTCCTAATATTCCTTGCAGGATATTACCAATTTCCTGGGGTTTTGGCCATTTAAATGCAAGTCTTGGTTTGTCTATTGTTCCCGTGACTACTATTGGTAATTTTGATCCCTTGCTCATACCCCCGAGGACCTCCTTGACATCTCCACCTATAAGGTTGCCTATTGCCTGCGCATCTGCAGAATATTCTAATCGTCCGTCGAATGAAGTCCACCCTGATAAACCAATGTTAAAGTCTTTGCCGTTGATGCTGATATCATCGTTAAATATTTTGCTATCGTTAATTACAAACTTGGTAGAGATATTATCAAATTTGTATTCTCCTCCCTTACCAAAAGTCTTGAGGATTTTGGATGTTATCGTGCCGCCATTTATGTAGCCGTCCTTAATATCAATTTCTCCCTGACCATTAAGGCTTTTACTTAAATCATCCTGCCAGTTCAGCCCATTGCCCTTTGCGTTGAATATCGTACTTAGTTTGCCTGATATCTTGCCATCCGGCGCTGCAAGGACAGGGACTATATATGCAAGTAAATCCATATTTTGATTAATAAGCATATCTGATAATTTCATATCAAAAGCTAAAGAAGGTTTTTCCTCTTTAAGGTTTGCACTTGCCGATACGGTGCCCGGGCCTTCATTTAGCATAAAAGTGAAATCCTTTGTTGTAAAGAAACCATCATCCAGGCTGAGCTTTGTTTTAAAATCTTTTATTTCGTATGCATCATATTTAATGTTGTCTATGGATATACTTCCATGGAAATTCATTTGTTTATATAAATCCTCATGTACTTCTGCTAATAGCTTACCGTTTATGCCTAGATCAACGATGCCATTTCCTGTCATGTTAATGTCCGAGGGAAGCATCCCTGCAAATTTAGCAGTTGTCCTATCCATGTCCATATTCAGGGAAAGTTCGTAATCAATATTCTTCTCCTTGCTTAGATTTGCTATTCCTCCTTTTGATTTCATTTCGAGGAAATCAGATACGATATCCATTTGCTCGATATTTACAGAGTCATCCGTAATTTTATAATCTAATGTGTGTATAAGTTTAAGGTTGAGATTGGATATCCTGTTATTCTTAAGAGGTCCTCCATCGGCATTTATGTCGTGTAAAATAGTTGTTCCGCTTAGTTTTAATTCTTTTTCGATAGAGCCACTTGTATTGATATCTGCAGCAATCTTTCCGTTAACGTTTAA
>JAIQZU010000028.1 GCA_021776915.1 Candidatus Scalindua sp. | reverse complement strand
CCTTAATTCCAGAAACCTTGTTCCCTTTACCACTCTGCCATCTTTAACGTCAAGACATGGTATGATGCGTTTAGCTAGCATTAGATGATTAGTCTCTTTACACTGACAAAAGGTTATTGATATTTACATAAAGTGAAATGATGAGGGAATGTTCTGTTTAAAAATCTTTTAAAGGGCTGCTGGCATTTGCATATAATTTTTTGGGTATCCTGCCTGATAAATGTGCCAGACGGCCTGACTCACATGCCAGCTTCATCGCCCTGGCCATTTTAACCGGATCTTTTGCCAGTGCAATACCAGTGTTCAGCAATACTCCCTCACAACCAAGCTCCATGGCTATTGTCACATCAGATGCGGTGCCTACGCCCGCATCAACTATAATGGGCACACTTAATGTTTCGAGAATAATTCTTATATTGTTCGGGTTTAAGATTCCCTGGCCGGAACCTATCGGGGCACCTGCAGGCATTACACTGGTTGCACCTGCATCCTGGAGTCGTCTTGCAGCTATCGGGTCATCAGAGGTGTAAACGAGGACGGTGAAGCCTTCTTTTACCAGTGTCTCAGTGGCTTTTAATGTATCAACAGGGTCTGGCAGCAGGGTATTTTTATCACCCAGCACTTCCAGCTTTATTAAGTCTGATATGCCCAATTCTCTTGCCAGGAATGCCGTTCTGACAGCCTCATCGGCTGAATAACATCCGGCGGTATTTGGTAATATCGTATATTTATCCTTATCAATATGATCGAGTAGTGATTCTCCCGCCTTACCGCCAATGTTTGCCCGCCTCACCGCTACAGTGATAACCTCTGAGCCACTGGCTTCCAGGGCCTCCTTCATTATGTCAAAGGTCTGATATTTTCCGGTACCCACAAACAACCTGGAATTAAATTCATATTTGCCAAGCTTAAGAACTGTATCTTCCATCTCATCCCCCACCAACAAAGGTAACTATTTCCAAATTATCATTTTCCTGCAGCAATTTTTCACTGAATTGTGTGCGAGGAACTATTTTATGATTTAATTCTACTGCAATGTATCTATTGTCAATATCCAGACTTTCCAATAGTTTAGATACAGAACTTCCTGCTGGACACTCCTTATTTTCACCGTTTACGTTGATTTGCATCATAATTAAGATTCTACCTCAGCAGGTTCAGGTTTTCTCCCCATTACATAATTGTCCATCGCAACAGCCGCTTTTTTACCGGCGCCCATTGCCAGGATTACAGTCGCTGCCCCCGTAACTATATCGCCGCCTGCGAATACGCCTTTCTTTGATGTTAATCCGGTTTCTTCATCTGCGATTATGTTACCTCTTCTATTTGTCTTTAACCCGGGGGTTACGGCAGTTATTAGTGGATTAGGGCCGTTGCCTATGGCAACAATCACACACTCAACATCCAGAATAGTCTCAGAATCTTCGATAGGCATGGGTCGTCTCCTGCCTGATTCATCAGGTTCACCTAATTTCATCTTTATACATTCCAGGCCTTTCACCCATCCTTTTTCATCGCCTATAATCCTGATCGGGTTCATCAAGTACTTGAACTTTATGCCTTCCTGTTGACCATGATGAACCTCCTCTACTCTGGCAGGCATTTCAGTTCTTGTTCTACGATAGACAATATAAACATCCTCTCCACCCAGACGTATGGCAGTCCTGGCTGCATCCATTGCCACATTCCCGGCTCCCAGTACGGCCACCTTCTTTTTTCTTAAAATGGGTGTATCGTATTCCGGATCATATGCCTTCATTAAATTTACCCTTGTCAGGTATTCATTAGCAGAATAAACACCGTTTAGGTTTTCTCCCGGTATCTGCATGAACATTGGTAAGCCGGCCCCGGTACCCAGGAACACTGCATCAAAACCATCATTCAAAAGTTCGTCTACAGTCTCAGTCTTTCCGATAACAGCATTAAGTTCAATCTTTACTCCCATTTTTTTCAGATAATTTATCTCAGCTTCTACTATTGATTTTGGTAAACGAAATTCCGGTATCCCGTAAACCAGCACGCCTCCGGCTTTATGCAGTGTCTCAAAGATGGTTACCTCGTGTCCTTTCTTTGCAAGATCTCCGGCTACGGTAAGACCGGCAGGGCCGGATCCTACCACGGCAATCTTGCGGCCTGTTTTCTCAGGTATTTCCGGAATAAATTCGTCGCCATGTTCTCTTTCATAATCCGCTACAAACCGTTCCAGACTGCCTATAGACACAGGATTGCCTTTCTTGCCAACTACACAGACCTTTTCACACTGGTCTTCCTGGGGGCATACCCTGCCGCAGATTGCGGGGAGGCCGTTTGTTTCTTTTATCTTGCGGGCTGCGCCAATAAAATCACCTTCACCTATAAGCTTAATAAATGCCGGTATGTCTATGTTAACCGGACATCCCTCATAGCATAGAGGTTTTTTGCATTGAATGCATCTGCTAGCCTCCTTTTGTGCTAATTCAATATTAAATCCATAGGGAACCTCTTTGAAGTTATTTGCTCTTATTTCTGGTTTTTGTTCAGGCATTATTTGCCTGGGTATTTTTGGTTTCTTTTCTCCTTCTTTTAGAACAGTATCCTGACTCAAAAGCTCCTCTTCAACCCTTTTAAAGATTTCGGTTTTTTCCTCATCCATCAGTTGTGCTTCTGCTTGAGCGTCTTTCCTGCTCTCAACTTCATCATCAGTATAGATCCTCAGTCTATGCATCAGTGTATCAAAGTCAACCTGATGCCCATCAAATTCGGGGCCGTCTACACAGGCAAATTTTGTCTTGCCGCCTACTTCTACACGACATGCGCCGCACATCCCGGTTGCATCAACCATAATAGGATTAAGGCTTACTATTGTCTCGATATTATATGGTTTTGTTACTTTGCATACGGCGCCCATGAGTGGTACGGGACCAACGGCAAATACGATGTCGATTTTTCTCTTATTATCAATCATCTCCTGAAGTATTTGTGTAGGAAAGCCATGGAATCCCTTAGATCCATCGTCCGTAGCAACCAATAATTCATTACTGATTTCACGCAGTCGATCTTCCATCAGCAGCAAACTCTCGTTTCGTGCGCTTATGATAGAAACTACATTGTTTCCGGCTTCATGCAGGGCCTCTGTTATTGGCATTGCCAGGGCAATACCCAGGCCGCCACCGATACATACTGCCGTCCCGAAATTTTTTATGTGAGTAGGATGTCCTAAAGGGCCTAAGATATCTTTTATACAATCGCCCGGTTCTAAAGAGGCTAATCGTTTGGTTGTATGGCCAACCGTTTGAAAAACTATATCAATTGTGCCTTTATCCTTGTCAGAGCTTGCGATTGTCAGTGGTACTCTTTCGCCTTTTTCGTCGGCTATCAGTACAATAAACTGACCTGCCTTTCTCTTAACGGCTATCTTTGGCGCTTCAACTGTTATCGAGTAAATCGCTTCAGCAATCTTTTCTTTCTTAATTATCTTATACATAATTGTTTCTCTTATTACACGCTTGTACAGTTTCGGTATAAAATCGGCCAAGGCAAGGAAAAAAATTGCTGCCTGGCTCTTTTTTAACAAAGGAATGCATTACTATTAAGCAATCGTGATACCAACACCACTGAAAAAGTGAAACAACTTCTCTGGTTTTCAAGCATATTTCTAAGTGTTGTCAAACATTGAAGATAGAAAATATTTGCGAATCATTAGATTTCTAATCTTACATTTAATACCTGAAAATATCAGACAAAATGTCAATTTCTGAATCAGGAAAAAGATTTTTAAGCGTTAAAATAACTTATTCTCTTTTAAACTTTTAACCTTTTTTTTGCAAGTTAAAATTCGTTGTAAAAAGAGATTTTGACAAGCTTTTAACGCTTATATATAATCCGCACGTATCAGGATATCAAAAGAGCCCACGAAAATACGAAAAAAGAATGAGTTTATCACGTAAATCAACCAGGTTACAGAAAATAGAGGCTGAGGTAGTATCGCTGCTTAACGTTCTTTCTGATAAAGTTGATTTGGAGAGGAAGTTTGGCGCAGATTATCTGCCGTTAGCTCCAATAGCAAAAAGCACAGCCTCTTCCGGGGAAAGTCCTCCCCACCTGCCGGACGGGCAGGGGTGCTCTTTGTCCGGGGAAAGTCCTCGGCGCTCTTTGTCCGGGGAGGACGTAAAATCTCCACTACTTGAACCTGATTTTGATACCCATAACGAAAGGATAACGGACGAATTGAGTAAATCAGAGAAGACTAAAGAACTTAGTGAATTAGAGAGACAGGTAAAAAAATGTACAAAATGTGGGTTATGTAAAGATAGAACGAATGTAGTCTTTGGGGTCGGTGACCCTGACGCAGATCTCATGTTTGTTGGAGAGGCGCCGGGCCATTATGAGGATGTGCAGGGGGAACCATTTGTCGGTAGGGCCGGACAGCTTCTAACCAAGATTATAGAATCAATAGGTTTTAAAAGAGAGGAGATATATATTGCCAATATCCTGAAGTGCCGTCCGCCGGATAACAGGAATCCCAACGCCAACGAAATAGCTCTATGTACTCCGCATTTGATTAAGCAGATTGAGATAATACGACCAAAGATAATATGTGCATTGGGAACGTTTGCCGCACAGACATTGCTGGACACAAAGGAGGCTATTGGTAAACTGCGTGGAAAATTCTTTGAATACCAAGGCACAAAATTCATGGCAACCTATCATCCCGCATACCTGTTAAGAAATCCCAATGATAAGAAAAAAGTCTGGGCTGATATTAAAAAAGTGAGGGATTACTTGAAGAAATGATCCAGCCACGAAGCCACCAGGACACGAATTTTCCCCGGATAAACGGCGCCGGGGACAAGCAAAAGGCACGGATTGACACGAATCAAAAGAAACTCCAATATCCAAATAACAAATAAATTTCAAATTAGAATTGACCAAACCACAAACGAAAGGGTTTTAAATTTAGAAAATTGGTAATTCAGCATTTTTTAAATTTGATGCTTGTCGTTTGGAATTTGTTTTAGTGCCTTGCCTTTGAACTATATCTAAACGTTTCTGTTCAATCTACAAGATTGAACCGACAATACAGTCAAGGAGATTTTGCTTTATATCATTTAAAAGATTCGAATCATTCTTTGTCTCCTCAGCCGGTTTAATACATTGTTCAGAGGAGTATAAGGCTTTAGATAAAAATTCCTGCTGCCGTCTGGTGAAGATTATGGGTCTTTCAGGTGTATATTTTATAAACTCCTTAAACTCGAAAATCAGATTTTCTTCAAGCGTTGAAATGCCGTCGCCATTCAAGGCGGATATCTGACATATCGGTTTAAACGTATCTCCAATAAGTGCTGACAGGTTTAGTTTACACGGCAGGTCTGCCTTGTTTATTACGGGAAAGATGGATACCTTGTGGGATTTGTCTGCTTTATGCAGATCAAGTTTTTCAATAAACTCTATCAACTCGTTGTCTTCTCTTTCTGCAGGTTTAGAATTGTCGAACACAATGATTATTTTATCTGCCTGCCTTAGCTGTTTTTTGCTTTCCTGGACACCGAGCCTTTCTACTTCGTGATCTGTTTCTCTGATACCGGCGGTATCTATTATTGTGAATGGCATACCATTGATTGAAATCAATTCGTCAACGGCGTCTCTTGTCGTTCCCGGTTCTTTGTGAGTGATTGATCTGTCTTCCTTCAAGAGTGCGTTAATTAACGTAGATTTGCCTGCGTTGGGTTTGCCGGTAATAATCAGTTTTTGTGGCGTAGTGATTGCACAGCCGAAGACTGCTGTTGCCAGTAGTTTTCTTAATTTAATGGATAGGGATTTTAATGTTGATAACACTTCGACTCCGCTCAGTGTGACGTCATCCTGAGCGGAGTCGAAGGATAGTTTCTTGTCGTGATAGTGCCCTGACTTACCGTTTATATGTTCTACAGGTGCTTTGGCGTTTTCGCAATATTCTACCTCTTCAATGATTTTTTGTATAAAGGAAGACAATGCACCGTTATATTGGTCGAGGAGGACTTTAACACATAATTTTGTTTTTGCCTTGGGTATTTCCAGCAGAGCCTCTTCCTGAATAAGGTCAATTTTATTGTTTGTGAGAGAACGATTGGCCAGTTCTTTCCAATGGACTTCCTTTGCTCCTGCGGCTACCACACACTCAAGCGTCTTCTTTACTGCCCGGATGCCGCCATGACAATTAACCTCAACTAAATCTTCTCCGGTAAAACTGTCTTTTTCTCTCAGTACATTTACAATAACCTCGTCAACGGCTGTACCGTTTAAACAAATATCGCCGTAGTAAATTCTCTTTGACTCAGCATTCCTCAAGTCTTTCAGTTTCTTTCCCTTGAATACCGTGTTTACGATTCTCAGTGAGTCCGGCCCTGATACCTGTATCACGCCGATACCTCCTTCACCAATAGGCGTAGTAATAGATGCAATTGTCTTTTTTTTCATGTGGAAGCCATCTACAATAATTATGGGTACTATTGCGTTACACGGACAAGACTATGCATAAGTAAGAAATGTTCAAAAAAAATGCTATGAGTTGATTGGAGATCAGCTTTCTGTAATGTAATGCATGATAGTGTGTCGTTACGTTCATGTATGATAGTCGGCGTTGATACTTACGTATTCTTTCGATAGATCACACGTCCAGAGTGTAGCGCTTTTATTGCCCCTTCCAAGGTGTAGTTGAATCGTGATCTCATTCTTCTTCATTTCATTAATGAGTCTCTTTGGGAGGGGTGTAACGGGCAAACCTTTCCTGTATATAGTTATTTTGTTAACAGACAATTTTAGTTTAGATTCGTCAAGAATAACTCCTGAATAGCCTGCGGCAGAGACGATACGTCCCCAATTGGGGTCTTCTCCATTAATGGCGGTTTTTACTAACAGTGATTCTGCTATTGTCCGCGCAATCTTCTCTGCATCTGATATTGATTTAGCCTCGTTTATCTCAACCTGAATAAATTTTGTAGCGCCTTCACCATCCTTTACGATCGCCTTTGCCATGCGCATGGTTACATAATCCAGCGCTTTCTGGAAAAGTGCAAGGTCGGTCTTGTTTGATGATATTATATTGCGGTTGTGTGCCATGCCGTTTGCAAGGATGGCTACCATATCACTCGTGCTCATATGGCCGTCCACGGTGATTTGATTAAAAGAGGCTTCTACAGACTTTTTGATGCAGGATTTCAGGGCGCTTAAAGAGATTGAGGCATCAGTCGTGATGAAGCAGAACATTGTAGCCATTTTTGGTGAGATCATGCCTGAGCCTTTGGCTATAGCGCCGATGGTAACCTCCTTGCCGCCTATTTTTGTCTTAACGGCAATTTGTTTGGGTACAGTGTCGGTTGTCATTATGGCCTTTGCAATGTTTATTGAATGTGTCTCTTTATTTCCTAAACGTGTAGAGGATTTGTTTATGCCGGATTTTATCTTTGCCATTGGAAGGTGATGCCCGATTATGCCGGTAGAGGCGACTATGACTTCATCCGGTTTGATGTTCAGGTGTCTTGACGTCAGTTGTGCCATTGTCTCCGCATCCTTATAGCCCTTCTTTCCAGTACATGCATTGGCATTTCCGCTGTTTACGACTATGGCATGTGCCGTTCCGTTTTGTACGGTCTTTTTGCTGTATTTGATTGGCGCTGCGACTATCTGATTTGTGGTAAATAGCGCTGCCGCCTTGCATGGCTCTTCAGAGAAGATGATACCGATGTCGTGGTTTCTGGTACTTCTTTTTAAACCACAATGTACAGAACCTGCCTTGAAGCCCTTTGGAGCAATAACTCCTCCGTGGATTGTCTTTATCATAGCATGAAAATAAACATTGGATTTAAGGAAGGAAAACTGCGGCGGCTACAACTGTAGACCACAAGCCTTTTTTATCACCTTTCGCCGATTGAGTGGTATTTCTGGATTTTACTATTTTACCGCTCATTCGATATGTCTCTTTACGTTCGTCGTAATTCTTCTCCGGATCAAACTCAATACCTAGTGTACTGGCAAGCATGGTTGCAGCAAGGTCCTCTGCATAATCACCGGATTTCTCGTTCGTTTCACCGTTTGCATGATGTTCACTCAGGTATCCGTAATGGTTAGGCTCGGCAGGCACTGCTAAACCGACTGATGCAGATATCATCCTGTTCGGTTCATTGGTCGAATTAGTACTCATTACGCAGAATACTATCTGGCCGGGCTGTATTTGATTAACGCCTTGCGTCTTTGAGATGATCTTGCAATTTGGTGGAAAGATGCTTGATACACTGACGAGATTGCATTTCTCTATACCGGCTTTTCGCAGGGCAAGCTCGAAAGATTGTAACTTCTCTTTATGCTTGCCCACTCCTTTTGTGAAGAACACCTTTTTTGGCACTGATTGCATTTTTATATATTATTTCTTAAATCTAACGTAACCCGAATAAATTGTAATAAAATGTAGGGGCGTAAAGTCCTCGGCGCAGTTTGTCCGAGGATGGCTATACGCCCTTACATGCAACCAAATATTTTCAGTACAAATGATTTGGTTTAATAAAAAAGCAAAATCTTACGTAAATTGCAATATAATTTTGTTTTTTATTCTGTCAGGGAATTTCTCTTTACAGTTTTACGACTTTAACTTTTTGCCAACCTTTCTTTTTACAGACTGGACCTTTCCTGCGATTCGGCCTGTCCCGCCCTTACGATCATCTATTGTGATAGTGGTTAACACGCGGTCCGAATCTTTAAGGATTCTTTTGTGGCATTTCTTTATGAGTTTAAATATCTTGTCCCAGTCACCCTCTAATATGGTACCCATGGCGTGCAGCTTGTAATTTATTCCGCTTTCACTGACGATCTTTAATACTTCTGCTACCTGTGTGCTCAAACTACTTCCCTTGCCTATCGGCACAATACTGAAGTTTACTACCATCTGTTACCTCCTTATTCACTGAAATCTTGAATTATTTAGAAACGTATTTGACTTTTGTCTGTATGGGATTAAAATGGCAATTTGTTTTAAAGCGGAAGTGGCGGAGCTGGCAGACGCGCCAGGTTGAGGGCCTGGTCCTCGCAAGGGGGTGGGGGTTCGAATCCCCCCTTCCGCATTTAATCAAGCCAATTGTACCAAAGGCTTACGACTATTTACATACAAAAAATACCGTCGCCAGAAGCAAGATTATTTTCTTCCTTTGGATTCATCGATATCGTTTGGGTGTTTACGTATACATGTTTTCATCTCTTTAATATCCTTAACGGTAAATTTCTTCGTGTGTTCTAATAGTCTTTTCTTCTCAATTTCTATTTCCTGTTTCAATCTTTGTAATAAGGCAGTGCATATATTTTCAATTTGATTTGTTTCATTACTGGACAACCCAATTATTCTGATACTTTCTTTGTTTATGCTTTGGATACCTTTTTCAGGAGCTTCTTCTATGTAACATGCTTTGACATAATTATTCTCATATCCGTTAATTGAATGTGCTATATGCAAATTACGTATATTTTTAAAGTATTTATATTGAACTTCTTGGCTATCGTCTAATGTTTTGAGTAAAGGCTTGGCATCTTTAGCTATTACGCCACTTTCAAACGGACGAATGAAGCGGATTAAAATAGCAACTGTAATTGGTTCGATTAGCCATATTAATTCTCTATTTTTCTTTAAGATAACATATTTCTTGCACCAATCGATAGTTGACTCTAAGTCACACTCAATACCAAATAAATTGGCTAAGTAGCGTGCCTCTTTTCTTTTTAGATGTCCATACGTGTGCGTAGCCATTTTATATTGAATCTAACATTACTTTGTATATCACTGTTATAAATAGTGAATCTTATCTTTTGCCAGTTTCCTATCAATTAAAAGTTTCACATATCAAGCGTAATCAGGTGGTAAGTCTGAGATATTATACTCTCTCTTTTTTCCCCTTGATTTTGATAGTTACCTGAGTATTATAATCCCTAGTATTTCAACAATCTACAAAATTTCATACCACACATACATATATACCATCGGATGGTGGATATGCTTTTCATATAAATAACATTATCATAACAAAAAAGAGATTCAAAAATGAAGCAACCCATGCCGTCTGATTATGGCCTTACTGAGTCAAAAATTGAGCAGATACGGTCTTTATTGAGGGATAACGAAGGCCTAAAAGACCGTTATAAAATCCGTCTTTGGATTGTTGCTTGTATTGTAAGCGTGGCTATATTATGGCCATTCTGTAAGTACGTAAGTTTTTTTGTTGGTCCGCTTCTCATGTTTTGTTGGCTTGGATGGCTGGTCAATTCTAAGATTAATTCTTTGGCAGACAAGCACTTTAAAGAAAAAGCACTAAAGATAGAAGGTGCTTCTTCTCTAAAGGAATACGAATTCCAACTGGCGGGATATAAGGGATATAAAGAAAGAGAACGAATAAAAGAAAGGGAGAAAAAAGCCAAAGAAATAAGGATACAGAAAGAAGCGTTAATAAAAAGATTAAGGAAAAAATACGAATACTGGATAGGTCTTTCTCCCCAGGACTTCGAACATGAGGTAGCTGAACTACTCGAATCAATTGGATACTACGCAAAGCGCACCCCTGCAACTGGCGATGGGGGAGTAGATATAATCCTTTCAAAAAAAGGAAGGGGTATTTTAGTCCAGTGCAAGAAGTATAGTTCTAAAGTTGGTCCTGCACCTGTGAGAGAACTTTATGGGGTAATGATATCACGTGGTGTTAAAGATGGCTGGGTTGTTGGTCTATCTGGATTCACGGATGGAGCAAGAAAGTTTGCGGAGAAACACGGGATACGACTGGTGGATGTAATTGGGCTATGTAAACTTGCTGGAGAATTGCCTGATGCCGAAATAGGTTTTTCTACATATGATGACATGGAGATGATGCCAGAAGACATAAGTTATAAAGATGAATGGGAAATGCGCTCGCAGGACAATGAAGGCAACGACATTAATGTGCATAATAATGAAGAATGAAAGACGCCATTAGTATGTCTTCTGCTTCGGGCGTAATTAATCATATTAAAGAATCCTAAATCTAATTGAGAAATGACTAACACTATAGAAACGATTAACACTGTTTCGCAACTTGCTGGAACGGCTGAATATGCCGGCATTGCAAAGGATGTCATCATTGCGATTTCGGCGGCTGTTGCTGCTGTCATGGCTGTGTGGGGACTTACAGCATGGCGTCGTGAGCTCAAGGGTAAGTCTGAATATGCAAAGGCCAAGGAAGTCCTCAAGGCCGTCTACCGGGTGCGCGAAGGTTTCAAGCATGTCCGTCGTCCTGCCATCTGGCAGTTCGAGTACCCAGAAGAGATGATTGACTCAAATGGATATCTGAAACCGGAACATGATCACGAGGGTAATACTTATGTGTATGAGACTCGGATTAAAGTGCTCAATGAAGCATTCAGTGAATTGGAAGAGCAGACGCTTGACGCTCAAGTAGAGTGGGGCCCTGAATTTGAGGATGTCATTAAGCCGTTGAGAGAATGCAGGGCTGATTTGATGATTGCCATTCAAGACTTTCTTGAAGCGAAGAAGATCCCACATTATAACCAGGGTCGGACTAAAGAAGAGCGTACTAAGCATCTATCGGTTCTCTACTACGGTGGACCTGGCTCCGAACGCGATAAGTTCACACCGCAGATCAACAAGGCAATTGAGGGATTTGAGGACCGTCTAAGGCCAAGAATCAAGAGCTGACAACAGGTTAAAAGAGATATTGAACGTTTTCCTGATGACTTTATGTTTCAGTTGACTAGAGATGAATTTAATAACTTGAGGTCACAAATTGCAACCTCAAGTTGGGGTGGCACAAGATATCTACCATATGCTTTTACGGAACTGGGTGTTGCCATGTTGTCAAGCGTACTACATAGTAAACAAGCAATCCAAGTTAACATCCAGATTATGAGAGCATTTACAAAGCTCAGAGAAATGATTCTAAGCCATAAGGAATTACAGAGAAAGATAGAGGCTATGGAAAAGAAATATGATTACCAGTTTAAGGTTGTCTTTGATGCTATAAATAAATTATTAGAACAACCTGAAAAGCCAAAAGGTAAAATAGGTTTTCGCAGCAGGTAGTACAATTTCATTTTAGTGGTATTTGTGGTTCGCTATTATTGACTTAGTTGTTCTACTATTGCCTTTACCAGTCCGGGAATTGTATATTCATCGGCCTTTATAGAGACTTTAATATCCATCTCTTCAGCAGTCTCCGTTGTTATTGGCCCTATGCTTGCAAACTGAACGTTCTTTTTAAATGAGGATAGGTTATCTTCACCAACGATCTTGACAAAATTCCTCACTGTAGAAGAGCTTGTGAAGGTTACAATATCAACTTTCCCTTCCTTTAATTTGTCCAGAACAGTATTGTCTCCGTTAGTCGCAGCAACTGTTTTATAGGCAACTATATCTGCAACGTCTGCCCCCATTTTCTGCAGTTCTTCAGGGAGGTAGCTTCGTGCTATGTCTGCTCGCGGCATCAGGATTCGCTTCCTCTCAAGGTCTTCTATTTCCTTAAGCGTTTCAACCACACTTTCAGCAACATATTTGGGCGGCTGGCAGTCTACCTTAAGATGAAATCCCTTTATCCTCTCTGTTGTTGCAGGGCCTATGGAACATATCTTTACTCCCTTAAGGTCCCTGACGTCTCTGCCTAGCTCAAATAATCTATGAAAGAAACAATCGACACCGTTCACACTGGTGAAGACAATCCAGTCAGTAGACTCTAATCTTTCTATCTCTTTGTCCAGAGGGGTAAAATCATCAGGGCTGGTTATATGTATTGTAGGAAATTCCAGGACGTTTGCGCCGAGATCAGTGAGCTGTTCTGAAAACTCACTTGCCTGGTCTCTGGAGCGGGTCACAACTATGGTTTTGTGAAAGAGAGGTTTTGTTTCAAACCAGTTAAGCTGATCTCTGAGATTGACTACTTCTCCTACAATGGTGATAGCAGGAGGCTTTATGTCTTTTGCTTTTTCTACAATATTTGAGAGTGTGCCTGTTACGGTTTCTTGTTCAGTAGTGGTTCCCCACCTGATTACGGCAACCGGCGTATCTTCAGAACGTCCGTGCTTGACAAGCTGGCTGACTATGTTTGGAAGATTTTTAATCCCCATATAGAATGTCAATGTGCCTAAACCGGTACTTATTTTTTCCCAGTCGATATCACTTTGATCTTTAGTAGGGTCCTCATGGCCGGTGATAAGCCCAAAAGTAGACGTACAGGAACGATGTGTTACCGGTATACCGGCATAAGCAGGTGTGGCAATAGCTGCCGTTATGCCAGGTACAACTTCAAAAGGGATATTATTTTCTTTTAAGACGAGCGCTTCTTCCCCTCCTCTGCCGAAAACATATGGATCTCCGCCTTTTAACCTGGTGACAATCTTATTTTCCATGGCTTTGTCTACAAGTAGTTGATTAATGTCTTCCTGTTCCATTGTGTGCTGATTTCCTTTTTTTCCAACATAGATCAGTTCAACATCTTTTCTGGCATTTTTTAACAGGAATGAGTTAACAAGATAGTCATAAACAATGACATCGGCTTTTTTGATGCACTCAAGCCCTTTTACTGTAATTAACCCCGGATCACCGGGGCCTGAACCTACAAGATAAACGATTTTATTTTTCATAGTGTTTCTACCATTTCTTCATTTCAGGTTATATTTCGTGTAAAATACAGTTCTCAATAATCAGAGGAAGACTTTTAAATTTATTTACCACCCCATTTCCCCTCATTCGGAAGGAGAGGGTCAAAGTCCTCGGTGCTTTTTGTCCGGGGAAGGGGAGGTCTTCCTCTGATTATTGAGAACATACTGTAAAACAAATGTAGCGCTTAGTTATAATTTTATTCTTTGCATTGCTTCTCCTGCATATGCTGCTACTTCTTCATTCTGGTCTCCAAGCGCTTGTTTAAGTGCGGTAATTGCTTTCGTTCCTCCAATCCTGCCAAGCGCCCAGGCGGCCATCTTTCTTACTTCAGGGTCTTTGTCTTCAAGTGCCCAGGACAGAGGCACGACTGCTTCTTTGTTCCCAATCCATCCAAGTACCATTGCAGATCTTTTGCGGGCAAATTTGCTAACATCTCTCAGCCTTGATATCAGGTACGGTACTGCAGGGTCTCCAATCCCTATAAGCGCCCAACTGGCTCTTCTGCGGGTACTCTGCCCACTGGAGCCTAAAGAAGATACAAGCGCTTCTGTCCCACCCTCTCCTATTCTTGCTAATGCCCATGCGGCTCTATCACGTGCCCATGAAGCTTCGTAGCCTGCATCAATATTTAAGGTAGACTTAAGTGCATTTACGGCGCTCTTGTTACCTGTCATTCCCAAGGCTGTGGCACAAGCTGCCTTGACCATCCAGTTATTGTCGTTTTTAAGCGCATCGATCAGGGAAAAAACAGAATCTGTATTATTTATGCTACCCAATGCCCTTGCAGCATCATATCTAATATAAGGATCTTTGTTTTTTAATAATATTTCCTTTAATGCAGGTACAGCCTGTTTGTCCCCAATCATTTTAAGCGCCAGTATAATTTCTCTCTTCAACTCTGAATCTGCATCTTCTAAATGTGTGATAAGCGGGACTACTGCGCTTCTGTTTCTGGTAAGGCCCATAGCCCATGCAGTGTTTCTTTGAACCAGACTGGCGGAAAGCAGGTTGTCGTTATCTTCCTTTTCTTCCCTTTTAATGACCGACATTATTTTTTTGTAAGGGCTAAAACGTTTAATAGGCTTTTTGTAAGTCAAAAGTTTGATTAGTGGAGGAATAGAGATCTCTTGTGGCAATGTGCTTAACACAAACGCTGCCATTCTCGATCCGTCAGGAGATCCTTGTGCAATTGCATCTATGAGGCCCTCAATTTGCCCTGTGTTGCCTTCTATATTCGGTTCTAATCCTTCTTTTCTTGGTTCTATATTCTCTGTTTCGCTTTTAGTCCTGTAATGCAGGATGTCTATTGCGACACTTGGATAGTCGGTCAGAATAACATCAACACCCTTAACCATTCCTTCTTTTATTTTATCTCTATCATCTGTGTTAAACAGGCTGGTACCAACATGTTTATGTCTTTTGTGGAAAAAGTCTATTACTTCATTCGTTAATTCATTTGGCGGTATAAATACCAGTTGTGTCCCCTTGATGCCAATATCTTTACTGCGAACATTGTCTAGTCTTCCGCCAAAATAAATCTGATTTATCATGTCAAACTTTTCAATAAGAGCAAGTGTTTTAAGCTCAATGCCGTGTTCTTTAACATTTAGAATGATTATGATATTTCTTTCTTTAGCAAATTGTAAAACATCTGATAGAAGCGGTACTATTTCTCCAGTGAATTCTTCTCCCTTCCATGCGCCTGCATCGTATAGTCTTATTTCGTCATATAATAGTTTGTTGACATAGCCCTTGCCGTCGGTTGTACGGTCAATAGTGTCATCCTGCATCAATATTAACTTGTCGTCCTTTGTTATTCTTACATCTACTTCTAAGCCATCTACACCTTTATCCAGCGCCTGTTCAAAGGCGGCAAATGTATTTTCAGGGGCATTCTCCAGTGAGCCGTGCCGTGCTATAACCATAATATTTTCAGATAATTCTGCGGGAATTGTCGTCCGTAAATGTATTATAAGAACCAGTATAGTTATGGATATTATGCAAGATAGTTTATTTATCAACTTCACTATTTCAATGCTCCGAAGATTTTCCAGTGTGGCCGTCCTTCCCAGTGTACTCTTTTTGATCTTATATCAAAATAAATTTTTTCAGAAAAAGTTCGAGCGCCTGACCTCCGTAATTCAGCAAGAGGGTTTCCTGTAAGTACTGCCAGGTCTTCTGTTAAATCCCATACAAGCAATGACCCAAGTCCTTCTGTGTTATCTGAGTCCGGACTTGCAATGTAGACATTACCAAAAGCAGTGATTTTCTTTATTTTATCTTTGTTATCGAAAAAAACGTCCAGTCTGTCACAATCAAGCTTTTCTTTCCCTTTTGTGACTTTAATCATTTCGTAGAAGTTTGCAACCTGATTGCTGCCGTTGTAGATCATCTCTTTATTCCAATTAATATTGAGGTGTTCAGCGTCTTTGCCATCTTTTTCTGAACTGGTTTTAGCCAGCAGATTTCCTTTCCCTTCAGCGAGTATTTTGTTTTCATCTTCTGAGAAAGTGATTTTTGGCGCTGATATTTGCTTGTCGCCATCGCTTACTGAGGCAAGCGGGCTTCCGAACAGCTCGATATAATTTCTTGTAGAAGTCCATACGAGTTTGTTCCCACGCGCTTCTCTAAGTGAATCGCCTATTCTTTGAATCAGGTGTATATCCTTTGTGGCTACCATCTGCTTCAATGTGTCATCTTCATTATCAAGTGATATTAATAGTCTTTCACAGTATAGTTTTGTTCCTCCTTTGTTTACGACAACATTATCTTCGAAAAGAGCCTGGTTTGTGTTCTGTTCAAAAGACATCTTTCCTTTCCAGTTTATTGTGATGTTTTCATATGTTGTGTTTTTATCGGAAGAGACAAAAATTGATTTTGTTTTTTTATTTACATCATTTTTGTCATGTTTACTGCTCTGCATGTTGGCTACTGTGGTTAATTGTCCACTTACAGGGACCTCCATTCTGCCTTGAGTTTTAGAGAACTTTATCGTGGATGCGGTTATTGATACCCTGCTGTCGAAGAATTCGGCCACGGGGTCATCTTCCAGTATTGCGATCTCTTTTTCTGAATCCCACGTCAGTTTTTCTCCTTTTGCATTTTTTTCACCATCAGATGCCAGAACATTTCCGCTTGCTATTACCTTCTGCAAGCTTTCCATTTTTGAGTCAAAAGGTACTTCCAGTTTATCTGCAAAGATAGTGGATTTGCCTTTTGAGATACGTACGTTATCATAAAATGTAGCAAGCCTTTTCTTATTTTCAAAAACCATCTCTCCACTCGCTCTTATGAAGATACTTACAGCGGTGCCTCTGTCTGATGGGGATGCCTGGTCAGAGAATAGGAATAGATCGTCTTCGCTTCTGATTTCCATTTCAGGATCATTCTTTATCGATGCATTTGCATCAGATAAACTAATTTCAAAACCGGTTCCTGTAATCTTCATCTGTTTCCCTTTTACGGTAACCGGGCCGTCTGTATTCACTGTATTGCCTTCTGGTGAATACGTAAAATCCTCTGTATATATTTCAAGGTCTTCTCCTAACCTGGTTATAACATTACCATAAAGATATCCCCTGTTAGTTGTCTTTTCAACCTCTCCGAAGTCTGAAGTTATAACAACGCCTTTTGGTTGGTAGTCATTACCGTCGTTGTTGCTGTCATCTGCAAATTCTATTTCTGGTTTAGTTATTTTATAGGTTTTGTTATCAAGAAAGATAGTATAAGCGCCCCTTATTACGGATACTACTTTTCCATTATCATCGTAAGTTGGCAGATAAAGTCCGTAAATTTCCTGAGTAACGTCATTTGTTCCGGGGACTTGAGTCAGCTTCTGTTTTCTTTTGGAGTCTTCATCTATGATTTCTTTTAATATGGGCTTTTCTTCCTTTTTAACATAAGTTGTAAATCTAAACAAACCTGAGATTGATAAAGCCAGGAATGAAAAGCAAATAAATATAATTCCCAGGTAAACTAACCGGCGTTTTTTTTTAGCTAAATCCATCATAGTAATTTTGTTTTCTTAAAAATACCTTGAGATTATTGCGTCCCACTTACCCTGAGATTTCAGGATATTCTCCGTTACTTCACGTATAGCACCATATCCTCCCTGTGCATTGGTTATATAGGAGACATTTTCCTTTACCTCTGAGGGTGCATTTGGTACGGCAACTGAGAAGCCGACCTTTCTCAGAATGGGCAGATCAATAAGGTCATCGCCAATATAACAGATTTCATTATCTTTGATTTCGTGTTTCTTGAGTATTTTTTCATAAGCTTCTAACTTGTTGTGTATACCAAGGTATACGTCTTCTATGCAAAGTTCTTTAGCTCTAATCTCAACGACTTTGCTTTCTCTTCCGCTGATAATGGCAGTTTTTATGCCTGCACGGTGTAAATATGTAATGGCGGAACCATCTTGTACATAAAAAGCTTTTGATTCGACTCCGTTTGCATCCAGTATGATTTTTCCATCTGTAAGCACACCATCCACGTCAATAATAACCATTTTTATGTTATTCAACACTTATACCTCCGTATTAATAAAACGATAGAAGCTTCGGCAAATATCCTTAGTATAGTTTATAGTTTACAATGGTACAATTTAAAGGCAAAAAACTATGATATGCTATATGAAGGAAATCCATAATTCAATAACTTACTGGTCAGGGCGGTTTTGATTTGGATTGCGCTGATAATTTAGTTTCCTGTGTCAAGTATATCTTGTACGTCAATTATACCAATGGGAGTGTTATTGCCGTCTACAACAGGAAGCTGGTCAATTTTGTTTTCCCTTAGTAACTTATATGCCTCTGATGCAAGACAGCCGGTTGTGATGGATTTTGGGTTTCTTGTCATAACATCTTTGATCGCACTATTGAGAAAGGAAGTACCTTTGTGAAGATTTCTTCTAAGGTCGCCATCCGTGAAGAACCCTGCCAGTTTATTGTTTATGTCGATTATATTTACGGCTCCAGGGTTACCATTGGTATTTGTCATGATCTTGAGTGCCTCTGTCACAGTAACATCTTCATTAACTACAGGATTCTCTTCGCCTTTCCGCATTATTGCATCTACAGGGAGAAGCTTCCTTCCAATCTCACCACCCGGATGATAAAAGGCGTATTCTTCCTTACTCAGTTTTCTTTTCTTGAAGACTGTTAAAGCCAACGCATCTCCCAGTGCAAGCATGGTTGTAGAGCTTGCAGTAGGGGCAAGGCCTAACGGGCATGCCTCCGCAATATTGCCTATATATAAGACTATGTCGCTATACGTTGCAAGGTTGGATTTATTGTTGCCTGTTATTGCAATAATCTTTGAGCCGATTTTCTTTAAAAATGGTATGAGTTGAGTAACTTCAGTTTCACCACTGTTTGAAAGAGCTAAGACCACATCTTCCGCAACTACCCTTCCAAGATCACCATGTTTTGCTTCAGAAGAATGCAGCCAATAGGAAGGGGTGCCGGTACTGGCTAATGTGGCCGATATTTTCTGGCCTATAATGCCTGCTTTACCAATCCCTGTTACGACAATTCTTCCTCTGCAATTAATAACTAAATCAACCGCATTCTGAAAGTTATCGTCGATATGATGAACAAGGTTTTTGACCGCATTTGCCTCTATCTCTACTACGTTTTTACCGTATTCTACATCTGTTAAAGTTGTTTTCATGCTTTTTTGCGAGAGAGTAAAACTGATTATAAATGCTGTTATATTATATGCATAAGTAATCTTTATTCAAGTTAAACTTTGCTTGACATACTATGTTAAGCGTGATAACATGACTTCCTTATTACACGTAACGAATTAAGATGAATGGGTTTTGACCTTAAAAGTATAATTCCTTTTGCAATTGCAATATTATATGCCCTGACTATACATGAATTCTTTCATGCCTGGACTGCCAACAAATTAGGTGATCCAACTGCCAGGATGCAGGGGCGTCTGACGCTGAATCCACTGGCGCATCTTGACCCTGTCGGGACAATATGTTTTATTATAGCACATTTCGGGTGGGGAAAGCCGGTACCCGTGAATCCCGCTTATTTCAAACACCCCAGGCGAGACGATGTGCTTGTTTCTGCTGCCGGGCCTCTTTCGAATATTGTTTCGGCATTGTTTTTTGGTTTAATTTTTCAGATATTGTACAAGTTTACAGGGGTTCCATCAGATCTGTTTGAAGTATTGAAACAGTTAATTCTGATTAACCTGGTTTTAGCCTTTTTTAATTTTATTCCACTTTATCCACTAGACGGTTCTCATATTTTGAAAGGTTTTCTACCTCGTAATATGCTTCCAGGGTACGAAAACATATGCAGTTATAGCCCATTTATATTGCTTGGGGTAATATTGCTTGGGAATTTTGCCAGTATACCGATATTATCTTACATCATCTGGCCGCCAACGATATTCTTTATGAATTTCTTTATGACTTTTCTGCTTTAATAAGTAGATAAAATGCAAACAGAATATAAAATTGACCTTGATATTTACAACGGGCCATTAGACCTCCTTCTCTATTTAATTCGCAGGGAGGAGGTTGATGTATATGATATACCGATTGCGAAAATCACTGATCAATATATGATGTATCTGGATGAATTGCAGAATATAGATATTGGGCTGGCCGGGGATTTCCTGGTTATGGCCTCGACTTTGATGTATATAAAATCTCACACACTTCTACCCCGCAGCGAAGTAATTGATGGTGAAGATGAAGAAGACCCGAGATTGGAACTGGTAAAACAGCTTCTTGAATACAAAAAATACAAGGAGGCTACCTCGGCAATGACAAGGTTGTCTGAGGAGAGAAGTCAGAGATTTTCAAGGCCGGAGGAGCGACTGATAGATTATGAAAAAGAAGAAGATGAGAAACTGCATTTGGATGAGATAGATGTGTGGAAACTTGCACAATTCTTCTCAACCTTTATGAAGCAGACCATGGGAGATGTGATTGCGAAAATCGTATATGACGATACTCCGGTACAAGTTTATATGGACAAGGTCATAAACAGCTTAATTAATACTTATGCAATCTCATTTAAGGAGTTACTTTATAACAGTAATGGCAAGGTAGAGATTATAGGCGTTTTTCTTGCTTTACTTGAGTTAGTGCGTTTAAAAAAGATTAAACTTGAGCAATTCCGGGATTTTGATGAGATTCGGATAACGGCAAATGATAATTAGCCTTTTGCTCAGCCTGTTTTTCATAGAATGGCTGTTTATTTTTACGGAATGTTTTAGAGGTAATTTTAATGATTGATAAAGAACTGTTAGAGATACTTGCCTGCCCACTTTGCAAGACGGAGGTAAGACTTGAAAACGACAAGATAGTTTGCACGAAATGCGGGAGGCGGTATCCGATAAAGGACGATATTCCCGTAATGCTAATTGACGAAGCGGAGATGCCTGACGATAAGGAATAAACAAGTTTCATTTAGATTGTTTTATAAGGAACTATATTAGGGGGTTAGATTTGTACGCTTTTTTATTGTTCTGGGGAATATTATAAATTATTTGATTTTTTCTGCTCTTTCAATCGGATATAAAGTATTTTCCTCCCTTATTTATCTGGCAAATAATATTCACTCCTGCATACAATCACCTTTTCATGAGATCCAAATAGAGCGGTTCAGGTGTAATTAATTATGATGAACATATTTTATAATATATTTTTTTATTCAAGAAAGTCTGGGGTACAAGTGAATGGATAAGAAGGCGTTACTGGCTTTTGTCCTTTGTGGAATAATAATGCTTTATTTCTTTCATATAACGCAACCGGCTCAGCAACCTGTTGAGGAAGTTCCGGAAGAGGTTACGGAAAGAACAGTTGAGAAAGAATGGCGGGAGGAAAGGGTATTAAGGGAGGAAACAACGAAAGGGGAAGAAGAGCGGAAGATTGAAAAAGTTGTGAAGGTTGTTCCGGGAGACATAGAACTGCAGGATTACATATTGTTACAAAACGATGTGATGAAGACTGTATGGACTAATGAAGGCGCTGCCTTGAAATCCGTGATATTGCCGGAATTCAGGAACCCGGAAAGGACACAGGTTTTAGAGTTGCTTAAGCCATCAAGGATAGACTCTCTTCCATTAAGTATGAAATTGACTGAGGAAGGAAGGTATCAACTGAAAACCCGTAGATATAAGGTGGTTCAGAGTGGTGCCGGCAGGGTTGTTTTTACTACTCTTTTAGAGAATGGGATTCAAATAAAAAAGGACATATCTTTGCAGAACGGGAAATATTATTTTGATGTCGCCATAACTCTGCAAAACACTACGGATTCTGAGATTCTGGCATCTTATTCAATAACGGCAGCTAATGGTATCTATCCGGAAGTTGATAGTTATGTCGGCCTTGCGTCAATATCCGGAATAGATGTCGGTAATGGTAAGACAAAGATCGTACATACAGCAGTTAAGGACATGCCGTATAAAAACGAATCAGTAGGTATATCATTGGCTGGTTCGGTTAATAAATACTTTGCGGTAGTTTTAAGTCCTTCGTCAGGCAACAGGATGGCCACAGCAACATCTGAACTGGTTGAAAATCCAGATCCTTTATATAAGGATAATAAAACAGATGATTTCATTGTCGATCTCCATGCTAAAAGAGTGTCAATACCGCCACGGGGTGAACAGAGGGATGATTATGTTTTCTTCCTCGGGCCTAAGAAGAAAGAGGTTTTAAATCAATGTGAAGACCTTTTATCGATTCTGGATTATGATTATGGGATGACAAGGTCTATATGCAAGATACTTGTAAAAATACTAAATGTGTTTTATGGGTTTATTCCCAATTATGGAGTCGCCATACTTCTGCTTACATTTCTGGTAAAACTGGTACTTTTTCCCTTAACGAGGAAAAGCCAGATGTCGATGGTCAGGATGCAGCAGCTACAGCCTCTTATCGGCCAGTTAAAAGAAAAACACAAGGGTGATAAGCAGAAGATGGGACAGGAGCAGATGAAATTGTTTAAAGAGCATGGGGTAAACCCTATGAGCGGCTGCTTTCCGATCATGCTTCAAATGCCTGTGTTTTTTGCCTTATTCAGGACACTTCAATCATCCTTTGAGATGAGGCAGGCGCCTTTTGTATCCTGGATTACTGATCTCTCCAAACCTGATAAATTATTACAACTTCCATTCACAATACCGTTTCTTGGGGAATGGTTAAATATCTTGCCGTTAATAATGGGCATTGCGTCATTTGTGCAAATGAAACTAACACCAAAGACAACTTCAGGAGATGACCCTCAGGCAAGGATGCAGCAGAAAATGATGCAGATGATGCCGCTCATATTTCCTTTCATATTATACAACTTCCCTTCAGGGCTTACCCTATACTGGACTACCAGTACGCTGATTAGTATCGGCGAACAAATACTGATTAGAAGAAGTGTTAAGAAGCTGGATATCTATTACAAAGGGAAGAGGGTAATTGAGGGTAAGGCAAAGGTAAAAAAATAATATTCACATCTGTGTAGATAAACGGAAACATGTTCTTCAGTCTTAACGACAGCATACTAGCAATCTCCACGCCATCCGGCAGGTCTCTCAGGGCTATTATCAGGCTTTGCGGCAAAGATGTATTTGACTGTATGGTGAGTATCTTTATGCCTGGTGACGGTGAAAAGATTACGCATGAGAAAGGTTTCAGTTCCTGCCAGGGCCACCTTTATCTTGAAAGTGAAAAGATCAGGATCCCCGCCTGTATTTACATCATGAAGTCTCCAAATTCATACACCAGGGAAGATATTATAGAAATCCATACCTTTGGTTCGCCTCCACTGCTTGAAATGCTCATGGATACACTGCTTTCGTCTGGAAGCGATAGCGCTTGCAGGGAAAATGGTGAAGAAGCTGTAAAGGGCATTCGGATTGCAGAACCGGGAGAATTCACCAAAAGAGCATTCCTTAATGGAAGAATAAGTCTTGCAGAAGCGGAATCGGTACTACACATAATACGTTCCCAGACAGATTCTGAGTTGTTGATGGCTGTTTCGAATCTGAAAGGAAGGTTGACCGAGTGTATGAATAACATACAGGATGAATTGGTGAAACTCTGCGCCGGGATAGAGGCTGCTATTGATTTCCTCGATCAAGACATTGAATTAATTACGCTTGATGAAATAAAGAAACAACTTAAGCATATAATCGGGAAATTATACATAGTCGCAGGAAGTGGACAAAAGCCGAGAATATCTCATTATGGTGTAAAAACTGTTTTAGTTGGCTGGCCAAATGCCGGCAAGTCAAGCTTGTTTAATAAACTATTAAAACGTTCAAGGGCAATAGTAACACATGTTAGTGGTACGACCAGAGACACGCTGGAAGCTGACGTGGATTTAGAAGGAATAAATTTCCGGATTATAGATACTGCAGGAATTGCTTATGGAAAAGGAGACCTGGAGTCTGTAATTGAGCAAAGAACTTACGGTTCTATAGATACTGCCCAAATTGTTATATTTGTTATAGACGGTTGCATGAATCTCTCTTGTGAGCAGATAAAGTTCTTTGATTCTATAACTACAAGAAGCAAGATAATAGTGATTAATAAAATTGACCTGCAACAAAAGACTTGTTATGAAGATATTTCCTCAAGTATGAAGACCTTTCCGGTAGTCAAAACATCTATGCTTACCGGTGATGGACTGGATAAATTAAGAAAGACAATGGTCTCCAGTGTTTTTGATAATAGCATTGATATTTCTGCGTCAGATGTGGTTTTTACAATGAGGCAGAGAGTTGTGATCGGCAGGGCGCTTGATATTTTAGAGCAAACTTCAGATTCATTAAATGAAGAAACAGGTTACGAGCTTATGGCGATAGATTTGAGAAAGGCGTTAGATACTATTGGTGAGGTTACCGGGGAGGTGTTAACAGATGATATTTTAGACAGAATATTTTCAGAGTTCTGTATTGGAAAATAAACTTGCTGATTCCTGGAAATCTACTTGACATTCTATATGTTGTATGCTAGCCTACGAAACGTCCAATATATTGATGTTGTAAGGTTACTTTTGCGTGAGTCATTTTTTTATACTATACCGTTATGAAATGCTTATTTTGTAAGGTTGACAACGATAAGGTTATTAATTCAAGATCATCGACGGATGGGTTAAGTGTAAAACGAAGGCGGGAATGTTTAAATTGTGGCAGACGATTTACAACATATGAGAGAGTTGAAGAAAGTCCTGTAAGGGTAGTAAAGAAAGACGGCAGCAGGATTAATTTTGATCGTAATAAGATATTGTCAGGATTACTTAAAGCGTGTGAAAAAAGACCTGTGTCAACTGACGCACTTGAAAATATTGTGTCTGAGATAGAAAGTGTAATATATGATAAGTTTGAGAGGGAGGTTGCAACAACGTCTATCGGTGAGCTTGTTATGCAACATCTCAGGGTTCTGGACAAGGTTGCTTATGTCAGGTTTGCGTCTGTCTACAGAGAATTTAAAGATATAAACGAATTTATTAACGAGTTGAAACCTTTAATGCCTTCAACTAAAAAAACAAAACAGAAAAAGACAGAAAAGAATGGAGGGTAATAATACGATGACAGTTGAAACAATTCAAAAGCGTGACGGTAGAATGGTAGCATTTGATGAAGCCAAAATAGCCGATGCTATTTTTAAGGCTGCAAAAGCTGTTGGTGGCGCGGATCGGTCTATTGCTACAGAGCTTGCAAGTGTTGTTGCTCATTTTTTACAGAAAAGATTTGAAGATGTAATTCCCGGTATAGAGGATATTCAAGACTTAGTTGAAGAGATTTTAATTAAAAATGGACATGTTAAGACAGCGAAAGCTTACATATTATACAGAGAAGATAGGGCAAAGGTGCGTAAGTCGCTCCGCGTCAGAAAACAAGTAACTAAGAGCGGTGATACAACCGATGCAGCGTTAATGGTTGATCTTGTATCCAAAGATGAATCATTTCCATGGGACAGGAGAAAGATTGCAATGGCGCTGGAGAAAGAAGCGGAATTGCCGGAAGACATAGCTATGGAAATTGCCGGTGTCGTTGAAGGCCGCATATTCGCTTCTGGCATGGATCGAATAACTACTTCATTGATTCGTGAGTTAGTTGATAACGAGCTTTTTGAAAGAGGCTACAATGCAAAGCTTGAAAAACAGACCAGCATAGGCATGCCAAAGTTTGATATTGAGCAACTTATATATTCAAAGGTTAAAGAGAACAGCAACATAGCCGCAAATAATCCGGAGGCCATCAACCTTGCCGTTGCTGAAAACACTATGAAGCAATACGCCCTCCAGGAAGTCTTTTCTAAAGAAGTTGCGGAAGCGCATACTTCCGGTATGGTTCATATTCATGACCTTGGTTATCCTACCAGGGTATATTGTTCGTCTCATTCGCTGGAGTATTTGAAGAAATATGGATTAGACCTGGAAAATCTCGATACATCTTCTGCTCCTGCCAGTCATGCCCGGACACTTACTGGTCACCTGAATACATTTCTTGCATCGATGCAGGCTTATTATGCCGGAGCTTTAGGGATAGGATACATAAACATTATGTATGCTCCATATGTGGAACATATGAGCTATGATGAAATGAAGCAGGAGGCTCAGCACTTAATCTTCAGCGGTTCTCAAAGCGCTTTCTCTCGAGGAGGCCAGACGCTGTTTCTGGATTTCAACATACACACAGGTATACCAAATTACCTTAAAAAGATACAGGCAGTTGGCCCGGGCGGAAAATATACAGGCAGGCCATATGGAGAGTATGAATTAGCTTCACAGCGGTTTACAAAGGCCTTGCTTGATGTCTGGCGTGAGGGCGATTGCCATGGTCACGTATTTGCATTTCCTAAATGTGATTTGCATATAAGCCATGATACATACAAAGATCCTAAGCAATATGAGCTTCTGGAGTATGCGGCTCAGATTGCCAGCGAAAATGGTGTGCCGTATTTTGTCTTTGACAGAGATGAGATAACACTGTCAGCATGTTGCCGTCTGCGTACAACTATTGATGATAATTATATGATTGATCATCCGGAGAGTATGAGATTTTGTGGATTCCAGAATATAACGGTAAGCCTTCCTCAGGCTGCTTACAGGGCTGGCAGGGGGAACCTTGATGAGTTTTATAAGGAGCTTGATAAGGGTATGGACATTGCGATCAAGGCTCATCTTCAGAAGAAGCAGTTTATTACCAGGCTGATGTCAGGCCCTGAAATGCCGTTGTGGGAAATTGGCAAAACTGCAAAGGATGGTAGGCCTTATGTAGACCTGGAAGCGGCGACTTATATCGTCGGTATTATAGGCCTGAATGAATGTCTGCAGTTTATGATTGGTAAAGAATTGCATGAAGATGATGAGGCCCTTAAGCTCGGCTTGCGCATTATTTCTCATATGTATTTCAAGGTAAAGGAAGAGGGGAAAAAGCACAATTTGAAGTTCTCGCTTGAAGAATCACCTGCAGAGAGTGCAAGCCGAAGGCTTGCAAAGATTGATGTCAGAAATTATCCGGAAGCTGTAGACCTGGTTAAGGGCCACATGGAAAGAGACGAATTTTACTATACAAACAGTGTTCATTTACGTCCTGATGCGCCTGTGGATATGGTCAAGAGAATAGAGGTGCAGAGTATGTTCCATAGTATGATTGAATCCGGTGCGATTATACATGCCTTTGTAGGTGAAGAGAGGCCTCCTGCTTCCAGTATTATGAAGTTGGTTAAGCGTACCTTTGAGAATACGCAGGCAGCACAGTTAACCATATCGCCTGAGTTCACTATTTGTACCCAGTGCAATCGTGTTGTTCCGAGATTAGTAGATGTGTGCACTTACTGTGATTCCTCTAATATTTACGGAATAAAAAGGAGTGCGTTACAGAACCGGATTAACAACTGGGACAGGACTAAGATGCAGGAATTGGTTGACAGGCACCAGGAGAATTCTAAGGTTTCAAATAAAAGTTGTAAATAGTAAATTGGATATTTAGATTTCGTTTCCGGGATAACAGGATGTCGATAACGATAAAGGGTTTTATAGAGAGTAGTTTAATAGAGTGGGAAGGGAATGTTGTTGCTATTCTCTTTCTTCCTCATTGTAATATGAGGTGTCCATATTGTCATGCAACCCATTTGGTCAAGAAACCTAACGAGCTTGAGAGTATTCCGTTGGAGGTTGTAGAGAGAAGGATTGAAAAAAATAAGAGTTGGTTGGATGGTGTTGTTATTACTGGCGGGGAGCCGACGTCCCATGATGAAGTGGATTTGTTGACAAAAATCTTTAAAGATATGGGTTTAAAGGTCAGAATAGATTCAAATGGTACGAACCCGGATAAATTAGAGGATTTGATACAAAGAGAGTTGGTTGACTGCGTGGCTATGGATATAAAGGCGCCTTTAAGAGAAGGGAAGTACAATGCGGCAAGTGGGGCATTGTGTAATTTATCAAATATTGAAAGAAGCATAGAATTAATAATGGATAGTGGACTGGAATACGAATTTCGCACCACTGTCTGCCCCGCTTTTTTAGATAAGTCGGACATTGTCGAAATCGCGCAGAGTATAGCCGGAGCGATGAGATATACTCTACAGACATTCAGGCCGACTAATTGTCTGGACAGCAAGATGTTCGATGTTGTGCCGTACACAGAAGATGAAATGAAAGATATTGCCGGGGATGCTCGTCGATTTGTCAAAAACTGTTATGTTAGAGGTGAGGAAATGAAGGCCTTGAGCTGTAATTGGTAACTCTTCGAATATTTTGGTCCCATTTGTGTCCTAAGGGGGTGATATAATATGGTAGTAAAAAAAGCTACAAAGAAGAAGAGCACAGCTAAAAAACCAGCAGCAAAGAAAAAAGCGTGTGGTACAAAGAAGAAAGCTGCGGTTAAGAAAAAAGCCGTGGTAAAGAAGAAGGCCGTGGCAAAGAAAAAACCTGCAGCTAAAAAGAAACCTGCGGCTAAAAAGAAAGTTGCGGCAAAGAGATAAGGTTTGTTCAGGTCTGTTGATTGCAGCCTGAATGTAGTAGTTTTTGTTAATGTTATCAGCTAAAGGCTTTAAGAGTATGTAAATGTATAGTATTTTGAACTATATTTTACGGGACCGAATATTTTGAGGGAGTTTAAATGGGGCGCCTCCGTAATGGGGGCGCTCTTTTTTTATAGGTGTAATTATGCTGTTGAAAAAACTGGAATTATTTGGCTTTAAGTCATTCTCCGATAAGACATCTTTTGAGTTTGAAAGAGGTATTAACGGTATTGTCGGCCCTAATGGATGTGGGAAGAGCAATGTTGTTGATGCTTTTAAGTGGATACTGGGGGAGCAGAGTGCGAAATCGTTAAGGGGCAACGAAATGGTAGATGTTGTCTTTAACGGCACTAATACACGGCCCTCTATGGGGTATGCAGAAGCCTCGCTGACCTTTCTGAATGACAAAGATTTGTTGCCGGTAGAGTATGATGAGGTGTGCATTGCGAGACGTCTTTATAAATCAGGAGAATCTGAGTATTTAATAAACAAGCAGCTCTGCCGCTTAAAGGATATCAAGGAACTGTTTTTAGGTACCGGAGTAGGGGGTAGTTGTTACTCACTTATTGAACAGGGGAAAGTAGATACGCTGTTGCAGGCAAATACACAGGAAAGACGCTTTGTTTTTGAAGAGGCAGCAGGTATCAGCAAATATAAAACTAAAAAAAGAGAAACAATGTTAAAGCTGGAAAAGGTTGAACAAAACCTGCTCCGCTTAAACGATATAATAGAGGAGGTACAGAAGCAACTTCGTTCCATAAAACTCCAGGCGGCAAAGGCCGTCAAATATAATGAGCGTGTCGCAAGATTAAAAGAGTTAAGGATAAAGCTCTCTTTGAAGAAATATAAAATGTTTAAGGATGAAAGATCAATTGCTCAGGAACAGATACAGCAGGTGGAGAATCAGTGCCAGGAAACACTTTCCAGCATTAAAGAAATGGAGGCTGAAAGAGGCGGCCTGCAAGGCAATATAAACGACCTTGCATCAGGACTAGAACGTGCTCAGATTAATATGGCTAATCTGGATGCAAAAATTGCGAGTGCACACGAAAGGATAGGATTTAACCATAAGACCATAGAGGACCTGAATATCCAGAGAGACAAATACGAGAAACATATTGATGTGCTTAAAACCAGAACTGAAGAGGCAGAAAGTGGTATTTGTAATTTGAGACAGGATTTAGAAAGAATACAGCAGGATTTGTTAGAGGGAAATAATAATTTATCAACCAGGGAAACTGAGTTAAAACAGTATCTGTACGAGTGTGACGTCCTCCAGCAGCAGATTGAAGAGAATAAAAAGCAGGTGATAGACATGCTGCATAGAGGGTCCAGTCTTCAAAACGAAATAGGCAGTTTAAGTGCGGAAAGGGACACAATTGGCAACAGGAAGACTAAATTGCTAAGACGCCAGGAGGAGATATCATCGGAACAGGAACGGATAGAATATGAAAGGCAGAGCCTTGCAGAGCAGAGAGACAGGGTGTTAAACAAGATTGAAGACCTTGAGGTCTCCTTGTCCGGAACCAACGAACAGATAAAAGTTTTAAATGCAGAGATTCAATCTGTTGATATTAATATAAACAATCAGCAGCAATTGCGGAGCCGTAAAGAATCTCGTCTGGAAACACTTGAAGACCTGGAGAAGCGTTTCGAAGGTGTGAGTTCCGGTGTGCAGGTGGTCTTGGAGGAATCCAGAAAGGATAATGGATTAATAAGCGGTATTCATGGGATGGTTGCTGATTTAATAAAGGTGGATAATGTATATGTGTCGGCCATTGAAGCTGTTTTGGGAGATAGGGCACAGATAATCGTTGCTGATTCTATAAAAGAAATAATTTGCGCATTTGACTTTTTAAAAGAGTATGATAAGGGGCATGTAAGATTTCTTCCACTTGCAGATGTAAGGGTAGAAGCTTCTGAAACCTCTGTTGATTTAAATACTCCTGGAGTCGTGGGAAGGGCGGTTGACTTGATAAAGAGCAAAGATAGTTTCAGCACATTGGCAGAGTATATCTTTAATGGTACGATTGTCGTTGAGGATTTTGATACTGCGCTGAGGCTATCCGGTAATGGAAATGGTGTGAAATGTTTTGTAACTCTGGATGGAGAAGTTGTTGAACCTGGCGGAACAATTCTTGTTGGTAAGGGTAGCATGCAGATCGGCCTCATTTCCAGGAAGACAGAGCTGGAAAACATTAAATCTGAGCTTACAGAAATTGTAGAAAAGATTGAGTCATGTGTAGAAGAAAGGAGGATTAAGGAGAGCGAAGTTAATGCTCTTATTAGTAAAACCGATGAGTTTAGAATAGGAATAGATGCAGAGAATGTTGTCAGGGTTTCAAAGGAAAACAACCTTCAAAAGGAAGAGTTTAAAGTTTTTGAGCTTAACGATGAAATTGCCGTTAACGAAAGTGAAATAAATGAAATAAATGAACATATTGAAAATATTAATAAGAGAGAAGTAAAGCTCAATGATGAGATAGCGGAATTAAATGATCAACGCAAGGTCCTGGAAGAACAGGTTGTAGTTTCAGACAATGAAAAAATGCAAAAGGAATCCAGTAAAGTAAAAATACAGAACAAGATTACTGAACTTATGGTTGTTATAGCACAAAAGGAAGAAAGAAAAGACAATATTAGCGCTTCTATTGAGAAATTAAAGAAGGAACTTCAGGATAACAGCAAAGACCTTCAATCAACTTATAGTGAAATCGGAAATTGCCGGGAAAAGATTGCTGAATGTGAGAATGGAATTACGGATATGAATAAGTTACTTGAAGATCTCCAGGCTGAAAAAATTACACTGGATAAAGACGTTATGGGTTTGAAAGAAAAACAAAGTGTTTGTAACGGGCAGCTGGCTGAAACTAACAGGCAAATAGATGAGCATAGTGAAGAATATAGAAGCCATGAGCAGGTAGTAAATAGCCTGAAGTTGAAGGAGAGTGAATTTAAGGTAAAGATTGTAGATTTGGAAGAGAGAATTCGTGACGATTATCAGGTAGAACTATCTGAATTCGCTTTAGAGCATGGAGAAGAAGATGTTGAATCTATTGACTGGGAAAGTGTTCCTCATGAAATTGATGGGTTAAAGGGGAAGATAGATAAAATGGGCAACGTTAATCTTGAAGCCATTCATGAGCAGGCAGAGCTCGAAGCAAGAGAGGTGCATCTTATGGCGCAGATGGAAGATCTGCAAAAGGCTGAAAGGACCTTAAAGGATATCATAAGTAAGATAAACATTACGAGTCGGGAATTATTTGAAAAGACATTTAACGAAGTAAGGATCCATTTCCATGACCTGTTTCGTAAGATGTTTGGTGGCGGCAGGGCGGATATTATCCTGGAAGAGGGTGTTGATATTTTAGATGCCGGTATAGACATAGTTGCCCAGCCTCCCGGGAAAGAACTCAAATCAATTATGCTTTTCTCAGGTGGTGAAAAGGTTATGACTACTATTGCACTGCTGTTTGCCATTTTTCAATCCAAGCCGAGTCCATTCTGTATCCTTGATGAGGTTGATGCGGCTTTGGATGAAAACAATATTAAACGCTTTACTCAAATACTCAAGGAATTTGCAAAGGTGTCTCAGTTTGTTATTATAACACACAGTAAGCAAACCATGAGCATAGCTGATGTTCTCTACGGAGTTACGATGGAAGAGGCGGGAGTATCAAAGAAGATTTCTGTCAAATTTGAAGAAGCACATCGGCAGGTTGCATAGGCAACACCATTTAAAATATATCCCCATCCCAAAGGCACAAACATTAACTTTAGTTCACTTTATACTTTAGGCACTTTTTACAAAGTTGCCGAATGCCTGATTTCAATCGCAAATGGAAAAGTTATATGTAGGGTGGATTAAAGTCCTCGGCGTTTTTTGTCCGGGGAAGTGAATCCACGTATAAACTGCCAACAATCGTAGCCCGTTCGTAGAGGGTGTTTAATGTAATCTCTTGGAGAGAAAGAATGTGCGCCCTGAAGGAATCGAACCTTCGACCCACTGATTAAGAGTCAGTTGCTCTGCCAGCTGAGCTAAGGGCGCAATTGTAATTTTTTATAGATTGTAGATGACCAATGACTAAACATAGCGCGGCATAGCCGCAGCCAAGTTTGAAGTGACTAAAGTGCCTAAAATTAATGTAATATGATTTCTTATAACCTTGCTCTCAGGTGTATTGAGCAAAGCTGTTGATAAACGTATAGCCCTCACCGCAAATTTTCGCGTGCATTTTTCAAGCTCTTTAGAAAATTCTTTGTTATCCATAACTTTAGCTCACTTTAAACTTTAGGCACTTTTAACTTTTTATGATACGAAAAAAACTTTCTAAAGCTTGTCCTCATGTAAATGGGGACGGGGAAAAGAAGTTTTTACAGAGTAATAGTATATGGTACGCCCGGCAGGACTCGAACCTGCAACCATTGGATTCGAAGTCCACTACTCTATCCAATTGAGCTACGGGCGCTCATCAGTTTCTGAATATACTTGCTGAAGCAATTATTGTCAACTTTTAATAATAAATCAGCGAGACGCCTGTCCCCGTCCGCCCGCCTGAGTGATGTCATTCGGGCGGGTACCGGAACGGGCGGGCGACATGTTTTTTTGGTGGGAAGTGAAATAATTTAATGCATAGGAATTTCAATGTTGGTGACACTTCGACTTCGCTCAGTGTGACGTCATCCTGAGCGGAGTCGAAGGATAGTTTTTGTAGAGATAGTGAGCTGATTTATAACTTGAACAATTTAGCTTCAACAATTACTATATGAAAATATATGAAGTGGTATGCAATACATACACGTTCAAGGCATGAAAAACAGGTAGACTTGTTTTTAAGCGAAAGAGGGATAGAGACATTTCTTCCCCTTGTCCACACCCTTAGCCGAAGGAGGGACAGGAAGAAGTATGTTGATATACCCCTCTTTCCCGGGTATCTGTTTGTTTGTGCAGAGAAAGAGCGCCTGTTTGATGTTAAATATACGAGGGGGGTGACAAGGATAATAGGCACTGATTTGGATGCGCCTACACCAATACCGGATAAGCAGATTCTGGATATAAAGTCTATTATGGAAAGCGACGTAAAGCTGGATCCATTTCCATACCTTAAAAAAGGTAGAATGGTGAGGGTAAAGTCAGGGCCGCTCAAAGGGCTGGAAGGGATCCTTGTTGAAAGGAAGGGGCATTATAAGCTTGTGATACGTATTGATCTTCTTCAAAAAGGAGCCGCTGCCGAAGTGTACATTTCTGATATAGATCCAATGTAATCGCTATAAAACCTTAAGCGAAAAGACCTGTCATTTCCGCAGTATGTTGAGCGGGAATCCAAGTGTGTAATTTTTGTATATAAGTGCCTGTAAAAATGTACAAAGTTTACCATATAGTAAATGGTATAGTAAGGTTGTTAAACATAAAAAACATGAATCATTGAATGCCGCTTGAAGGTAAACAATATCGCTATCTACTTATAGTTTAGGTGGTTAGGTAGTCACAGGGTGCTTTTGTGTAAAAGGATTCCAAAGGCAATTAAGTAGAAAAGCATATTAAGGCATTGCATTTGCGAATTATTGATACCTACATTTTACTTGACTTTTCATTGTTTCTTTATATAGTATTTCCTGTTCGATGCCTTGTGTGGTCGAAAAAAGCTAAAGCATCCCTCTTTTTATACTTAAGTACTTGGTTCTATTTTTAATATAAATTATGAAATCAAAACTACCTTATAGTTCAAAAAGCTATTTCCTGCCTTCTGCCATCTTGGCATCCTTTCTCATCCTTGTTTTTTCCTCAAGCATTGCTTTTGCACAGGAAAAGATAGCTGTTATCTCTAAATTTAATGGTGAAGTTAAAGTAATACATGAAGGTAAAGAGTTGGTTGTCGAACAGATCGGCAACAGGATAAAGAATTCCTCCGTTTATAGCGATGACACCGTTATAACTTTGCCTGGAGCTAATGCAGACTTGGTTTTCCTTGATAATTCCAGTCTGGAGGTAAAAGAGAATACAACAATAACAATTAATACTGAACAGGTAGCCGAAAAGGATAGGATAGACAAGAAAGAGACTCTCAGGAATGTTAAACTTGCTGCGGGAAATCTATTGTTCAACATAACCCCCAGTACGTCTGTATTGACAGAATTTGAGACGCCTTCAGGTGTGGCGTCTGTAAGGGGTACAGGTGGTAGTATAGGTTTCGATGCTGTAACCGGCGCCGCTATCTTAAGCCTTACTGACGGAAGAGTATTTTTTATAATGCCGGGTGAGCAGACGAGCATTGATGTGACTCCTGGTGATGCTATTAGCATTTCAGTAGACCCAGTTAGTGGTGAGGCCACAGTTACAGTGGATGCAGGAGAGATTACAGTTACGGATGAAACAACAGGGGCAAAAGAAACTGTGAAAAAAGGGCAAAGCAAAACGGTTGCGCCGCCGCCGCCACCGCCGCCGCCGCCGCCGCCGCCACCACCGCCGCCGCCACCGCCGCCGCCTGAACAGCCGGCGAAGGATAAGGATATTGCAGGGAAGCCGCCAGAAAAGGCTGAAAGTGCAGAAAGTGCAAGTCCAAGTACATGATTAATTTAGTGAGATGAGATCACGAGTTATGAAAATAGTTAAAAAAACCTTGAGGTTCGTATCAGTATCCCTTACAGTGATTGTATGTATTGCTGCATTCAATGTGTGTGCATTTTCACAGGGGAATATAAAGTTGGGGCCTCTTCATTTGCTTCCAAAATTTAATGAAAGAATCGAATCGGATGACAACATATACCAGGTCTCAGGCAAGGGGACAAGTGGCCACAAAAACTCTGATATAATTAATACATATACGCCCGGCCTTGGGCTTATGCTGCCGTTTGGAGGAGAGCAGCATAATATCGGTGTTGACTGGCATTCAGACTTTAGGAACTACAGGGATAACCCGGACCAGAATCAGCAAAATCACTACTTTACTGCTGTGGGCAAATTCAGCATGCCGAAAGGATTCGATGTGGAATTATTTGACAAATATGTGGACACCGTGAGTAGTGCAGGTTCTGATACAGATACGCTGCATTCGCGCAAGACCAATACCGGAGCTATTAAAGTCAGTCTTCCTGACTATTTCAGGCGGTTTGGTGTGGATTTTACATACCAGAATTTCGATCAGGAGTACGACGAATTTGCTCTGAGACGTGCTAACAGAAATGAGAATAGCTTTACCGTTAAGGTGCCTTTCAAGCTTACACCGAAGATTAACTTATTTCCTGAATATACATATGGTCGTGCCCATATCGACTTTGAAAGGCTGGATGATGGGCTTAGCGATTCACATTGGCATGATATATTTGGAGGTGTTGAGTGGGAGGCCACTGCTAAGACAACGGGTTTTATGAAGTTTGGTTATACTAATAGAGACTTTGAAAAAGCTACTGTCTCGGATATTTCAACCTTTTCCATGAAGATTGGAATTGATGCTGACCTCTCAAGCCGAACGAAATTGTCAATAAATGCTGACAGGTCAACACAGGTATCTGAATTTACATCTGGAAGTAATGCGTTTGTGAGAACTGGTACAAATGCACGTATATCTCACACCATAAGGAAGGTAACCGCTGGTTTTTATGGCAACTATTCAAAATCTGTGTTCCGTGATTCATCTAGAAAGGATGACGTCTATGAGCTTGGCGCTGATGTAGCTTACAACATTAAGGAATGGTCATTTATTGATTTAAGATATTCTTACTGGGACAGGCATTCTAATATAGAGACTCAGAGTGACCGCATAAACAAGGCTTCGATTGGTATAGGCGTTAAGTTTTAAAATCCCCGCCATAATTATCAGCAGTTATGTCATCCATTCAACTGTTTTCGTAGTTAACAAACATTTAAGAGAACATTCCCAAATTGTTGTACAGGGTTGTTAATATGGAATGCAGTGACCGTGTTACTGCTTTAATACGCATCATCACGGATGATGCACTCCATATTTACGGCTAATATAGTCGTATTACAACAATTCAGGAATGCATCCACCCATACTATATTTAACCTACATAGCTGATTTATGTTGGTTCAGGCTTGTAGCCTGAACCGAAACGTTTAGGTTCGTGCATAGGAATTTCAATGATGATAACACTTCGACTCCGCTCAGTGTGACGTCATTCCGAGCGAAGTCGAGGAATTTTGTCGTGATAGCGACCTGACTTGAACCTGCAGAGCTAAGCTCTGCTTTGCAAGATTGAAACAGCAGGAATGCATAATGTATAACGTCCTTCGTATTATACATCTGCCTTTATACCCTTCTGCGTCCTCTGCGTTAAAACAAAATACTAAAGGCTTAAAAGGCTATACTACTCTTAAAAACGTATCATTGCCCCTTCATCGATACTGGAGGAGGGAAAGCCTGTCCGGGTTTTCGGTTAAGCTTCTTAACATTCATTTTCGACCAGTCAATCTCTCTTTCAATGACTGTGCCTACGGGTTTTCGAGAAGTAAAATCTTCGTAGTTTTTATATAAGACCTTCTCAAGGATCACTTCTGAAAGCTTGAGTCCCTTGAGTTTCATGTCTTTACCTTGTCTGTCCTTTACAAAAGAACAGGTATACTCATCTAAAGTCAGCATGTCGACATAGCATTGCATATGCACGGAAAGCCACTCCTCTGTTTTGAACTTGGCTGAAGTGATTACATTGTCGGTAGCAAACATAATCCTGATATTTGCTCACGTTTTTAGAAAAGCGTTTAAGCCCGGCAACCTGATAATCTTCAAAACCAAAACTGATATCAGTCCAAAGATTGGGATATGTTTCCAGGAATGTCATCAGGCGTGATGTCATGATAGACGAGAGGATAAAGTGTGGAACGTTTACTTTCATATCAGGAAAGGCATCAAGTACGGCTACCAGTTCCTGTGCAAACCCTGGCTTTGTTGGGCCAGGATTGACGTGGAAACATATCGAGACAAAATTATCCTCGCAAAACTTATATATTGGAAGCATTGTCTGGTCGTCCAGGGCAATGGTATGAAACAAGTATGTGCCTGGTTGCAGCGAAGAAGGGAAACCGTGCCCCGTGTAAAGCTTCAGGCCGGTAGCTCCTCTTTTAATATAGTCCTTTAACTTGTCAAGCTTGTCATTATCAAGTGGATTGATTGTCGGCCATGCCTCGAAACGGCCTTTATATTTTTCCGCGATTTCCAATAGTTGATTGTTGTTCCAGTCATAGCGGGTGAAACCATACTTTTCGTTCATCGTAATCGTAAACCATGGACTTCCTACCAGTACCATCTTTTCTATTCCAATACGATCCATTACCGCAATAGTCTTCTCGGCCTGTTTGATAGACTGTATGTGTTCGTGGTAATCAATAATACGATGTTTACGGATATCATCCGGCTCGGCAGAAGCGAGAACAGCAGGCATATTCCGGAATGCAACACAAATAACCAGGGCTGTCATTACTGAGGAAAGTATTGATAATATGCTATATTCTTTTTTCATCACTATTGATCTCACTTGCGCTCTTTGCGGTGAATAATTACAATCCCTTCCTTTTGCTTTTGATATTTACAATATTAAAACCTTTTTGTATACTTTTCTATATGTTTAAAAATTTCAAGGTTTTTGTGAAAGTGCCGTAGGCTTATCTAAATATCATCATGCTAAAAAATCAACTTTCTCATTTCTCATTTTACATATTAATTCTACTTATAACAGGGTGTTCTCAATATTTTTCGCAACATATCAGGGATGATACCAGGGTTAGCTATCGGGAACAATCCGAGTCTACTGATGTAGGTATCCAAGAGAGCACACAGGCTAGAGGAATTCCAAGACAACAGGCTGATTATTCAAGGAGAGAGAGGTATCTGGTTGACAGCAATGATGTTCTGGATATTGTAGTGTTTGAAGAACCCGACCTGAGTATGACAATTAGAGTATCCGACGAGGGTGTACTCTCTTATCCCCTTATCGGAAACATAGACGTAAATGGACTAACGACTCAGGAGGTGGAAAAGTTACTGGAGACGCGTCTGCGAGATGGTTATTTAAGGAATCCAAAAGTTGCCGTAAGGCTTGATATTGAACTAATGGGACAGTATCAGGAAAAAGAGGTATTTGTTCTTGGGGAAGTAAAAAGTCCGGGTGCAATACCAATGATCGGCAAATATCTGACTGTACTTGAGGCAGTCACCAAGGCGGGTGGATTTACAGATATTGCCGCCCCTAACAGGACTAAGGTCATAAGACTGGAAGACGGAATGGAGCAGACCATAAAAGTCAATCTGAATAAGGTTAAAAAGGGTGACAGGAGTCTGGATATTATACTGTTGCCGGGAGACACTATTGTTGTGCCCGAAACGTATTTTTAAATAGAGATAATTATGTTACCTGAAAGCGACACACTACAACAGGAAGAAGAAATTCACCTGAGAGACTATCTGCAGGTTGTTCTCAGGCGAAAGTGGATAATCATTGCTTTCCTGGTGGTCACCGTTACCATTGTGGCCATCAAAACTTTTAAAGCAACTCCCATTTTTAAGACTTCGGTGCAGATTCTCATTGATAAAGAAAATCCAAATGTAGTTTCTTTCGAGGAAGTAATGTCGACGGGCGGTTTAGAGAGCACATTTATTCAAACGCAGCTTAAGATAATGGAGAGCAGATCCCTCGCTCGAAGGGTTATTAAATCGTTAAACCTTAAAGAAAGCCCTGAGTTCAAATCAGACGAAAAAGCAAAGGGTTTCAGTATAAGCGGCCTTTTGAGTTCTCTCCTTAAGAAAAAGGATTCTAAAAATAAATCTCTGAAAACCGATAAGATTGATGAGGATTCTGGATTGGTAAGTGGTTATCTTTCCAGGTTAAAGGCTGAATCAATAATAAACAGTAGTCTTGTTAACATAAGTTTTGAGGGCGCTCATCCGGACATTATAAAGACAATAGCCAACAGGCACGCCAAAGAATATATAGAGAAGAACCTCGAAATGAGGTTTGCCGCATCACAGGATGCCGTCGAATGGCTGCAGAAACAGCTTTTTGAGAAAAAAGAGAGGGTGGAGAAAGCGGAAAATGCCTTGCAGTTATATAAAGAGAAAAAGAAAATTGTTTCCCTGGAAGACAGACAGAATATCATTGTCCAGAAACTTGAAGAGTTGAATTCAACCTTGACAAGTGCCAGGACACAAAGAATAGGTCTGGAAACACTCTATAATCAGACGAAGAAATATTCCGGCGATCCGGAATTGATTGAGTCCATACCCGAAGTGATGAATAACCCTCTTATTCAGCAGTTAAAGAAGGGGCATGTAGGTTTACGCACAGAGATTACAAAGTTGTCTGATAAATACGGAGAAAAACATCCCAATATGATGAGAATGATGGCAGAGGCAAAGGAGTTGGAAAGCAGGATAAACTCTGAGGTAAACAAGATTATAAGAAGTATTGAGACGGATTATAAAGTGGCGCAATCAAGAGAAAAAAGCCTTTCTGATGCCCTGGAGGAACAGAAGAGAGTGGCCCTTGATCTCAATAGAAAGGCCATTGCCTACGGTACGTTACAACGAGAAGCAGAAGGCGAAAGGGCTATGTATGACATACTGCTGAAGAGGATGAAAGAAACTGATATTACGGGTGAGCTGAAGACAAGCAACATAAGAATTGTTGATCCTGCCGAGACCCCAATTGTTCCCATCAAGCCTAAGAAAAGGTTGAATATCCTTCTTGCGGCAGTGGTGGGGTTGGCTCTGGGCGTTGGTTTAGCGTTTTTCCTTGAATATATCGACAATACCGTAAAGAGTCCTGAGGATGTAGAAAGATATCTGAAAACCACACTTTTAGGAGTACTTGAAAAGGTGAAAATTCCGAGGAGCGAGAAGCCGGTTTCCCTTGATATCCTTGCTCATGAAATGCCAAAGTCGACATTTGCAGAGGCTATGAGAAATGTAAGAACAAGCATAATGTTATCATCCACCGATAATCCCAAGAAATTATTGCTGGTCACGAGTACTCAGCCGGGTGAGGGTAAAACATTCGTCGCATCAAACCTTGCAATCATGATTGCAAAGACCGGCAAGAAAACGTTGCTGGTAGATGCGGACTTTCGTAAGCCCAGAGTGCATAAAGTTTTTGATGTTGACACACTGCCGGGTTTAAGTAATCACTTTATTGGAGAAAGCGATTTAGAGTCTATTATTAAGCCTACAATCGTGTCTAACCTCAGCATTGTTACATGCGGCCTTATTCCTCCAAACCCTTCGGAAATGTTAGGATCTCACGGTATGGAATTATTTTGTAAGAGTGTAAAGGAGCGGTTTGATACTGTTATTTTTGACACCCCTCCTGCTATAACAGTTACTGATGCCGTTGTTTTATCGAATATAGTGAACGGGGTAATTTATGTAATTAAATCGGGTGAGGTTACGAAAGATATGGTTAAGAGGTCTATTTTGCAATTAAGTGGTAAAAAGAGTGAGATGTTGGGCGTTGTCATGAATAGTGTGGATGTTTCCAGGGGAAGTTATTATCACTACTACTCCCGTTATTACAAGTATGGATATGTTTACGGTGATGAAGAAGCTTCAAAGAAAAACAGGAAAAGGAAGATGGCTGACGGTTGATAGCTGATGGCTCATTGTTGGTGGAGGTGTTTTGTTCTAACGATATTTTATAAAAAGAAATGGATTTCCGGTTCAAACCTTGATGACTTACGAATAGCAGGAGATACAATCGGTAAGCAGCTTTCAAGTCTTATAAATTCAATAAAGAAAACAATTGCAAAATGATCATGAACTATCAACCATCAACCATGAGCCATGAGCTATGACCCATCAGCCTTATGAAAAAGATCCCCAAACTCCTGGTTTGTTTATCAATTCTGATTACCGCAGTCCTTTTGTTCATATCTATCATTAATGAACATACCGCTAAAGAATACTATTCCGAATATAGAAGAGTCCTGAGGAAGGATAGTAAAGATGTTAAGCAGCAAATTCATTATTTGAAAAAGTCTCTGGAATATTCTCCTTTAAACGCTGATACTCTCTTTGAACTTGGAAGGTCTTATATTGGTGAAGAGTCAATGGCAAGTAGTAAGGAAGATAGAAATAAATCATACGAGCTGGCAAAGGCGTCTTTTCAGGAAGCATTGATGCGTAAGCCGACTGACGGCGGCAATTATGCGCAGTATGCATGGTATATAGGCTATAGTGGAGAAACGAATGAGGCAATAGAATATTTTGAGAAAGCGATTAGCCTTGAAATGACAGATGTTTACGTTCACAGACAGTACGCAATGTGGTGTGTAAACCAGGTAAAGAAAGAAATTAATTTTAATGATATGAGTCCGTTTGCCGGTATTTACAAAAACGAACAAAGAAAAGCTGAGATTCTAGAGTCTTATGATAACCGGTTTATCAATGGCGTAAGTATTACTGCATTTCTTGAGAAGGCTCAAGTGGAGTGGGATAAGGCGTTGTCGCTTGGAATCTACAGGAACCAGAGGGTACGCAATAGGGAGAGGGCGCACGATAGTTTAGCTGAACTTAGTCTGATGAAATGTGACGTTGATGGAGCGATTGGCAATTATAAGATTGCCAATAATAAGATTATGCTGGTAAATTGTTATTTTATCAAAGAGGATTATACTGCTGCCACTGCTGTTTTAGGCTCCATCATTAAGGAGGGAGGTGAGTACTTTCAGGGAAATAGTAATAAAATAAGAAAACTTTTGATGGACGTTATAAAACATAATCAAAAAGACTACATGGCATTTTATTGGTTAGGGGAAACTTACACAAGGCTCGGGAAAAATGAAGAAGCTATAGTGAATCTTAAAAGAGCAGTTGAATTAAATCCTAAACACATAGACGCCCATTTGAACCTGGCCAAATTATATAAATCAGCAGGAAAGAGCGAGCTGGCATTTTACGAATATGAGTCGGCGCTCAGCCTGAATCCCAACCACAAAGAAGCTGCTGATTTATTAGGCGAGGCGATCAGGGAGAAGTATAAAGACGCCGAATTTATGATAAAATAAATTAGCTTCACAAATTGATTAATGAAAAGCATGCCTGCCTGACGGCAGTCAGGGAACCACAGATTTCGCAGATTACACTGATTATTATATTTTTTATCTGTGAAATCTTGAGATAATTCCTCCATGGAAAAAGATCTCAGAACGCATAAAATAATAGGGGCGGCAATGGAAGTCCATAGCATAATAGGCCCAGGTCACCTTGAAGCGGTTTATCATGAATGTTTAGAAATAGAGTTTGAAAGCCGAAAGATTCCTTTTGTATCGAAACCGCAACTTGCGATTTATTACAAAGAGAGAAAATTAAAGAAGTATTATATTCCTGATTTTATCCTATTTAAAGAGATTGTTTTGGAAATTAAAGCTGAAAAGTGTTTCACTAAAGAGGATGAGGCTCAAATCATAAACAGCCTCAAAATAAGCAGGCACAAAATAGGTTTGCTGATTAATTTCGGAGAGCAATCATTGCGTTTTAAGAGGTTTATTAACTAGTCGATGGAATATATAACCGACTCTATAACGCTACAAGCAATATTTTAAATTTATAGATTTCACAGACAAAAAATCTGAGAAATCAGTGAAATCTGTGGTTGCTTTTAGTTTTTGGGGTGAAACTTTGACAACCCGCCTTGGCGGGTTAAATGACCATGATTGTTTTTGACCGTATAATCGAATATGGAGTAATACTTTTAATTGTGTTCACGCCTCTCGCCTTTGGTTCTGTCCATCCATGGGCATATTCCACAATGGAGCTCACAATATGTTTTTTAGTAATGATTTGGGCGTTTAAACAAATCATTACTATTTTCAATCCGCAATCCGCAATCCCTGGCCCAGACCGCAGTGCGGAACGCACCCCGGCCAAGACCAAGTCTTCGCTTGGGCAGGCCAGGGCAGGCCGCAATCCGCAATCTGATTGCAATCGTTCCAGTCTTGTGAAAACCCCCTTGAATATCCCGATAGTGTTATTTATCGGTCTTGTCGTTTTCCAGCTAATCCCGTTGCCGTCAGGAATCCTCAAGTCCCTTAGTCCTAATACTTATGATTTGTATAAGTTCACATTACTTGCCCCATGGAATGAGAAGCATATTCCATCTGGGCCCGGATGGCCGGCAGATAAGTCTGTTCATATGAAATCTGCAATCCGAAATCCGCAATCTGAAATCGACAATCTACATTCAACTGATCAAATCTTAGAAAACTCAAATCATCAATCGTCAACCATAAATCTCCAATCCGAAAACAGAAATCTGCAATCAACAATCAACAATCCACCATCCCAACTCCAAACCTCACAACCTATTCGTACCAGTGTCTTAGATGTATCCGCAATCCGCAATCCGAAATCCGAAATCCAAACCTGTCGTCCCATCAGCATATACCCTTATGCTACTAAAACTGAGTTCTTCAAGATACTTGCTTACATCGGTATGTTTTTTCTTATAACGAATACGCCCGGTATGAGAATCAACCGTATTGTCGTCTTAATAATAAGTGTGGGTTTTTGTGTTTCTCTTCTTGGCATCCTTCAAAAGCTTACTGGTACTAAAGACATATACTGGGTAAGGAATGCTTCTTATGCTACACATTTCGGGCCATACGTAAACCGTAATCATTTTGCGGGCTATTTGGGTATGGTGATACCGGTTGCGTTAGGTCTGCTGGTTTCCAGATTTGCAAGTGTTGCATTTTTTAAGAACACAGGTAGACGCTCCATTGCAGCAAGGTTTCAGTCTCACTTTTTTGCTAATCTATTATTAGTCTTTGTAATTGTAATTATGATATCAGCCCTTTTCCTCTCTCTCTCCCGTGGCGGGATTATGTCTTTTGCTGTAGCTGTTGTTGCTTTCTGTACTCTCGTTGGATTTACCAGATTAAAGGGCGCTATGGGCAGGGGATGGAGGATAATAGTGTCAGTCATAGTCATCACTTTCGTATTCCTGATGTGGCTGGGGCTTGATCCAATCTTAAACAGAATGTCAGATCTTTCTTCGCCAACAAGGTACGAGGTTTATGAGAACACTATCAACATGGCTAAAGACTTTCCTGTATTTGGAACAGGTATTGGTACCTTTCAATATATTTATCCGGGGTACAAGACCTTGCAAAGTCAGTTGTACTATGATCATGCACACAATGATTACCTGGAATTGGTATCAGATAGCGGCCTGGCAGGGTTTGTAATAGTCTTGAGCGGTTTTATAATGTTTTTCTGGAAAACATTGATGAGGTGGTGGGAGAGGAGGCATCATTATGCAAAAGGTGTTGCCCTGGGTGGAGTTTGTAGTGTAATTGCCATCCTTGCACACAGTCTTACTGATTTTAATCTGCATATTCCGGCAAATGCCCTTTTATTATCCATTGTTCTTGGCCTGACACATAATACAGTTAATATGAAAAGAATTGATAATTAAATTGAGAGATTTTATATTACATGCCGTTGTAGCCGCTGGCTTCCTGCCCGAATAGGTACAGGCGGGTAGCCTGAGTTTTTCACCACTTGATAGGTTTACGTAAGTTACGCAACCTCAAGGTTGCGGCTACGAAATCGCTCAAAAATAGGTGATAATTAAATATATAGAAATTTTAAAATTGTCAGGAAAATAAGTTTTGGAGTACATCGACCGTGTCGATGTTTGCCTTAATAAATCTGTTACGCCATAGGCGGGCCTGCCTCAGGCGCGACCTGTGGCAGAGTGCATTGACATTGTCAATGCACTCCATAGAATGACAGCGCAGCGAAATGACCAATGACAACGGGTTAAATGACTATTGACCAATGTCTGCCACGCTTGTCCGGAAAGGATGTTTATATTATGAAACTGTTGAAACACTTTTGTCTGATAATCTTTATAGTTAATACGGCGGCACTATGCCTATATGGAGAAATCAAAGAGAACGAAAAATTGAAGGCTGCATATTTCCCCAACCTGATTCCTAATCCTGGATTTGAAGAGGATAATGATAATGACCTGATCCCGGATTTCTGGAAGATGGAAGATTCTGGGCAAAAGAATGGTTTGTCAACATCAACAGAGACAGTTCACCGTGGTAAAAAATCTATCTTTATTAATGGTAAAGGCGCCTGGCATTGCACTGTGAAGAATATTGAACCTCACAAATACTACCTCTTTTCATTCTGGGTTAAACGTGATGGTTGGAAGGATGCTGAATATCCAACTATTCAGATCTTTGATAAGAAAATGTATTTAGACGAACTCTTCTCCTGGGGTGCCTGGATGAGGATGAGCTGGTATCTGAATTCAAAAGAGGTGAGACAAACGGATATTAAGTTTGTAAATCCAGGGATGTCGCACAGAATATATTTTGATGATATGGAATTAATAAAATACGGCATGGATTTGCTTCTGCCTGAAGACGATTCTGCCCTGAATACATCACTGCCGGAGTTTGTATGGAGAATACCCGATGATGATAAAATACTTGATCTGAAAATTGAACTTTCGAGGAATGATAATTTTAAGGATAAAATTGTGATATCAGCCATAAATGCACTGGGCAGTTCATTTAAAACAAAAGACAAACTGGGTACAGGGAAATGGTACTGGAGGATAAAAGTATATAAAAACAGTAATATGATCACCTCTTCGGAGACAAGGAGTTTTAGTGTTAAATCAGATCCATTCCCAATCGGTATATATGGCGCTACTGAAGATGTCTTTGGCGAACTCAAGGAAGCAGGTTTCAACTGTGTGCTGGCCTCTTCAACAAAAGATTATGTCCTTTCTGCAAAAGAGAATGGGTTGAAGTGTATAGTCGGAATACCGGATAAGAGCACAGAAAATGGATTGGATGTTCGTGTTAAGGAGTTGATAAATACCAGTAACATCCTTTGCTGGTATCTGGATGACGAGCCGGAAGGCAGGTGTATCTCGCCGATAAATATATGGAAATGGGGCAACTACATCCGTAGTTTTGATAAAAACCAACTTACCGGTCTGGCGCTGGTAAGATCAAAGAGGGCAGGTGATTATGGTGATGCTGTGGATATCTTGATGGTCGATACCTATCCGATTCCGAGAAGGCCGATGACATGGCTAAGTGATTCCATAGACGAATCCTCCGGGAGCATGAGTAACAGGGGGAAGCAGGTATGGGCAATAATACAGGCTTTTGGCTGGAGTTATTTCAGCGAGTCACCGATACTTAAGAATGCAGGAAATCCTACCTTTGAAGAAGAAAGGTGTCTTACATATCTTGCGATAGTTCATGGCGCCAAAGGAATACTTTATTACACTTATAGGGGGGGGGGATACGAGATAAAAAATTTTCCGGAACACTGGAATGATGTGAAGAAGATTGCTTCTGAATTAGACATACTTTCTCCTGTGCTGACAACGCCAGATTCAAATAACAATCTTGTGCTGAATCTGACAGCGAATGTATCGGCAAACGTAAGCCGGGGGGCAAAAGGCGCCGATCCGGAAAAACAATTTACAACCCATCGGGATTCACACGAAGGAGATGTGGGAAATTCAAGTCCTTCACTAAATACACAGCATTACGCTGTTGACGCCAATGGGGAACCCGCAATACATTACTTATTAAAGGAAGCAAACTGTGAATTGCTGAATAAAACCAGGCTGTTCAATGTTGCCCGAAAAGATATGGAAAGCGGCAAGTGGGCAGCCACTGCTGATGCTGTTGATGGAAGAACAGTTAGATTTATTATTGCCGTTAATGTAATAAAAAGACCGGTTGATGCTGTCTTTCACAGCGAACAATTACAGGGAAATAATGCAACTGTTTTATTTGAAGGCAGAAATATAGAAATTAATAATGGGAGAATTAAGGATCACTTCAAACCTTACGAGGTTCATGTCTATATGATAGATTAGTTTATGTCGATAATTTCTTGTTTTTCTGGTGTATTTACTTCTTGACAAATCATACTGAGCGTTTATGATTATAAACGTTTAAAAGTACAAGTAATCCTTCCGTAAGTACCTTTCAGAAATATTTTTAGAGTATTTTAAGATCGATGTTGTTCGTAGAATTCAGGAAACCAATTACAATAGTTTACCAATCTTAATTCTATATTCGAAGTTCGTTATTCGATATTTCTAAATCATAAATGTCAAATGACGAATCCAGAATAATCTTTAGTAACAAATAGCTCCCGGGTTACAGTTTTCAACTGAAGGATGTAACTGACATGGCGGAGCTGTCTTTATAACCCATGACAAAAGAACAAACCGACTTTCATATACTTAAGACCATAGAGAATAATGCATCCGTTTCACAAAGAAATCTTTCTTCTCAAATGGAGCTTAATGTGGCATCGGTGAATTTTGCTCTGAAACGCCTGATCCGGAAGGGTTTTGTCAGGATGGTAGGCGCTAATCCAAGGCGTATTAAGTACTATGTTACGCCTGAAGGATTGAGAGAGAAGACACAGTTGGCCTATAAGTTCTTTAGTCGAAATATTCATTTTTATAAAGAGATTAGAAATGACATAGAAACCAGGATTGTAGAGACTACTAATGGCACAGAAACCAGTATTGCCATTTATGGCGCAGGTGAGCTATCAGAGATTGCGTATACGGTAGTATCGAAGATGAGTTGGAATTTCCTGGGGTTTTTTCTTGAGGATTCAAGAATAACAGACGAGAGAATATTAGGTTATAATTTTCAGCAACTCGATCTACTCAAGCAAAATCATCCATGCTTGTTACTGCTTACAGATAAACTTCCTGCTGACGCTGTGTATGATAAGGACATAAATAACATTGAGACACTGAATTTAGTGGAATACTATTATTGAATTACTGTTGCCATCGTCAAATAATGCCTGCCCCGTGAAATGTGACTAGCCCTGTGGAATCAGCATGTTCCATCGGTGAGCCTATTTCACTGGGGACAGCTAAGCGAAATGACAGTCCACCCTGGTGGGCAAACTGACGGTGAAGCCACATGACTGCGGAAGCTTTCTGATAGTGCAGCAAAATGTAGAATGACAACCCGCTTGTCGGGTTACATGACAGTGAAACGTAAAAAACACAATTAGAGGAAGTGAACGTATGTTTGTAGGTAACTAAGATGTTAATAGAAGAAATAGAGAAAGAGATTGTTAACAGGTTAACAAAAGTTGAAAGAATTCTGAAGATCATACTGTTTGGTTCATATGCCTATGGAAACCCATGCAAAAATAGTGATATTGATCTTTTGGTTGTAATTGATAAAGAGAAATACCCCAAAGAGTTTAAACAAAAATCTGAAAACTATTTGGAAGTAAGCAGAGCAATAAGACCTATAGAAAAAGATATTCCAATAGATCTGCTGGTATACACAAAATCTGAATTTGAGATGTTTGTTGAATTGGACAGTCTGTTCTCCCGCAAAATCCTCAGTGAGGGAAGGGAACTTTTATGAAACACATTACGGCTGAATGGCTGAAGTCAGCTAAAAGTGATTTGGATACTATAGAGGAAATATTGAGTAATGATCAACTGTCACATGTCGTGGCCTTTCATTCTCAGCAGTGCATTGAGAAGACCTTTAAGGCTATAATAGAGGAGCATAGCGTTTATGGAATAGTAGTAGGTAATGCTTTAAGAGAGTTCAAAAAAGAAATGTACAATATTTTGATTTTATGGAGAGAACGATGAAAACATTAAAGGCTTTGAGAATTAAAATAAAGATTGGGGAATTATGGGTAAGCCCGTATCTACATGTTTTATTGACCAGGGAAGATGGTGTATTTGTTGCTCGTTGTTTAGATTTTACAGTATCCTCACATGGGCAAAACGAAAAGGATGCATTAAAGTCACTAGCAGAGTCAACTAAAGAGTACATCCTGACGGCAATAGAAAACTCTAACATAGAAAACATATATGATCCTGCACATAATAAGTACTGGAGAATGTTTAATGAGCAGGAAACCAAACAACTACATAAGAACTTTAAAAGATCGTTGTCAAAATCAATATTAATGGAGTCTCCAAAGGGGCTTGAACAATTAACTGCTGAAGTAACATATGCCTGAAAATCTAGAATTACGAAAAGTAATCAAGGTGTTAAAGAAATATGGCATAATATTTATTACTGGCAAAGGAAGACATCCAAAATTCTATGATCTCGAAACAAAGAAATCATATCCTGTTAAGTCCCATGGAAAGAAAACTACAATTCTATCTTATGCCCTTAATGATTTAATTGAAAAATTTGGATTACCTGCAGATATATTTGAGAATAAGTGATCCAAGTGAATTAATCTCAATAAAAACACATGATTTGATTGCCCTTAAGAATACAATTTCGTATGTCTATAGTGAAAGCATTGATGACGACTTACTCAGCCTGTTGAATAAACTCTACATCGATTCGAGGTACCCAAGTGATCTTGGGTTATTGCCTGATGGTAAGCCCGACAAAGATGAGGCAAAGAGACGCTATGATACTGCAAGAGAAATATATGAAAATGTAAGGAGTTTTATAGATAGGTGAAGAAACATGTCTCTTTTGTTACATCTTAACTCTCTCAGCGCCAAAAAGCAGAATTTCATGGCCAATGGTACGCGTAGACAAATAGACAAATCTGCAATTAAAGGTTTAAACAATTTAACGGCTTGACCATTTTTTCCTTTTGACCAATAACCAGGGACAAATGACTAATGACGACCAGCCTAAGGCGGACTAGTGACAAATGAGAGCGAAGCAAACGACATATTTAATAACAGGGGCTGCTGGCTTCATAGGTTTTCATCTATCCAGACGTTTACTTGCACAGGGGAAAAGTGTAATTGGGATTGATAACCTTAACGATTATTATGATGTTAGCCTGAAGAAAACGAGGCTGCATGAACTTGAAGAAAACTCAAAGTTTACTTTCTATAAATTGGATTTGGTAGACCGTGAAGGAGTTGAAAATCTTTTTTCTGAGAACAAGTTTGATTATGTTATAAATCTGGCAGCACAAGCCGGCGTCAGGTATTCACTGACAAATCCTCATGCTTATATAAATTGCAATATTGCAGGATTCCTGAATATACTCGAGTGTTGCAGGCACAACGATGTTAAGCATCTTATATTCGCTTCTTCAAGCTCTGTTTACGGAGCGAACACAAAGATGCCGTTCTCGGTGCATCATAATGTAGACCACCCGGTTTCACTCTATGCCGCCACAAAAAAGTCAAATGAACTTATGGCGCACACCTATTCAAGTTTATACAATTTGCCGTGTACTGGACTCAGGTTTTTCACTGTCTACGGACCGCTGGGACGGCCGGACATGGCTCTGTTTCTGTTTACCAGGGCAATACTGGAAAACAAACCAATAGACGTCTTTAATCATGGCAGGATGAAAAGAGATTTTACATATATAGATGATGTAGTAGAAGGCGTGGTCAGGTTGATGGATAAAGTTCCTGCACCAGATCCAGGTTGGAGTGGTGACGATCCGGACTCTGCATCAAGTTATGCGCCGTACAGGATATACAATATTGGAAACAACAATCCTGTTGAGCTTATGAAGTTTATCGGGGTATTAGAGGATTGTTTAGGGAAAGAAGCAAAGAAAAATCTCTTGCCAATGCAACCAGGTGATGTGCCCGAGACATATGCAGACGTGGATGATCTGGCTAAGGATATAGGCTTTAAGCCTGCCACACCAATTGAAGAAGGAATCAAGAAATTTGTGGAGTGGTATCGGGAGTACTACGGATAAAGGGAATTCCATAAAAGCCCAAATTAAGCGATTTGAGTTCGACCCATACCGAAGGGCACATTCGGTCGGATAGACGCAATCTTGAGGTTGCGTAAAGGTAAACAATGCGACTGGATAAATACGAAAGAAGAGCCTTGAGAAATGCTTTAAGAGATTTTGATGGTACAGTCTATATTTTTGGCTCAAGGCTTGATGATACAAAAAAAGGCGGAGATATCGATATATTGTTGTTGCCAAGAGAGAAGAAAAAGATTAACTCTTTGAAACTTTCTTTACATATTCAGACTAAATTCTTTTTGATGTGTGAACAAAAAATTGATGTTGTAGTTTACGATAACCATCCTTTTTGTGAAGAAATAATCAAAAATGCAGAAAGACTTGATATTACGGGAATTTGAAGACCTGAAAAAGGCTGTTGGTTTGCTAAGGTCGTCCACAGATAAATTTATTACTTATGATGCTGAAAGAATCTATAGTCCTGAAGAACTTGAATATTACGATTCCCTGTCGTTCAGATTTGGAAAAAGTGTTGAGTTTATTCTTAACTTTTTTAAAGGTTTAGAAATATATTTGTTTTCGAAAAGCAGTGACACCTTAAGGGATCAGCTTCTGGTAGTCCAAAAGTTAGGATTAATTGATAGTTTAGACTTCTGGATGGAGGCCAGATTGCTGAGGAATAAAATTACTCAC
>JAIQZU010000027.1 GCA_021776915.1 Candidatus Scalindua sp. | reverse complement strand
GAGGCACCGGTCACGTTCAACTTTTGCATTGAACGGACACGAGAGATTGTACCTGAGACATAAATCGGTGCCCTTAGTGGCTTTAATGCCAATTCAAAAGCTGCGTGCATGGTAATCTCGTGCCGCTCATGCTATTTGTTATCCTAATGTTATGTACTAGGAGCATGAAATGACATCTGTATTTTTTTATGGCCTATTTATGGACGAGACTTTACTCAAAGAAAAAGGTTTTCATCCTACAAAACCAATACTCGGTCATGCCGAGGGTTATGAGTTAAAAATTGGTGAACGGGCAACACTTGTCAAATCAGCTGGTCGACGAGCATACGGTGCCATAATGGCATTGAGTAAAGAGGAACTGGGCAGTCTTTACGGGGAGCCTAGTGTTGCAGATTATCTCCCTGAAGATATTAATGTCACTACCTTCAAAAACGAATCTCTAAAGGTCGTTGTATACAATATGCCCCTGGCAAAATTGACAGGTCAAAATAGGCAATACGCTCAACTACTAGCAAAAATAGCGGGCGAGGTTGGGTTGCCAAAAGAGTACATACAAGAAATTGAGGTGTTTACTAAGTGAGCGTACATAACAAAGCTATTAAGAATCATTCCGCTACGCTCCATTGGACGCGGCTGTCGCCGCGCCTTTTATAGCGGCGTTATGTTTCAAATTTATGGATAAAACTTATGAAGTTTCGTTATAGAAAAGCTTCGCCAAAAGACACCGGTGAATGCATTATTTTGAGAGGAAATACTCGCGAAAATGCACTTTCAGTTTCGCAATTAGGAGCAATTGGTGTTACTCACGAATCGTGGGAATCTGGAATTGAAGGAGATAAAATCCCAGGATATGTGTGTTTAGTAAATGAGAAAATTGTCGGATATTGTTTTGGAGAGAAAGAGTCCGGCGAAATATTAGTGTTAGCTGTTTTACCCGAATACGAAAATATAGGTATCGGAAAAGAGCTGTTAAATAAAGTAGTATCTGACTTCAAAGATTTGGGTCACAAATATTTATTTTTAGGTTGCTCGTCTGATCCTAAATCAAGATCATACGGTTTCTATAGACATTTAGGGTGGACTTCCACTGGTAAATTTGATCGTAATCAAGATGAAATTCTCGAATTATTGTCGAGTTAAACGAAAATAATACATAACAATCGCTTACACATCTGACCGGGCGGGCGCTGCGGTTTTTATTGGACATTTAAGCAGATCAAAGCTTATAGCATTATAGAAGTCCGCTGTTTCTCTCCGCCCGGCAGGTGAAGCGCGGCGTTATACAGCCAGGTAGGGTGGAGTCCCACTCCACCAAAACATAACGATACGACAAGGAGTTTCCGCCAAACATTTAGAAGGTGAGCAATTCCATCAGGGCCAACTTTGCAGGGGGATTCTGCTTTTTCAAGCTGACAACACTCAAGCGCAGGCCTTTTCTTGCCTCACCGCTTGCTCGTAAGAGTTTGGTTAATAGAAAATGGTGGAGTGGGACTCCACCCTACTCTGACTTTTTTGCGGGTGATAATCGTGTTATGTGTAAAAGAGAGCAGCAATGGATGAAATTCAGAGGAAATATAAAGAATCCAGGGATTATTGGGCATAATAGCTCAAAGACAACCGAGATTTACACGCATGTTTCCAAAAAGGCGATTGATAAAATCAGAAACCCTGCAGATGAATTTCTTGATTAAAGTGTAAAAATCTGTATAAAAGAAAAATATAAACAATAGTGTTTATACCGCCAAATAGGTGCTATATACACAATATCTATACGCTAACGTTAGGCTAAAATCATGAAAAGAATTATTCTATTCCTCGGATTCCTTTTGTCATTAAACTTAGCGAATTCACAAGAAATCATCATAACAGAAAAATTGCCAGAAGTAGTTGTAAAAGGTGAAGGTGGAATCAATTTATTGCTAATTCCATGTATGTCCTGCAGATGGAATGAATGGGAAGAATTTATGGACAGGAATACAGAAAAGTACAAGATGTATGCAGTAACTATTGCTGGATATGGAGGAACTCCTGTACCTAACTTACCAATGAATACAAATACAACTCCTTGGAGGGATTATGCAATTGAAGGACTTTCTGAACTTATTGACCAATACGGATTAAAGGATATTACTGTTATTGGTCATTCATGGGGTTCCATGTTAGCCGTTCAACTCGCATCGATGAGAAAAGATGTGGTTTCTCACGTTATTTCTGTAGATGGTTCTATTGAAAGTACTACATGGACGCCTTCTACGGATGATGAAAGATTGATTCAGGCAGATAAGGTAATAAAGGATTATTCAGATAAATTATCGAATGCGGAAGAATGGAGTAGATTCAACGGAGCAAGCGTTGGAAATGCCCTTGGTAACAAAGACAGTATTACGATGGAAACCATGAACTATAGAATCAAATTACTTACAAGTTTCATGGCGACAAATAGAGGTGCAATGCTTCAATATTGGCGAGAGAATTTACTTGTAGATTTAACAGGATATCTTCATCAGATTACAGTTCCAATCTTAGATATTCAATCCTTTAAAGGAAAAGAACAAGACAAACAGAAAGAGCAGTATTTAGAAACCTTAAAGGAATCCAATGCCCCAGCCCAACTGCAATCCGTCATAATGTATGATACAAAGCATTTCATCATGTATCATAGACCATTAAAATTGGACTGTATTATTGCAGATTTTCTTGCTGGGAAAAAATTAATGGATTTTGCTCCAGATACAAGTGAATATTTTGAAGATGAAGAAATGAATACCGAGCCTAACAATGGCTAGCTGTGCATAGCTGGCAGTATTGCAAACATTCAAAACCAAACGCTCCGCCAGCTACTGCAGCTCGCCCGACGTTAGCAGTAATTTAAAAAGGACATAAATCATGATTATAAATTTAATAAGTACAACCAAACGGACGAGCTCGCTTATTTTGTTGTTTTTACTTTTAATTAACTCATCTGCCTTAGGACAAGAGCAGATGGAAAGAATTCCCAGCAGTGATCTAATTTTTCTTTATGAAACGCTTATTAAGGAACATCCAAAACTCCATTTAGTACGGCATCGAGAAGCATTTGACAGTCTTTATAATGAAACCCAAAAAGGCTTTGGTGATCTTGACAGAACTGGAGCAATCATGGAAATGATGAAGCTTGTTGCATCCTTAAATGATGGACACACCTCGATTGCAAGAGCTTGGGATGAAAATACCAACTTTCGTAGATTACCACTTCGACTGTACTGGTTTTCGGAAGGCATCTACATTTCTCGAATAGATGAAAAATTTGATGAATATTTAGGAATGAAAATCATAAAAATTAGTTCAACGCCTATTGAAGCAGTCATAAAATTGGCAATGCCATATATCCATGGAGACAATGACATGACAGTTAAGGATGTTCTACCATCAAGACTTGGACAGTTTGATTTTTTAATTGGATTGGGTTTATCCAATTCAGATAATTCCATCTCATTAACATTATTGGATGATACCCAAAAGGAACATACTTTAATTATTCAGGCATCAGACCTTGATAAATCAACTAATATGCTTTCTGCTCGAAGTGAAAAAATAACGCCTCCACTATACTTATCAAATTTTGATTTGAATTATTGGTACTCTTATCTAGTGCCTGAAAAAATTATGTATTTTCAGTTTAACGCTGTGGCAGAAATTGAAAACAATTCTTTTAAAGAATTTGTCGATGAATTGTTTAATGCAATAGATTCACTGCAAGTTGAAAAATTAGTGATAGATATAAGAAATAATAATGGCGGAGATAACACAATCCTCAAGCCACTAATTCATGCTTTAATTAGGTGTGATAAAATTAATAAAAAGGGGAGCTTATTTACTATAACTGGAAGACTCACTTTTTCGGCAGCAGTAAGTTTGACGACCGAATTAGAAAAACACACTGAAACTATTTTTGTTGGAGAACCAACAGCGGCTTCTCCAAATCATTATGGAGAAACAGAGTTAAGGGAATTACCTTCTTCGGGCATAAAATTCCTATATTCTTCTCAGTTTTGGCAAGGTTCATTGCCTTGGGATGATAGACCATGGATCGAACCAGCAATAAAGGTTCATGAGTCCTTTAACGACTATAAAAATGGGAGAGATCTAGCTTTAGAAAAGATAGTAAAGTTTTAATTTTAAATTGAGAAATTTGATCAATTTAGTATCCGCCGGGTGCCCCGGTCATTAAGAGTTGGGGGTAGTGTCACGATTTTTGTGTAACTATCGAAAGTGGGTGACGGAGCTAACTCGTAGAGTTAGCGGAGTTACCCACTTTCCTCAGGGCCGGGAAAATCCCTTTGAGTAAATGATTCTTGTGTAATACATTTGATGC
>JAIQZU010000026.1 GCA_021776915.1 Candidatus Scalindua sp. | reverse complement strand
AATCTTACCATGATAAGAGTTCTGCCAGAATTCCCACTCAGCATGGTCTACACCCATATGGCAGACACCACAGTTGTCAGGCTTTCTTGCTTCTGATTGCGCAAATTTATGTCTGGTATGACATCCGTCACATCTGTTTCCAGCGATACCATGACATTGAGCACATCCGGCTACTTCTTCCCCGGGTTTTCCAATCTGCCAGGCAAATTCGGTAACAGATATATCCCAAATTGTGTGAGGTTTGTGCGAACCCTGCCCACCGGCAAGATGTTCACCATGTTCCTTTTTATGGCATTTACCACAAGTGATGTGGCTAGGCATCGTCAATTCCTGATGGTTGTTACCATGGCAGGCATCACATCCTACAACCTGCTCCTTGTCCATCGCATCTGTCTTTCCACCCTTAAAGTGCTTACTCAATTTCCAGTCAACAACGATACGCGGAGTTTGAATTGTATGACACAGAACACACTCATCAGACTTAAACACTCCCTCAACCTTTTGTGTTGATACATAGTAATCTTCAGGGTTATAGTACATCGCTGTTACAGGTAAGTAATAAAATATGTTTTTAAACTTACCATCACCCGGCAATGTTTTATCCGGCCCTGTGTATCGAGCTGTCAAGCCAAAGACATACATTGTTCCGTCATCATCATCCCCAACAGGCTGTCCGTAAATCGAAGATGCTACATCCTGAAACGTCGGAGCAGCTTCATCTGCATTTGCGTTTTTGCAGAAATTCATCGGCAAAATCGCACAACCAGCAATAACTGCCAGCACTATTAAATAGCCTCTAACTGAATGAACCATTCTTTTTTCTTCTCCTTTCTTACTTTAAGTCTAAAAGTTTCCTATCCAAAATAACTTCTAAATAAAAACTCCCATAAAATAACAACAACTTTATAATAAAATATTAAAAATACACATTTAAAAACACTGCAAATGTTTTATCTGATTCTTCTCAACTCGTAAGTTAACGATATATTTTGCTCACAAACTTTAACGCTATGTATATCAACGTTTTAGAACAAATATATTATTATCACCCCTTCAACTCAAGTGAAGGTGAATTATACTTATAACAGCTTACTTGTCAAGTGGATTTTGAGATAAAATGAAATAAAAAAAGCTGGCATAGCTTTCAAACTCCTGCTATGCCAGCTCATTGTTAATATATGCTCTCAACTGAGCATCAAGAATTCAAAAATACTACAATCCTTATTTGCGTCGATATCCCGGATAAGGGTCTGGGCCCTGAATATTATCCCACTGAGCGCCCAAATCTACCCATTCAACAAATAAGTATCTTTCTTCTGGTGTTAACAACTTATTATGCATAACCCTGCCTTCAATCGGCATAGGATTAGCCCTTGTTGCAAACTGTGACAATTCTTCTTCATACAAACGCCATATGAGAAGACTGTTTATAGCAGCGCTCGGGTTAACATACCTTCCACCAATGTTAGTATCCCTTCCTCTCTGTGGAGCCAAAAGGCTGTTATATGATCTGCTGAATGCAGCAACGCCATTAACAGATACCAGATCTGTACTGCCACTCAAATTAGGAGTCTGCGTTGTACCATGACATGACGCACACTTAGCATCAATGATAGGCTGTATGTCCCTCCTGAAGTCAACAGTTCTCAACTTGTCAATGTTTAATCCTTCAACTGTTGCTGAAGTAGTACCAGAAGCACCACCATAATAAACGTCAGCAGGCACAACTACGTCTTCACCATGTTTCACACCAGCATACTTTCCGTTCTTGTCAACCCTTAAGTTAGCCCACATAAACGGTGAATCATAATGGCTCAAATCACTGAACCACCAGTTATAAAGAGCTTTGGTATGAATGTTCAGATAACCCTTCTTATCATAAGAACCCCAGTGACAGCCTGTACAAATTCTTCCACCATAAGGCCTTACATATGCCCATGCCAGTTGCGTCTGTACTGCCATTCCTCTGTCATCCAGTATCTGTGTGCAGTAAGGCTCGTCACCTGGATGCGAACTTACAACAGAACCATCATCCTCAACATACTGATAACCAAACATACGTCTTTGTGAGAAAGATGTTCCTGAGTTAGAGCTTGATTTTGCGCCACCAAGAAGATGGCTGCCAGCGCCCTGTAGATACCTGTTGGCATCAGGCTCTTTAGTAGCTACTGCATTAAGTACCCTTATAGCCTTTATATCACCATGTCCAACTTCCTTAGCTCTCTGATGTGGATATGGGCCATATGGAAGATTTGTCAATGTTGTATCAAAGCATATAGTTGTACTCCATGAGTGAGGATATCCCTCAACATTAACCTGGTCAAATGGCTGGTACGTTACAGTTGTAACACCAAAATGGTCTCCTGCTGTAAATGCATTTATCCATCTTGGTTTGTAACGTGGATAAACAGGCTGAGGCTGATGATCATTCCACTCCGGATCATCATAAACTAACTCAGAAACCGTACCCTTGTCAGCGCAGAACCAGTGTATACCAAAGTCACGTCTTTCAGCAGATGAAACCATTAAACGGCCATCCGGCAATGGATGAGGACTTCTGTAGAGTCTGCCATCATTGCTCAACCTGGATTGCGTCTTGGCATGAGGAGTAGTCCAGCTAACTCTTGCAAGATTACCTATACCTGAGTTGTTGTCTAATGCCTCAATATAATACACATAGCCGTCTGAACTCTCTTTTGCCTGAACCTTAGGTGCATCCGGCTGTTCACTAACCTCGTTACCGTAGATGTGTCTTGGGTAAGCGCCAGTCCAGTTGTTAACTAACAGGCATGTGCTGCCATTAGAATTATTATGAGTACCATTAGCCTGTGTACTGCTGTACAAGATGTTTCCATCACGAGTCAGTGTAGGATCAAAATTTGAACTTACATTGTAAGTGATCTGGTCAATAACAGTATCAACATTTGGCATATCGATACCTACTAATAAGTGACCGCAGATACGATCCATTGACTTTCCACCCTGCGGATCAAGCCTGTATAAGTCAAATGCGAATGGTCTGCCAAATTCGTCCATTGAACCCTCTGGAGAATAAGCAAGCATCAGGAAACCCATCTTGGGAACTGTGCCACGAGGAGCCCAGTCACCTTCAAAATACCTGGCCCTTGATATAACCCTGCCTTCACCTTCCTCAATAGCACCGGCAGCATAATAGAGTGGGGACCTGAATGTACCAGGCGCATCAGTCATCTGCCTCAAGCCAGAACCATCAATATTCATCTCCCATATCTGACTGCCGCCACCATTTTTGTGAACACCTGCAAATGCAACCTTTGAACAATCCCAATTAAGGCAAGGATCATAAGCACTCTGAAAATCTTTTGTAAGCACCTTCAGACTCCTTGTCTTCATGTTGTAAGACACAATCCTGCTATCATTAGATACGTAATTCGGGTATTGATGATACGGGTCACCTGCCAGCGTAGGCTTTGACTGGGTAAAAACAACTGATTCAACGTTTCCCTGAATCTCTCTTGCCATACCCCAGTAATCACCATAAACAGCCTTACCAGGTTTTGCTCCACCAGTCATAACCTGCGCCTGGCATTCAGCACTGCTGAAAAGCCCCCATATTGCAACAACACCAACCAATGCCATTGACTTTAAAAATCCCTTCTTCATAAGTTGGTTTACTCCTTTCCTTTTTAATGTTAATTAAACACAAAATTTAAGGCATCGAAAGTTTTCATAGAGAATAGTCTCCAGCATTTGGCTGGAGACTATTTCTCTACAAAGAACATTTTATAAAGCCTTCATGAACTCAACCAGATCCTGCAACTCTTGATTACTCAGATGTGATGTGACCCCATGCATATCCAGTGTAGTAGCTGTATTATCTATGGTATTCATCAGAGTCTCAGCGCTACCATCATGGAAATATGTACCTGAAGCGTAAATATCTCTCAGTGTAGGAGTATCAAACTCTTTTACAAGATCAAGTCCGATAATTGGAACATCGTACTCTTCACCATAAGGATCAACACCGGTCTCAAGAACTGTTGTGTTAAACACAGCCCCAGGAGTTGTCCTGAATCCGTCCTTACCAACTCTACCTGTTCCAACGTCATGAGTCTGCGCATCACTGAATAATGCTCTCGGGTTCTTTGGATCGCCAGGATGGCACTCAATACATCCAACCTTAGCATCACTGAATACTTTCCAGCCTCTCTTCTGTGCTTCTGTCAATGAACCATCTTCATTCCTGAAAGGACTTCCTGTGAACTCTAAAGACCTGATGTAAGCAATCAAGGCCTCTAATCTCTCAGGTGAAAA